>CAMVFZ010000006.1 GCA_947166905.1 uncultured Prevotellaceae bacterium | reverse complement strand
TCAGACTATGCAGGCTCTTCGGATAGCCCCCCCACGGAAGTTTGCAGGTGAGCCAAATAGTTTCAGAATTTGCAAAACTTGCATTCTGAGGCCTCCGGCCTATTGGAAATATGGGTCGGGGAGGGGTATATTTATATTTTAGAAAACAAATCAACATACCATATGAACACAAAACACAAAGAGTTTTATGACGCTCCATCGATGCTGGTTTTCGAGGTGAAGATTGAAGGCGTTATTTGCACAAGCGGATTGGACGATCCCAATGACTACAACAATGGCGGTGATCCGTTCGGATTTTAATTAGAGGAGGACAAGACAATGAAGAAATCATTTGGAATTGCAGCTATGCTTCTTGCGCTGGCTGCCTGCAACAAGATTGAAACGAACGTCCAGCCCGTGGAGAATAATGAAGGTATCACCATCACCGCCACTCTGGCACCCAAAACGGCCGTAACCAAGGCTATAAGCGACCAGACGACCTACATCAAGGCCGAGTGGGCCGTGAACGAGCATATCGCTATCCTCTATGAGGTGAGCAGCACGAAGTATGTGGCCGATGCCACCGTCACCGAAGTGGCCGGCAGCGGCACAGCCACCATCACGTTCACCGTGGAGGCCGGCACTGCAAACGACACCCCTTGCACGCTGGTCTATCCGCTCTCTGCAGCCAAGGATGACCACACCGGCGTGAAGGATGCCGCTACGCTCCTGGCCGCACAGGACGGCACGCTGAATGCCAACCTCGACGTCCGCCTGGGCGAAGGCACCATTCAGACCACGACGCCCGGCCTGACGGTCACCACCCAGCCCGCAGCGCAGTTCGCCATCTTTAAGTTCACCACCAAGAACGTTAATGGTTCGGCCACCATCAACGTGAATCCGCTGACCATCACCATTGGTTCGCAGGACTATGTCATCACCCCTGCCTCGGCCACCAGCGAGCTTTACGTCGCCCTGCCCGCCATCAGCGGACAGGCCGTAACCTTCACCGCCACGGGCAGTGACAGCAAGACCTACACAGCATCAAAGGCCAGCGTCACCTTCACGGCAGGCAAGTACTACCAGTCGGACATCAAGTTGACGGAGCAGGTTCCCGCCCTCAACTTGACCAGCCCCGCTGTGGGACAGGTTATTGGCGACGACGGCAAGAACTATGATTACGCCAGTCTGCCCGGTGGCGTGACCGCAGTGGCCATGATTTGCTACGTCAGCGGCTCTAACGGACTGGCACTGGCGCTGGCCGACGAGGGCCAGATGGACTGGAGTACGGCCATTTCAACTTGCGCCGCACACACACCTGCGTTCACCGGCGGCACATGGAAGCTGCCCAGCAAGGCTGAGTGGAACCAGATGTTCGGGGACGACGCCGATACCGACATCGCAAATTACATGAGTCTGAACGATGCTATCAGCACCGCTGGAGGCACAGCCTTGCAGGACGGGGTCTACTGGTCGTCTACGGAGATCGTAGATGGCATCGTCTACGAAGTGGAACTCGACTTAGGCTCTGCCTACTGGCACGACGACGGCTATGAGGACGACAACCGCCGTGTTCGTGCCTGCCTCGCTTTTTAACCTATTTATCGATTTACCAATTTATCTATTTTAGCCGCAACAGCGGCTGCGGATAAAGATATTTCCACGGAGGGCGGCCCCGACAGCCCCGGCAGCAGCCGCCCTCCATTCACTATAATAAAAGCGGTCTTCGGGCCGCTTTTGCTGTACTTTGGGAATGGGAACGGTTCGTGTAACTCCTAGATGCCTTCTTTAAGAAATTTCCTCAGCGAAAGATGTTTGATACCATTTTCGTCTCTCTCCGTCAAAAGCGGAGTGGCGCTGATGACATATTTGGGATGATTGTCGCGGATTTTCTCCATCGGCCCAAATTCCCGCTGACGTGTAGATTCTTCTGAAATGATGTAACTTGCCTGGACATACACGGTCTTCCCGGGCTTCGTGCAAACGAAATCTACTTCTCCGGCATTAAGCACGCCAACGTGAACCTCATACCCAAGGAAACAGAGATGCTTGTAAACGGCATTCTCGATGACTTTCTCAATATAGGAATCCATGTCGCCTTCTGCCTTGAGGTTCCTCAGGCCCAGGTCGTCCCAATAGACTTTTTCGTTGGACTCGAATAGTTTTTTGCCGTGGATGTCATATCTGGAGACCACGTCAATAAGGTAGGCCTCGGCGTAAAACTCACGATACAGAAGAACCAGGTTGGAGGAAATGTTCTCCTTCTGCGACTTCATATATTTGGAGATGCTGTTGGCCGAAGTCAGTTTGCCGGTAGTGTCGGCATAGAAGGCGATGAGGTTATTAAGGAACGTGATGTTGCGGATATCATGACGTTCAATGATATCCTTCAGCATAATTGTATTGAAGACACTGGTCAGGTAAGCCCATACCTGCTCGTCACTGCCCAGTCCCACTTTCCTCAGACCAGGAAGGCCTCCGTAGTTCAGATAGGTCATCAGGCTTTCATCCGTGTCCGGAAGGTCATGGAACTGTAAGAATTCAGAGTAGCAAAGCGGATGAACCCTTACTTCCACATGGCGGCCGGAAAGGAGAGTGGACAATTCGCCGGAGAGCATCTTGGAGTTGCTGCCGGTAATGATAACATCGGTATTATCTTCCGTGTACCAGTTGCAGACGCTCTCTTCAAACTTGTCAATCTCCTGGGCTTCGTCAATGAGAATGCAGTTGTGCTTGCCCTGGATAAAGCGAGCCTCAATCCAGGCGTCCAGATCATCCTTGGTCTTGATATCCTTAAAAGCCTTCTTCTCCTTGTCAATGAAGATGATGTTTATGTCCGGTTCATCTTTGTGTCGCTGGATGAAGTCTTTAAGGACATAGCTCTTGCCTACACGGCGAGAGCCTACAAGTGCGATGATGTTTCCTTTCCCAATCCAGGAATCAACGATATCTGCGTAATGTTGTCTGGTCAATACTTCCATAGTACAGATCTTTTATCCAATGCAAAGATAGTTAAATTTTATTGTCCGCAAACAATAAAGCTGGAGAAACTCTATTTTTATTGTTTATGGACAACAAAATTGTGCCATGCTCATTTTTTATTGTTTTAGCAGAAGACTCCGTCTGACTCTCAGAATTCACAAAAATAGTCTCAGAATTTGCAAAACTTGCATTCTGAGGCCTCTGGTTTTTTAACCTAGCACTCAACCAAGATAAACGCAAGGCGGTCACATCACAGAATGTGGCCGCCTTTGTTGTCTGAAAAATCTACCGGGGCTTTTCAATCTTTACAGTACCGGGGATGATGTCTTCCGGGGGTTCGCCGTGCAGGTAGATTATGCGCTGGTTGGGGCTGCCGCGGAAGAGAAGCTCAGTGTCGCGTTGCTCCAGGATGAACGGGCCGTCTACCAGGACGTCGATGTAGGGGAGCATCTGCGACATGGTCTCATCGGCCAGGATCTCTTCATAGGTGAAGCCGGTCCAGCACCAGATTGTCTTATTTGAATACTGCTTGATCAGTTGCGCCAAAAGGGTGAAGGCCGGGGCCTGGTACATTGGATCGCCGCCGGAAAAGGTGACATTGCTCATCTCGTCGGCCAGGATCTCTTCCAGAAGCTCGTCCACACCAACCCAGTGGCCATTTTTCATGTCCCACGACTGGGGGTTATGACACCCCTTGCACGCATGCTTGCAGCCAGCACAGTAAATGGCGGTACGGAAACCAGGTCCGTCCGCCATTGTCTGATGAAGCACATCCAGTATGCAAATCTGGTCTGCTCTCATTATTTATGAACAATTCTGTCGTGAAGCTCTGCCAGCTTGCCGGAGTTCCAGCGGTTGGTGGTACCTACAAGATAACCGGTGATACGCTGCAGGGTGTCGATGTTATGACCGTGGCAGTGAGGGCACTCGTGAAGGTCTTTCTCTGCATTCTCGAAGCCGCAGTCAAGGCAGCGGTTGCGGTTGTGGTTAACACTGCCGTAGCCGATATCGTATTTGTCCATAAGGTCTACGATCTGCATGATGGCCTCCGGGTTGTGGGTAGCATCGCCGTCAATCTCTACATAGAAGATGTGGCCAGCGCCCTCGTATTTGTGGTAAGGACCCTCGATCTTGGCCTTATGCTCCGGGGTGCAATGATAGTAAACCGGAATATGGCTTGAGTTGGTATAGTAATCTTTGTCGGTAATTCCGGGCAGTACGCCGAAGGTCTTCTTGTCCCTCTTGGTGAACTTTCCTGCAAGGCCCTCTGCGGGAGTGGCGAAGCAAGAGAAGTTGTGCTTGTAGATCTCTGTGAAGCCGTTGATCTTCTCTGCCATGTGGGAAACGATGCGCAAACCAAGCTCCTGAGCCTCTTCGCTCTCTCCGTGGTGCTTGCCTACAAGGGCGATAAGGCATTCTGCCAGGCCGATGAAGCCGATGGCCAGGGTGCCCTGGTTGATAACGGCCTCGATGCTGTCGTTATCGCTAAGCTTCTCGGAACCAAGCCATAGACCGTTCATAAGCAGAGGGAACTGCTTCTTGAGGGCGGTCTTCTGGAAGTCGAAGCGCTCGTTAAGCTGCTTTGCAGCGATGTCCAAGGCCCAATCGAACTTCTGAAAGAACTTCTGGATGCGGGTCTCTTTGTCCTGCTCTTCCTGCATTGCCTCGATGGCCAGTTTCACGATATTGATGGTGGTGAAGCTAAGGTTACCGCGGCCGATGGAAGTCTTGGGGCCGAAAGCGTTTGCGTAAACGCGGGTACGGCAGCCCATGGTGGCAACCTCGTGCTCGAAGCGACGGGGATCGTCGGCCTTCCAGGCATCGTCCTGGTTGTATGAGGCATCCAGGTTAAGGAAGTTAGGGAAGAAGCGACGGGCGCTTACCTTGCATGCGAACTTGTACAGGTCGTAGTTGGGATCTTCCGGCAGATAGCTTACACCTTTCTTCTTTTTCCAGATCTGGATAGGGAAGATGGCGGTGCTGCCATTGCCCACACCCTCATAGGTGGTGTTCAGGATCTCGCGGATAATGCATCGGCCCTCTGCGGAAGTATCGGTTCCGTAGTTGATTGAGCTGAATACAACCTGGTTGCCGCCACGGCTGTGGATGGTGTTCATGTTGTGGACGAAGGCCTCCATAGCCTGGTGAACACGGCTTACGGTCTGGTTGACTGCATGCTGGACTGCACGGTCCTTGCCCTGAAGGCCGGTGAGGTCACGCTTGATGTAGTCATCGATCTTGATGGGCTTAAGGTCGCTGTAATCTGTGTTAGTGTATGCGCTGACCTTGTCGATTTCCTCTTCGAAAGTCTTGCGAACGAAGGGAGCAAGATAGAAGTCGAATGCAGGAATGGCCTGACCGCCGTGCATCTCGTTCTGAACGGTTTCCATGGAAATACATGCAAGCACGCTGGCGGTCTCTATCCTCTTTGCAGGACGTGACTCACCGTGACCGGCCCTGAGACCGTTCTCCAGAATCTTGTCAAGAGGATGCTGGATGCAGGTAAGGGACTTGGTCGGATAATAGTCTTTATCGTGGATATGGATATAGTTTCCGGCAACTGCTTCGCGCACGTCATTGGATAGCAGGCACTCGTCTACATAGCTCTTGGTTGCCTCTGAGGCAAACTTCATCATCATACCGGCAGGGGTGTCGGCATTCATGTTGGCGTTCTCACGGGTGATGTCGTTAGCCTGGGCGTCTATGATGGTCTGGAAAATCTCGTTTGTTTTGGCTTTGCGGGCAAGGTTCCTCTGGTTGCGGTAGGCGATATACTTTTTGGCCACCTCTTTACGGGGGCTCTTCATAAGCTCCATTTCTACGCAATCCTGGATGTCCTCTACGCTCATGCCGTCTACGTCAAGTTTTGAGATGGCATCGGCAATTTTGGCTGCGAGAACGATGTCTTCACCAGCCTCTGTTACATCCATTGCTTTCAGGATAGCGGAAACAATCTTCTGATTGTTGAAGTCGACGACTCTACCGTCGCGTTTAATGACGTGCTTGACCATATTGGTAGTGTTTAGGTTTGTTATCAGCGTGTGTAAGGACTGACTTCTTTTGGAAGTCGGGTAGCAAAGTTAAAATAAAAGATTCTGAAAATCCAGTATTTTGCGAAATAAAGTTATGAACAATTTGAAAAAACGCTGTTAATTTGTTGATTAACAGCGTTTTACAAAAATTTTTAATTTAGAATTATTCCAAATCGGTAACAGTTTTGTTACATTTTATCCACTACCCTACAACCCATACCAAAACGTGGCGGTCGAAGGTGAGGTATTCCAATTCAAACTCCTCTTCGTAACCGTCTTTGTGGATGAATGTTGCCTCAAGCTCGCCTTCTCCGCGGGGGCGGAAGCGCTCTACCTCTATCTGCTCTGCGAAGTCTACTCCGTATGCGGATACTCTCTTGAAGATGGCCTCCTTGGCGCACCAGTAGATGGCCAGCTGCTCGTTGCGGCGATCGTCCTCAAGGTCGTCGATCTCGTCCTCTGAAAGGGCCTTCTTCTCTACTGCAGAAAAATCCCTGTCCATGGACTCAAGGTCAATGCCGACGTCTTCTTCGTCGTGGAGAATAACTGCCACATATTTCTCTGTGTGGGTGATGCTGATATTTGTCACCATGTTCTCCAGATACGGCTTGCCGTTGTCATGGTGGCTAAGGTATACTTTATCCTCGAAGAGTTCTCCCAGCAGGGCGCGTACTGCGAGCCTTTGTTTGCGCAGGGCTTCACTCTTTATGAAGGAGATTTCCTCCATTTCGTCTGTAGGGGTGGAGCTGAGGCGGACAAGTTCTTCTTCCGTCTCTGTAATCTTCCAAACCGCTACGATAGCGTCGTTTTCTAATTCTTTTTTAAGGTATAGTCCCATAAATATGTTTTTTAGGAGCGCACAAACACAGTTCTACCCCCGCAACCATCAGGCCCGGGTGTACATGCGATATGAATCAATGGTTAGGTTCTGCGATAACGGATCATCCGCTAAGGGATCCGTTACAGATTCACGACTATTGAATGAACTGGGAGGCTCCATTGTCTCTTTGTCAAATAAACATCTGCAAAGATAGTACTTTTTCTCAAACTCTTTCGTATCTTTGCCAAACTTTTGAGAAAGAACAACAAAAACTATAAAAAACACCATGAAATTCCTTACTGATGAAAAGCTTCTTATCGTAGGAGCAGCCGGTATGATCGGATCAAATATGGTCCAGACAGCAGCTATGCTTGGTCTTACTCCCAACATCTGCCTGTATGATATCTTCGAGCCCGGACTCAAAGGCGTTCTCGCAGAAATGGACCATTGCGCATTCGAGGGTATTAACCTCACCGCCACTATCGACCCCGCTGTGGCATTCAAGGATGCAAAATACATCATTTCTTCCGGCGGCGCTCCCCGTAAAGACGGCATGACCCGCGAGGATCTTCTCAAGGGTAACTGCCAGATAGCAGCAGAATTCGGTGACAACATCAAGAAGTATTGCCCCGATGTTAAATTTGTAGTGGTTATCTTCAACCCTGCAGACGTTACCGCTCTTACCGCACTCATCCACTCCGGCCTTAAGCCCAGCCAGCTCACTTCACTTGCAGCTCTTGACAGCACCCGTCTTCAGGAGGCTCTTGCACAGGAGTTCGGCGTAGCTCAGTACAAGGTTACCGGTTCTTACACCTACGGTGGCCACGGTGAGGCTATGGCAGTATTTGCATCAAAGGTTAAGGTAGACGGCAAGCCCCTTTCAGAGCTCAATCTTTCTGCAGAGAGGTTCGCAGAGATCAAGCACAACACCATCCAGGGTGGTAGCAACATCATCAAGCTTCGCGGCCGCAGCTCATTCCAGAGCCCTGCATACCAGGCTGTTAAGATGATTGAGGCTTCCATGGGCGGTGACAAATTCACTTGGCCTGCAGGTACCTATGTAAACAACGAGCAGTACAAGAACGTAATGATGGCTATGCCTACTGTTATCGATGCTACCGGTGTTCACTTCACCAACCCTGAGGGCTCAAAAGAAGAAATGGCAGACCTCCAGGCATCTTACGAGCACCTTTGCAAGATGCGTGACGAGATCGTTACCCTTGGTATCGTTCCTGCCGTTGCAGACTGGAAGAAAGAGAATCCTAATCTTTAATAATATATTAGGTATAAAATAATGGTCGGCTGTGAGGCCGACCATTTTTTATTTCTCTGCAACGAACAACCGGCAAATGCCGAAGGTGTAGGCCTTGGTAAAGACGCTGGAGAAGCCCGCTTCTTTAATTGTTGCCATGAAAGCTTTCGGCTTGGGGAAGCCAAGCACAGAAGCTGGAAGATACTGGTAAGCCTTTTTATCCCCGGATATCCTTCCGCCGATAATAGGAAGGAGGTGTTTGAAATATAAGTTGTAGCACCAAAGCATGATGCGGTTAGACGGCACGGAAAGCTCCAGGATTACGAGCCGTCCGCCGGGCTTAAGCACACGCAGCATCTCTTTGAGCCCCTTCTCCTTATCTTCAAAGTTTCTGATGCCAAAGGCGATGGTAACCCGGTCAAAGGAGCCCGCCCCAAAGTGCAGTGACTCGCCGTCCCCAAGCTCTGCAGAAACCATATTCTCAAGGTTCTCTGCGGCGATCTTGGTCTTCATAATCTCCAGCATGCCCTCTGAAAGGTCAACGCCAGTAATGTGGCCCTTGACCTCGTTCTCCTTCATCCTGTTAGCGATGGCAATTGAGAAATCGCCAGTGCCGCAAGCCAGGTCCATGATGGAAAGCTGTCCGTCTTTGGGCACTATGTGTTTGAGCGCCCTGCGCCTCCAACTTTTGTCCACGTTGAGGGACATCAGGTGGTTCAGGTGGTCGTAATCGGCAGAGATGGTATCGAACATCTCCCTTATGTACTCTTTCTTGGGCATATCGTCAAACTACAGTAGGAAACGTACAAACCCGAAGCCCATCAGAATGGCAAACAGGAAGGAAGACATAACCAGAATCGGCAGGGCCGGATCCAGCGCCTTATCCTGCTTCTTCCACACAATCACAAGGTGGGCGATGAACAAGGGTGCGGTAATAACAAACAGATAATTCCAGATATCGGTCATGCGCAGGCAGCAATACACAATAGCGCAAGCCCATCCGCCAAGGATGAGGGCAGTCTGGTATACACGGCTCCAGAAGGGGCCCATCAATATGGCAATCGTCACGCGGGTGGCAGAATCGGTCTTGGCATCCCTGATATTGTTTACATTCAGTACGCCCACGCTAAACAGGCCGATGGTGCCAGCCGGCAGCAGCATTTTAAAGTCTGCGACCTCTCCGGCGCAAAGGAAGTAGCCGCCGATAACCGTAGCCAGCCCAAAGAAAAGGAAAACATAGATATCACCCAAAGCCCTGTAGCCGTAAGGATTGCGGCCAAGCGTATAACGCATTGCAGAGCCGATGGCGGACACAAGCAGCATTATAAAACACAGGCCCTCCAGGCTGAACAGGCTGCCGAAGGCGCTAAAGCGTATCATCAGCAGGCCGCTCACAAAAGACAGTCCGGCAAAGACCAAAACAAGGGTCTTCATCTGAGAAATGCTCAGCACGCCACTGTTAAGTCCGTACTGAGGCCCCTGACGCCTGGCTGTGTCAGTGCCCTTGAGTACGTCGCCAAGCTCGTTGCTAAGATTGGCAAGAATCTGCAGCAGAACGGCGGTAAGCACTAGAAAAATTATAGAAACCGGCTTAACGCGATAATCTGCGCAGGCCAGAAATATACCCAGCACGATACCCGCCAGCGACAACGGCAGGGTCCTTAACCGGAAAGACTTAATTATAGCTTTTACCTTACTCATACTTTCTTTGGGAATAACATCTTGAACCTAACGGATATCCCGTGTCCGATGGCGTAAAACGGCCCTTTAAGCCTTGTATCAAAGATGAACTGCTCCCGCAGCGGACGGCCCTTCGGGCTCTTCAGGTAAGCGTAGCGCTCCTTCAGGGGGAAGGCCGCGTTGCGCCATTTCTCCGGGCCCGGATTGCGGTCGCAGTTGGCCAGGATACCGGGGGCTACAACACAGCTGATGCCTGCCTTGCGGGCTCTGACGCCGTAGTCGTAGTCGCCGAAGGAATGGTGGTATGCCGGGGAAAGATTACCCACTTTCTCGTAGGCAAATCGCGGAACCAATACCAGATTCGCGTTGAACATATGGCAGGCCACTGGGATGGCAGGGTCTGGCTTAATCAGCCTGTTGCCCTTGGTGCGGCCTCCGTAAGTAATTGTTCCTGAGTTGTTTGCCGCTGTACCAACGACGATGGCGCGATGGCGCAGGAACTCTGAATTATCCAGCAGCGTTGCCAGGGCGCCGTCTGCCAGAATAGTGTCGTCATTAACCAGAAGATAGAAGTCGTAGTCCTCTTTTGCAGCCTCGTCCCATGCCAGGCGCATTCCTCTGTTCCAGAACAAGCCGCCATCGGAGCGGATAATCCTGGTCTGCGGAAAGACCTCGCGGACGGCCTCCGATGTGCCGTCGGTGCAGCCGTCGTCTACCATGTAGACAGTGCAATCGTACTTACCGTCGGCCTTAAGGGCATCTATTTGCAGATAAATGCCTTCAAGACACGCAAGGGTCTTTTCCTTGCGATTGAAAACGGTCAGAAGTACAGCTACCGTAGACATCCTAATCAAGTTTTAATACTGCCATGAATGCGCTCTGGGGCACCTGTACGGTACCAATCTGGCGCATACGCTTCTTACCCTCCTTCTGCTTCTCAAGCAACTTGCGCTTACGGGTGATATCGCCGCCGTAACACTTTGCAGTCACATCCTTGCGCACCTGGCGGACAGTTTCACGGGCAATGATCTTTGCGCCGATGGCTGCCTGGATGGCAATGTCGAACTGCTGCCTGGGGATGAGGTCCTTGAGCTTCAGGCAGATTTTGCGGCCGAAGTCATAGGCGTGATCCTCGTGGATAAGCGTAGACAGTGCGTCTGCGGGGTCTCCGTTAAGCAGAATGTCCAGCTTGACCAACTTGGCAGGGCGGTAGCCCATAAGGTGATAGTCAAAGGAAGCATAACCCTTGGAGATGGATTTGAGCTTGTCGTAGAAGTCAAACACAATCTCTGAAAGAGGTAGCTCATAAGAGAGTTCTACGCGGTTTGCAGTGATGTAATGCTCGCCCTTGAGGGTACCCCTCTTGTCCATGCAAAGCTTCATCACAGGGCCGTAGAAATCTGTATTTGTAATGATCTGGGCCTTGATGTAAGGCTCTTCGATATGCTCTATAAGGGTGGGTGCGGGCAGTCCGGACGGGTTATGCACATCCAGTACCTCTCCCTTGGTGGTGTACACCTTGTAGGAAACGTTCGGAACGGTAGTGATAACGTCCATGGCGAACTCCCTGAACAGCCTTTCCTGCACAATCTCCATGTGCAGAAGGCCCAGGAAACCGCAGCGGAATCCAAAGCCCAAGGCCAGCGAAGACTCCGGTTCGTAGACGAAGGAAGCGTCGTTCAGCTGGAACTTCTCAAGCGTAGCGCGCAGGTCTTCGTACCTGTCGGCCTGAACAGGATACATGCCGGCGAAAAGCATCGGCTTAACCTCTTCAAAACCGGCGATAGCGGCATCGCACGGGGCTTCAACATGGGTAATGGTATCGCCCACTTTTACCTCTGCCGCAGATTTGATACCGGAAATGATATATCCCACATCTCCGCAGCCGATGGTATCCGTCGGCTTGAGCTGCATCTTGAGCACGCCGATCTCATCGGCCACATACTCTTTTCCGGTGTTGAAAAACTTGACCTTGTCTCCCTTGCGGATGCTGCCATTCATAATCTTGAAGTAGGCGATGATGCCGCGGAAAGAGTTGAAAACAGAGTCGAAGATAAGGGCCTGGAGCGGAGCCTCGGGGTCTCCGGCCGGTGCCGGAATCTTCTCTACGATGGCGTCCAGAAGGGGTGCTACGCCCTCTCCTGTTCTGGCGGAAACCTTGTATACGTCTTCGGGTTCGCAGCCAAGAAGGTCGCAGACCTCATCGGTCACAACCTCTACCATGGCGGAGTCCATGTCTATCTTGTTAAGCACCGGGATAATCTCCAGGCCATGGTCTACGGCCTGATAAAGATTCGATATCGTCTGTGCCTGAACGCCCTGGGAAGCGTCCACTACAAGCAGCGCACCCTCGCAGGATGCGATACTGCGGGAAACTTCGTAGCTGAAGTCTACGTGCCCGGGGGTGTCAATCAGGTTGAGCTTGTAAGTTTCGCCTTTGTACACGTAATCCATCTGGATTGCGTGGCTCTTTATAGTGATGCCCTTCTCTTTCTCCAAGTCCATGTCGTCCAGCACCTGGTTCTCCATGTCTCTGTCGGACAGCGTTTTGGTTAATTCCAAAAGTCTGTCGGCCAGGGTGCTCTTACCATGGTCAATATGGGCTATTATGCAAAAATTCCTAATGTTCTTCATTTCGCCCGCAAAGATACGCAAAATTCACAATATTCTTCTCTTACGGCCAAAAGGCATTACCCACCGATCCGGTTCGCGCTTCGCGCTCATCCCACCGATGCGTCAGGCCTGTCGGCCAGACTTCGGTCCCCCCGTTCACGAGGACACGGGCGTCCACGCCTCTCGGTGGCTAACGCCTTTTTGCCTACGCAAGGCTTGCGTGCCATTGTTCATCAAAGAATAGTTCTTATGCGTCAGGAATAATGAAGGATTAGTACTGCAAGAAAGCCTCTTCTTTTAAGATTCCCTTTGTTCTAAGATTTCCCTTTATTACTTTATTAAGATTGTACGTAATACCGCCATCCCATTTAGTTTCTTTACCATTTCTTGTTATTGCAAAATAGTGAGATTCCGGGTCTATCGTTGTATGCTCATTCTTAGTAAAGCCTCCTCTAATGTCACCGTTCATTTTCTTTGAGCTGTCCCAGTTATTGCCACTGTAAAAATATACTAAATAACTTTTTCCAGGATATACATATATTTTCCCAGATTCTCCGGCCCTAATATATAAGTGCCCGGCAATATTCTTGTATGGGTTATCGTATCTTACTAAGACCACAACATCTTCTTCATTAGAAGCGTGTACTTCTATGACACTTTGTTGCCCCTCTGGCTCAGGTAAGATATTGTTCCCGTACCATTCTGCGTATGGTTGTGATTCATTTTTGAGTTGAATTGATGCTATTTCAAATCGAGGAATATTGGCGCTGCGATTATAATTTGTTTTTACACTGCTATTGTGTGTATTGGCGTTAGCTTTCTCTTGACCCTTTTTATCATATTTTGCGGCCAAGAAAAGTAATAGGGTTGCGTTAATAGCTAACAACCATAAAGATAATTTTAAATCGCGCGACATTTTAGAAGAATAACAGCTTAATAATTAATGAAATAGCGCAAAGCAATAAGAAAACATTTATAGTAAAAATGTATTTTTTGGCCAAAAAATAATTGATTCCAGAATAAGATTCATGTGATTGATTTTTTAATATTTCATTCTCATCCTTTAATCTTTTTGATTTTTGTTTAAGGTCTTTTATCTCATCTTTTAATTTAGCAATCTCGTTCGAGTCTTTTTTGTTTTGTATATTTTTGTGGCTATCAGGCTCCCAGACGACACGTGTTTTAATAAAATGTCTTTTACATGATGGGCACACAATAACAAAATGGTCTTTTTTTGTAGCAGCGCCTAAAATGCTCTCACCGCAAAACGGGCATTTTGCCAATCTGTTTATTGTGAGAGAATTATTATCTATATGATTGTATAAGTCATACGCGGCATTCATAATAATTGTACTCTCCTCTTGCTCTCCATTATTTGTTGTAGCATCATTCCCAAGTCGATGCTCAAAATCTTTCTTTAATATTTCATCGCTGTCCTCTTTCAGAATACATTCGTAGTAATTATAAAAAACATCAATGGTGTTGTCATAACTAAGTTTTTCTAGGTCGTTGTATTGGTATAGTTCTTTCTCAATCAAATCCAATTTTTTGTAAATCTTGACCTTATGGTAATTTAGCATTTGTTCTAGAAGGTTAATGCTATCCATTAGTCGAACATCATTAGTGCTCTCTTTTAGCAAGTATTCTTCGGGATTTTCCCGCTTTTTTAAAACAAGAGCCCAATTATTTAAAGCATGTTGTGTTACAATATCTAATTTTGAGAATGCAATAGTGTCAACTGATTTACGCCTATATATAACATCAAGGATGCTTTTAATTAACTTATACGTGTCATACGTGAGATACCCAAGATAGTGCTTTGTGTTAGCATTATGGGTGATACATCCATTTAAAATCAAATTACCAAAGCCGACATAAAGAGTAGTCACGTCTGCGTGTACTTCTGTCATCATTGTTGTTGGGAAAACAAGATGATTGACAAACAGGACTTTATGGCAGATTTCATGTGCTAGAATCGCAAGAGTAGCAGCATAGTTATTTTTATAAATATTTGAGATTCTTATGTTGACGTTTCTATCATAATTTAGAGGCACGTCGCCACCGATGCCGTCTGTAAGGTTTTCATAACTAACTACGGCAAAATAACCTGGCAGGCCGGCGAACTCAAGCATCCTATTTGCTTCATTAGTGATGCTTTCCAAGGTAAAGCTGTTCATTTGAGGAAGATACTCGTCATGGCGAACTCTTTTCACCTTGGATTCTATAAGTCTAAGATGATCAAGAATGGGCTTGAAATCGAGGCTGATATCTTGTGCTGCCATTGTCTAAAATATTAATGATTAGTGGATTACTCTTACAAAAATAGCGGATTATGCATATTTTTCAAAATTAATATTTCCGGAGAATTCTTGGCTATCCGGAATCCACATGAATATGATACCATCAAGAAAGATAAGGCAAGTATGCCGATGTGAGAATCGCCGGATCTTTGCCGTGCGACATCATGAGCTCTAGAATGGTAGATCCGGACCGAAGTATTCTTTCGGCTCACATAGCACGGAAATATCGCTATCTTGGAACAGTTTAGCTTGCTTATTAAGCTTCTCTAGTATCTCACCTCGTATGCGTAAACTTTCAAGTTCCTCACGACGTGCTTTGCTTATTTCGAGAAACTTTTCTTCCTGGTCGATGCCCAGGAACCGGCGTCCAAGGAGATTAGCTGCGATGCCGGTAGTGCTGCTTCCTGTGAACGGGTCGAGTATCCAGGCGCCTGGCTTTGTGGAGGCCTGAATGATTCTGGATAGGACGCACAATGGCTTCTGGGTTGGATGCTTGCCGCAGGCCTTTTCCCACGGTGCAATCGCCGGCAGTGTCCAGACATCCCGCATCTGGGTGCCGCCGTTGATTTCCTTCATCAACTCATAGTTATAGTAGTGGGCCACTTTCTGTTCCTTGCGTGCCCACAGGATGTATTCTGCCGAGTATGTGAAATATCGACAGGAAAGGTTGGGTGGAGGATTGGTCTTTACCCAGGTGATGCAGTTGAGAATCTTGAAATCCAGCTCAGTCAGGCAGCGGGCAACAGAGAAGATGTTGTGATATGTTCCGCTTACCCAGATGGTACCATCGGATTTCAAGTGCTCACGGCAGGCTGCCAGCCACGTTTTGTCAAACTTATAGTCCTCCTCAAATCCCTGGGACATATCCCACTTGCCTTTGTTTACAGACACGGGAACGCCGCTCTGTATGCTGATGCCACCGTTGGATAGATGGTACGGCGGATCGGCGAAAATCATATCGAACTTGAATTCAAATGAGTTCAAAAGCTCGACACAATCACCCTTTATAAGAGTGAAGTTGTTGTTAGGGGACTTGTAGAAAGGGACTATCATAAACTATCCTGCAATTCCGCTATGGCGCTCCAGCAAAGCATACGCCCTTTGCCATTCTTATAGTTCACATCTTCTTGCCCCCAAATCCACTTATATGCTTTGATAAGGGCTTCGGGAAGCTCTCCAGTGTTAAATTGGAATGAAGATATAGCATCTTTAATATCATCGGGATCTACTCCATTAAGAACCTGCTCAAATACGTCAATTAAGCGTTTGGTTTGTTTGCCATCTTCAACAGCCTTGGATTGAAGGTCATCCAAAATCTGTTTGTGAGAAATCTGCCAAAGGTCCTGTGTGTCTGGAGTATATATAAAAACGAGGATGTCCTCTTTGCTAATACGGCCAAAACTCCTTTTTCCTCCTGGCTTGGAAATTACTATCTTGCGTCCATCCGAAATATCTTCTACTTCGTAGCCGCGGTAAGGCAGTTCAATTAAAGCATTAGCAAAGCTCTCCCGATCCGTATTCTTGATTTGAATCCGCTTCAAATCAATGGAATGAATATATTTATTCTTGACCATGCTAAATGAGTTTACTTGATACTATGCCTTCCTCAAGGTCTAGGATATTGTACATATTATCCAGCACATCGAATGTTTCCTTGAGATTATTACGAGCGGAGACCCAACCATGACCATCGGTAATCCAAACAAACTTGAATTTCTTATGGCCCTTGGTCTCTAATGCCAAAGTCTTGTAACTACGGGCTGTTTCGTTTAGCTTGGAACCACCGCTGGAGTAGAAGTTGGTTTCGATCCCATAAATCATATTGGGCCGCCTAATAACGAAGTCAAAGCGCTTTTCGGTACCGCCCTCATTGGAGATGCATGAAAGGTCGATTCCCCACTTCTGCTCAATCGTACTAATATACATCTCCTTAAAGTACGTTTCATCTTTTACTAAGCCTGCTTTGACGAGATAGCCTTCCACGAGGTCTTCCATAACGTGCCCACCACGGTTCTTGCGGGCATTGGAATCCAGGCCGGTTTCAACACCAGTAACATAGTCTACTAAGTTTTGAATGTGCTTTTGCTTCATTAGGTCAAATAGCCCCGTTTCGCGCATAAAGACAACATAATCCTCAACGGGGTAATTGGCCTCCTTGAAATCGAAGAGATGTTCACCGTCAAAGTCCACAGTAAGGATGTCTGTTTCCCGTTTTGCAATCAAGACAGGGATGCATTTGAGGATTTCTGGATACCGTTTGCAAAGGGCTTTGAAATCATCTTCAATAGCAGCACTACCAATTAAGGAGTTCATAATGTTCAGCTCAACCTTGATAGCATCCACATTACGGTAGACCTTTTCAAAGTCGGTGTAGTATTTATAACCGGCAATAGCTGGACGGAAACCTGCCAGCCAAACTTGGAAATCCCTCATAATTATGCGTTTACTACGTTTGAGATCATCAATTCGGAAATAGCGCCTCGCCCGGAGGCATCAGAATTAATCATTCTGGAGGCGGATACCCGTTTGATGAAGAAATGGTTATAGATAGTGTCGAAGAAATTCTCCTGAGGATTCACATCCTTGGGGTCAGAGTTGCTGGCGACAAATAGAGCCTTATCCCTGCTGATTTGGTCACAGAAGTCGCGAAGACGAATCTGCTCGGCATCATTGAACCCTTCTTTCGCATAGGAGGTAAATGAAGAGGTTTCCGTGATGGGCTTGTAAGGCGGGTCGAAATAGAACAGCGTGTCGGGGCCGGCGTAGCGTCCAGTCTCAGCGAAATCGCCACAAAGGATTTCTACTTTCTGCAGGACCTCGGAACAAGCATGGAGGTTATCGGCATCGCAGATGCGGGGATTGGCATACTTGCCGTGTGGAACGTTGAATTCGCCCTTTGAGTTGACGCGATACAGGCCGTTGAAGCATGTGCGATTGAGGAAGATGAACAAGGCGGCCGTTTCAATCGGCGAGGTCTCCTTGGTGTTGAAAAGAGCCCTCTTTTCCATAAAATAGTCCTTTCTGGCTTCTGCGTTTAGGGGAATATAGTCTGACTGTATGCGAGAGAGTGCAGAAATCAGTTCTTCAACGCTCTCTTTGATGATGCGATAGGTGCAGATGAGCTCCTCGTTGATGTCATTTATAACGGCGTGCTCAATATTGGGGTAAGCCTGAAGAATCCAGAACATCACGGCGCCACCACCCACAAAAGGCTCTACATATGTAACGTGCTGACGGGTAGCGAAATCGCGAGGGAGCGATTTCTTAACCTCGTCCAGCAACTGTGTCTTCCCTCCAACCCACTTGATAAATGGCCGGGCTTGTGTCTTGTCTTCGAACAACTTCATAAGCGCGTCATATTTCTACAAAGTTACAAAAAGAATGGATCGTTCAAAGCAGTTTTTTCAACTTTTCATAGATTTTTTAAATAAAGTGACAGCACAATTATAAGCGGCAAGATGTGCAAATTTCGAATATATTTATTATATTCGCCCATAGTTGATTAGCGGATAATAAAATAATACATATTAGCCATGAGATGTAAAAATTGCGGTTGGGAAAACCAGGAGGGCAGCATACGCTGCTCAAAGTGTAACGCCCCGCTTACGGGGTCTATGGTAGACCGCGGTCCCGCACCGGCCACTCCGGTTCCGGAGCACCCGTTAAGCGGCACTGTAAAAGAGGCCCCGGAAGCCTACCAGCCCTACGAGGCCCAGGCTCCTCAGGCTGCCGCTCCGGCTCCTGCAGAAGTCTCCTCCTGCCCCAGGTGTGGTTATCCTACCCGTCCGGACATGAACGTTTGCCCTTCATGCGGGGTTCCCCTGAAACAAAAGATAGGCGGCACGGTCAACAGCTGGATTAATCCGGCCCAGGGCGTGTTCTGCACCCTTAAACCAATTGCCTGGGCGAACGAGGGCATAGATTATCAGCCGGTATCCTATTCCGGGGATAAAATCGTGCTCAAGAGGGCCAATACAGATGCCAACAACAACTCCATCAGCTCACGTGCCCAGGCCCAGCTTACCCACGACGGCCAGGACTGGTATCTGGAGAACAAGAGCGAGCAGGGGACAACCTTTATCAAGGTAAACCGCAAGACCAAACTTGAACCGGGCGATATAATCGTCCTGGGCAACCGTCTTTTTGAATTCAACGGATAATGCTGCATGGGAGAGTACATCATCAGCGAAAGATGCGACTTCGGGCGCGGAGACGGTATTGACGGCCGTTTCACCGTAGAGAAGGTCCTTGGAGAAGGAACCTTCGGCGTCGTGTACAGAGTACGCGCGGCGGACGGCGGTGTCTTCGCCCTAAAGCTTCTGAAGCTGTGGGATGTAGTCTCTTCAGAAAGGCCGGCGCTTGTCAGGCGCTTTGACATGGAGTACTCCACCGGTCTTATTCCAAGCAACTATCTTGTGCATTCTTACGGCCAGGGAAAGGCCAAGGGTAACCCTTACATAGTCATGGAATTCTGCCCCGGAGGAGACCTGGCGTCCGCTACAAAGGAGCATCGCGTAAGCCTTCAGCTGGCCGGCGCACAGATTCTTTACGGCCTCAGGGACCTTCACAAATGCGGCAAGGTCCACAGGGACCTTAAGCCGGAGAACGTGCTGCTACGCCAGGACGGATCGGCCGTGCTTACGGACTTTGGTATTTCCGGAGACCGCAACAACCGCATGACGGAAAAGGGCATCAACGGAGTGCCCAAGCAGATGTTCGGCACCTTTGGCTACATGCCACCGGAGCAGGTGAATCCCCGCCGCGGCAATGCCACTGTGCTGCCCACAACGGACATTTTCTCCTACGGAGTGATGATGTACCAGCTGGTAACCGGGGAACTCCCGTTCGGCCGCCTTCAGTCAGAGGCGGACCTGCCCTCGTATATAGAGCGTGGCAGGACGGGCCGATGGGACCGCGAGCGGCTGGGCGCCGTGCCCGGCGGTCAGGCCTGGGCCCGGCTAATAGAAGCCTGCCTTGCGCCAGACTTCAAGCAGCGGCTTCAGAATGCCGACGAAGCCCTGGCGCTTCTTCCGGCCGCAGGCCAGGATTTCATGCGCGCCTCTGTTTACAAAGGCGTGTCGTCAGAGCTCACAAAACCTCAGACAGAAGTAGTGAACGGAATCCTGCTGCGGGTTATGCAGGGAGAGGAATCCGGGCGCGTATACAAGTTGGACCAGCTCCTTGCCGCAACCGGCAGGCTGCTACTTACGGTTGGCCGCCAGACTCTTGGAACGGCCAATACCATTCCTATCAAAGAGCAGGATACAAGCTATGTGTCCCGCTATCACTGTACTCTGGAGAAGAACCCGCAGAACCGTGGTTGGATTCTGCGCGACGGCCAGTGGAGGAGCGACACCGGTGGCGGCCCCGGCACCTTCGGCTGGAAGCGTTCAACAAATGGAACGTATATCAATTCAACGGAGGTTGATGCTGCCGGCCTTTATATCAGGCCGGGGGATATTATAACTATCGGCGATGTAAAACTTAGAGCGGAGGCATACTGATGGCCAAGAAGGATATAAACATATTCGGAACATCATTCCTTGACCTGCTGTCCGGTGCTTTGGCTTCGGTTATCATCCTGTTTGTCATCGTACCTAAAAAGACCAGCTCCGATGTAGAAATCATAGAGAAAGTCAAGGAGCTGGAAGTGGTGGCAACAGAGGTCCAGGACCTTACGGCAAAGCTAAAGGAAAGCGTCCCCAAAGACGTTTTCAAAGAGATTGCCCAGGAGCTGGAAGACCTGAGGCGAAAGATTAGTCAGCTTAAGGACAAGATCCGTGAGATGGAAGATGACGTCAGGCGGATGACAGAAGAAAACACCACCCTGAAGGAGCAGGTGGCGGCTCAGGCAGAAGAAATAGAGCGCCTGAAGCAGCAGCTGCGTGAAGCGCAGGCTCGGGCCGCCCAGGCGGAAAGGGCAAACACTGCGGCCAGCACCGTAGAGCGTACCCTTGGCGTATTTGCCAAGTTTGGTATACTCTGCCGATGGGAACAGACGGATACGGACGTGGACATGGGCGTCCAGCGCTTCGGAAGCGAGCCGGAGCAGTGCTGGCGTATGCATGCCTCCAAGAAGTGGGGTATACTGGGAGAAGATGTCAGGGAGCGTGCGACGGACGAGTCAGAGCGCTTCGAGCTCTTCTATGTCCCGGAGATTTACCCGGAAGTTTACACGGCCTGGTGTAATGTTTATTCTGGCTCCATCGGCAAAGAGGCTAACGTGACGGCAACCCTTATCTATCATCCCGGAAAGGCAGATGAGCAAAGATATGAGATAGGGCCGTTCCACATTCAGCAAAACGCCCCTCACAAGTGCTTCGTCACCTTCCAGCTAACCAGCAATGGTTTCACCGTTCTGGAGCACAGGGAGCCCATCTGGGGAACAGGAAAAGTTGTTAAATAGGAAAAATACAATACCATGAACAATAGAATCGTAAGATTGTTAATCAGCTTCATAGCAGCTGTAGCAGTGATGGCCGTACTGGTCGTAATGACTCCGGAGCAGGATCCGCCCCGTATCCTTGTAATGCTGGGAGGAGTACTCCCCGGTGGCATCATCCAGGGCTTCACCTACTTCCTTTTCTTCTTCGGAATGTCAGAGGTCTTCAGTACCAGCAGGCGCCTGTCCTATGAATCCGACGCTTTCTCTGCCAAGTTGCTCCCGGAAGAGGAGAACTGGCTGCTCAGTGCAGAGGATGTAAACCAGATAAAGCTCAACATGCAGCAGCTGGAGCGCAGTCAGAAGTTCTATCTTACAGACCTTATCAAGAAGGCCTGTACCAAGTATCGTCTTGGCAAGTCTTCTTCAGAGGTTCTGGGATTGGTTGAGGCCCAGATCGGCATTTATAAGGCCAAGGTAGACAGCGAGCAATCTTTTATGCGTTACACGGCGTGGGCTATTCCGTCCGTGGGCTTCATCGGAACCGTGCTGGGTATCGCCGGCGCCCTTGGATATGCAGACCAGGCTGGTAGCACGGAGGGTTTGAAACTGGTTACCGATATGCTTGGAGTGGCCTTCGATACCACCCTGGTGGCCCTGTTCCTGAGCATTATCCTTGTGTTCAGCATGCACTTCATAGAGAAGAAAGAAGAGGATCTCTTCTCCGATATGAGCAACTACATGAACGAAAACCTTATCAACAGATTCTATAAAGAATAACGGATATGTCTGAACAAAGCTATAAGAAAACGATGTCAGGCTCAATAGGAGCCGGCATGCGCTCCCTGATGGGAGGATCTGGACGCCGATACTACATTTTGGAGCACAAGGTGGCGTCGGCCTATCACAAGGCAGGAGAATCCCAAAGGATAATCGTGGACCAGATAGAACTGGGCCGCGATTCCAAGTGCCAGGTGCGCTTTGACGAGTCCTTCAAGACAGTAAGCCGCCGTCATGCCGCCATCGTCAAGGACGGTGAGGGATGGAAACTTATCCAGCTTTCCAAGACAAACTCCACTTTCCTTAACGGCCGCAAAATAGATTCCGAGTGGTTTTTGCAGAGCGGTGACGAGATTCAGCTCTCCGTCAACGGCCCCAAACTGGGCTTTATTGTTCCCCAGGGGGATAAGGGTCTTGTCAGGAGCATCGGCCTTACGGCCAGGATGAATCTCTTCCGCAAGCAGGCTCTGCGTCCATACAAGACATCCATATCCATATTGGCGTGCATCTTTGCCGCCGCCATCGGCTTTGGAGTATGGGCCATGATTGGTCAGAATAAGGTTATTGCCCTGCAGGACAAGGCTTTGGCAGAGTTCAAGGAGCAGGCTGCAAGGGAGCGTGCAATCAAGGATTCACTGATTCAGAACCTGCAGCTGAACAACGAGATGCTTGCTGCAGATAACCAGCGTATCAAGGATAGATTACGTAGCGTGGAATCCCGTCCGGCCGTACAGCCCAATATAAAAAGTGTCGTAAATAATGATGCTATAGATGCTTGTCTGCCAGGCGTTTACTTTATCCAGTCCTTGTATTTTGATATCATCATGCCGGATGGCTCTTCCGGAACGCTGGAGTGCGGAGAAGATGCTCCCGGCTGGTCAGGCTCAGGCTTCCTGCTAACCAACGGCAAGTTTGTTACCGCCAGACACGTAGTCGAGGCCTGGAATTTCTGGCAGGACGGAGACGGCACCAACAACAGCATGGCCCAGCTTAACGCCATTGCCAATAACGGAGGCAAGGTTACAGTCCACCTGGCCGCCTACTCTTCTACAGGCAATGTCATTCAGCTGTCCAGCAGCCAGTTTGTAATAGATTCTTCACACGATAGATACGGCACTTCTGATGACGGTACCAAGCTGTCGCTGGCTGCAATTGACGAAACCGATTATGCTTATGCCAACATCGGATCATCTGCCGGCGGACTTGAATTCGATGCCGACAAGAGCCGTACCCTTTCAAGGGGCGAGTCCCTTACCGTTCTTGGCTTCCCGCTTGGCCTTGGTGTTGGCGCATCCGGCGTAGATCCCGTTTACGGCAGCGCAATCGTTGCTTCCAACGGCCTTCAGAACGGAATTATCCTTACTACCGATACCAACTACGAGCACGGAAACTCCGGCGGCCCGGTATTCTATACCAACCCGTCCGGCAACCTTGTTGTCGTAGGTATTGTTTCTGCCGGAGCCGGCCGCAACATCGGCTGTGTAGTTCCAATTTCACAAATCAAATAAACAGCCCGGCCTGTCATGGACAAGAAAATCACATTCCGTATGCACGCTTATTCCGATGCGGCCGGGAAATTCAACCCGGACGCCGTCAGAAGCGGCAACGAGGATAACTTTTATGTAGACGACAACCTGAGCGACGACCTCACCGGCCATTGCGAGTCCGACGTTGTCAAGGAACTGAGCGAATACGGCCTTATCATGGCCGTAGCGGACGGTATGGGCGGAATGAATGCCGGAGAAGTAGCCTCTGAAATAGCCGTAGAGACTATCCAGGACTTCTTTTCTCCGGGAAAGATAAATGCAGAGAATTCTGCCAGCCATGAGTCCAGGAAGAAGTATCTTGAGGCGTTGATAGCAGAGGCGGACAAGAGAATAAAGAAGGATGCTTCTGACAATCCGGAGCACGACGGAATGGGCAGCACCATTATACTTGCCTGGATTGTTGGAAACGAGCTTACGCTTAGCTGGTGTGGCGACAGCCGCGCATATCGCTACAATGCGGCAACCGGCATCCAGATGCTGTCAGAAGACCATTCCTATGTGCAGGAACTGGTTCAGAAGGGCCTGCTTACCTACGACCAGACCTTCGAGCATCCTCAGGGCAACATAGTAACACGCAGTCTTGGCGACGATTCCAAAAAGATCCGCCCGGAGACCAGGTTCTTCAATGTTTATGACGGAGATATAATCCTGCTTTGCAGCGATGGCCTTAGCGGTGTACTCCGTGACAGGAAGACCCCTGACGGCGCAGGCGGATACTACCCCGGAGAGAATTTGGAGGATATAATCGCTGCCAACAGGGAATCGCTGGTTACTTGCCGCGAGGCCCTTTGGAGGGCTGCGGAAGACGCAGACTGGTACGATAATGTTACCGCTATTCTGTGTGAAATTCAAAGCGGAGCCGGCCCTGTTTCCGTCATTGCCGGTACTGAACCCGCAGTTACCTCTACTGCGGTGCAAACTGCGTCCGGGAAATCCCGCTGGAAGACTATTCTGGCTATAATTATCACCATCGCCGTTATTGCGGTGGCAGGAATACTCTTACTTAAGAAAAACGCTCCCGCTCCACAGGAGCCGGGGGTAGAAACCGTGGTGCCGCCCACCCCGGATTCCCGGGAGCCATCGGAAGGAGGAGATAATAATCAGATAGAAACTAAAACGGAGGTAGAAGATGGAACAGCTAACGCCTAATATCAAAATTCAGGACGGCGACCATTCCTATACCTTACAGGAATACATCGGCGCCGGCAGCTACGGAGAAGTCTGGAAGGCCGTCAACGATGCCACCGGAGAAGAAGTTGCCATAAAGTTCTACATAATGCTTGACGAGCGCGGGCGTGAAGAGTTCATGTCCGAGTATCAGATTGCATACGGACTTTACCACAAGAACCTGCTTACTGCGTCTTTCCTTGGCACCTGGGAGAACAGGCCGTTCCTTGTAATGCGCTATTGCTCAAAGGGTTCCGCCGCGCGTCTTGTGGGAACTTTGGAGCCTACGCCAGAGAATGAAAACCTTCTCTGGCGCTTTATCCGCGACGTTGCGGCCGGTCTTGCCTGCCTTCACGGCCAGGAACCGGATCCCATCGTCCATCAGGACATCAAGCCGGACAACATCCTTATAGACAACGACGACAACTTTGTCATCACGGACTTCGGTATAAGCAAGAAGATACGTTCCACCATGCGCAGCCAGTCCAACAGGTCGGCCAAGGCCGGTGCGGTTGCATACATGGGCCCGGAGCGTTTCTCTTCCCATCCTACCCCCATCATGGCCAGTGATATCTGGTCCCTTGGCGCCAGCATCTACGAGATTGCCATGGGCGAACTGCCCTTCTATGGCCAGGGTGGCAATATGCTTCGCAACGGAGCCGATATGCCGGAGGTGGACAGCCGTTGGTCCGATGACCTCAGGAACGTAATCTACCTTTGTCTTGCCAAGGAGCCCTGGGACAGGATTAAGGCGTTTGAACTGGAGGAGTTCGCGCAGAACATACTTGACAGCCGCCTTGCCGGCGGGCCTGGCTTTGACCCCCGCAAGACTCAGCGAAAAGTAGAGGTTCCATTCGCGCCAGAAGTTGCGGCCCCTGCGGCCGATGGCCCTCAGGCGGCAAGCCCAGGCGGCAAGCCCAAGAAGTCTCACAAGTCGCTGATAATTACCCTAGTGGCCGTACTTCTTGTAGGCGGTGGTTTTGCGGCCTGGTTCTTCTCTACCGCAGACAAGAGGCATGCACATTCTCAGATAGAGGCTTACACCAATTATGTAGCGGCGTGCCGGACCTATATCCAGACGGGAGATGCCCGTAATTACAAAGCCCTGCTGGACGGCAAGGTGCTTTTGGATACCGTGTTGGCCTATGACTTCAGGTACTCCAAGTATTATCCGGAAGTGTTCGGCGATTACTACAGCCTTGTCGACGATATGGATTATAAATTGGACGAGGCCTGCCGTTCCTGGGCAAAGGCGGCCAATTCCCAGAAGATGATAGGCAATTTTGGCAACGCTGCAGATTATTCCAGGCTAGCCGTACTCCTGCTACCTAACTATCCGGACAGCACTTTGACTGCTGGTCTTTACTCTTTGTGCGAAAGCCTTGCCTATATGAAGGTTGGCGACGTAGAAATTAACTATCACGACGAGGACGACAATCTTTTGGATGAAGGAAGCGACGGCTTGTACGCCAAGAATGTAAACAGCATAAACTTTTTCCTTAAGTATAATGGAATCCTGGACGAGGATATTGATGACTCTGTAGTTGTGAAGTTTTATGGAGGGTGGAACGATGCCCTTACAAAGGAGGTTCCTTTAACTGTGCTGGCCAATTCATCTGCCAGCCAGTATCCGTATAATATCTTCCTTACATCATGGGGCTATGACAAGGGAAGCCATTACAGTCCTGGCAATTACAGAGTAGAGATATGGAAAGGAGATAACAATCTTTTTGGAAAATCGTTCATCTTAAAGTAACAAGGCCATGTTCAGATACAGGTTTTTACTCATATTACTTCTGGTCTTCTCTGGCTCCTTTATCAGCATAAAGGGCCAGGATTGCGACTGCTACAAGACAACTCGCGCACAGGGCGTCAAGCTGATGCAGCAGAAGCAGTACGCCAAGGCTATACAGTTCTTTGATGCTGCGGCAGATTGCCCGGACAAGCCTGCGAACGACGACCTTGCCCAAAAGAAGGAGGAATGCCGCAGGGCCATTAGGCAGGCCGAGGACGCCCGCCGTCAGGAAGAGACGGCCCGCCAGGCAGAGCAGCGCCGCCAGCAGGAGGCCGCAAATGCCCGAAGGAAGGAATCGGAATTGGAGGCCAAGGGATATATGGATATTAATTATATCAACTTCGGCAATCAGGACAATAAAAGGGAAGTGCTGACGTGGTACGGCGGAACTCTTTACGACGACGAGATGAGGTATCTGGCGCCTAAGATTAGATACACTGGTCTTGCAAGTGTTTCAAAATCAATTACTCTCTACTGGAAAATTTTCAGGCCGGACGGGACCTTGTGCAGAAATGACAGTGCTTCACCGGAGGGTTTTACTATTAGCGGGACTTATACCATCGAGCCCGGCAGCGACAAGTCTCTGGTACTTGGAGGCTGGGGCACAGAGAACGGCGGCTATTACAAACCCGGCCGCTACAGGTTCGAACTCTATTTCAAGGGCAACCTGCTTAGGACCGAGTATGTAGAGATCAAAGCCAAGACTACGACAACTTCAAGGACTGCAGAAATCAAAGAGGTCAAGGTAGACCACAATGTATATGTAGACGGCAAGAAGGGAATGAACATCCATGTCAACTTCAGCATTGACAACTGTATGGACGACCAATGCGATGCCCTTGCATATTTCTACTATGCCAATGGCTCCCCGATAAAAGATACCAACAGCAGTTATAACACTGCCGATGGTAACGTGGTCGGTTCCAAATCCTTCAAGCCTGGATATCCGAAAACCACCTACAATGACCTGATAATCTTCATGCCCTATTCAGAAATCCATTCCACAACTACCACAGGTACGGTGGCAATGTATTTCTTTGTAGAGCTATACAGTTACACGGCAAAGCAATTCGTCGGCAACAAGATAAAGGTCACATTCAATATGACATATTAAAAAAAAAGATCGGCTTATGGCCGATCTTTTTGATTTCTGGGACCTCTTTCCCCAAACATAGCTCCTCTGTCCTTGTCCTTTTCCTTGTCCTTATTTTTGCCAAGGCGGTGGATCTGCTGACGTCTGAACTTTTCTTCGCTGAGGTAAAGTTTTGCAACCTTTTCTGCCGGAAGAACGCTCTGGAAGTCCTTAAGGTATTTATTGTCAATAGTCTGAAAAGCGCTGTTGGCATCCAGGTAGGCCTTGGTAAGCTTGCTTATTTCTGCTTCTGAGGCTTTGTCATTAACGGCCTTTCCCAAGTCTTTATAAGCTTTGATTACTGTCTCAAGGGCAACCTTTTTCTCTTCTGCGGCCTGATTGTAAACGGGCCAGAATTTCTCTGCCTCTGCGGGAGTAAGATTAAGCTCAGTAGTAATGAAGGCTATTTTTTCGCTTCTAAATTTGTCCGGGTCTCCGTGGTGGGCGGATGCGGTAATAGAGATGCACATGGCGGCAACTGCGGCCAGTGCCAAGCTAATCTTCTGTTTCATCTGCTTCAATGTTTTCAATTGTTACACCTGTACTGATAAGATACTCGATGATTTCCTCTTCCGTAGGCTCCGACATTTCTTCCTCCTGTGTATAAGCGTCCTCGTCATAAAGATAAGGGGAACTGGTGCGCACCAGCTGGGCCAGCTCGTACTGGCTCGTGGAGTCCGGGCTTGCCACTGCAGGGTTGCCGGCCGTGTTGCGCAGGATGGCTGTTCCTACTGCAACAATCGCAAGGAATGCGGCTGCCATGGCAAGGTGCGGCCTGACTCGCTGCCATCCCGTAGGCACTTCCTGCATTTCAGGAATGCTGCGGAGGCGGGTTTTCAGGTCGCTGAAGTAAGCTTCCGGTGTTGTATGAGGATTTTGTTTCATCGCTTTCTTAGACAGCTATATATCCCGATGGTTTAAAATTTTATGCGAACTTTTTACAATTCAAGATAATCTTTCAGCTTCTCCGCTGCAAAATGGTAGGAAGCCTTCAACGCTCCGACCGATGTTCCTGTGATGTCCGATATCTCTTCATAAGACAGCTCGTCGTAATACCGGAGGCAGAAGACAGTGCGCTGTTTGACCGGCAGACGAGCAAGCGCCTTGGATAGCTTGCGCTCTGCCTCGTCGCCATCGAACCATGGATCGTTGTCAATGAGACGGTCTGCCTCGGCGGCGTAGCTGCTTAGCGACAGTGCGCTGCGAAGCTTGGCCTTTGCCACATAGTTTAGGGCTGCGTTGGTGGCAATGCGCCATATCCAGGTGAATAGCTCAGAGTCCCCGCGGAAGCTGGGGAGGGCGTTCCATATCTTTATATAAACGTCCTGGACAAGGTCGTCGGCATCCTCGTGGGAAAGGGTGAACCGGCGCACGTGCC
The DNA here is from genome assembly GCA_947166905.1 of uncultured Prevotellaceae bacterium. Lineage (GTDB taxonomy): Bacteria > Bacteroidota > Bacteroidia > Bacteroidales > UBA932 > Cryptobacteroides. Next base: position 108,454 of record CAMVFZ010000006.1, on the reverse strand, counting down.
AATACAGGCGCTCGCTGTAGTTGTCTACAATACCATTAAAGGCCAGGTTGTAATCCCCGGCCTTTAATTTTGCCTGTATGTCTTTTTCTGTCACTTACTTTCTGGCGATGGCTGCTTTTGCTGCTGCAACAATGTGTGCCGCGTCAAGTCCGTAAGCTGCCATGAGTTCTGCGGGGGTTCCGGTCTGGCCGAAGCGGTCTCCGCCGTTTATGAACTCAAGGGGCTTGGGGGTTGTGCGGGCAAGTACGCCTGCTACAAGTTCTCCCAGACCGCCGGCGCAGTTGTGCTCTTCTGCAACCACCGCAGCACCAGTCTTCAAAACTGATGCCACAAGGGCTTTCTCGTCAAGGGGCTTAATGGTGGCAACGTCCAGAACCTCTGCGCTAATGCCCTCATTTTCAAGGACCTGTGCGGCCTGGAGAGCCTCCCATACCAGATGACCGGTAGCAACGATGGTAACATCCTTACCCTCGTTCATATTATAGATTTTACCAATCTGGAAGGGTGCGTCCGGCTCCGTGAAGTTGGGAACGCCGGGACGGCCGAAGCGCAGGTAAACGGGGCCGTCATACTCTGCTGCTGCTATTGTTGCGGCCTTTGTCTGGTTGTAGTCGCAGGGGTTGATGACTACCATGTCGGGGAGTGCGCGCATAAGGGCGATGTCCTCCATGGTCTGGTGGGTTGCTCCGTCCTCGCCAAGGGTGATGCCGGCGTGTGAGGATGCAAGCTTGACATTGGTCTTGCCGTATGCGACTTCCTGACGGATCTGGTCGTAAACGCGGCCTGTGATGAACTCTGCGAACGAGCCTGCGAAGGGAACTTTGCCAGTGATTGCAAGGCCGGCGGCTACGCCTACCATGTTGGCCTCTGCAATACCGCACTGGATGAATCTCTCCGGGAAGGCATCGGCAAAGGCGTCCATCTTAAGGGAACCCTTGAGGTCTGCCGTGAGGGCTACTACGTTGGGATTGCGCTTTCCTGCCTCCAAAAGGCCTGCGCCAAAACCGCTGCGGGTATCTTTTTTACCTGAGTCTGTATACTGTTTCATGTTGCGTCCTCCTAATTAAAAGTCTCCAAGGGTTTCTGTAAGCTGGCCCATAGCTGCATCGCACTGCTCTGCAGAAGGAGCCTTTCCATGCCACTTGCAGGTGCCTGCCATGAAGTCTACACCGTGGCCCATATCGGTCTTGAAAAGTATCATGATGGGTTTTCCCTTGCCGCGGAGTGCCTTTGCCTTTGCAAAAGCGTCCAGGATGGCTGCCATATCATGACCATCGGCAACGATGGTTGCCCAGCCGAAGGCTTCCCATTTGGCCTGAAGGTCTCCGTTGCCGGCAACTGAATCCGTTGTGCCGTCGATCTGCTGGCCGTTCCAGTCTGTCATGGCAACAAGGTTGTCCAGGTTGTGGTGGGCTGCAAAAAGGGCGGCCTCCCAAATCTGGCCTTCCTCGCTTTCGCCGTCGCCGCACATTACATACACTGTTTTGTCTTCCTTATCCAGTTTTTTGCCGATGGCGATGCCGGCTGCTGCCGATACGCCCTGGCCAAGTGAACCGGATGCCTGGGTAATACCGTTGAGGCCTTTGCGAATTGAGGGGTGACCCTGGAGTGGGGATCCGAATTTACGGAAGGTGCCAAGGTCTGCTACCGGGAAGTATCCTGCGCGGGCAAGGATAGAATAGTAAACCGGGGTAAGGTGGCCGGCGGAAAGGATGAAGACATCCTGGCCATGGCCCTCACGGGTCCAAGTCTGTGGATTGTGGTCCATCACCTGGAAGTAGAGGGCGGTAAGGAAATCGGCGCTGCTCATGGAGCCTCCGGGGTGGCCGGAGTTGGCTCTGGATACCATCCTTACTATGTCTCTGCGAACCTGGGATGAGATTTTTTCAAGTTCCTGGATACTTTTCATGGTATTTGTGTTATTTATGTTTTTTTTTGTATATTTGCGTAACTACAAAGTTAGTAACCAGATTTGTAAATACCTAATTTTTTATAGTTATGAACGTACAACTTTACAACAAGACCGTTAAACTAATCTTTACGGCTTTTCTGGTTCTTGCTATTGCAAGTATTCTTCAGCCTTTTATTTCACTTTTGGGCGGTGCTCAGAACATTGCGCATAAGTTTACAGGCGGCGTCGGTTTCTACGAGATTCTCAATGTGATTATCACCATCGTAGTACTCGGCGCTACTATTTTGTTTGTATGGGGCCTTTACAACCTTAAGTCTATTGTTGATGGTCCGGAGGCTCAGGGCGCCGTTAACCTGGTGTTCATTGCAGCTGCCATCGCGGTGCTGAGCGCTTTACTCAGCTTCTTCATTGGCGGTATCCTGCTTGCACTCATCGGCATTGCAGTAGCTATACTTTATATCATGGGATACAACGGCATGAAGACCGCTCCCGGTCTGCCTCAGCCTGCAAGGGATGGAGCAAACCTTCTCTTCATCGGTGCAATTCTTGAGCTTGTCGGTGCAGTTATCGGCATTATTCCTGTTGTAGGACCTATCCTTGCTGCCATTATCTTCCTTGCTGCATTCATCCTTTACATCATCGGCTGGAAGAAGGTTGCCACTCAGGTTGCATAACCTTTTTTAAACTAATTTGCTAAAAGTTAATGGCCTTCCTTCACGGAAGGTCATTTTTTTCTTATATTCGCAGTAACAACCAGACAATATCGTCATAACATGAAAAAATCAATCATCCTGGCCATATCGGCCGCAGCATTTTTACTTGGCAGCGTAGCCTCGTATGCTTGTACAAACCTTATCGTAGGTAAGAAGGCTTCCGTTGATGGCAGCGTAATATGTACCTACAACTGCGACGGCTTCGGCTTTGCGGCTTTTCTTAACTTCTCTGCCCCGGGCCGTCATGCTCCGGGAGAGATGATTGCCGTCCGCCGCGGATGGGGTCCCAATGCCCAGGTCAACTATATTCCTCAGGCAGAGTATACTTACTCTGTTGCCAGCCTGATGAACGAGAATCAGGTAAGCATCGTGGAGACCACCTGGGACGGCCGCAAGGAGCTGCATAACAAAGAAGGCTGGCTGGGCTATTTTGAGCTGATGGGCATAACTCTGCAGAGGGCCAGGACGGCCAGGGAGGCCATAGAGATAATGCATAACCTTGTTCAGGAGTATGGTTACTGCGACACCGGCGAGTCCTTTGCCGTTTGCGACAAGAACGAGGCCTGGATTATGGAACTCATCGGCAAGGGACCGGACAGGAAGGGTGCCGTTTGGGTTGCAATGCGTGTGCCGGACGACTGCATCACCGCCTATGCCAATGCCAGCCGTATCCGCCAGTTCCCCCAGGTTGCAAAGGTTAGCAAGGCCGATAAAAAACGCGGTTTCTGCGTTGTAGAGGGCGAATGCATGTATTCTGCCGATGTTATTTCTTTTGCCCGCGAGATGGGTTACTACGACGGCCCGGACAAGGACTTCAGCTTCCGTGAGGCTTACGGCCCGCTGGATTTTGGCGCCATCCGCTATTGCGAGGCCCGCGTATGGAGTTTCTTCCGCCATCATTACAACACAGAGGTAATGGATAGCTATCTGCCCTTCCTGGGTGGAGATATGACAGAGCACGACGCCCTTCCCCTTTGGATTAAGCCCGATGCTCCCGTGAGCTACCGTGACATCCAGAACGATATGCGCGACCATTATGAGGGTACGGCCCTTGATATGACCGCCGATGTAAGCGCAGGCCCCTGGGCTTCTCCTTACAGGAACCAGCCGGTCAACTACGAGGCTCCGGACGGAACCAAGATGTTCCGCGAGCGTCCTATCGGCTGCCAGCAGAGCGGTATGACCATGGTCTGCCGCATGCGTTCATGGCTGCCCGATGCAGTAGGCGGCATTTCTTACTTCAATATGGACGATGCCAACATGGTTGCTTACGTTCCGGTTTACTGCGGTATCAACCGCATTCCGGATCCATTCCGCAGGGAGAACAACAACATCCGCGAATTCTCTACAGAGAGCGCCTTCTGGATGTGTAACTTCGTGGCCAATATGATTTACCCGCGCTACAGCGCTATGATAGGGGATCTGAGGGACGCCCAGACAGAGCTTGAAGACTATTATGAGCAGGATCAGGCCAAAGTAGAGGAGGCTGTTGCCAAGATGACTCCGGCAGAGATTTCAGACTTCCTTACAACCAAAACCATTGCGTATACAGACAAGATGATGAAGCGTTGGGACAAGCTTGCCAAGTTCCTGATTGTAAAGCATAATGACCAGATAATGCTGCCCAGCAAGGACGGTGAGTTAGTTCCCGGACGCCACACTTCACCCGCTTACGCTCCCGCCTTCCGCCAGGCCGTCAAAGACCTGACAGGGAATCGCTATGTAAAGCCGGAATAGTCCGTTAAATGAAAATATGAAACTCCTTAGTGAGTGCAAGATAGGCCGGGGTGTATGCTCCGGCTTCTTGTATTGTCAGAGACTCCTCCATAAGCTCCGGGGCTCCCTTTGTAAATTCCAGAATAACCCTTGTAACAGGCTTGTTGGGGCTGGTTTTGATGCTCAGTATGCGGGAAAGGCTAATGCCTTCCGGGGCCGATGCTGCCCTGGCTTTTTCTGCGATGTCTGCCGGGAGTATCATGGCCAGACGGCCTCCATTTGATAAATGATCAGCCGCAAAGGCCAGCAGACTGCGCCAGGAAAGTCCTTCCTCTGCTACATGCCTTGCTGTGCGCTTTTTAGAATCGAGATTCAGAAGAGAATTCTCAAAATAGGGTGGATTCGATACTATAAGATCAAATTCGTCGGACTCCAGCTGCTCCAGTGGCAGGCATCTGGCTTCCATCTTGGCCGCCCAGGGGGATGCGGCAAAGTTTTCCGCAGCTTCCTGGGCCGAAGCCTGGTCTATGTCTATTCCCAAAACGCTTACCGGGGGGGCATCACCTCCGGCGACTGCATGCAGCCGCTGGCAGAGCATAAGGGCTATTATGCCCGTACCTGTTCCTGCGTCCAGGATACGATGCTCGCTGCCGCTGACCGATGCGGCGGAGCCCAGCAAAACGGCATCGGTACCAACCTTGAAGGCGGCGCCCTCGTTCTTTACGGAAAACTGTTTAAAGCGGAACATCCCGGTTTTCGGCTAAATAAAGCAGCCGTCCTTCATGTTAAGGGTACGGTCGCAGATGGCGGCCAGCTCCGGATCGTGGGTGACGATGATTATTGTCTGCCCGAACTCTTTGCGAAGCTCCAGGAAGAGCTTGTGGAGCTCTGCCTTTGTAACGCTGTCAAGGTTGCCGGAAGGCTCGTCGGCCAGTAAAACAGCGGGATCGTTGATAAGCGCCCTGGCAATTGCAACCCTCTGCTGTTCTCCACCTGAGAGCTCGGAAGGCTTATGCTTAAGCCTTTCTGAAAGGCCAAGTTTGCCAAGTAGGTCGATAGCTTTGGCTTTGGCCTCTGCCTTGCCCTGTCCTGCGATAAGGGCGGGTATCATCACATTCTCCAAAGAAGTGAATTCCGGCAGCAGGTGGTGGAACTGGAATACAAAACCTATCTTGCGGCAGCGGAAGTCGGATATTGCGTTCCGGCCAAGGGATAGGACATCTGTGCCATCGATTACAAGGCTGCCGGCATCCGGTTTTGATAAGGTGCCAAGTATCTGAAGCAGAGTGGATTTACCCGCTCCGGAAGCACCCATGATGGCTACCAGTTCGGCCGCATCGGCAGAAAAATCAAGGCCCTTCAGCACCTTAAGGGAGCCGAAGCTTTTTTCTATGCCTTTTGCCTCGATTATCATAGCCATCAGAATCTGGATGGATTAGTAAAAAAGTCGGGGTAATAGGACTCGAACCTACGACCCTCTGCTCCCAAAGCAGATGCGCTAGCCAACTGCGCCACACCCCGATATCCCAAATGGGACAGCAAAGATACTGCTTTTTTTCATTACCCGCAACAGATTCTAAATCCGCCAAATCAGGTAGGTAGAGAACGCCACATTATAGAAGTTGCCCTTCCAGTGGATGTTATAAAAGAAGTCGTCCGGCTTTTTAGTGGAATGGTAGCTCTTGAAAAGGGACCTGTCGTAGGTAATGCGGGTTCCGAACGAGAAGCGGTCTATATTGATTCCAAAGGATAAATTGCCCAACCAGTTGAGCTGTGGTTTACTCAGTACGCTCTTTACAATTCCCGAGGAGCGCGGCTTCAGGTGAATCTGGTTAAAGGCTGTGAACAGTGGGATGAGCGTCATGCTCAACGTTATGTTGCGAAGCCCCTTGCGAGCGTTGGAATTGAAGGCCCGGAATGTTGTCGGCTGCGGATCCAAGTGCCAGAAAACCAGATTATAGGAATAACCCGCTCCGACGGAGACCTGATAGGTAGTATATGTGTCGATGTCTCCCAGGCAGTATGCCATGTACTCGTTCGGGTCAAAGGAAATCTTGGCTTGCATATATCTGGCGGCCAACATCACCGATCCTGCCGACTTGCGCTGGATGGTTTTTCTACCAAAGGCGGCATCCTGCGCGAAGTGCCTTTTGTTAAGGGTATAGTAGACATCGAACAAGTGATATCTTATGGTCCAATCCAGATCCGATGTATACTTTTTGTCGGAGTAATAGGTTTGGGACGGATCGTCGCCGATAGTTATCCGGTAGTTCATTCCGTCCTTGATTTTGAAATAGCTGTAGTTGAACGCCCAGGGACCGGTTTTATAACTGAAGGAATACTTCTTATTATGCCATTTGCGCTTCTTGTTCAACTCCCTTGACATGCTGAAGCCAAACTTGTTATAAGAAGCGCTGATGCCGATGTTTTTGGTAAAACCTCCCAGCATATCGGACCTGGTGGTTCCCGGAACGGATATAGTCCTGGTGCTCCCATCATCAAGGATTACATCATAATTGTCCTTGAAGCTCCAGCTCATGGTCATTCCGTTTTTCCTGAGGGTATTGCTGACCTGTATCTTAAGCTCCGGAGGGGCTACCCACAGGTAGGTGGTGTCACGGTTGGTGCTGGGCCTAATCATCTGGTTCATAGTCCATTTTATGCCCTTCAATATAGCCCCGTCGTCCTCGTTTACCGGGAAATATTGAGCTCCGGCCGAAAGACCGGAGAGCAGGAACAGCAGTATGAGCGTAAAACGTTTCATTTATGCAAATATAAACACATTTCGTGTAAAATAAGCATAAAGTAAGGCTTTATGGAACAGGGTCGTAGCCTGAGCCGCCCCAAGGATGGCAGCGCAGAATGCGTCTTACCGCCAGATAGGTGCCTTTGAACGGACCGTATTTGCGAAGCGCCTCAAGGGCGTATTGTGAGCATGTTGGGGTGAACCGGCAGGTCGGCGGTTTAAAAGGCGAAACGCATACCTGATAGAACTTTACCAAAAACACCAGAGGGAAAATGGCAATGCTCTTCAGGGCCGATTTAACCCTGGGGTTCATATTTGTTTGAAATATAAGTGAGAATCTTTTCTACTGCCAGCTTGATGTCCTTGTATTCGGCTACTTCCTTGTCGTTGTAAACCAACATCAGGTCTACATGGCACGGAACGGTAAGGAAGTCCTTGGACTTGCGGTATGCCTCACGCAGACGGCGCTTTAGCAGATTTCTCTTAACGGCCCTTTTAAAGAACCGTTTGGATACGGATACCATCATCCTGTTGCATTCGGCACCATCGGTCCGATAGAGCCAACAGAATTTTAGCATGCCCTCGTGAGCGAAGCGGCCTTCTTTCAGAAGGTTCGCAATGGCAGATTTGCCATAAAGCCTTTCCTGTTTTGAAAGGCTTTCCATTACAGGGATGAAAGATAAACCTCCAGTGCTTTTGCAACGGAAGGAACCTCGGGCGTAGGAGCAGAGATGGCGATAGGGAAGCCCTGCTCCTCAAGATCCTTGACAATGTGGCGGCCAAAGGTAACGAACTTCAGACCGTCGGCCTTGAAGTCCGGGAAGTTCTCCTGCAGGGACTTGAGGTCTGCGGGATTGTATACCACGGCAAGGTCGTAGGACTTGATGTCGATGTCTTTGAGATCCTGGGGTACGGGTTTTACGAATACGCCAGTAACATAGTTGAGGCCAGCCTGGTCAAAAAGCTGGGTAAGGGCCTCGTTAGAGCTGCCCTCGGAGGTGGTGATAAGGAATTTCTCCCCCTTGTGCTTGGCAGTTACAAGGGCTACGACGGACTGGGGAGTGCCGGTGCCATAGAAAATCTTCCTTTTGCGGAATACGATGTGCTTCTGCAGGTAAACGGCAACAGCCTCTGTGGTACAGAAGTACTTCATGGTATCAGGAACCTTGACGCGAAGCTCTTCGCAGAGTGCGAAGTAAGCGTCAATTGCATGCCTGGCAGTAAATACTATTGCTGTGTAGTCTGCCAGATTAAGTTTCTGTGCCCTGAATTCCCTTGATGAAAGGGGCTCTATAACGAAAAACGGCTTAAAGTCTATAGTTACACCGAACTTCTCACGCAACGCATCGTACGGTGCCTGGTTGGCCGGCGTTGCCTGTGAAATCAGAATTTTGCTAACACTCATATCGTCCTAAAATATTACTGAACTGACTACCAATAAAATTGCCGGCGTCAATTCAAGGGCGCAAAGGTACAAAAAAGCTTTAAACCTTAGGCCTTTTAAGGACAAAATTTCAAAATTTCTATACAAAAAAACTAAAAATATGACAGTAAACTCGTAAAAAAGAACATTCTTTACTGTCTCATCCGGCATAGTTGCCAGTGTTGCCAGACCGGCTGTGGCGATTCCGCATACGGTCATAACAATCAGCGCGTTATATACAATCGAACGGGATGTATGCCTTAAATCAGTAAGCTTGTACGGTACGTAGGAATGCACAAGGATATAGCGCAGTCCAAGAACCAGCAGCAATGCGCCCAAAGTAATAAGGGTTACCATCCATGGTTCTTTTCCCTCCATCAACCGTAGGCTGAAAATCTGGTAGCGGGAAGAAATAAGGCAAAGCGGCAGAAAACATGCGTGCAGAAGGATATTCCTATCCCTGCTCAATCTTACACTGTCTGTGATGCGTGCCGATTCCTTCCATCGCAGCAGGCCGCCAAAAAGGAATTTTGCCAATTCCATCAGGCGCGGTATGCATATGATGAAGAAAAAAACGGCGGCGACAACCAGAACTCCGTTTATCGGGTCCGATGCCCATGCGGTTCCGCCGTCCACCGGAAGGCAGGCTTCCGGAGCGGGCGTTGTGCCACCCCGGAAGGCCTCGGCTGCGCTGCGGATACCAACGGTATCAACGCCGGTTATATCAGAGACTATCCCCGGCATCATCCACCTCCGGCGTATCTTCCATATCGCCGTACTCCTTGCTAATCAGTTGCTTGAGTTTCTCGTCCAGGACCTTGTTGAAGGAATCTGCAAGCGCTTTGTCTCCGTTTGCAGTCATGGTGTCAGTAAGGTCGTAGATGAGTTGCAGGCAGTACTGGAACTCCTGGTCGGATTCCTGGTAGAAGTCTACGAAGAAGGATGCGGACTCAATAAGGCCGTTGCCATATTTCGTGGCCAGTTCGCGAGCCTTGTCCTTGGCTCCGGCTGCGTAATAATCGGCAACCATATAACCTACGTAAAGGTCATTGCCGGCAAAGCCGATGCATACGCTTTCCAGAGGATAGGTAGTGTCGGGAACGCATTCCTGGCATTTGTCCAGAACGGCTATAGCCCTTTCATTGTCGCCTGCGGCTATGAGGGCCTCGGCCACCTTCACGAAGATATCCCTCTGGGGAACAGTTCCAAGGAAGGTAATCAGGTTCTGGTAGTCTACGCAGTAATCCTGACGTTTAAGGGACTCCCAGCTGTAGACGTTCATTATCTTGTTGTAAAGATCGTCAAGGTCTGCAATGCCAATTCCGGTGTTGGAAGAGATGCTGTTGCGGATAGGAACCAGTTTGGCGGAGAAGCCCTCGTACATAAGGTACTTCTTAAGGCCGATGTTTATGTCTCCGCCCTGGCTGAGCATGTTCAAAGGCCTGTCCCACTGGTAGTTGTCCAGAAGGTCAAGGACGAACAGCTCCTGCTTTGAGATGAATTCCTTGCCCTTAGGCAGTTCAAGTATCAGCTCGTCTACCATCTGGTCCGCCATGCTTGCAGGTACTATTCCGTACTTGAGGGCGTTCTCCTTGTTGACGGGGACGCTGATCTTGCGGGAGACGATGTAATCAACCTTGCGGCCGTCGCGCAGAGGCAGTTTTATCTGGGGATGACGGAATACCTTCATCACATCGGAGATGGATACCACGCTGTCGCGCGGGTCGTAGATGTATACGAAGTCGTTGGTTCCGTACAGATATTGCTCTTCAGGGATTGAAAGCGGAATGGCCGCAGACTTGTTGCTTGCATACTTCATCTGGCCAATGTACCAGTCCGTGCCAAGCAGGGAAGTGTTGAGAATGCGGACATCGGTGCGGATGCCTTCTACTTCCTGGGCGTACCAGAGAGGGAAGGTATCATTGTCCCCGTGGGTAATCAGATAGCCGTTGGGACCTACTGAGTTGAGGTAGTTCTTTGCAAGCTCTACTGCGGTGGAACGGTTGCTGCGGTCGTGGTCGTCCCAGTTCTGCTGGGCCATGAGGGCAGGCACAAAGAGGCATATTGCCGATGCTGCCGCGCCTACTGCCAAACTTTTGTTTTTGAACAGTTTGGACAGGACCTTGTAAAGCCACATCACTGCAAAGCCGATCCAGATAGCAAACATGTAGAATGAGCCCGCGTACGCGTAGTCGCGCTCGCGCACCTGATAAGGCGGCTGGTTAAGGTAAACCACTACGGCAAGGCCTGTCATGAAGAACATAAGGAAGATAAGCCATGAACCGCGGCGGTCGCGTGAGAACTGGAAGAAGATACCGATAAGTCCAAGCAGCAGAGGCAGCATGAAGTAGTGGTTCTTTCCCTTGTTCTCTGAAAGAAGGGCGGGAGCGCCGCTCTGGTCTCCAAGCCTCCACTCGTCGATGAAGCTTATGCCGCTTTCCCAGTTTCCGTAGAAGCGGTTGCCGGGAGAAGGGGAGTGGACGTCGTTCTGCCTTCCGGCGAAGTTCCACATGAAGTATCTCCAATACATCCAGTTGCACTGGTAGTCAAAGAAGAAGCCAAGATTCTGGAAGAAAGTAGGCTTCCTGAAGGTTGCGCCCGGCACGAATTTGCCGCCGTCGCCAACGTATGCGTCATAAAAGCGCTCGTATTTTCCGTCGTTGGAGCTGCTCCACATTCTGGGGAACAGCATCTTGCCGGCGGCTGAATACTCGGGCTCCATCGGAGCGTCGGTCTTGACATACTTGTTGCCTACGCGTGCCCAGTATTTGGGAATGGTAATCTCGTAAGGAGCATCATAATACTGGCCATAGAGAAGCGGAGCGCTGCCGTACTGCTCGCGTGAGAGGTAGCGGACAAGGGAGAATGCGTTGTCCGGCTGGTTCTCGTTGGAGGGGGGCATCACGCTGGAGCGGATGATCACTATGGTAAAGATGCTGAAGCCAATCATTACGCAGGTGAAGCACAGCAGAATGGTGTTCAAAAGCACCTTTCCCATCTTCATCGTCCAGAAAAGGCCAAGGAAGCAAAGGGCTATGAACAGAATCATGAAGAAGGCTGCGCCAACATTTACCGGCAGGCCGAAGGTGTTCACAAACAACAGGTCTACATAGGCTGCCAGTTTGGGGATGCCGGGGATGATAACGGCTACCATCGCACCAAGAATCACCATGGACAGAAGGAAGATTTTAATCATCTCCCAGAACGTGTAGATGCCGTCTTCGCGGGCCCTGTAATAGTACATGAACACTATTGCCGGGATGGCCAGAAGGTTCAGAAGGTGAATGCCTATGGACAGGCCCATCAGGAAGGAAATCAGTACTATCCAACGGTTTGCACCGGGACGGTCGGCCTGCTCGTACCACTTGGTCATGGCCCAGAAAACTATGGCTGTAACCAGGGACGACATTGCATAAACCTCGCCTTCCACAGCAGAGAACCAGAAGGTGTCAGAGAAGCAGTATGCAAGGGCTCCCACAGCTCCGGCTCCCATTATTGCCACCGATGCGCCTTTGGTGTAGTTACCGTCGCTGCCGGTCTTGAACATGCGCTTTGCAAAGAAGACGATGGTCAGGTACAGGAAGAAGATGGTAAGGGCAGAGCAAAGGGCGCTCATTACGTTCACTGCCACCGCTGCGCCTGAAGCGCCGGTGAACATGGTGAAGAACCTTGCAATCAGCTGGAAAACGGGGTTTCCCGGGGGGTGTCCCACCTCAAGTTTGTATGACGATGCAATAAACTCTCCGCAGTCCCAGAACGAGGCGGACGGCTCTATTGTGGAAATATATGTAAATGAGGCGATTACCAGTACGATGACCGATGTCACCAGGTTCCACAATCTGAATTGTTTTTTATCCATTATCCTGATGTTTTCTTTTTGGGCCGATGATTCTTTTGCCGGCACTATCCTGCAAATATACGGCAATAATCCTTATCTTTGCAAAAATTGTGCTTGTTATTAAAGTATAATGCAATGGATAACGACTGGAAAAAACGGCTTGGAGTAGTGTTCTCCACCAACCCGGATTTCAATTACCAAACAGAGGACGATGCGCAGGAGCAGGCTACACTGCCCAAGGAGAAGCAGCGCCTGATCGTAGGAATTGACAGGCGCAACCGCGGCGGCAAGACTGTGACGCTTGTCACCGGTTTCGTTGGAACGGCCGAAGACCTGTCGGAACTAGGCCGCACGCTAAAGGTAAAATGCGGTGTGGGCGGCAGTGCCAAAGACGGAGAGATTACCGTTCAGGGAGACCTCCGCGAAAAAGTTGTAAATTTGTTACATTCAATGGGTTACACCCTTGCAAAAAGAGGTAATTGAGATGAAATTAGAGTTCCCCTCCACCAGCTGGAAAGACTATGAACTTCTGGACAGCGGCAACTATGAGAAGCTGGAGCGTTTTGGCAGCATCGTAATGTCCCGTCCGGAGCCAAAGGCCCTTTGGGACAAGACTATGACCGATGCCGATTGGGCCCGTATGTCGCATACCCGGTTTGTGCCCGGTGCAGGCTTCGGAAAGGCCGGAAAAGAAGACAGCGGCACATGGGAGCGCCTTAAGAAAATGGACGACCAGTGGTACATCCGCTATGCCGGTGGCCCCGCCTTCCGGCTGCGTCTGGGCCTTACCTCCTTCAAGCACGTGGGCGTATTCCCGGAGCAGGCTCCTAACTGGGAATACATCTATTCCCATACCTCCGGACTGGTTGCCGATGCCAAGGCCGCCGGTGCTCCTGTGCCCAAGGTCCTGAACCTCTTTGCATATACCGGAGCAGCCTCTCTGGCAGCCAAGGCCGCCGGTGCCGACGTTACCCATCTTGACTCTGTGCGTCAGGTAGTTACGTGGGCTCGTGGCAATATGGAAGAGAGTAAATTGGATGGCATTCGCTGGGTAATCGAGGACGCCCTTAAGTTTGCAAAAAGGGAGCTCAAACGCGGCAATGTTTATCAGGGAATAATCCTTGATCCGCCCGCTTACGGACATGGCCCGGACGGGGAAAAATGGAAGTTGGACGAGCTTCTCTTCGGCTTGCTAAAGACGGTGTCCGGAATACTTGCTCCAAAGAATAGTTTCATGGTTCTCAACCTTTATTCAAACGGCTATTCAGCCGCTCTGGGAGAGACTCTGGTAAGGCAGGCCTTCGGGCTTCCCGATCAGGTCGGGAATGACGGAAAGGCTGGGAACGACGGAAAGTACGTTTTGGAAAGCGGCGAGCTGGCGCTTAAGGACAAGTTTGGCAAAGTATTGCCGCTCAGTATTTTCGTGAGGCTGGAGCGTTAAAAACGATAAAGTTCGCCGCAACTGCACGATATTCCGCAAAAGATGCTTATTTTTGTGGACGTTAACAGAAAAATTAAACTGTAATATACTATGCAACAGCACATTGATTCCTACAATTTCACAGGAAAAAAAGCAATCGTCAGAGTAGACTTCAACGTTCCTCTTGATGCAGATTTCAACATTACCGACGACACCCGTATCCGCAGGGCTGTTCCCACTCTCAAGACTGTTCTTGACCGTGGCGGTGCTCTTATTATCATGAGCCACCTTGGCCGTCCTAAGAAGGTAGAGGACAAGTTCAGCCTCCGTCACATCGTTGCACGCGTTAGCGAGTGCCTTGGCGTTCCCGTTCAGTTCGCCGACGACTGCATGAAGGCTGCAGACAAGGCTGCCGCACTTAAGCCCGGAGAGGTTCTTCTCCTTGAAAACCTCCGCTTCTATGCAGAGGAAGAGGGTAAACCCCGTGGCCTTGCAGAGGATGCTACAGAAGAAGAGAAGAAAGCTGCAAAAGCTGTTGTAAAGGCTGCCCAGAAGGAGTTCACCAAGACTCTTGCTTCTTACGCAGACTGCTACATCAACGACGCCTTCGGTACTGCACACCGTGCACACGCTTCTACCGCACTTATCGCAGAGTACTTCCCTAACGACAAGATGTTCGGTTACTTGATGGAAGGTGAGATCAAGGCTATCGACAACGTTCTCAAGAACGCAGAGCGCCCTCTTACTGCCATCATCGGCGGTTCAAAAGTAAGCTCCAAGCTTGCAGTCCTCAAAAACCTCATCGGCAAGGTGGACAACCTCATCATCGGTGGTGGTATGGGTTATACCTTCATCAAGGCACAGGGTGGCAAGGTTGGTCTGTCACTGCATGAGGACGAGCTCATCCCCGACGCACTGGAGATCATGAAAGAGGCAAAGGAGCGTGGTGTTAACCTGTCCCTGAGCGTTGCTACCGTTTGCGGCCAGAAGTTCGACAACGACACTCCCCAGCGCATCTTCCCTATCAACGAGATTCCCGACGATTGGGAGGGTATGGACGCAGCTCCCGCATCCCTTGAGAACTGGAAGAAGATTATCCTCAACTCCAAGACCATCCTTTGGAACGGTCCTGTAGGCGTATTCGAGCTTCCAAACTTTGCAAAGGGTACCCTTCAGATTGCTGAAGACCTTGCAGAGGCTACAAAGAAAGGTGCTTACACTCTTGTAGGCGGCGGTGATTCAGTTGCAGCCGTTACCAAGATGGGTTATGCAGACAAGGTAAGCTATGTTTCTACCGGCGGTGGCGCTATGCTCGAGGCTATTGAAGGTAAGATTCTTCCTGGTATTGCTGCTATACAAGACTAAAAATTATATTTTTAGCACGATTATTGATAGTAATTTAGGGCTGTGCAGTTATGTACGGCCCTAAAGTTTTTAGAAAAAGAGTTTATGACTGATATATTGGCAATCACTTGGAACGCAGACCCGGTTCTTTTCAGCTTCCTGGGTTTGCAGGTGCGTTGGTACTCACTTATGTTCGTGGCCGGCTTCGTGCTTGGCTGGTTCATATTCCAGTGGTTCTGCAAAAGGGAGAAGATCAATCCCAGGATTCTGGATTCACTTCTGATAACCCTTATCGTGGGAACCATAGTGGGCGCGCGCCTTGGCCATTGCCTCTTCTATCAGCCGGATTATTACCTTGGCAGCTGGAAGGGTTTCCTGGAAATCTTCATGCCTTGGGAAGGCGGCCTTGCCAGCCACGGCGGAACCATCGCCCTGTTCCTGGCTATGATATGGTTTGCCCGCAGATATGGCCGCAAAAACAACTTTGACTTTGTCTGGCTGCTGGATCACCTGGCAATAGCCGTCGGCTTCGCAGCCTGCTTTATCCGCCTTGGAAATCTCTTTAATTCAGAGATTTACGGCGGTCCGACCAATCTTCCCTGGGGTTTCATCTTCGTTCGCAACCAAGAGACCATGCCCCATCATCCCACCCAGCTTTACGAGGCTCTGAGCTATCTTTTGCTTGGCCTTGTGTTGTTGGCAATTTACAAATACCGTCCTGGTAAAGTGTATCGCGGCACCCTTATCGGCATCTTCTTCATCTGGTGCTTCGGGTCCCGCTTCCTGATTGAATTCATCAAGAATGTCCAGGTGGACTTCGAGTCTGGCATGGCTCTGAAAATGGGTCAGCTGCTCAGTATCCCGTTCGTTCTGCTTGGCATCGGCTTCATAGTATACGCATACAAGAAAAAGCTTCCGCTCATGACTGACGGCGGCTACAAAGAGATAACAAAGAAAAAGACGAAATAATGAGAAAAGCATTGAAATTACTTGTGTCAGCGGCAGTAATGCTTCTGCCGGGCGCAGTGAATGCGCAGGACACGTCTGTCCTTACACTTGAGGATGCAATTAAGATCGCGCTTAGCGAGAATGCATCCGTTCAGGTTGCGGACAAGGAAATCGAGCGCGCAGAGTACGCAAAGAAAGGCACATACGCCTCTCTTTTCCCTCAGATAACGGCAACCGGCACATTCCAGCGCACGATTAAAAAGCAGGTGATGTATATGGACGGAATGTCCGGCGGCAGTATGTTCGCCAGCATCTTCGAGCCCATCATCACCGCTCTTGAGCAGAACGGCATCCATGTGGATATGAGCACCCTTACAGGCGGCGGTTCACAGGAAAGCAGTTCCAGCAGCAGCGGAATATCCGTGGGCCGATGGAACACTTTCAACGGCGGAATCGCCGCTTCCATGCCTCTTGTCAACGCACAGTTGTGGGAGAGCCTTAAGGTAAGCGGCCAGAGCGTAGAACTTGCAGTTGAGCAGGCTCGTTCTTCCCGTCTTGATGCAGTAACCCAGGTTAAGCAGGCCTTCTTCAACGTACTCCTTGCAAAGGAGGCGTTCAACGTTTACAAAGACGTTTATGAGAACGCCATGGAGAACCTTGCACAGGTACAGCGCAAGTTCGACGTTCAGAAAGTATCGGAACTGGAACTTACCCGCGCAAAGACCAATGTGGCATCGGCAATTCCTAATGTCTACAACGCAGAGAGTTCAATCATCCTGGCCCTGTGGCAGCTGAAAGCCGTCATGGGCGTAGACCTGGATATGGAAATCGACGTTGCCGGCAAGCTTGAGGATTACGCACAGCACATGTTCTACGACATCCATCAGAATGACGACGTCAACCTTGACCTGAACACCACCATGCGTCAGCTGGCCATTCAGGCCGAGCAGCTGGCATCATCGGTCAAGATGCAGAAGTATGCCTTCCTGCCCACTTTGTCGCTTTCATTCTCATACAGCATGAACGCGATGACCAACAACTTCAAGTTCAGCGAGTTCCAGTGGACTCCTTACTCTTATGTGGGCCTTTCACTGAGCATTCCTATCTTCACCGGCGGAAAGCGCATCTATGATCTTAAGTCTTCAAAGCTTCAGTCAGAATCTCTGGATATCAAGCGCGCAGAGACAGAGCGTCAGCTTAAGATTGCCATCCGCTCTTACCTGAACACGATGGAGACCAACATGAAGAGCTACACCTCTTCCCAGGAGGCTGTGGATCTTGCCCAGAAGGCCTACAGCGTGTCACAGCGCTCATACAACGTTGGTAAGAGCACACTTACTGACCTTCACGATGCAGAGCTGGCACTCACTCAGGCCCGCCTTGCAAGCAGTCAGGCAATTTACAACTTCGTGAACGCCAAAGCTTCTTTGGAGCAGGTTTTAGGTAAGGATTTTACAATTGAAGAAAAATAAACGGGATATGAAAAAGAGTATAATTAAAACGCTCATCATGGGCATTGGCGCAGTTGTATTGGCATCCTGCGGCAACAACAGCGCAGACAACGCAAAGGGCCCTCAGGCTTCACAGGCCGATGCCGTCCGCAACGTAGAGGTTGTTACCGCTACTTATTCCAATGTTCCCCAGCAGAGCTCTTATTCCAGCAACATCGAGGCTTTCGCAGTTAACAATATCGCTCCTCAGAGCGGTAGCCGTATCCGCAAAATCAACGTAGAGGTTGGCGATTATGTAGTTAAGGGCCAGGTGCTTGCAGAGATGGATAGGCTTCAGCTTGATCAGCTTAAGCTTCAGCTCCAGAACGACAGCACCGAGTTCTCCCGTATCAAGGCTCTCTTCGAGCAGGGAGGCGTTTCCCAGAGTGACTATGAGGCCACTGAGCTTGCATACAAGGTTCGCAGGACCAACTACAAGAACCTTCAGGAGAACACTATCCTGGTTGCTCCTATCACTGGTTTCGTAACCGCCCGCAACTATGACGAGGGTGACATGTACAGCATGTCCCAGCCCCTCTTCACCGTTCAGCAGGTTACTCCCGTGAAACTTCTTGTAGGTATTTCAGAAAGCGAGTACACCAAGGTAAAGAAGGGTGACAAGATTGACATCACCGTTGACGCCCTTCCCGGCCGTCACTTCGAGGGTCGCGTAAACCGCCTCTATCCTACAATCAACGCAACAACCCATACATTCCAGGCAGAGGTTCTGGTTCCCAATACAGACAGAGTTCTTCGTCCCGGCATGTATGCCCGCGTAACCGTTACCTTCGGCACCAACCGCAGCGTAGTTCTCCCTGATCAGGCTGTCGTTAAGCAGGAGGGTACCGGCCAGAAGTTCGTATATATAGTAAAGGCCGACAACACTGTAAACTTTGTTCCCGTAGAACTTGGTGTTCACGACGGATTCAAGTATGAGATTCTTTCCGGAGTA
The DNA here is from genome assembly GCA_947166905.1 of uncultured Prevotellaceae bacterium. GTDB lineage: Bacteria > Bacteroidota > Bacteroidia > Bacteroidales > UBA932 > Cryptobacteroides. Next base: position 89,952 of record CAMVFZ010000006.1, on the reverse strand, counting down.
AACGAGGGCGACAAAGTTGTTGTCAAGGGTACTGCAGCTCTCAAGGAAGGCGCAAAGGTCAACATCATCAAATAAGGAGGGGAACAAATGAGTATATATCGTTCATCGGTAAATAAACCGGTAACAACGTTCCTCGTCTTCCTGGCTTTCGCCATCCTGGGCTTGTTCTGCCTGTCCAGGTTGCCGATCGACTTCTTCCCGGACGTGGAATCCAACACCATCATGGTGATGAGTTCCTATCCCGGAGCAAGTGCAGAGGATGTAGAGAACAACCTTACCAAATCGCTGGAAAACACCCTTAACGGTGTCAGCAACCTTAAGAATATTACCTCCCAGTCCAGGGAAAACCTTTCTTTCCTTACACTGGAGTTCGAATACGGCATTGACATAGAAGACGCGACTAACGACGTGCGAGACAAGCTGAGTATGATTTCATCTACTCTGCCGGATGGTGCGTCATCCCCCGTCATCTTCAAGTTCAGCGCCGATGATATCCCTATCCTGATGCTCTCCGCAACTGCAAAGCAGAGCGCATCGGCATTGGATAAGATATTGGACGACAAGGTGGCCACCCCTCTTGCCCGCGTAAGCGGTGTGGGTACGGTAAGTGTAATCGGTGCTCCCAAGCGTGAGATCCAGGTTTACTGCGACCCTACCAAGCTTGAGGCTTATCACTTGTCTATCAGTACTTTGGCTGGTGTGATCGCCGCAGAGAACAGGAACGTTCCTTCAGGCAGCATCGACATTGGTTCAGAGACTTATACCCTGCGTGTAAAGAAAGAGTTCAAGGATCCTTCAGAGCTCCTTGACCTTGTGGTTGGCCACGCTGGCGGCAACACCATCTATCTTCGTGACGTAGCACGCATCAACGACGGTCTTGAAGAGCGCTCACAGGAATCCTTCACCGGAGGCCTCAGAAGTGCACTTATCATGATTCAGAAGCAGTCCGGTTACAATTCAGTACAGGTTGTAAGGGATGTGAACGAGGTGATGGAGACCATCAAGACCACCCTGCCTCCGGATATCGAATTCGGAGTAGTCTTCGATACATCGGATAACATTATCCGTACTATCAATTCACTTAAGGAGACCATCATGATTACCTTCCTGGTGGTTATGCTGGTGGTTTACCTCTTCCTTGGCAGGTGGAAGGGTACCCTCATCGTTGTTTTGAGTATTCCTATCGCCTTGCTGGCATCCCTTATGTACCTGTTTGCCACGGGCAACACGCTTAACATTATATCGATGTCGGCCTTGTCCATTGCGATAGGCATGGTGGTGGATGATGCGATTGTGGTGCTGGAGAATGTTACCACGCACCTTGAAAGGGGAGAAAAACCTAAGGAGGCTGCCGTACACGGCACCGCAGAGGTGGGTATCTCCGTTATCGCATCTACGCTTACCATGCTCTGCGTGTTCCTGCCTCTTACCATGATTCCCGGTATGGCCGGTATCATGTTCAAGCAGCTCGGATGGATCGTGAGCATCATCATGATAGTATCTACTACCGCAGCCCTTTCACTGGTGCCCATGATGTGCTCCAAGATGCTGGGCAACGAGAACAAGAGCGGTAAGTTCTATCACTTCATCTTCGACCCTGTCAACCGTTTCCTGGACAAGATTTCCCGCGGTTACTCAAAGCTGATTTCCTGGTGCATGGGCCACAAGAAGCGCATTCTTCTTGGCGCATTCGTAATCTTCATAGCCGTAATGGTTGGCATCGGTTCCAATCTGAAGTCGGAGTATTTCCCCCGTTCAGATATGGGCCGTATCAGTGCTACCATCGAGCTCCCTATCGGTACCTCTCAGGATGTAACCAAGGAGGTTGCCCACAGGATTTATCAGAAGATTGCCGCCGATGTCCCTGAGATCCAGGTATTCAACTACCGTTTCGGTCAGGCCGATTCCGACAACGCCTTTGCAAGTATGCAGGCCAACGGAACCTACATTATTTCAATGAACATCAACTGCGGTCCTAAGAGCTCACGTAAGCGTACGGGCGCAGAGATTGTGGATATTGTACGCGCCGACATCCAGTCCTTCCCGGAGGTCCGCAAGGTTAATGTAACCGAGGGCCAGGGAGGTGGTATGAGCGGTGCCGCATCCATTACCGTAGAGGTTTACGGCTACGATTTTGAAGAGACAGAGCACGTTGCCCAGGCTCTCAAGTCCTACATGGATTCAACCGGTGTCTTCGCCCAGGTTGTTCCCAGCCGTGACCAGTACACCCCTGAGTATCAGGTAGACTTCGACCGTCACAAACTGGCAGTCAATGGCCTTACTTCAACATCGGCTGCAAATGCAGTGAGCGCCGCGATGAGCGGTAGTGTAGCATCCTACTATCGTGAAGAAGGAGAGGAATACGATATCCGCGTACGCTATGCACCGGAGTTCCGCAACAGTACAGAGAGTATCGGCAATATAGTTGTTTACAATGCGGCCGGTACCGGTATCCGCGTCAAGGATCTGGGTGATGTTGTAGAGGATAAGGTTCCTCCTACCATCCAGCGTAAAAACCGTGAGCGTTATATCTCCCTTACCTGTATCCTTGCTACCGGTTATGCCCTTAGTGAAGGTGTAGCAGTGGCAAACGATGCCCTGGAGAATACTGAGATTCCTTCCAATATCAACTGTGTGATTGGTGGTGACTATGAAGACCAGCAGGACATGTTCGCAGATATGTTGCTGCTCATGGTTCTCATCGTTATCCTGGTTTACATGGTGATGGCTTCCCAGTTCGAGTCCTTCATGGGTCCGTTCGTGATTATGTTCTCCATCCCGTTCGCCCTTGTTGGCGTAATGCTCGGTTTGTTCGTAACCGGTACCGCACTTGGTGTAATGGCAATGATCGGTATTATAATCCTGCTTGGTATCGTGGTTAAGAACGGTATCGTGCTGATTGACTATACCATACTTTGCCAGGAGAGAGGTATGGATGTGCGTACATCTACGATTACTGCCGCCAAGAGCCGTCTGCGTCCTATTTTGATGACCACCCTGACCACCGTGCTTGGTATGTTGCCTATGGCTTTGGGTACCGGCGACGGATCTGAAATGTGGCGTTCACTTGGTATGACAGTGGTTTGGGGTCTGTCAATTTCTACCCTTATCACCCTTGTGATTATCCCTACCCTTTACTGCGGTATTTACGAGCACAAAGAGGCCCGCAAGGCCCGTAAAAAGGCTCGCCACGAGGCTAAGGCAGCAGTCGCAAACAATTAACAGGAGGTAACTATGAAAGCAATATTTATAGCATATAATCAGGCGTACAACCAGGAAATCGTGGAACTGCTGCAGGACTTCGGTCAGCGCGGATACACTAGATGGGAAGATGTAGGCGGCCGTGGAACCGTTGACGGCGAGCCCCATCTTGGCAACCACGCCTGGCCTACCCAGAACCATGCTGTTTTCACGGCGGTTCCGGACGACAAGGTTGCCCCTATCATGAAGGCGCTCCAGGAGAAAGATACTCAGTACAAGGATCTTGGACTTCGCGCGTACTCATGGTCAATTGAAGAATATATCAAATAACTTAACACTTACTTATTATGTCAAAAGTAGCCACTCCCAACAACTTTGCAGAGATTCTGGCAACCGACAAGCCCGTAATGGTTGATTTCTGGGCTGTATGGTGCGGTCCCTGCCGCATGCTTTCCCCCACTGTAGACGACATCGCCGCCAAGTACGAGGACAAGGTGGAAGTTGTAAAATGCAATGTCGATGATTGCCAGGATATCGCAATTCAGTACGGTATCCGCAGCATTCCTACCCTGGTTTTCTTCAAAAACGGAGAAGTTGTGAAGAGGACTGTAGGCGTTGTGCCCGCTTCAGAGATTGAAAATATTCTTGAAGGACTTCTTTAATAATCATACTTATGCTTCGTAAACTATTCATCGTTGCCATTCTCTTTGCCCTTACGGGTGTAATGGCATCTGCCCAGCTTAAGCTTGGTGTAAAGGCCGGTTTCACCTCTTCAAATACTTCTTTGAAGGACATTGATACCAAGGCTGTCAATGCATACCACATCGGTGGTGTTGTCCAGTTGGACCTTCCCTTCGGTTTCGCTGCACAGAGCGGCGTGCTCTATCAGGTAAAGGGTGTTAATCTTGACGATGACACTATCAACATTTCCACCAGCGGAATTACCATCCCCAAATTCATTGACAAGAAGTATCAGTTTGTAGAGATCCCCGTTCAGTTGCAGTGGGGTCTGGACCTGATGTTCGTACGTCCGTTTGTTTTGGGAGAGTACTATTGGGGCTGCTCGGTTAACGAGGACAATGCCAAGGAGCACGGTTTTGCCTATGGTTTCGGTATTGATATTACCCGATTCCAGATATCGGCAAAATACTTTAAGAACCATGACAAGATGAAGGGTCTGCAGCTATCGGTTGCCCTCTTCTTCTAATGAAAAATTTTAAAACATATTTACAGGCCGATAAGGACAGGGTGATGGCTCTCATGGAGTCATCACTCCGGTCCGATATCGACTTGCTGATGCGTTGTAACAGGCATATCCTGGAGCACGAAGGAAAGCAGGTCCGTCCCGCTGTGGCCATTCTCATAGCCCGCGCTGTGGCCGGAGATGTCACAGAAGACACCATCCGCTTTTCTGCTGCCGCAGAGCTTATTCACAATGCATCCCTGCTGCATGACGATGTGGCCGATAGCTCGTCTACACGCAGGGGCGTTGCAACGGTGAGTTCGCTCCTTGGCCCAAGGCCCTCGGTTCTTCTGGGCGACTTCTGGCTGGTAAAGGGCATAGCCCGTATACTTGAAGGGGATAAAAACGCCTCCAGGGTGATGGGGCTCTTTAGCAAGACTCTGTCAGACCTTGCAGAGGGCGAGATGCTTCAGCTGGAAATGGCCGAATCCGGCAAGACCACGGAGAAGGAGTACTACAGGATAATCTACGACAAGACGGCAACCCTCTTTGAGACATCGGCCCTGGCCGGTGCAATCTCTGTAGGTGCAACTCCGGAGCAGGAGGCTGCCGCATCGGAATATGCGCGTTGCGTAGGCATTGCCTTCCAGATTCAGGACGATATTCTGGATTACTTTGGCAATGAGGCCATGGGTAAGCCTGTTGGCCAGGATTTAAAAGAAAAGAAGATTACTCTCCCGCTTCTTGGTGCCTTCAAGGCCGATGCGGCCCAGGAACAGAAGATAAGGGAGATGATATCCAACATCGGTCCGGAGAGCATAGATTATATTCGTAATTTTGTGCTTGAAAAGGATGGTGTGGGCTATGCGAAGGCAGAAATGGAGGCTTATCTGAGCAAGGCTGTGAAGGCGTTGGACGTTTTCCAGGACGGTAAGCCAAAAGAGTACCTTATTAAGCTGGCCGCTTACATCGGGAATCGTAATAAATAACTGATTGTCAATGAGATTTGCGGATATTCCGGGGAACGAGGGCGTTAAGCAGGCGATGATAAACATGGCCCGTAGCGGCCGCGTACATCACGCCTTGCTTTTGTACGAGAACGAGGGCAGCGGCGCCCTGGCTCTTGGCCTGGCTTTCCTTCAATATCTCAATTGCTCGGAGCCTTCCGGGGAGGATTCCTGTGGCGAGTGCCATACTTGCCACCAGATATCCAGGCTCAGCTACCCGGATATGCGTTTTACCTTTCCTATTACGTCTGGCAGCAAGGTAAGCGGCGCTGCCAAGGACCTTACCTGTGACGATTACGCCCCAATCTTCCGTGAACTGGTTCTGAAGAACCCTTATTTCATGGAGAACGAGCTGTCCGCCGCCCTTGGAATAGAGAAAAAGAGCGGTCTTATCACCGTGGCGGAGGGCCGGGCAATAATGCAGAAACTTTCCCTTGCTCCGGTTACGGACGGCTGGAGGGGTATTTTTATCTGGCTTCCGGAGAAGATGAACCAGCAGACTGCCAATATGCTGCTGAAGTCCCTGGAAGAGCCGCAGGAGAAGACGATATTCATTCTCATCACCCACAACCCTGAAAGCGTGATTTCTACCATCACTTCCAGGTGCCAGGGGATGAGGGTTATGCCGCTTACAAAGGCACAGCGCGCGTCCATTAAAAGGGACGGCGACGAGGGCGAGGTTTCCCAGTACGAAGAGCTGTTCAAGTCACTTATAGAATGCGTATGCGCGCGTGACTTACAGGCCGCTCTTGATGTTGGCGAAGCCCTGGCCGGTCTGGATTCGCGTGAAAAACAGAAAGCTTTTTGTATCTTTGCAGGAGAAGGCGTTAGGAACTTGATGCTTTTCTCCCGCAAAATGGAGTCTCTGGCAGACTTGGACGGGGATGAGGATTGGTATCGGTCCGCTGCCAAAAAGTTGCCTGAAAGCTTCCCGGAGGCAGCATCGGCGGTATTCAGCCGCACTTATACGATGCTGGAAAGGAACGTTCTGGCAAAAATACTGTTCTGCAATCTGGCTACAAGGTTGTATGCCATTGCGGGGCAAAAATGATAACTTATGCAAGATAACGAGAATATAAAGTTTGACTGCTTCCGTGGTTGTACGGTATGCCGCGGGGATGACGACCAGCTCCAGTGTGAGTATCGTCACGGATGCTGCAAACTTGAGACATACGACTGGCTCGCCGGAATAAACCAGGAGCAGTACGATCCATACTTCGAGGTGCGTTTCAAGAATACTCGCAAGGGCTTCTATGTGAATGCGTCCGGGCAGAATGTGAAGATGGGTGATTTGGTAATTGTTGAGGCCCAGTCCGGACACGACCTTGGAATCATCACGCTGGAAGGCCCCGTTGTAGGCCGTCAGATGCGTGCCAAGGGTATCAATCCCCAGACTTACGAGTTTAAGAAGATTTACCGCAAGGCCAAGCCCTTCGATATAGAGAAGTGGCAGGAGGCCATCGCTCGCGAGCAGGATACTATGATTCGTGCTCGTCAGATTGCGGCTGAGCTTGGCCTGGAGATGAAAATCGGAGACGTGGAGTTCCAGGGCGACGGTACCAAGGCAATCTTCTATTACATTGCCGATGGTCGTGTGGACTTCCGCCAGTTGATCAAGGTGTTCGCAGAGGAGTTCCGCATCCGCATTGAGATGAAGCAGATTGGTGCGCGCCAGGAGGCCGGCCTTATTGGAGGCCTGGGCGTTTGCGGCCGTGAGCTTTGCTGCGCCAACTATATCACTCAGTTCAAGTCTATTACCACTACGGCTGCGCGTGTTCAGGATTTGTCCTTGAATCCTCAGAAGCTGGCCGGCCAGTGCGGCAAGCTCAAATGCTGCCTTAACTTTGAGGTTGCAAATTATATGGATGCCCAGAGCCGTTTGCCTAAGGTTAGCGAGCCTCTGGAGTTCGAGGATGGTCTGGCCTATCTTGTCAAGACCGATATCTTGCGTGAGCTGATGTACTTCTCTTACGACAAGAATTCCCTGGTTAATATCTATCCTCTGGATGCTTATGAGGTTAGGGAAATCATCAAGATGAATCGTAACGGTATTCGTCCGGAGTCCCTTAAACTTGAGCCGGAGCCTGTTTCGCCTGAGTTCGTTACCTCTGTGGGCGACGACAGCATTACGCGTTTTGACAAGCCGGAGCGTTCTAAGAAGAGAAATCACAGGGGTGGTGGCAACCGTCGCGGCAAGAGGCAGGGCGGCGGAGAAAAGGAGCAATAATTTGAATCGGATTTCAAGGGTTATTTTAATGGCGGCAGCGGCTATTTTGCCGTTGCTTGCGCTTTCCTGCAAGCGGCCGGCATCGGACGAGTCCTTTGTCTTTTTTGATGCTGACGGCTATGCCAACTTTACCCTTGATATGACGGATTCCCTGGATTACAGCCTTCAGCTTTATATTTATGCCGATGCTTCTCCGAAGGATACCCTTGCGGTGCAGATTGATTATTTGTCGCCGTCGGAGGTGGTGTATCGGGAGGATGTTGTCCTGACTATGGCGGATGCTTCTACTGGTGGGGTTTTGACTCGTGTTCTGCGGTCTGGCTTCCGTCCGGTGGTGTATGGCATCTGGAAGGCGTCGGTGTTTGTGAAAGGGGAGAGTAGTGTTAATGGAGCCGGTCTGCGGCTATATAGAGATAAGAAAGATGGGTCACGGTAAACTTAAAAAGTTCGCAGAGAACGAAACTTTCCGTTGCTTGCTTCAGCCGGCGGCGGACGAGGTTCTGGCTGGGCGCGGTAAGGATTTCCTTCTAAAGGATCATCCGGTCAAGGGTCATTGGAACGATGAGATGTTCGATGCTCCCAGGCCGATTGTGCTTGAGCTTGGTTGCGGGCGTGGCGAGTATTGCATCGATCTTGCGCGCAGGAATCCGGACTTTAATTATGTGGGTGTGGATATTAAGGGTGCGCGTCTTTGGAAGGGTGCCAAGGAGGCTACTGTGCATAATATGGGGAATGTTGCTTTCTTGCGTACCAGGATAGAGTTTATCGAGGCTTTTTTTGCTCCTGGAGAGGTTGCTGAAATCTGGCTTACTTTCTCTGATCCGCAGCTTAATCACGAGAATTCGCGTCTTAGCTGCCCGATGTTCCTTGAGCGTTATCGCAAGTTCCTTGCTCCTGGAGGCTTGATTCACCTTAAGACAGACAGCCGTTTCCTCTATGAATACACCCTTGCCGTCTGCAAAGAAAACGGCATGGAGATCCTCGCTGCCACTAATGACCTGTACGGCTCCGACATGCAGGACGCTTCCACTTCCGTCCTGCCCGACGGCGCTCCTTCCGTCCTGCCCGACCTGATCGGGCATCTCCGTCCCGAGGTCCGCGAGGTCAAGACCTACTACGAGACAATGTTCAGCCGCCAGGGCTACAAGATCACCTACCTCTGCTTCCGCCTAACACCTGTACCGGCGGCCTTTATTGCCGGCTCCAGCTCCGTCATTGCCGGCTCCGACCGGCAATCCCCGCTCCGCAGCCCGGCCTCCTTTGACGCCGACTACTGGCGCTCCGTCGAAGGTCCCCGCCACAGCGTCTCCCTCCCCGACTTTACGATGCCGGGCCAGCAAGAGGGGGTCTAGACCTGCGAAAAAGAACGGGCCCAACCCGGTCGCTTGACGGCTGACTCCGCCCTTTTACGGATGTCCTGCGGCCACCCGTAACGGTTGTCCATCCCGATTCTTTTTCTAAGGCCATAGACCTCCCTCTTGACGCCCCGCTTAGGGCGTAACGTCGCAGGTGTGATATTTTTGGCTGACCGGGGACGGTAATCGGCCACTCAGAGCGTACAGGGTCGCAGGTCAAGCGTTTTTATCACACCTGCGACGTTTTCCTCTGTCATTTCGACCGCTCCTTTCTCTGTCATTTCGACCGAAGCGGAGAAATCCCATCATTGAGTATCAATGAGTTACGCATTTTAACTCCCGAATTTTTCCGGAGTTAAATCACGTAAGTGCCTGATAATCAATCTTGTTATTCTTTTTGCGCCGGCGGCAGGTAAAGCACCCTCAGGCCAGAAAATATGGCCGATGGCCATTCGGGCGCTTCACCTGCCCGCTAGCAACAAGAAAGGCGACCACGCGGCCGCCCCTCTTAAAACAAGAATTTAAGAAAAGTATTACTCTACAACGCAACGAACAGACCCTGCTTCCATTTTGAAGTAGTTGTGATAATAATACCCACCTTTGTCTTTGCGAATGAGTTTACAATATCCTCTTGGTGCAGAGTGATAGCTTGCAGACCAAATCAGTGCCCTTTCTCCAGGATATGACGGTATGGTACTTCCGGATATGTATCCAGGAAGAGGGAATATAGGATCCGAACTATTATACTTGAAGTAAACATTCGTCCAATCAAATGTCCAATCGTCCCCATTCTTGACCCAAAGCTTTTTTGCTTCATTAAATATAGGAACACGATAACCAGGAGGGCATGGATCATATTGCGTCTTTCCGCTATTGTCCCAAAGAGTACTGATGTCATCTGTATTCCAATTTCCAGCAGTGTCTTTTTCTTCAACCTTAATGTGTTTTGTTGGATTCTGTTCTGAATACAATATACTCTTAGGCCCGTCTACAGTTTCAAAAGCTATTGCGGCGTTAACTGTTGCAGAGCCAGGGAAAGGATCTTTACGTCCCCATTCATAGAAGAAACCATGAGTTGCAAGACCTGCAGATGTAGTTGTTGCTTTCTCAAGTGCACCGAGGTTGCGATCCATTATTGCTGTTGAACTGAATGTTGCGTCAGTGATATCAATTATTGTAGAAGCGGGTATCCAGATGTGCCAGCTCCAGAGAATGTTGTCCATTGCATCTTTAACAGCGAGTAGTGCATTGCCAGCTTTCAGTGTACCAGGGGTCTTAAAGACAACATATTCATCGTCATCATTAATGTAGTAATCTACGGCTGCAATAACAGATTTAGCTGTGACGGGGTCAGTATTGTTGTAAGTTTCCCAAACGATGCTTGCGCCCTTTACGGAGCCAACGCTGGTAGAACTGTTACCCTTGACCATCTTGAATTTGTACTGACCGGCTGCGCTTACAATATAGCAGTTAGCAGTAGCTGTTGCGCTCAAATCTGTAGCGGTTCCAAAAACAAGTCCGTCTGACAAATCGGTATGGTTGACAGGTGCTGCCGGAGGGTTCTTAAGATGGCTTGTGATATCGCCGAGATCAAGATACTTGCCTCTGGCAACGTTTGCGCCGTTAGTTACCTTCGCAATTTTTTGTGCTACACCATCTTTGTAGAAAGTAAAGGTGAAACCAGTTGTAAAGTTTGCGCCATTGGGAAGGTAGATAAAGTTATTTGTGGTTCCGTCGGCACCAGTCCATGATTCAATAGTTATGCTCGTTTTTGCACCACTGGAAGCCCCTGGGCCTTCACTGCCAGTATAATCAAAAACGGTCCTATATGCTCCTTTATCTGATGATGCGAGAGTATATTTATCAATTCTGGCCACATATTTTGAATATCCGACGGTTTCACCATTATTTCCAGAGAATGCATAGGCGTCAAAATCTCCGGAGACTTTAAATGAAATAGCTCCACTTAAATTATAGAACTTTATCTTGCAACCACCGGTTGCATCTTCAAGGTCATTACATCCCGCCATTAATAATGTGTTGGTATTCTTGAAGGGGGTGTAACCATACCATTTAACATAGCCGGAAGCTGGAGCATCTACTGCATCGGCAGGATATGCGACAAAGAGATCTGCTGCATAATTCGTTCTGTCTCCCGGGAAAAGGGTGTTGTTATATCTATCATCTATATCCGGGATATCGAAAGAGGCAGTTTTTTTATCTGCGGAAAGGCTTTTTACCGTAGCGACGCAGGAATACACTTTTTCATCCTTAGTGCCAGCGTATTTCCCGTGTACAAAAATCTTGTCGCCTACTTCCCATTCGGTTTTACCTACACTGCCTTCTTTAGTCAAGGAGACTTTTGAGTCGGGAGTGGAATCAATTGTACAGGAAATAGTAATATATTTCTTGCTGTTGGTGGGTTGCTCTGTTTTAGGAGTATTCTCTTTCTGGCATGCATTGAATGCGAAAACTGCGCAAAGAGAAAGAACAAAGAATTTACTAAACTTTTTCATAATCGTTCCTCCTCTTTAAATGAATAATTCTTCATCCCAGGTCAGTCCGGTATCGTCCAGCAGACCAAAATCATCAAGCGAATCGGTCCCTGCGCTGTCGCAGAAGGGGCGCTCGATCTGGAATTTGTGAAGCTCCAGATCTGGTTTAAGGTAAATTTCTTTCTTCATAAGCAAAAATATTTTAACGTATTAAATTTCTGATTTCTACAAAGTTACCTTTTTGGGCAATCGAGGGGGGTGATTTTTGCGTAAAGGTTGCCGCAATTCGCGTACAAGTAGCGGAAGACAAATAGCAATTTTCATATGTAACAAATTATCAATAACTTTGAGGGAAAGAAAACATCGGCTATGGATAACAAGTTTTTCGACAGGAATTGGTTTAAGTCGCTGACGGTTGCGGTTTGCGCGACTACCATTTCCATCTGCCTTACCTTCGGAACGAACGCCTTGATCAACAAACACAAGCGCGTAGAGAGCCGCAGAATGACGGCCATGATGGTTCTGGGCAGTGTAGAGTCGTTCATCCGGGGAATGGAAAGTGAGGTGGTCCTGCTGTCAAGGCAGGATACCGTTGCTACGTGGCTGCTACGCATCCCGTTGGATAAGATTTCCAAGGTGGAGGAAGATATGCTGATTGACTATCTTGTAGAAGTAAAGGAGGCTCATACTCCATATTATGACAAGACGGCCGAAAACATTTTTACGAACAATATCGAGACGTGGGAGAACCTTGGTAATTTCGGTTTCATAGACCAGGTCGGAACTATTTTTTCAGGGATAAACCACGTAATCAAAAGGTGGGAAGAGTTTAATAATCAGATAAAGGAGGCTTTTTTAAGGGTTATAGATCATCCAAATGATTATCCCGGGCGGGATCTCGCAGAGAAGTTGCTCCGCGAAGAGCAGTTCAGGAATTGTCTATACGGCATTTCTGCTTTCCGCGAGTGGATGGAATTCAATGTCTATCAATACCGTGACGCGAACCGTGGGTGTATGCGGCTAATCGGCATAAGTGAAAAGGAAGTCATGGATTTTGTCGACAGCCGAAAGTGGGAAGAGTCCCACGGAGACGATGCCGATGCTGCCGATACTGAATACGAACCCATCGGCCGTCCGGACAGCCTGTATACAATGCCTTCTTTGGAAGATCTTTAGAACTTGCGTCCGAGTTCGCGGCGGAGATCTTTTTCCTTGATTGATTCGCGCTTGTCGTACTCCTTTTTACCCTTGGCGAGGGCGATGAGGAGCTTGGCGTAGCCGTTGTCGGCTATGTAAAGCTTGACGGCGACGATGGTGTTGCCCTTGAGCTTGACTTCCTGGCGGAGGTGACGGAGCTCGCGTTTGGTCAGGAGGAGCTTGCGGTCGCGCACGGGTTCGTGCTGGCCCCAGGAGCCCCAGAAGTACTGCGCAATGTTCATTCCCTTGACATAAAGCTGACCGCGCGCATCAAAGTAGCAGAAAGAGTCCACCAGCGAGGCCTTGCCTGCGCGAATGGACTTTATCTCTGTGCCTACAAGCTGGATTCCGGCTGTGAAAGTCTCAAGGAATTCATAGTCGAATGAAGCTCTGCGGTTGGATATCTGTACTTTACTCTTTGCTTTCATTTTGTCGCGGTTCCGCTTTGCGGGAATGCAAAGATACTTGCTTTAAAATTCAAAAAAAATAGTTATATTTACCATTTGAGAGGGACCCCCTTTCCGAAAGGGGTGTTAAACAATAGTTAAGTAATTTTAAATCAAATAGTTATGAAAAAGTACATTGCTTATTTCCTTTGCGGCATGATACTTATGGCAAGTATCCCCAGCTGCGGTGTCCTTCAGAATAATACACAGAAAGGTGCTGCCGTAGGCGCAGGCGGTGGTGCTGTACTTGGCGGCGCACTTGGCGCCCTCTTTGGAAAGAGCGGAAAGAGCGCAGCAGTAGGTGCTGCAATCGGTGCTGTAGTAGGCGCAGGTGCCGGTACCATCATCGGTAACAAGATGGATAAGAAAGCAGAAGAACTTGCAGCCCTTGAGAATGCTAAGGTAGAGACTATCACAGATAACAACGGTCTTACCGCAATCAAGGTTACCTTCGACAGCGGCATCCTCTTCGCTACCGGCAAGAGCGACTTGAACAATATTTCCAAAACGCAGCTCAAGAGCTTCGTAAACAAGATGGCAGACCTGCCCGATACCGATCTGGCAATCTATGGCCACACAGACAACACCGGATCTGCAGCAGTCAATGAGAAACTCTCCGTTGACCGTGCCATGAGCGTAGCTCACTATCTTCAGTCCTGCGGTATGGCTGCCAGCAGAATGACAGTTGACGGCTTCTCTTACACCCAGCCCGTTGCCAGCAACGAGACCGCAGAAGGCCGCGCCCAGAACCGTCGCGTAGAGATTTTCATTTACGCAAACGAAGACATGATCAGAGCTGCAGAGGCTGCACAGAATTAAAAATGAAAAAGATCATATTGATGTTTATCTCCGGCCTCGTTGCCTTTTCGGCAGCGGGGCAGGAGCCTAATTATGAGTTGGCTTCAAGGTTCACCGCCAAGAGAGTGAACCAGATGGTGTTTTCTACCAGGATCAATCCGGAGTGGTTCCGCTATAGCAACAAGTTCTGGTATTCATGGAAAACATCGGAAGGGGTTAACTATTATATCGTCGACCCCGCTGCAGGCACGCGCAAGGAGATTTTCGACCTGGAGCGCCTTGCCATGCAGATATCGGAAAAAGTAAAGGATCCGTTCGAGGCCAAGCATCTTCCGCTCAATGACCTTCGTCTGAAGGACGACAAGTATTTCCTCTTCGACGTTGTCAGCTCGGCCGATACCAAAGACCCCAAGGATTCTACAAAGACCATCAAGAAGGTCTTCCACTTCCGCTATGACATAGCGACATCGGCCCTGACGGAAGAAAAAGAGGGCAAGAAAGAGAAGTATCCGGATTTTGCAAATGTATCCCCCGACGGCCGCATCGGCATCTATATCAAAAATCACAATCTGTTTTGGGCCGATTCCACCAATCTTCGCAAGATGGCGGAGGACCCCAAGGATTCCACGATTGTAGAGCATGCCCTTACAAAGGACGGAACTGCCAACCATAGTTGGAACGGCAACAATTATTCCGGCGATACAGAGACCGATTCTACGGCCCGCAAGCATGGTTTTGCCATTTACTGGGCCCCGGACAGCAAGCATTTTGCCACCCTTCGCTGGGATATGTCCAAGGTTAAGGACTTCTGGGTAATCAACTCTGTAAAGGCTCCGCGTCCTGAACTTGAGACCTACAAGTACCAAATGCCCGGTGAACCCGGCCCCGATGGTGCCCTGTACGTCTTTGACATGCCTTCAGGCCAGTCTCACAAGGTGGCCTGGAACGCCTTCAAGGACCAGGATGCAGATATTCTTTCTGCCCGCCAGACCGCTGAAAGCAAGTACGAGGAATTCCCTTGCAACCGCTGGCTGGGAGACAACAAGGGCTTTTACCTTATCAGGAGAAGCCGTGACCTCAAGCGCCATGACCTCTGCTATGTAGGCGTAAGCGCCGATTCCACCCACGTGGTTACCAAGGAGCGCAGCAACACCTACGTAGAGGTGCGCGACCCTTACTTCATCAAGGGCGGCAGCCAGTTCATCTGGTGGAGCGAGCGCAACGGATGGGCCAACCTGTACCTGTACAATGCCGATGGTACCCTTGTCCGCAACCTTACAGAGGGCGCATATCATGTGAATGATGTCCTTGGCGTGAATGAGGCTGCCGGCTACGTGCTCTTCGGCGCGTGCGGAGTGAACAAGGACGAGAACCCTTATCAGACCCATAACTACAAGGTATCCCTTACCGGGGGCGCCATCAAACAGTTGGACATGGCCGATATGGACGTATTGGCTGTCCCCAGCTATGACGCCAAGTACTTCGTGGCCAACTACTCCCGTGTAGACGCCAAGCCCGCAGTGGCCCTGTACGATGCTGCCATGGGTAAAAAAGTCTGCGAACTGGAGGAGGCCGACTTCTCACTGCTGTTCGCAGCCGGCTACAAGTTCCCCGAGCGCTTTAAGGTCAAGGCTGCCGACGGTATCACAGACCTTTACGGCGCCATGTACAAACCCTTTGACTTTGACTCCACAAAGACTTATCCTATAATTGATTACGTATATCCCGGCCCGCAGGTAGAGGCTAACAACATATCCTGGAGCCGTGGCTTCCTGCGCTTGGAGCGCCTCGCGCAGATTGGCTTCGTTGTAATCACCGTTGGTAACCGCGGAGGCCATCCGGACAGGTCCAAGTGGTACCATAACTACGGCTACGGCAATATGCGCGATTACGGTCTGGAAGACCAGAAATACGCAATCCAGCAGCTTGCCGGCAAGTATTCTTATATAGATGGCAACCGTGTGGGTATTCACGGACACTCCGGCGGAGGCTTCATGTCTACGGCAGCCATCCTTACTTACCCGGACTTCTTCAAGGCAGCCGTTTCCTGCGCAGGCAACCACGACAACAGCATTTACAACCGCTGGTGGAGCGAGCAGCATCACGGTGTCCTGGAGAAGATAGACAAGGGCGATACCACCTTTGTTTACAGCGTTAAGACCAACCAGGAACTGGCTTCACGTCTCAAGGGTCACCTTATGCTGGTGACCGGCGACATGGACAACAACGTGAACCCTGCCAACACCATCCGCGTAGTGGACGCCCTGATAAGGGCCAACAAGCGCTTCGACCTGCTTGTCCTGCCCGGCCAGAGGCACGGCTTCGGAGATATGAACGAGTATTTCTTCTGGAGGCTGGCAGACTACTTCAGTGAATGGCTCCTGGGCTCCTCTAAACGTTGGCAACCGGATATAATAGAAATGAATAACGATTGACCTAAATTCTGAGTTTTATGAATGGAGAGAAGAAGTGGATCGTCACACGCGTAGACGGAAAAATTGCATCAGTATCAATTGACTACTCCGGAGCGGCTGCGCTTCTTAAAAAGATGTCCGCCTTCTCTCCGTCCAAATTCGGCAGGGTAGAAACCTGCAAAATGACAGTATCGGAATTGCTGGACCTGTCACAGAACCTTGTCTGGGAGGATTTGATGGTCTTCGGGACCCCTTTCCAGCAGTCTGTGTGGAAGGCTTTGTTCGACCTTACGCATCCTGCCGAAAACGGCGTAAAACTTATCTGCTATACAGAATTTGCAGACTCTTTGGGCAAGGCCCCCGGCGTGCGCGCTGTTGCGCACGCCATAGGCCTGAACCCGCTTCCCGTCATAATTCCCTGCCATCTGGTCATCCCCAAGGAAAGCCTTGAGCGCCTTAGGGAACTCAACGAAGAAGAAAACGGCCTTTTCAAGAAGGAAACCATGTACATGGTAGACCGTTACATAGATTACGGCGAGTACGCCTTTGGTACCGCCCTCAAGAGGGAACTCATCCACCTTCACATTAACCGATAAATCTCATGAAGCGAATTTTTATTGTACTGGCCTTGCTGGCCGGCGTGGCCGCATCGGCTCAAACCCTTAACAGACAATTGTTTACAGAAGGTTGGACTTTTACCAAAGACGGCCAGAGCCGTGTTCTTAACCTGCCTCATGACTGGGGCGTAGAGGGCCCGTTCCGTCAGATCTTCCCCGGAGAGACCGGCAAACTTGAATGGTGGGGCCAGGCCTCCTATACCAAGAGCTTCGAGGTCCCGGAGTGGCAGCTCGCGGCTGCAAAACAGTATATACTGGAGGTTGACGGCGCATTTTCCAACGCCAAGGTCTATTGCAACGGCAACTTTGCCGGCGAATGGCCCTATGGCTACGCATCCTTTGCCATCGATCTTACGCCCTATGTGAAGTTGGGTGCCAACGAGGTCCGCATAGACCTGGACAACCCGGAGAATTCCAGCCGATGGTATCCCGGAGGCGGCATTTACCGCAACGTATGGCTTGATATTCTGGACCCCGTCGGCATTGCACATTGGGGCACAAACGCCACCCTGGCGGCCCTGGATGTCGATGCTGCCAAGGTTCAGTTGGAGATAACCCTGCGTAACAACGCTCCTCGTATGCCTGGCGAGAAAACCGCTGGCCGCATCAGGACTGCCGTTTATCCAAACGATGTTTCCCGTGGCGCCGGCCGCCTCAGGCCCCTGGCTCAGACTGTTACGGAACTCAAGGATATCGCCAACGGGCAGAAGATACTCCAGGAGCTGGTAATAGAGAATCCCAACCTCTGGACGCCGGAGCATCCGGACATGTATTTTGCCCTTACCACTGTGGAGAGCGGTACATATGTAGAAGAATATATCACCCCCATCGGCATCAGGACATCCGAATTCCGCCCCGATGGTTATTATCTTAATGGCAAAAAGACCTTCCTGAAGGGTGTGTGCCTGCATCACGATGCCGGCGCGCTGGGTGCTGCATGGAATACCACCGCTTGGGAGCGCAGGCTTAAAATGCTGCGTGAGATGGGTTGCAATGCCATCCGAACTTCCCACAATCCGCCCGCACCGGACTTCCTGAACCTGTGCGACCGCATGGGCTTCCTGGTGATGGACGAGCTTACTGACACCTGGACCTGGCCCAAAAAGCCCAACGGCTACGCCAAACTCTTCAACGAGTGGGCGGAGAAGGACCTTGTCGCCATGATTCACAGGGACCGCAACCATCCGTCCGTTGTAATGTGGAGCATCGGCAATGAATGTGGGGAGCAGGGCGACACCACCCGCTGGTGGGTGCCAATTAAGTTGTCCGACATCTGCCACCGTGAAGACCCTACCCGCCCGACAACGGCCGGAAACGACAATATGTGGGCGTCAACTACGCCCTATGCCGCCACCATCGATGTGTACGGCTTTAATTACAAGCCCCATGCTTACGAGGCCTTCCACAAGGCCAGGCCGCATCAGCCGGTGTATGGCAGCGAGACCGCATCCTGCATAAGCACCCGCGGCTGGTATCAGTTCCCGGTGACAGAGGAAAAGGGCACCGGCTGGCCTGAAGGCGCTCCTTTCCAGGTAAGCTCCTATGACCTTTACGCACCCGGCTGGGCCTCCTGCCCGGATTACGAGTGGTACTATGAAGACCAGGCCCCCTATGTTTTTGGAGAGTTCGTATGGACGGGCTTCGACTACATTGGCGAGCCTACGCCCTACAACGTTGACTGGTCAATACTGACCAATTTTCACGATCCTGAAGAAAAGGCCAAGGCCGAGGCTGCCCTTCGTGAGCAGGCTCAGACCCCTCCGCCTTCACGCAGCTCATATTTTGGCATCATAGACCTTGCCGGCTTCCCTAAGGACCGCTTCTGGCTATATCAGGCCCGCTGGCGCCAGGATCTGCCGATGGCCCACATTCTTCCGCATTGGAATTGGGCCGGCCGCGAGGGCCAGGTTACTCCGGTGCACGTTTACACCAGCGGAGATTCCGCAGAGCTTTTTGTGAACGGCGTATCGCAGGGCCTCAAGGTCAAGGAACCCCTGACCTACCGTCTGCGTTGGGATGACGTAGTTTATGAGCCCGGTACCGTAGAGGTCGTCGCCTACAAGGACGGTGCAGAATGGGCGCGTGACAAAGTGGTCACTACAGGAAAGGCCTACAAGATTGTCCTCAAAGAGGACTACGCAGGCCCTGACCTTATTTATATACGCGCGGAAGTGCAAGACCGTGCCGGCAACATAGTCCCCACCGCCGACAACCTTCTCAAGATTGCTGTCAAGGGTGCTGACTTCGTTGCCGCCGATGCCGGTGACCCTACCAGCCACGTACCCTTCTACAGCCCCGAACTCCCCGCCTTCGCCGGCCTCGCCTCCTTCATAATTAGGAAGCAGAATACCCCTATTTCCATCACCGTAACCTCCAAAGGCCTCAAGAAAGGAAATATCACCTTTTAAGGTTTTGGCATAAAACGTTGTATTACAGGGAAATCCGCAACTTAAGTTGTGGAAAACTTTGTGAATTCAAAAATAATGCGTACATTTGCGGTCCCCAAATTTTAGGGGAATGTACATAAATTAAAGATTTACAATCATTTATGCCCACAATTCAACAATTAGTTCGCAAAGGACGTGAGAGACTTGAGGTAAAGAGCAAGTCCCGCGCGTTGGATGCTTGCCCTCAGAAGAGGGGTGTATGCGTACGTGTGTATACAACTACACCTAAGAAACCTAACTCAGCTATGCGTAAGGTTGCTCGTGTACGTCTCACCAACTCAAAAGAGGTCAACGCTTACATCCCCGGCGAAGGTCACAACCTCCAGGAGCACAGCATCGTGCTCGTACGTGGCGGTCGTGTAAAGGACCTTCCTGGTGTACGTTACCACATCCTTAGAGGAGCTTTGGATACCGCTGGCGTAGAAGGCAGGACCCAGTCCCGTTCACTCTACGGTGCCAAGAGGCCGAAGAAATCTAAGAAGTAATTCACCTATTTAATTTTTTTAAACAATGAGAAAATCGAAGCCTAAGAAGAGGATTCTACTTCCTGATCCCAAGTTTCACGATGTACAGGTTACCCGCTTCGTGAACAACCTTATGTTGCAGGGAAAGAAGAGTATCGCGTATTCTATTTTTTACGATGCCATTGACATGGTAGGCGAGAAGATGAAGGATTCTGACAAGGCTCCTCTGGATATTTGGAGGAAAGCTCTCGAGAACGTGACCCCTCAGGTAGAGGTTAAGTCACGCCGTATCGGTGGTGCTAACTTCCAGGTGCCTACAGAGTTGAGACCGGAGAGGAAGATTTCAGTTTCTATGAAGAATATGATTACCTTCGCCCGCAAGCGCTCCGGCCATTCTATGGCAGAAAAACTTTGTGCAGAAATAGTAGCTGCATATAACAACGAAGGTGGTGCATTCAAACGTAAAGAGGATATGCACAAGATGGCAGAGGCCAACAAGGCATTTGCTCACTTCCGTTTCTAATCAGATAAGACAGTGGCAAGAGATCTTAAATATACCAGAAACATCGGCATAATGGCCCATATCGACGCCGGAAAAACGACGACGTCTGAACGTATTCTTTTTTATACGGGTAAGACTCATCGCATCGGTGAGGTTCATGAAGGTGCCGCAACAATGGACTGGATGGTTCAGGAGCAGGAGAGGGGTATCACCATTACCTCTGCTGCTACTACAGCCTTCTGGCATTACAACGGGAAAACCTATCAGATTAACCTCATCGACACTCCCGGACACGTGGACTTTACCGTAGAGGTAGAGCGTTCACTCAGGGTGCTTGACGGTACAATCGCTACTTTCTGCGCCGTGGGTAGAGTACAGCCTCAGTCAGAGACTGTATGGCGCCAGGCAGACAAGTACGGTGTGCCTAAGATCGCTTATGTGAACAAGATGGACCGCGTGGGTGCTGACTTCCTCGCATGCGTAGAAGAAATGCACACCAAGCTTGGAGCCACCGCCGTTCCGGTTTGCCTTCCTATCGGCGCCGAGGACAAGTTCAAGGGTATCGTAGACCTGATTTCCCGCAAGGCAATCTACTACGATTCAACAGAAGAGCTTGTAAACTATACCGTAAGTGATGTACCCGAGGATATGGTTGACGATGTCAACACCTGGAGGAACAATCTCGTAGAGGCCGCAGCAGAACTTGATGAGGCTCTCATGGAGAAGTTCTTCGACGACCCCGATTCACTTACCGAAGAAGAGATTATCGCTGCACTTCGCAAGGGTACCATCGAGATGAAGATTGTACCTGCATGCTGCGGTTCTTCCTTCAAGAACAAAGGTGTTCAGTTCCTTCTTGATTGCGTAATGCGTTATCTCCCTTCTCCTCTGGACAAGGGCAATGTAACAGGCACCAATCCTCACAACGGAAACGAACTTTCCTTTGCACCCTCTGCATCCGAGCCGTTCTGCGGCCTTGTTTTCAAGATTGCAACAGACCCTTATGTTGGTCGCCTTGCATTCTTGAGAGCATACTCAGGAAAGGTAGACGCCGGTTCTTATGTTTACAATACCCGTACAGGTAAGAAAGAGAGAATAGCACGTCTGTACCAGATGCACTCCAACCACCAGAACCCTATCGAGTTCGTAGAGGCAGGAGACATCTGCGCAGCAGTAGGTTTCAAGGACCTCCGCACTGGTGATACCATCTGCGACGAGTCTCATCCTATCGTTCTTGAGTCTATGGTATTCCCGGATCCCGTTATCGGTATCGCAGTGGAGCCTAAGACCCAGGGAGACCTTGACAAGTTGGGCATCGCCCTCAGCAAACTTGCAGAGGAAGATCCTACCTTCACCGTCAAGAGTGATCACGAGACCGGCCAGACCGTCATCAGCGGTATGGGTGAGCTTCACCTGGATATCATCGTAGACCGTCTCCGCAGGGAGTTCGGCGTAGAGATCAACCAGGGTGCTCCTCAGGTTAACTACAAAGAAACCATCACCAGCACTGTTCAGCACCGTGAGGTGTTCAAGAAGCAGACCGGTGGTCGTGGTAAGTTCGCCGATATCATCGTTGAGATCGGCCCTGCAGACGAAGGTCACACCGGCCTCCAGTTCGACAACCAGGTTAAGGGTGGAAATATTCCTAAGGAGTATATTCCTTCCATTCAGAAGGGCTTTGAGTCCGCAATGGCCAATGGTTGCCTGGCAGGTTACGAGGTTCCTTCACTGAAGGTTACTGTTATTGACGGTAGCTACCATCCGGTAGACTCAGACCAGCTTTCCTTCGAGATTGCAGCCCGTCTGGCATTCCGTCACGCTTACCGCAAAGCCAACCCTGTTCTGCTCGAGCCTATTATGAATCTTGAGGTTGTTACCCCTGAGGAGTACATGGGCGACATCGTAGGTGACCTTAACCGTCGCCGCGGTCAGATCAACGCAATGGATACCACCGCCAACGGTGCACGTATCATCAAGGCGTTCGTTCCGCTTTCAGAGCAGTTTGGTTATGTAACCGTGCTCAGAACCCTTTCTTCAGGTCGCGCTACCAGCACTATGAGCTTTGACCACTACAGTGAAGTTCCTTCAAGTCTGGCCAAGGATATCGTAGAGAAGAGCGGCTACAAGGTATCTGATGACGAATAATAAAAGTTAAACAATCGGTAATACAATTTGATATGAGTCAGAAAATTAGAATCAAACTCAAATCATTCGATCATATGCTGCTTGACAAGTCAGCCAAGAAGATCGCCGACACAGTATCTGCTACCGGTGCAAGGGTATGCGGTCCTATTCCGCTCCCTACCGACAAGAAGATATTTACTGTCAACCGTTCCACCTTCGTGAACAAGAAAGCACGTGAGCAGTTCGAGCTCAACTCTTACTGCCGTCTCCTTGACATCGACGACTCTAACGCCAAGACAGTTGACGCCCTGATGAAGCTTGAGCTTCCTTCAGGTGTTGAGGTCGAGATCAAAGTATAACTTTCTTGCTCCCTATAGGGGAGTGTGATAGAAAAGTGTTATATTTGCAATGACGTGATATGAAACGCCATTGCATACCGGTCCCATAGCTCAGTTGGTTAGAGCATCTGACTCATAATCAGGGGGTCGCAGGATCATGCCCTGCTGGGACCACAAAAAAGCCAGGTTTCGCCTGGCTTTTTTGCGGAGTTAAAAAGCGTAAATTGTTGATAATCAATTCGCGGATTTGCGTTGAAATGCTTATCTTTGTGTGAGATAAACAATGCTTTAATATGAGAAGATTGCTTCTATTTGTTTCGGTTCTGGTTTATTCCATAGCAATGTCGTCTTGCGGCGGGAAGGATGACCCGGAGGAAATAAAAATCGTGTTTACGAATAACGCGGCAGAAGTTACAATGAGTTCTGCTGTTCTATATGGGACGGTAAACACAGAGTACTTGTCGTCTAAACCAGAGTTGGGGTTTATTATTTCAACGGAGGAGAATGCCTCTTTCGAATACGGGCAGAAAATCGTTTGTTCAGAGATTGACGTCAACGGTAATTTCTCCAATAAGGTTAATTGGCTATCTCCAGCAACTACGTATTATTACAGATCTTATCTGCACTTTGGATCAAATCGTCTGTACGGAGAGGTGAAGAAGCTGACCACAAAGCAGTTTCAATATGAGGCGATTGACCTTGGTCTTTCTGTAAAGTGGGCCAATGCGAATATGGGCGCAAATTCCATTGACGATTACGGTGAGTTTTATGCTTGGGGAGAGACGGAGGCTAAAACAGAGTATACTCAATCTAATTATAAATGGCGCACGAATAATAGCCAATACCCTTATTATTATGAAAAATACTATTACTATGGTAATTTAAGCGATCATAAGACAGTGTTGGAGGCCGAGGATGATGTTGCCAGGACCAAACTTGGAGGAAACTGGAGAATCCCTACGAAAAGAGAGTTTGAAGAACTTGTGAACACAAAAGTCAGAAATAAGTATAAATGGGAAATGGTTGCTATAAATGGTCATGAAGGATACAAGATTACATACTTAACCAACGGTAATACGATATTTCTTCCTTTTGCCGGATTACAAAGTAACACAGACCTTATATATCGTAATACTTCTTTCTGCTATTGGTCTTCTGAACTATATGTTTCCGACACATATTCCTATTCAGATTCAATGGGAGCTTTTTCCCTAAAAATGGGTAAAGATTTTAATAACGGCAAGCTTAATGGAAACTTTCGTTACGAGGGTTTATCCATACGTCCTGTTTTAGAGTAAGAACAAGTAATACGCATGATAATGCTATGAAAAAAATACTATCTATCATACCATTCTTTACCCTCCTGATGATAATCTCCTGTGGAGAGAAAGAATCTGATGTCGATAATGTGGCCAAGGATGTTGTTACTGTTAAAACCGAGAATATAACAATGAACGGGGCGACACTTTACGGACACGTTGACAAGGAGTTGTTGTCAAGCGGGAGCAGTTTTGGATTCATACTCTCAACTTTTTCCAACCCAACATCAGAAAACGGCCAGGTTGTTACTTGCTCAGAGGTTGATAAGGATGGGAATTTTTTTGCTGAAACACCGTGGCTGTCTTCATCAACAACATATTACTACAAAGTATTTGTAGAATTTGGTTCTGTAATTATGGTGGGGAATGTGAAATCTTTCGCCACAAAGGAGCTCGTTTTATCCGCAGTTGATATGGGCCTTTCCGTAAAGTGGGCCAACGCAAATTTAGGAGCAACATCGATTGAAGCTAATGGCGATTATTATGCCTGGGGAGAGACTGAAATAAAAAAGGAATATAATTGGACCTGTTATAAATGGTATAATAAAGACTCGAAAGAGATATATAAATATAATTTATCACCTTCTTCTTCGAGTATTGACTACAAAACCACTCTGGAAAGCGATGACGACGCAGCACGTGTAAAACTAGGCGGTGGATGGAGAATGCCAACAGGAAGTGAACTGGCAGAATTGCTTGCCACAAGGAATAACGACGATTATCTTTGGGAGTGGAAATCTTTGAGTGGCAATAATGGATGGATGGTAACATTTCTTGGGAACAAAAATAAATTATTCCTTCCCGCTGCTGGCCGAAGAATGGATTTTGGTTTATATTCTGAAGGAACAGAGGGGCGTTACTGGTCGTCTAATCTGTATGTTGATTCAGAAAGTCCCACGTCTTCTTATCAGGCGATGCATTGCTACTTAACTGAATATTATGGTGACGTGCACTCTGACTATCGTTACATAGGGCAATCAATACGACCTGTTAAAGAATAATTTCCCACTTTCCCAAACAGTTGAATACACTACCGACAAAATACTGCGGATCAAGAATTTAATGGAAAAGACCCGGACGATGATGTTGGAGAACAGTTTGCCTGTTGGAAGAATGGACATTCCAAAACTCTTCGAACAGCCATATATCAGACCGAAGAACCTCCTCTCAGAAAAGATAAAGAGTATCAATACGGCCAAAAAGTATTTATCCCAACTTGAGTCTTTAGGTATGCTATCCAAAGAGAAAATAGGAAAAGAGTATATTTGGTTTAATACGGATTTGATGACAATACTGTCGGATTAAGAGTTGAACAGGGAGAAACAGATTAAATAATCCTATGATTATACCCTAAAAGGTATAATTACGAAAACAATTAAAAAAATATACCCGTTTGGGTATATAATCTACGAATATGATTATATATACCTTAACGGGTATAGCCAAAATGTTTTTCTACCCACTCGTAGGGGTAGCAGGGCACATTTATTTAGAAACTCCAGCCAAGGCCGATGTAGACGCCCAGGTGTTTGTCGGAGAGCTTGTGGTCGCCGATACCGAACATAGGCGTAACACCGATTCTGAACATGAAGCCTTTCTCCGGCTGAAAACGATAGCCGATGTTGGCAAAGAATTCGTTAGCCCATTCAGTGTTGGATTCTCCCATGAATTTGGCTTTTACAAAACCATTTACCATACCGGCTCCAACTTCGAAGTGATGTTTCTGCTCTCCGAAAAGATAATTGACCTCAAGAGGGAGCATATAGTAGTCGCACTTGATGTCAAAATCATCCAAGAAAAAAAGGCCGTCCTGAGAGTATGAAAGAACAGCAGCATAGCCAAGACCGGCATTGCCGTCTATACGTGCGTCGTAGCGGATACCAAAACCGGATGCTGATCCGCCGACTTCTACGCTGATGTTCTTGGTGCCCTGGCCAAAGGCCATTACAGACATACCGCAAAGGAGGGCAACCAGGCAAAGGATTTTTTTCATAATGCAATAGTATTAGTTAATAATGTGTTATGGTCAGCTGGGGATAGAGCAAATATAAGAAAAGTTTGGCGGAGTTGCAAATTATGCCTAACTTTCAAAATAATTGGGAGATGTCCCATTTTAACTCATTTAATCATGAAAATTAACCTTTTGACTTTGCTTGTACTGCCGATTCTGACACTTGCATGCACACGCGAGGAACCATCGGTTCAGTGGAAAGAAGGCGCCGCCGACGATAGCGGAAAAGCCTGCTTTGAACTCATTCTTAAAAATGTTCCTGCGGGGAGCAGGGTGTGGTTCTCAAGGATTCCCCAGAGGCTCACTATGGCGGAGGATGCCCCTCTTACCATCAACTTTTACAAGGGCAACAGCTATTATTTTGATGTGCCCGAGTGTAGCGGCAAAGAATTGAGTATCAAGTATATATCCGACGCTTTACCGCGAAAATCATGGGCCCCGGAAGGTTTTTACATGCAGGTTTCCGGAAAGCCGGACAAAGAGCTGCCGGTAGAGTACATCTTTATTGAAAGGAAGGGTACGGAGCCCGGCGCCGAATGGTTTGCAAAGTCATTCCAGCCCCTTGCTGCCGACATCATCCCCTCTGTGAAAACAGTTACCTACGGAGATGGAACCGTAACCAAACCGGAGGAAAGCCTTGCCAAGATTGAGGTCGTTCAGTCCGCCACCGGCAAGCAGGGTTGGTATAAGATAGTAATCGATGAATCCGGAGCCACAATCTTTGCCTATGACCGTGATGGCTTCCGCAATGCCTCAATTACATACAACCTTTTGCCAAACCAGTTGCCGCCCATTACAATTGAAGACTGGGCAGATTTCCAGTATCGCGGCTTTATGCTTGACGTGGCCAGAAGCTTTGTCGCAAAAGACGATGTTCTCAAGCTGATAGACTACCTTGGCAGATACAAGGTGAACAAGCTTCATTTCCATCTTGTGGACGATGAGGGTTGGGCCCTTGAAATACCTGAGCTTCCGGAACTTACCTCCTATGGCGCCCGTCACGCACTGCCGATCGAGATGGGTGATACCCTTTGGGAACTGGAAGGCATTTTGCCTAGCACCAACGGCAAGTTGAACGAGGGCTTGTTCTACACACAGGAAGAATACAAAGAGATTATCAAATACGCCTGGGAAAGGAATATCTCCGTTATCCCGGAGTTTGACGCCCCCGGCCATTCAAGGGCTGCCATCAGGTCTATGGAGGCTTACGAGCGCCGCACTGGTGACGACTCTTTCCGCCTGTCATCACCTGGCGACCCGTCCAAATATTCATCGGCCCAGCACTTTGACGACAACGTCCTGGACGTAGAGCTTCCGGGCGTCTACAAGTTCATGGAGTGCCTGTTTGACAATGTCATCGCCCTTTATGCCGATGCAGAAGTTCCGCTGGAGGCCATCCACATTGGTGGAGACGAGGTTCCCGCAGGAGCATGGGCCGGCCGTAGCCGTCTGGAGATGAAGGACCTCTTTATCAACCGCATGCTTGACATCGCAGAAAAGAGGAACGTAATGCTTGCCGGCTGGCAGGAGATTACCCAGAACATCAAGCCGGAGACCGCAGAAAGGCTTAAGAAGCAGTTGCTCTTTATCAACGTATGGAGCACCCGCGGCAAAGACATGGAGCTTCCTTACATCCTGGCCAACGAAGACTGGCCGGTAATACTTTCCAACGTTCAGAATACCTATATCGACCTGGCTTATTCCGATGGTCCGGACGAGACCGGCCTTCACTGGGGCGGCTATGTTGACGAGCGCAAGACCTTTGCCCTGCAGCCTTACAATCTGTATGAATCCGTACGTTGGACAGGCGTAGATACCCCTGTAGAGAATCTGGCTGCCGCTTCCGATGGCCGCACCCCTCTTTTAAAGCCCTGGAATATCAAGGGTGTACAGGTGCAGCTCTGGAGCGAGAACCTGCGCAACTTCGGCGCCTTCACTTATTCTATCTTCCCCAAGGCTCTCGGTGCCTTTGAAAGAGCTTGGAACGCACGTCCTTACTGGGAGGATGACGACGCTTTCAAAAAGGACTTCGACCGCTTCTACAGCATAATTGCCGCTAAGGAGTTCCCTTACTACGATCAGCTTGGAATCCGCTATAAAAAGCGCTAAAAATGACTAAAGAGTACAAGAGCATCGGCCTTATGTCCGGAACGTCTGTGGACGGCCTGGATGTGTGCTGCGCAACCTTTGCCAAGAAGGACGGAAAATGGACATTCAAGATTGACTGCGCACGCGGATATGACTATCCGCAGGAGCTTAAGCGAAAGCTTGGGCGTGAGGTGCAGGGAATGTCGGCCCTGGAATTTGTGACCTTCCACAGCCAGTACGGCTTCTTCCTGGGCGAGCGTGTAAATGATTTTATGCGCGAGTTCGGCGTGAAGCCGGATATCATTGCCAGCCACGGCAGTACAGTGTTCCACGAGCCTGCCAAAAAGGTTATGTACCAGATTGGCGACGGCGCTGCAATCGCAGCGGCCACCAAGGTTCCTACAGTGTCTGACTTCCGCCGCCTGGATATAATGCTGGGCGGGCAGGGCGCGCCACTGGTTCCCATCGGCGATGATCTTCTCTTTGGGGATTATGACTATTGCCTGAATATCGGCGGCTTTGACAATATCTCCTTCCGCAAGGAGGACAAGCGAATTGCGTTTGACATCACTCCGGTGAATTACGTGATTAACAAGTATTGCTGTGAGATTGGGCTGGAGTTTGACCGCGATGGCATCATTGCAAGTAAAGGCGTTGTAAACCAGGTGCTTAAGGACAAGCTGGACGCCCTGGATTATTACTCCAAGACCTATCCCAAGTCCCTTGGCCGCGAGTGGGTAGAAAAGAATGTCTTCCCGCTTCTGGACGGTTGCGGCCTGTCTCTGGAGGATAAATTGCGCACTTATTACGAGCACTGCGCCTGGCAGCTGGCCCGCGTGACGGAGCCCGGAAAGACCATGCTTGTAACGGGTGGCGGAGCTTACAACAAGTTCCTTATCAGCCGGATGGAGGCCCTTAGCGGCTGCCGCATCATTATCCCGGAAAGCGCAATCATAGAATTCAAGGAAGCCCTTATTTTTGCGTTCCTTGGCGTGCTGTACATGGCCGACGAGCCTTCTTGCCTGGCATCGGTGACCGGTGCGGAAAGGGATAACATCGGCGGTATGCTCTTTAAGATCTGATAAACATGAAAAAAGTTTTCATTATCCTCGCGGCCGCGCTTATGCTGGCCGCTCCTTCCAAAGGCCAGGATGTTGCCCCGGACGGAGAGTTTCGCGCCGCCTGGCTGGCAACGGTCAAGGGTATAGACTGGCCCAGACACGAGAAGGATGCCGATGGTAACGAGATTATCGACCCCAAGGCAGACCAGGAGGCTCTGGTCAAGATGATTACGGATATCAAGAACGTGGGCTGCAACGTGTTGCTGTTCCAGGTTGTATCCAATATGGATGCGCTTTATCCGTCGGAGATTTTGCCATGGTGCCATATTGTTACCGGTACCCAGGGTCAGGATCCGGGCTATGATCCGCTGGCTATTGCCGTTAAGACTTGCCGCGAGCTTGGGCTGGAAATCCATGCGTGGATCAATCCTCTGCGCTGCGGGCCATCCGATATGGAGCGCGACAGCAGCCATGTAGTCCTTGCTCATCCTAATTATGTGCAGATTTACAAAGATGCTTATTACCTTGA
This sequence comes from uncultured Prevotellaceae bacterium, assembly GCA_947166905.1. Taxonomy (GTDB): domain Bacteria; phylum Bacteroidota; class Bacteroidia; order Bacteroidales; family UBA932; genus Cryptobacteroides. The sequence continues at coordinate 60,129 of CAMVFZ010000006.1, read as the reverse complement.
TCCCGCCAACCCGTCGGCCCGCGAGTACCTGACCTCCATCATCTGTGAGCTTTTGGAGAAATACGACCTTGATGGCATCCATATCGACGATTATTTTTATCCGGCCGGCTTCCAGGACAATCCGGATACCTGGGACGATTCACAGCAGTATCAGGCCTATGCCGATGACGGCGGGGAACTGGACCGCGAGCAGTGGCGTTTTGAGAATATCAACACATGCGTGCGTGAGCTGTATCAGACCACTCATGAGTACGGCGAAAAACGCTTCGGAATCTCGCCTGCCGGCCGCCTTGTCAATACACTGCGCCTGTATGCGGATCCTCGCGCCTGGGCAGAGGAGAGCACCGTGGACTATTTGATTCCCCAGATTTACTGGCAGCACGGCCATCCAATCGCGGACTTTGCGCAGGTGCTGGCCAATTGGAATGAAATCATTCCTTTTTATATCCCCATCTATGTTGGCATCGGCGCATACCGTTATGGACAGAAGGGCTTTGAGTCCCTTGATGAGTTTGGCCAGCAGATTCAGGAGTGCCGTGAGGCCGAGCAGGTCTTCGGCCACGCATGGTTCAGTGCCAAGTGCATACTGACCGATGAGTTCAGCAAGTTCCTAAAAGAAGGCCCCTACAAAGTAGAGGCCTCTCAATAAAGTATTTACCAAATACTTAGAGTTTAGATATAGATGCTCCGTGGCTGATGGATCCCAGTTTGATTGCAAGGCCCGGGGCATCTTCGTAGCTGAGCTTTGATGCGCCGCTTAGCTCTACGGAAAGTTTCTCCTTTACTGCAATCTGGCACTTTGATGCTCCGCTCAGGTTTACCTTGGCTTCCTTGATTTCGGTTTTGATAAGATCTGTGTTGCAGGCGCCGGAGCAGTCGATATCGGCATCTTTTGCTGCGCCGGTAATCTTGAGGTTGGCAGCGCCGGAGGCGTCAACTTCGATGGCATCGGCAGTAAGCTCCATAAGGCCCTTTGATGCGCCGGAAAGGTCTATAGATGCGCTGTTGGCCTTGCTGTAAAGCTTGAATTTGGAGGCTCCGCTGCTCTCGATGTTAATCTTGGCGGCTTCGATATGAAGGGCGTGCACCTTGCTGGCGCCGCTGCACTCCAGGGAGAAGTTGCCGGTGCTGGTGAACTGGTCCATGGAAAGGATCTTTGCAGCTCCGCTGATATTTACTGCGGCAAGAGCCGGCATGGTGATTTTGGCCTTGGCTACGGGATTCCAGTTGCGCTGGTTGGTCAGCTTTTTGGGAAGGCCTTTGGTGCCAAGAATAAGTTTGGAACCGGACTGTACAATGTCAAGGTAGGGGACAACTTCCGATGATACGGTAATCTCTACGGAGTAGGTATCGTCGGCGCTTACGTTTACGTCGAATACCCAGCTGATATCAAGGGAATCGAAGTTCTTGAAATCATAGGTTAATCTGGTGGTCTCGTCTGCCGCAAAGATGCCGGGGGCTGTCAGGCCAAAGAGGATGATGGCCAGGATTATGGATTTGAGAGCTTTCATAAGTATTTGTTCTTTAATTATTTATCTATAATTGGTATTACTGGGCAAGGACTTCTTTATACTGGGCAACCGCATCCAGCAGGGTTCCGTAGTGTTCTTCAAGGATTGCCACCTTTTCTGCGTCTGACAGCTCGTCCGGGAGCTGGTCCAAAAGCGGGATAGACTCGTTGGTGATGTCTTCCATGACTCCGTCGGCGTCCAGTTCCGATGCCTCCTGGCAGTCTTTCTGGAAATGCTCGTAATAGGCTTCGTACACACCTTCAGGGGTCTTTTCTGCATTTGCAAACCAGTCTTTGTGAACAACGTGAATGCTGTCTGCCGATGGCTTGATCATTATGACTCCGGCAATCACTGCGGCAGCACAAGCTACCGCGATGGCGATTCGGCGCCAATTGACCACTACTGTCTTTTTCTCTACCAGGCCGGACTCGTCCAGCTTTTCAAGAAACCTTAACTCGTGACCGGAAGCAGGTTCTGCAGCATCCATCCTCCGGCTGTTTTCCTTTATATATTTTTCCAGATCTGACATGGTATTATCTGTTTAATGGTTTTCTTTTCAGTGCTTCTCTTAATTTTGCCAGGCCGCGGGAGTAATAGCATCTTAAGTTCCCCTGCGTAATGCCTGTGTAGTCCGATACTTCTCCGTAATCCAGCCCTTCTATAAGCACAAGGCTTAAAACTATGTTGTAGGGCTCTTTTAGCTGGTTTATCTCCTTTGCTACATCCTCCGGGGTCAGGGTTTCTGTATTTACCTCTTCCGGGGCGTCGGCTTCATCGGCATCAAGGGCGGCTTCCTGTAAAAAGGCGGCATCGCGTTTTTTGGATCGCAGCAGGTCAAGTGACTTGTTGATTGCCGTCCTTGCCAGCCAGGCGCTTATCTGCAATTCGTTCAGTCCTTCCGGCCCTTTTGCCAAGTATTTGAGAATGGTGTCCTGCATTATTTCCTCGGCATCGGCGCTGCTTCCTGTAATTCGCAGGCTGATGTTGTAAACCCGGCGGTAATGTTTCCGGTAAAATGCAGTTGCTTCTTCTCTTGTCATTTTCTTGTTTTTCTACACTAATAACGCCCCTTTCCCCCAATTGTTGCAAAATAACAAAAAATAATTGAAAAAAAATCTCGATAAAAATGACTAATTTTACGGGCTTTATTCCCAGTGCGGGAGCGTAACTTATTATGGAGAAAAGAGTTTTTGTATACGATAAGCCGTTTACGGTTGAGGGCGGGCAGGTTTTGCCGCAGCTTGAAGTTGGTTATGTGTGCTCCAAAGGCGGATATCACGGCCAGAAGGTTATCTGGCTTTGCCATGCCGTAACCGCCAGCGCCGATCCGCGCGACTGGTGGGCCCAGATTACCGGCCCCGGCCTTATGTTCGATACCGAAAAGTACTTCGTGATCTGTGCCAACTCCCTGGGTTCCTGCTTTGGGTCCAGCGGCCCGGCCAGCACCAATCCGCTTACCGGTAAACCCTACTACTTCGATTTCCCCAAGGTAACCGTCAGGGACTCCATCAATGCGTTTTACCTGCTTTGCCAGCATTTGGGCATTACCAAAATAGACCTGCTTGTAGGCGCCTCCATGGGTGGTTTCCATGCCCAGGAGTTTGCAATAATGCACCCTGAGCTTATTAAGCGCGCAGTCTTCATGGCCACCACCTCCCGCGTCACCCCCTGGCTCACCGCCTTCGAGGAGACCCAGCGCATGGCCCTGGAGGCCGATCCCTCCTTCCGTATGCGCCATGACCTGAAGGGCGGTCTTGCCGGCCTTAAATGTGCCCGCGGCATCGCCATCATGTCTTATCGCTGCGAGGAAGGTTACAACATCAAGCAATGGGAAGATACCGTGGATGTGGTCTTCGCAGACAAGGCTGCCTCTTACCAGCGCTATCAGGGCAGCAAGTTCGTCCGCGACTTCGATGCCTACTCCTATTGGTACCTGACCTATGTGGTGGACAGCATCAACATCGGCCGTGGCCGAGGAGGCGTAGAACAGGCCCTCAAGATGATTAAATGCCCGTCTACCGTAATCTCCCTTAGCACAGACCTTCTCTTCCCGCCCGTAGACATGGAGCCGATGGCAAAGGGTATGGGCGCCGACTTCCACATCATCCAAACCCACTTCGGTCACGACGGCTTCCTTATCGAATTCCCCCAGATGGAAGCCATCATCCGTCCCATTGTGGAAGAATCCTGTAAATAATGGCTCCAAATGGTGAGCCCGTGGCATGTTTTGTGATAGGAAGAAGGTGTCCAAATTTATCATTTTATATGAAAAAATTACATCTTTTTATCATTGCCGTTTTGGCGACAGTGTCTTTACCTTCTTTAGCGCAGAGTACAAAGTATGTTGGAGTAGAGTTTTTGGGGGCTTCTACCGGAGTTGGTCTAAGATATGACCAAAGGTTCAGCGGAAACAGTGGCTTGGGCTTTTCTGCAGCTATTGCTTATGCCCATGGTGATGATGCGGCCTATTGCAAGGGCTCAGATATGGATAACATATTGGTTCCTGTAGAAATCAATTATCTGACAGGAGAGGGTAACAGCCACTTTGAGGCCGGTTTTGGAATGATGAACGGCCGATATCATATGCCTAATGTGACTTCATACGGCTATTATTTCTACTTGAATCTTGGATGGCGATACCAGAAGCCCGAGGGCTTTATGTTCAGGGTAGGCGTCTCTCCTTCTTTCGGCAGCGGCTCGCATTATGTAGAAAAGAAGGCTTTCTATCCATACATAGGCATCGGCTGGAGCTTCTAACAGTAATAACTGCTTGTCTTGGTGCTTTTTTTGACCCAAGACAAGCATGTGCTATATCGCCGCGATGATGATGGTAATCATCCAAACGGCGACAAAGAGCTTGAGGCCGGTACCGACCAAAAAGCCGACGAATGATCCGAGGGCAGCGGAGGTGGAATTAAGGCCATCTTTGCTGCCCCAGGTGTATTCACCCACAAAGGCGCCGATCAAGCCGCCTAGAATCATACCTATCGGCGTTAAGAATATACCCAGCAGCATGCCAATGGTAGAACCCCAAACGGCCGCTTTGCTGCCACCGGTAAACTTGGTGATGCGGGCCGGGACCACAAAGTCGATGATGGTAACCACCACAGTGATACCCAGCCAAAGCCACAACTTCTGTGGCGATATACTGCCGTCAAAATGGAGATACATAACCAGCACACCGAGCCAGCTGATAGGCGGGCCCGGTACTGCCGGTATTATGCTGCCGATGATTCCCAGGAGTCCAAGAATAACTCCCAGCGCGGCCATAAGTATATCTCCAATCATTTATTTGAAGGTGCAGGAGCCTATTTTGCAGCTGCCATTGCAGCCTCTACGTCATCCGGGGCGATAGGCAGACGCTTGGGACCGCAGCGGCGTGCGCCGTCCGTGGTAACCAGAACGTCGTCCTCCAGGCGGATACCGCCAAAGTCGTAGTACTCCTTAAGTTTTTCAAAGTTGACGATACCCTTGCCAAGGCCTTTCTCTTTCCATTCCTCGATGAGGGCAGGGATGAAGTAGATACCGGGCTCGTCGGTAATTACATAACCGGGCTTAAGCTCGCGGGCCATACGCAGGCTGCCAAGGCCAAGCTGCTTTGCGCGGATCTGGCCGCGGTCATAGCCTACCAGGTTCTCTCCCAGGTCTTCCATATCGTGAACGTCCAGACCCATGTTGTGGCCCAGGCCGTGAGGCTGGAACAGGCCGGCGATGCCGTCGGCGGCAAGCTCTTCCGGATCTCCCTTTACAAGGCCCAGGGCGCAGAGGCCTTCAAGCATCTTCTGGGCGGTGCCGATATGAACCTGTCTGTATGTAATCCCGGGGCGGGTAAGGCTGAATGCGTGCTCGTTGCACTCGTAAACTATCTGGTAGATCTCCCTCTGCTTGGTGGTGAACTTGCCAGTGGTAGGATAGGTGCGGGTGAAGTCCGATGCATAGTGCATATTGCTCTCCGCGCCGGCGTCGATTACCATCAGCTTTCCGGGCTCTATCACCTTGTCATGCAGGTGGTTATGCAGGGTTTCGCCATGCTGGGTAAGGATGGTAGGGAAAGAAACGCCCCAGCCCTTGCTAAGGGTAAGACCTTCCATTTTACCTACGATTTCCTGCTCTATGATGCCAAGTTTGATGCTGTCGCGGCCAAGGGAATGCATCTCATAACCAAGGGCGCATGCGTCGTCGATAGCCTCAATCTCACACGGCTCCTTGATAAGCCTCTGGCTTACTACAGTTTCAATAAACGAAACAGACGGCTCTTCTCCAGGTAACAACTTCTCCACCACCATAGTATTATAATACCTGGACTGGGGCAGGAAGTGTACCTTGCGGCCGGCTGCCTTGGCTGCCTTTACGGCCTCGAAGGCCTTCTCATAAGGAGCCGTATTGGCCACGCCAACAAGTTCTGCCTTTGACTGAACGGTGGGCTGGGGGCCCATCCAGATAATATCGCCAATCTCTACATCATCGGCATAAATGGTCTCTTTGCCGCTTTCGATATCAAGGATGGCTGCATAACGGGGGTCGTCCAGGCCAAAGTAATACAGCCAGCAACTCTCCTGACGCCACTTGTAGCAATTGTCTTTATACTGGGCCGGAGCCTCTACGTTTCCAAGAAAAAACACCAAGCCTTTCTGGCCTGCAGCCGCCATCTTCTGAAGAAGAACCTTGCGGCGATTCTTATATACTTGTTTACTGAACATAATAAAAGAAGCCGTTATTATTGATAACGGCCTCTAATATACGAAAAAATAAGGATACTTGAACAAATTACATGTTCATACCGCCGTCAACCTGGATAACCTGGCCGGATACGTAGGATGACATATCGCTGGCAAGGAAGGTTGCAACGTCTGCGATGTCCTCCGGGGTACCGCCGCGACGGAGAGGAATCTTCTCCATCCACTCTTTGCGAACCTCTTCAGGTAGTGCCTGGGTCATTGCGGTCTCGATGAAACCGGGAGCAATGGCGTTGGCGCGGATGCCCTTGCGGCCCATCTCCTGGCCGATGCTCTTTGCAAGAGCGATGAGGCCGGCCTTAGAAGCTGCGTAGTTTGCCTGGGCGGCGTTACCGTGAACACCTACTACGGAAGACATGTTGATGATGCTTCCGCCTTTCTGGCGCATCATGATAGGAACGCAAGCGTGAATGAAGTTGAAAGCAGACTTGAGGTTAACTGCAAGAACTGCATCCCACTGCTGCTCGGTCATCTTAAGCATAAGACCGTCCTTGGTGATACCGGCGTTGTTAACAAGGATGTCAATAGCACCGAAGTCTGCCTTGATCTGCTCTACAACCTGGTGAGTCTCTTCGAAGTTGGCTGCGTTTGAAGCGTATGCTTTAACCTTATGGCCGTAAGCGGCGATTTCGTCAACAGTCTTCTGAGCGTTCTCATCAATAATGAGGTCTGTGAAAGCTACGTCAGCACCTTCTGATGCATATTTGAGAGCGATTGCTTTTCCGATACCTCTGGCAGCGCCTGTAATGAGGGCTACCTTACCATCTAAAAGTCCCATATTGCGTAAATTTTATAGATTTTTCTAAATACAAATTGTTTTAACTTCGCAAAAATAACTCTTATGTCTTCAATTCCAAAATATTTGGCTAATTTTGCAGTCCTTTTTCCAAAGGAAAAAAATTATGAGCGAAATCCGAAACAAAGATCTTTATCCCTCTGGTCAGCTGAAAATTGACTGGGTGCGTGCGCATATGCCCCTTCTAAATGGCCTCGAGCGCGATTTTTCAAAGACCAAGCCCTTCAAGGGCCTTAAAGTTGCCCTTTCCGTTCACATGGAGGCCAAGACGGCCTACCTTTGCCAGGTCTTGGCTGCCGGCGGAGCAGAAATGTACGCCACCGGCTGCAACCCCCTGAGCACCCAGGACGACGTGGCCGCAGCGCTTGACCACAGCGGCATCAACGTATTCGCCCTGCACGGTGCTACTCCAGAGGAGTATGAGCACTGCCTGCGCAAAGTGCTGGAGATCGGCCCCAATATCATCATCGACGACGGCGGAGACCTTGTAAACCTGATGCTTACGGAATTCAGGGATCTGATTCCGGGAGTCATCGGCGGATGCGAAGAGACCACAACAGGCATCGTTCGCCTTCGCAGGCTCAACGCTGTCAAGGAACTTCCTTTCCCGATGATGCTGGTCAACGACGCCCAGTGCAAGCACTTCTTTGACAACCGCTACGGCACGGGTCAGAGCGTTTGGAACGGCATCAACCGCGCCACAAACCTTATCGTTGCGGGCAAGACGGTTGTCGTTGCCGGCTATGGCTGGTGCGGCAAGGGTGTCAGCATGAGGGCCAAGGGACTCGGCGCTAAGGTTATCGTTACGGAGATAGATCCGGTCAAGGCAATAGAGGCCGTAATGGACGGCTTTCAGGTTATGCCCATGGCCGATGCCGCCCCGCTTGGAGACCTCTTTGTTACGGTTACCGGCTGCGATGATGTAATTACTGCAGAGCACTTTGCCAAAATGAAGGATGGAGCTATCCTTTGCAATGCCGGCCACTTTGACTGCGAGGTGGATGTGGCATGGCTGGAGGCATCGGCAGTTAAGAAATATACCGCAAGGGAGAATATCAAGGCCTATGTGCTTGAGGGCGGAAAAACCCTCTATGTTATTGCAGAAGGACGATTGGTCAATCTTGCGGCAGGCGACGGCCACCCGGCAGAGATCATGGATATGTCCTTTGCCATCCAGGCCCTCAGTGCCAAATACCTGGCAGAGCATCAGGGCCAGCAGCGCCAGATGGGCGATATGCTGCTCAATGTTCCGGACGAAATCGACAAGGCAGTGGCCTTCAGGAAGCTGGAAGCATGGGGCATCGGCATAGATACCCTGACCCCGGAGCAGAGAATCTACATGTACGGAAAATAATTATTAGAAATGAAACTTATACCTATTTACGCCTGGAAGAAGGGCCTCCACGTATTTGAGGCTCGCCAGGAACGCTTTATCAAAAGGCCTTGGGCCCAGGGGGTAGTCCTGCTGGCATGTGTTGTAGTTGCAATGCTGCTGGCAAACCTTGAAGCTACCAAAGAAGTTTACAAAGAGGTTCTTGAGACCACCCTTTCTATCAAGATCGGCGCTCTTGAATTCCCTCACGGAATGACGGTAGAGAAGTTTATCAATGATATCCTGATGGTGGTATTCTTCTTTACGGTCGGTCTGGAAATCAAGCGAGAAGTGGTCAACGGAGAGCTCAGCAGCCGCCAGAAGGCGATAATGCCTATTATCGCGGCCTTCGGCGGAGTGGCAGTTCCAGCACTCATTTACACCCTCGTTAACAACGGCACAGACGCTTCCAGCGGTTGGGGTATCCCTACGGCTACGGATATTGCCTTCGCGGTGGGAATCCTTTCCATCCTTGGCAACAAAGTGCCCATTTCCCTGAAGATTTTCCTTACAGCCCTTGCTATCGCCGATGACCTCATCGCCATTCTTGTGGTTGCCTTGTTCTACGGTGGCAGCATCAACCTGGCCCTGCTTGGCATCGCCGTACTGCTCATTATCTTCGTGTTGATAATGAACAAGCTTGGAGAAAAGAGGATGATATTCTACATCGTTCCCGCAGTGGCTATCTGGATGCTTTTCTACTATTCCGGTATCCACGCCACCATGTCCGGTGTCGTTATGGCCTTCCTTGTGCCGATGGTTCCCCGTTACACCAAGGAGTACTACTACCACAAGCGTGACCATTACCGTCACATGCTCAAGGAATATGAGTCTATCGAGGAGGAAGGCGGCTTCCCTAACGGTCCTCAGAGGCATATCCTGCGTCAGCTCAGCAAGACCAGCAAGAACTGCATCGGCATGAGCTATCGTCTGGAGCACGCTCTTGGCACATGGGTTAACTTCTTTATCATGCCTATCTTCGCCCTGGCAAACGCCGGCGTTACAATTCCCAGCCTTGAGTACTTCAATGTATTCAACTTTGATCCCACTCTGGGTAGCGTGAGCATGGGTATCTTCCTTGGCCTCTTGCTTGGTAAGCCTATCGGCATTACCCTGGCTTCCTGGATCGCAGTCAAGGCTAAGGTTGGTGCAATGCCTGCCAAGTCTACCTGGGCCATGCTGTTTGCTGTTGCCTGCCTTGGCGGTATCGGCTTTACCATGTCTATCTTCGTGGATACCCTGTCATTCGGTGATCATCCGGAGGTGGCCCAGCAGCTGCGCGATATGGGTAAGGTTGCCGTTCTTATGGGCTCGCTCTGTGCGGGTATCCTTGGCAGCGTGCTTGTAGGTATCTTCCACAAGAAGCCGCAGAAAGCGTAGATTATCTTTTCGCGCTGGGTTGTTTTTCTGAGCTTAACGCCAGCGTTGAATATCAGCGAGTTGCGCATTTTAACTCCATATTTTTACGGGAGTTAAAATGCGCAACTGCTTGATAATCAGCATCGGAACCTTAAAACAAAAAATGCCCTACGTTTCTTTGATAATCCATCAAGGATTCGTACTTTTGTAGAGAGGGGATTACAAGTCTTATCCCTTTGAAGTGAGATGGGTAGTAGGCGGTTTAGTGCAGATGCTTGGATGCACATTTATAAGAGGCGTAGAGATGGATTTTTGATTTTTTATTCAATCAAAGACTATCTAGTCTATTTTACGCTTTATTCGGTCCTCGCTGTGAAATATAGAATTAAAATACTAGGTCTGTGTTTCATGCCAGATCATATACATTCTATTGCGCAGGCGGGCAATCTCAAACAATTGACTCTTTTTGAGCATGAATCCAGTCGAAGGTTTGCCAGAGAATGGAACACGGCTTATGGCAAAAACGGTCAGGTGTTTGATGCTTTTGGGAGTGCTCCCAAATATGGAAATAAAGAGAAGCGCTCAGTTTATGCCAATGTGGTAAATAATCCAGTAGAAAGGCATCTTTGTAAGCGACCAGAGCTGTTCAAATGGAATTTTATGCTCAAAAAACAGAGTGTAGAGGGGCAAATATCCAAGGATTTACTCTTTGCTATGGAAAGAGTATCGGCTTTAAGATTCCGACTTAGACCCCTTACTTATGCTGTTCTTGAAAACCTTGCTAGACATTTATCTGAGCATGAAATTGGCATTCTGGTCAATCATATCATAAGTCATTCGTCGGTCGCTCGGATGCTTTCTATTCAGGATTTACGGCGGTGCTTAAAAAACGCTACCCCGGAGTCTCGTTGAAGGATATCCTTAATTGGGATTTAGACAAGAAATTGGAAGCCTTGTTGTTCCTATCCCGTTTTTCCGTGGGGTTAAAATGTGTAACTTGCTGATGATCAGCATTGGAAGCTTATCGTTGGATTTATGGCAGTGTTCGAGGTGGTTAGGGATTTGCTGATTCCGGCGCGGTGTGTGTGCTGCGGGGAGCGGTTGTTGCGCAATGAGCGGCATTTGTGTCTGAGCTGCCTGGCCGATATCCCTTTCACCTATTTCTGGACTACTCCCCATAACAAGATGGCCGATGCCTTCAATAGCCTTATCCAGAAGGCTCTGCCCGATGATGCTCCGTACCAGCCATATTCCCGTGCTACCGCCCTGTTCTATTACCAGGGCGAATACGAGAGCCTTACCAAGGCTGTGAAGTACGGCGGGAACTCCGGGCTGGGGGAGTGGCTGGGGAGGCAGCTGGGGGCGCGGCTCGCAGAGGCAGGCTTCCAGACGCCGGTCACGGCCGTAGTGCCCGTTCCCCTGCACTGGCGCCGCCGCTGGAAGCGCGGTTACAATCAGGCAGAGCTGATTGCCCGCGGCGTTTCCGCCGCGTTGGACGCGCCCCTGCGCACGGATCTCCTGCGCAAAGCGCGCGCCACCGGCTCCCAGACTGCGCTCTCCCAGGAAGAGCGCCTGGCCAACGTCGCTCGTGCCTTTCGCGCCGTCGGCCAGCCCCCTGCGGCGCCCTGTCATATCCTTCTTATTGATGACGTATTTACCACCGGAGCCACTCTTTTTGCAGCCCGCCAAGCCCTGCTTGCCGCCGCTCCGAATCTCACAATTTCCGTAGCCACGTTGGCCTACGCACCCTAAAAACAGCCCAAACTATTGCAAAAACAAATACGTTTTTATATATTTGAACGTTTTAACACGGTGAAAGGCAAATAATTCTAAAATTTTACGTTATGAAAATCTTAAATTGTGTGGGTATTTTTGCGGCTTTTGCTGCAGTCATGTCTTGCGGTGGAGCAGGCATTACTCTTGATTCTTATGTTGCAGAGGAGAGCGGCCTCAGCATCCAGAAAATAACCGACGAAAGCAAGAATTCAGTAGTCGGAAACACATTTACATCAACACCTATGAACTTCGGCCGTACTTCAATCGGCGGTTGCAAGAAGCAGGGTATGTATTGGGGTACGGGAAAGGTTCTGTCCATTGCTCCTGATGGCCAGGACCTCGCTTACCTGACAGTATCCAACAAGCAGCGCAATGTAATGGTTCGCAAGGCTACAGCTGCCGGAACCAGCACCCAGCGCACTTTCAGGGATGTTTATGACTTCAGCTATGGCCCTGACGGCAACATCTATTTTACAGATTATGTAGGCAACTACAAGTGGCAGATCCATTCTGTAAGCGCAAAGGCCGGTAGCGTTATGCGTCAGCTCACAAGCAATAACAATGACGACAATCCTGTTATGGCAAAGAACGGCCACAGCCTTTACTTTACTCGCCATGACAACTCAGGTGTCGCTATCTGGTGCCTTGATATCAACGATGGTACTCTTACCTTCTGCGCCAAGGGTTACAATGTTTGCCCTATTGGCGAAGGCGACAGCGAGTTCCTTTGCGTACGCAACTCTGACGAGGGCGTAAGCCAGATCTGGCACGTTAACTTCGTGACCGGAATCGAGACCCTTATCCTTGCAGACAAAGAACGTGGTTTCTCCAACCCGGCTATCTCTCCCGACGGCAAGTGGGTTGCTGTCCAGGGTAGCTCCAAGAGCTCTGCCGGCAAGGTTAAGAATCTGGATATCTTCGCAGTCAGGATTGATGGAAGCCAGTTTGTTCAGCTTACCTATCACCCTGCAATAGACTGCAACCCTGTATGGGGCCCGGACGGCAAGTCTCTGTACTTCATTTCCTCAAGAGCTTCCAAGGACAAGTCGTTCAATGTTTGGAAGATGAGGTTCAACCTGTAATTATCGGCATTAATAACACTTAACACAAGTATCAATATGAAAAAGTTCAAAATGATCATTGCCGCTGTAGCTATTGCTGCATTTGGCACAAACGCTTCCGCCCAGTATTGGGGCGAGTCAGAGGTTACCAACTATGTTTATGCTGGTTATACTTCCATGAGGGCTGATGGTATCACTTTGCCTGGTGTCCACCTTGGTATCGGCGATCTTAACCAAATCAACATGGGTAATTTCTTCTGGGATTACAATGTTGATGTTACCTACAACTGGAAGTCTGAGAACGGCATTAAGACTAAGTTCTGGTCTGGAAAAATCGCATTGGATATGCTCTACAAAATTGACGCAAGCGAAAATGCATTCGTTTTCCCGTTCCTTGGTATAGCATCCCGCGATTATCTCTATGGAAAGACCAAAAACAACCCTCTTTATGGAGATGTTAATTGGTTCAGCAAAGACGGCTTGGATGGTAATAGGTATCAGGTTTGCCTTCAGGCTGGTGTCCATGCCTTCATTGGCAACATTATGCTTAGGGCAGAGTATCAGTACAGCCTTACCAAGCTTGTTGGCGCCAGAATCAAGGGCCTTTCATTCAGCATTGGTTATCGCTTCTAACAGTTAAGCGTTTAAGATTTAAAAGGGGACCGTGTTCAAACGAATACGGTCTCTTTTTTTGTAAATCCGATTCAACTGATTATCTTTGTAACCCCAACTGCCTTGGTGGTGGAATGGTAGACACGAGGGACTTAGACATAATTTGAGTGCGCTTTCTGAAAAGAGAGTTGTAGAATGTCGTAAATTCAAGGAAACCTTAACGGGTAATGCCGAGGGCAATCTTGAGCCAAGCCTCTGAAAAGAGGAAGGTGCAGAGACTAGACACGACACACCTAAAGAGCTGATAGCTTCACGGTGAAGGAATAGTCCAGACCACAAACAGAGATGGTGGCGTAAGCCATAGTGGTAAGAAAATCCCTTGGACCGCAAGGTCTGTACGGGTTCGAGTCCCGTCCGAGGCACAAAAAGAGCAGCGAATCTCGCTGCTCTTTTTGTGCCAGATATCTTATGAATGAGGGGGCGTTCCCCCTCAAACTCCCCTGGGTCGCTTCGCTCCGAAAAACGGTCTTTCACCAAATTTGGTTGCATTTGGTCACGGTTTTATTCCCCATTAAAGACAGACTCCGCAAATAGGTGCAGGGAATATCTAGGTATTATTTTTGCATACGTAGCAAGCATATGGGAAAGCGCCCGGTCACAATAATAATCTGTTTATTACTGTTTCATTTTCTCGCCTGGGGAACTGCTCAGGAGGGTGATATCCTTATTCTGGATGGTGAAGAATGGAAACTATTGTATACCCCTCTTGAAGAATTAGATTCCCGATCCTATGTTAGCTTGCAAAAGGCCTTTAAGTGGGAAGGGCGATCAACGGGAAATTATAGGGGATATGTTGCTTACTGGTCCATCAGCGACGGTATGCTATACTTAGAAAAGGTCGTCATGTACGACGAGCAATACTTACCCAAAGACTGCGATTACAGTGTTATACTCAAGACCCTTAGTCGTTATGATAATAACGGTAGAATCTGCGCGGAGTGGTTGTCTGGAGAAATGATTGCCGGCCGAGGGAATATCATCCGCTACCACCATATGGGATTCGACAGGGATTATGAAGAGGAAATCGTCGTTTCCGTAACACAGGGAGCCGCATCTCTAAGCCAAATCTATCATAACCAGGCTGTGTTTAGTTCCAATGAAGGAAGAATGAGACTAGTCCCTTATTTAAAGAAGTTTCCATCAGATTCCTACGGACTGGATAAAGGACACTACCGCTTTGAAGCTAAATATAGCACCGCATTACACAAATGGACTGTTACGCTGTTAAAACCTTCCGACTTGGCAGAGAAAGATGCCTTGGAAAAGGATCTGGCAAAGTATCTTAATGATTCCCCCGAAGAATTTGGAGACTACATCCGAGGCGAATGGATTCATCCCTCATTTGTATTCTCTATTGTCAAATAACGCCAAAGAAAGCTACTGTTTGATTTGGTCGCATTTTCCGCTCATTATTTGGACACACCGCTGAGTCATAGCAACCACTTGATAGACAAATCCTTCAATAGCCACCAAGAATACACGATAGCCACCGATTCGTATACCACCGCCCGAGGCACAAAAAACAGTTTGAACTGTTCGGTATTGCCGAATAGTTCATTTGCTTTTTCTACGAGGCCTATAACCGTCAACGTAATCACTTGTTTTGATATCGGGATCAAGTTCTTCCCCTGCAGAATCATTAAGGTATTGGGGACGGGAAGATACAGGTGAGCCGTATCCGTGAACATATGTAAGGGCCGATTTGATAAGGTCGATACTCAAGGCATTCTCCAAACGCGCGATCGTTTCAAGCGTCATGTTGGAACAGCCTTTTAACAAGTTTGAAACATACTGCTGCGTACAGCCCATGCGTTTGGCAAGCTCCACTTGAGTAACAGACTGCTCATCCATGGCACGCAATACCTGGAGCGTAATATATCGAGAATATTGGAGCCAATATTCATTGTCTCTTCGCCACTGTGCATCTTCGCGCCAGCGTGAAGGTGTAGGAGACTGATGCGCCTCCAGAAATTCAATTGCCCTGCTCATTATCTACGTAATCATTAAAACCGTTTAAATCATATACGCCGTTATCCAGCAAATAGTTTCTTACACGCTCCAACTTTGCTAGTTCTTCCATGGTGTGACGGCGCTCTTCCATTGTAGCCGTTAGTTTAATAGCGCCACCCGTGACAAGATACACACCTGGTTCTATCTTGATGGCATAGATTCTAAGCCAAGATTGGTGTCGATACCCACCTGCTCCATATGCCTTCTCTCTACCAAGCGTCATCTCCGAGAATCGGCTGTTTTCTAGATGTTTGAACAGAAGGTCCAGATTCGCATCCGGAGTTATATCCATCATCACACACTCCAACCTCTTTGCCTCATCGATAGTTTCCATTACTGCTTCATAAACGTCCGTGATATGGAAGTATGATGACAGATCTGCAAGGTTCTCCTGAAAGAAAGACCGAAGCCAATTCATGTCATACCAAGTGGAGAACAGTTGGTCAAAACAATTAGCCTTTTCCCCATCATATTTCACAGCCCACAGCCGCTTATCGTCAAGTATCTTATCAAACGTCATAACAGTCTTTTTGCAAAGATAAAAACAATATTTGTATTGTACAATACAAGTGTTGTATTCAACCCCGGTTTCTGTTGTTTAAATTGCATCAATTTTTCGGTCGCATTTGGTCGCGTTCCTGAAAAATTGGTCGCATTTTCCGTTCATTATTTGAATACACCGCTGGATTATATCAACCACTTGATAGACAAATCCTTCAATAGCCACCAAGAATACACAATAGCCACAAGTCTTCTAGCTCCCGTCCGAGGCACGAAAAAGACCGGTAAGTTGTTGATTTTCAAACACCTTGCAGGGTCTTATTATTTGCATCCACCAAAAATGGACACATTTGTACCACATTTTGAGAATGACCTATATCAAGAAGGTGCGAGGAAATGCCGATAAATCCGAATTTATTTGTTTTTCTTCGCCCACGAATTTGCTAAAACTACGGCAACAACTGCCAGGATGGCCACGCAGGATAGATGGATTGTTGCTGCTAAATCAGAGTTCTTCATTAAGTAGAGAAAGAACAAGCCGGCCAGAGCGAAATGGAAACAGGCCACGATAAGTCGTAGGCGTTTGATATCATACTTCTTCTGCTTCTCCGGGGAAGAAGTATTGTAACCGGCTATGAATCCATCACATTTGCCCCGAAGATAAGCTGTCCCAACGAGAATCAGGATTACAGCGAGAAAGATGAACCACCAGATCATATAAATACCGATTTATCTGTTTGTTATTCTTTAGTGAAGATATAAACCGCCAATGTAGGTAGAACGACCAATAGGATCAGCGAAATCTCCACCAAAGCGTAGGACCCGAAATAATCGACCAGTGTCTTAAATTTCAGAATCCCATCAACCAGCAGGACCAGGAGCGCGAACCAGCAGATTCCAAATATCGCTGCAAACTTGAGCTTTCTTTTCTTCAGTTTCATATAATTCTCGACTTATCGAATGAAATGCATCCCGTCCCCGTTCGGCTGTCCCCAGTATACCGGGGATCCTACGATAAGTGCATCAGAGGAGTTCATCTTTGCAGAGATGCCGTTGCAGACATCATCATCAAACACGCAGGCTCCCGGATTGTCCTTGCACGTATTGCAGGCAATGCAGCCACGGACAGGTTTGTTGCCTATCCAAACAATTTCACTCTCAATGCCTAGCTTTTCCAGCTGCTTTGCAATCTCAGTCAAAGCGATGGATGTATTACCCTTCTGGCGAGGGCTCCCGTTGATAATTAGTGCTTTCATTACTTTATTGGATTCTTTTTCACTTTCGGCTTAGGAAGTGCCGGAATTGTGGCTTTGATAAGTGTTGTCAGGTAATCCCTATCATCAACATCACTGATATAGAAGTAGTCTTTCGCACCGTTGTACGGCGGTCGCAGGATAACATCCTTCAAGACAGACCTACCGGGCTCAGTAACTTTAACATAGAAGTTATTGTCGCAGATGAGACCGAAGAGAACACCGTTGCAATAAGCACAGTAATCTCCCATCATTTTTTTTACGGCAATCTCCCCAGCACCGGAGCACTGATCGATAATATATTGGATGAAGTCTGGATTGCAAGCCATAAATTCCGATTTATCTAACTGTCAAAGTTAATCATTATTCTCCAGACCCTTTCGAACTAGATAGATTATTCGGTCACTTTTGGTCACTTCTTTCAAAATTTGGTCACTTTTGGTCACCTTTTCCGCTTATTATTTGAATACACCGCTGGATTATATCAACCACTTGATAGACAAATCATTCGATAGCCAACGAGAATACACGATAGCCACCTATCTTCAAGCTCCCATCCGAGGCGCAACAAGACCTTGTAAGTTGTTGACTTTCAAACACTTTACAAAGTCTTGTTTTTTTGTATCCCCCAAATTTGGTCGCATTTGGTCACTTTTTCTTCTAGCAGAAGAGCAGAGAGACCGACAGATAGGTATTTACACCTTAATCTTTCTTATCAGTGAGAGGTCACCGCTGGACAGAGCCTCGAAGTTGGCCTCTATCTTTTCGATATCCCAATCCCACCACTTCAAATCCAGGAGGTAGGCTATGAATTCGTCGTCAAATCGCTTCCGGATAACCCGACAAGGATTGCCTGCAGCAACAGCATAGGGAGGGATGTCGGATGCAACGACTGAATTCGCACCGATGATGGCACCATCACCGATATGTACACCAGGCATCACGGTCACGTTCTGACCTATCCAGACATCATTACCCACAACGGTGTCACCCTTAAGTGGGAGCTCGTCTTTTACTGGTGCTATTGCGCTACCCCAGTCTCCGCCCATTATGTAAAAAGGATAGGCCGTCACTCCATCCATTCTGTGATTAGCGCCATTCATTACGAACTCTATCCCTTTTGCTATGGCACAGAACTTCCCGATTATCAGTTTGTCGCCGATGAAATCGTAGAAGTGGGTGACGTGCGCTTCAAATTGGTCTGCCCCATCCACATCGTCATAATAGGTATAGTCCCCAATGATGATACGGGGATTCTTCACCACGTTTTTAATGAAGCATAGCCTTGGCAGATTCGGATTGGGAAATGCCGAATTAGGATCTGGTCTTTTAGCAACTTTGCTCATAATGAAATCATCATCAAACATACAAAGTTACTACTTTCTTTTGATAGGTCAGATTATACCAATTTCTGAAGAGTCTCAACAGCTGAAATAAAAGGTCATAGAATTCGGTCGCATTTGGTCGCATTCCAGAAAATTTGGTCGCATTTGGTCGCATTTTCCTCACCAAGAAGAGAATATGCCTATAATTTGGGCTTGCTTTCAATAAGAAGAACGCCGTTTTCATCCATCAATCGTCCGCCTTCTGGCAGAAGATCAAGAAAGGCGTTTGTCAATAAGTCAATCTCAGGTGACAGTTCGTCAAGAATACTGGTATCATTAAACTTCACACCTTTGCATATCTCCTCCGTAATACTGACTAAACGGGCACAATTGCCATTCTTGGGTGACCAGCAAGACGCAGAATAACGCCCCCTATCTACACGGAAATTATAAACTGTTCCATCGTGACCCCGAGAGTCAGAAAGATAGGAAGAAGACAGTACAGCTGATAATAATAGCGAATCGAGTTTATCGGCATATTCCGTTGTTATGGATAAACGATACTCTTCTATTTTCGGCAATTGTCTTTTCCCATACCAAATATTCATATTAGCCTCTCGTAGAATCAGCTGTTTTGCTTCCGAAGAATACACGAGACCATATTCCGGGGCGAAAGAAGGGAGCACCTGTAAGGCGAATTTATACCTCCCGTTTTCTTTCGAAAAGAGGAGGCTGTCGACCCTTTGATAATACTCAAAAGAAGACATGCTAACTACTCTCGTTTCTGGTGTTAACCTATTTTGTGAAAAAGAAGGTATGATATTTATCAGCAGCAAGATTATGATGATTCTCGTTTTCATACAATACAGTTTTTGAGGCATAAACAACGACGATTACAGGTGTCTTTGATAGTCCATCTTCTCGTGGAGAATACGATCCACCCAGATGGAACCATCCTTGTGCTTTTTATAGAAAACAATATGATGCCCGACCTTGAAACCAAAGAGCCCGGGCTTTACGACATTATATTCCTTTTCAAGGAAAACAGGCAAACTGTTCAATCCTTGAATTGCGGTATATATTTGCCGATAATAAATGACAGCCTGCTCTTCTGACCAGGTTTCAACAGTATAGTCCCAAATGCAGTCCAGATCAGTAATGGCCTTTCTGGATAATCTAATTTTAGCCATTGTTCCTCCGCTTAGCCTTCAACTCCTCCAAGTGGGATTCGAAGTCAAAGTCTTCGACATACCCGCTTGCTTCACCTTCCTCAATGGCAGCACGGAGAGCTGCTATCTTTTGCTCATCCTCCTCCAGCCTTCTGAGCCCGGCACGAATCACCTCACTGGCGTTCGTGTAACGGCCACCAAGGACACTAGCCTGGATAAATGCGTCAAAATGAGCCCCTAATGCGACAGTGGTTGTTTTCATTTCTATCAGTATTTTCAACAAAGATAAGAAATATTCTTATGTTGCACAACTATTATTCACACCACTACTTTGAGGACCACAAAATTGTGGACCGGCCCAACTTGATAGATTTTGGGTCACATTTGGTCGCATTTGGAACCAAATGATAGATAAATTGGAATTTAACGTATCAGAAAATATCCCAATGCAACGAGGGCAATACCCACAATCACACTGATGGACACGTACCCAGCGAATCCCCATATATTGCCGGCCTGCAGCATCATCAGTGCTTCTTTTGAGAAGGTGGAGAAGGTGGTGAAACCTCCGCAGAGTCCCACTGTCAGGAACAAGGCCCAATTGCTACCCTCGCTGGCGGTCCGGCTGAACAGACCCCACAAAAACCCAATCAGGAAGCAACCGACCAGATTTACGGACAGCGTTGCCCAGGGAAATCCCTTACCAATGCCTTTCATCAGCAGTGAGACAAGATACCTTGCTGCTCCACCGATGAAACTGCCAGCGCCGACGACTGCGACATTCTTGATGATATCTAAAACCATTGAATTCCGATTTATCTAACTCGCAAAGGTAAACATTATTCTTCAGACCCTATAGAACCCGATTTAATTTCCAGAAAAACGTTATTTCTCGGGCTTAACGATCATAAACACAACGGCTGCTACGCAGACAGCTATTCCTGTCGCCATCTTGGCGGTTAGCGTTTCTCCAAACATAAGCGTACCTATCAGGATTGCCGTAAGCGGTTCAAACACGCCCAGGACAGCCGTCTTTGTGGGACCAATATAACGGGAAGAAATAGCGATGGTGAGCATGGAGACCATCGTGGGAATGATTGCCAGGCCGATGAAATTTCCCCAGTCTCCGAGCGTGTCGATACCTTCAAGCATACTTCCGCCCTGGGCCGCGCGGATGGCTGCAAACAGGACAGCCCCCGTGACCAGCGAATAAAGAGTGAGCGTATGCTCCGAAACGTTCCGAATACGTTTGCTTCTGTTCACGATAACCAGATATAAAGAATAGCACAGGGCCGATCCTATGGCAAGCACTATTCCCGGGATGCGAATCAGAACATCCCCGGACGGAGTGGAAAGAAGCAGGATTCCACCGAAGGTTGCAGAGATGGCGAACCATGTCTGCCAACTGGGGTAGATTCGAAGAAAAACCATTATCAGTGCAACAATTGCCGGGTACAGGTAAATCAGCGTTGTTGCAAGTCCGGACGGGATGAACTCGTATGAGCAGAAGAGGGTAAGGCTGCTGCCCGCGAAGAATATGCCGAGCAGAATCAGGAGGCCAAGTTCTCGCCGCTTTGCCAGAAAGGATTCTTTTTTGAAACCCATGAGTACCGCCAGAAAGCCGGCAGCGAAGGCATAACGGAAAAAGAGCATGACCAGAATGGGCACTCCACTCTCCATCAATGCCTTACCGAAAAGCGGGTTGGTTCCATAAGAAACACCGGCAACAATGCCGGCAATGTAACCAAAGAGACGCCTCTTGTCCGTATGCAGAATCGTTTTCATGACCTCCTGATGAATTCGGGTCACAAAGATACTCCTTTTTTAAAAAAAACCTGACCTGCGACGGAAAGGACTCTAACCTTCGACATGGAAAATAAATTCCAACTTATCGATCACAGATTTAATCATTTTCCGCGCTCCGGCAGCAACCTCTGCTGGGACAGGATGGCGTGGTCCTCATAGGAAACGTATCTAGGAGTAGCGATGATCTCAATGGCCTCGTCTATGAGCAGTCTGATATCCTCTGGAGCGTTATGGTGGTAGATTCGAAGCCCGCCAAACTTCTTGACGAGGTTTTGACATACCAAGACTTCTTGAGTTCATATAAACTCGATTCTTTTGTCGCTGATTATGATTATCATGATATCCCAGGAGAAGGACTTGCTTTGGCGTTGAAAAACTTGACCACGTTTTGACCACAATCCCTAGAAGTTGACCACATTTGACCACATTTTCCGGGGATTGTTTTGATGACTTCAACAAGAGGGATAACGACGACAAGTCAACCCGCATCAGTTATAAGTTAAACCAGAGTCAACTTCTATCAGGGATAGACTCCAGCCGGAGTCAACCTAAATCCGGAAATGACAATTTGTCCACAAAATGGACTATTTGGCACTTCTATGGTGACAAATAGTCCATCATCCCGGCACTGGTCCCAGCTTTGCAATATCCTTAGGCGTTCCGATGAGGAACCCGGACGGAAGGCCACGTAAGGACCCGAAACCGAAGAATGTTTAAAATGATTTTGTTATGTTACCTACGATTAGAAGGAATCAAAGCTGGTTGCCTGACATCTTCAACGACTTCTTCGACAACAGCTGGATGGAAAGGACGAACTACACCGCTCCGGCCATCAATGTAATTGAAAACGAAAAAGAGTACGACGTGGAGCTGGCCGCTCCGGGTCTCACCAAGGAAGACTTCCAGGTCCATGTGGACGAGGACAACAACCTTGTCATCAACATGGAAAAGAAGGCCGAGAACCATGAGAAAAAACACCACGGAAGGTATCTACGCCGTGAATTCTCTTACGAGAAGTTCCAGCAGATGCTTACGCTTCCCGAGGATGCCGAGGCCGACAAGATTGAAGCCAAGGTGGAGCACGGTGTGCTGAATGTCCACATCCCCAAGAAGGAGAAAGTGGATGTCCAGAAGGCCGTCAAGCAGATTGAGATACAATAATCTCTGACGCCACAGTTATTGGTATAAAGGGCGCAGTCATGAAGGGCTGCGCCCTTTTTTACGCCAAAAAGCCAGTAGGGATAACGATACCAAGTCAACCTAAATAAAAGCGTATTATCACCGTTGCTAAAACCTTAGAGAGTGTCGTATGCATCGATAGCCCGTGACAGGCGCCCATATACGTCGGAGAGGCTGTACAGCCCATCGGCATTAGCCTTGAGTCCCTTAAGCGGGATTCTCACTCCTGCAGGAGGGTTGGAATAAGAGAGAGAGGCCTCGGAGCGAAGCTGGGAAGCAGTTGCATAGACCAGCAGAATGTCGGCATACTTGGATCCGTCTTTTCCGGTGAAGGTTTCGAATATCAGCTTGCAGCCGATCGGCGTGCGCTTCTCAATGGAAGCGGGAAGGTCCACATCTTCCGCTTCAAGTGCGGCAAGCACGCTTCCAACATTGGAGTCGTGACCGCAAAGGAAAGTGAAGATGCGATTTTCTTTCTGCATCTCGCTGAGGATTTCCTGCAGAAGAGGATGCGCAACGTTAACCGACACGGACGGGGCGGTGAAAAGGATGTCTCCATACCACTCCTTCACGGATGAAATCTGAACCCAGTCGTCGAAACTGAGGTTGTGGCCGAACGATGCTTTGTAGTCGTCGGTTTCCTCGTAATACTGAAGGGAGAGGGCGTCAGACACAGTGCAGGCCATCTTCAGGCCTCCGCTCATAGAGGGCTCCGCGTTCATTTTGAAGGAAACCTTGGAGGGGAACTGACTGAAAGAGGTGGTGTCCGGATATGCCGGGGAGTTGGTAATGTCGATGACGCGTTCCAACAGGGCAAAAGAGCTTGCGATGGGAGTGTTGATGTCTCCGAATCTCTCAGCTATCTCGCCCTGGGCCTTGGTAACGAAACTGTCGGACAGCTTGGTAATCTGGGGATTGAATACGGGGTCCATAGTGTCGAACGCCACTTTCATCTCCACCTCGGCATTCTGGCCGGGAAGAAGGGCATCGGCAAAACTCCTTGCCGTTGTCTGGCAGCGCTGTTTTGCATTGGCATAGAAACGGAAGGTTCCGCTGCCCGGAGAATACCTGGATATGAAATCCTTTTTCTGAAGCCATTCTTTGAAGAATGTGCCCATTTTTGCCTCCAGTCTGTCGCCTTTGGCGGTGAGGTGACTGGGCTGTCCTTCCCACTGGAACCACTGATAATTGCTGTTGGTGAGCCTGGTAAGAACAGAGTTCTTGCTCACAAGCGGGGAGCGGATGTTGTGGCGGCTCAGGACCACAATCTGATCCAGGGTATAATTCTGCTGGAATCCGTCGGCTCTGGATATCCACTCTGTCTGAGGTGCCGGCGGCTGCGGAACATTGTCCGGACGGCAGGCAAATACCACCAAGGCCAGCAGGCCTAAGAAGTAAAATCTAACGTTTTTAAGATTCATCTTTTAACCAATAAAAACCATAATTCATAACTATCCTTGCCGCCTCGGGTGTTTGGCTACCCGTTTGGACATGCCTATTGCCCCGGTATGGCATACCAGGCGGCAGAGGTGGCAGCCTATGCAAACGTCGCGGTCGATGACGGGGTAGACAACCGTCTCGCGGTCTGCCTCCGAAGGAAGGATGAAACTGGAGACGGATCTTGTTCATGACGCAATTATCGTTACGACAGCAAAAGTAGTAAATAATGCCGATTTTTAACTTGTTTTTACCCATCACATCGCAAAACAGCAGGCTGATGGAGCCTGCTACCCTTAGTAATGATATGGCATTCGGCAAATGCCTCATATCACTTCGATGTAGAAACTCACCGGCCTGAAGCCATCGTTGCAGCTAATCATGGCGCTGTTCGGATTCTTCATCCAGCCGTCTATAGAAATCCACTCCTGCCCCTCCAGCACATCGCAAGTGTGTTCGATAGGGTTCTCATATTTCGCCATCAAATCCGGATATGAAGCCTTCCTGATGGCAGTGATTCTGATTTTCATTAGAGTAAACAGTTCAGTGTATTCGATAAATCCCGATTTATCAAACATACAAAGTTACTACTTTCTTTAGATTGGTCAAGTAAGAGAACTTGATAGACTGCACAAAGAATCCTATCTTTGCAATCAGGAAAGGTTATCGGATTTGGTCACTTTTGGTCACCTTTTCCGCTTATTATTTGAATACACCGAAGATTATTTTAAACTGTTAAGGGTCATAGCTTTCGATAGCTACCAAGAATACACGATAGCCACCGACACAGCTATATCCGTCCGAGGCACAAACAGGAGCCCGCACCGGAAGGCAAGTTCCACCTTTACTTCCGCATCTACAACCCCGTAGACCGCGTGGCAAACAACCATTGGACAATGCCCGTAATTACCAAATTGTAGATTTATGTTCAGACACTTTCTTGCCGCGATTGCCGCGGTTGTGGTAGTTGCCGGCTGCGGCAGGACTGGCCGGGATACGGCCGATCTGCACCTTTCGCAATATGTCGACCCGTTTATCGGAACCTCCGGAATGGGACACACCTTTCCCGGCGCCTGCGTGCCTTTTGGCGGAGTACAGGTTAGCCCGGACACCGACACCATCCCCCACAACGTAGCAGGAAAGTATCAGGCCGATGTCTACTCCCTTTGCGCAGGCTACAGGTGGGACGATCCTACCATTGTGGGCTTTTCCCACACCCATCTGAGCGGCACAGGCCACTCAGACCTGGGGGACATACTGCTGATGCCTACAACCGGCAGTCTCCAGCTGAATCCCGGCACGGCAGATAAGCCTGAAAACGGCTACAGAAGCCGCTATACCCACGATTCGGAGACGGCTTCCCCTGGCTACTACGCAGTAACTCTGGCAGACTACGGCATTCGCGCAGAACTCTCTGCCACAACCCGCACGGCCGTTCATCGCTATACCTATCCGCAGGGTGCGGAAAGGCATCTTATACTTGACCTTACCCACGGCATCTACAACTATGAAGGCAAGACCCTTTGGGCCAGCGTCCGGATGGTAGGCGACAGCCTGCTGACAGGTTATCGCATCACCCAGGGCTGGGCCAGGGAAAACTACACTTACTTTGCAATCAGCTTCTCCCGCCCCGTGGCAGATTACGGCTACAAGGAAAAGATACGCTCTGCCTACCGTGGTTTCTGGCGCAAGTTCAAAACCGAACACGGCTTCCCTGAGATGGCCGGCCGCGGTATTGTATGTTGGATGGATTTTGCCGATGACTCCGATGAACCCCTGGTTGTGAAGGTGGGCCTCAGTGCGACATCGGCCCAGGGAGCATTGGCCAATCTAAGAGCAGAGGCGCACGGAAAGTCATTTGAAGATATAAAGGCCGCCGCTGAAGGTGACTGGAACTGTGAATTGGGCAAAATCTCCGCCCAGGGCACTCCGGACGAGCTTAAGATGTTCTATACCTCCCTTTACCATACGATGATTAATCCGTCAGTTTACTGTGACGCCGATGGCTCCTACAGGGGACTTGACGGAGGAATCCACAAGGCAGAAGGCTGGAATAACTACACTGTATTCTCTCTCTGGGACACCTACAGGGCAGAGCATCCGCTGCTTCTTCTGATGCATCCGGAAAGGGCCCGCGACATGGCCAGGTCCATGCTGGCCCACCAGCAGCAAAGCGCCCACGGCCTGCTACCGATATGGTCCCTTATGGCCAACGAAGGCTGGTGCATGAGCGGCTATCATGCCGTATCCGTAGTCTCCGATGCCCTTCTTGCCGGTGCCGATGTAGACGGAAACCAGGCCATGGAGGCGATGGTATCAACCTCCAACGTTCCTTACCTGGAGGGTGTCAAAGCCTACAAGGAGCTTGGTTACGTGCCTCTGGAGGACTCTTCTTGCGGAGCTTCCACCACGCTGGAATACTCTTATGACGATTGGGCAATCTACAAGGCTGCAAAGGCCCTTGGCAGGGATTCCCTGGCTAAGCAGTATAAGCTTAGGGCTCAGAATTACAAGAACCTCTTTGATGGAAGCGGCAGCTTTGCAAAAGCCCGTTACCGCGATGGGGCCTGGAAAACCCCTACGGATCCAAGGCAAACCTACGGAGAAGGCTTCATAGAGGGGAACTCCTATAACTTCTCCTTCCACGTTCCGCACGACGTCATCGGCCTTATGGGCCTTATGGGTGGAGAGGATCGCTTCCTTTGCATACTTGACACCCTGTTCTCACAGCCTTTGGATCCCGTATACTATGCCGACAACGAAGACATAGAGGAGTCTTGCCTTATCGGCGGATATGTGCATGGCAACGAGCCTTCACACCATATTCCATATCTGTTCCAATGGACATCGGACCCGGCAAAAGGGGAGTACTGGCTAAGGGAAATAATGGAAAGGATGTACAGGCCAAGAAGGGACGGCCTGGGCGGCAATGATGACTGTGGCCAGATGTCCGCCTGGTATGTATTCTCTGCAATGGGCTTCTATCCCGTATGCCCTGGCAGCGGAGAGTTTGTGCTTGGAGCGCCCTTCCTTAAAGAGATATCTTTGAGCCTTGATAACGGCAAAACCTTTACTGTAAAGGCTCCTGAGGTTAGTTCCCAGAACAGGTACGTAAAGGCCGTAAAACTGAACGGACAGCCTTATTCCAAGAGGTATATTACAAGGGATGATATCCTGAGTGGCGGAACTCTGGAGTTTGAAATGACGGACGTTCCAAGAGAGAAGGCTGCGCCGTCAGAGTCCGACCTGCCTTATTCTTTGTCCCTGGAAAAATAGGCGCTTAATGTGCCAATGATATTTTGCTTTGCCACTGCCGGATTAATGGCGGTGGCAATTGGCATATCCTCCGGGGCTGTCCTTAGCAGGGCCTTGAAGCCCATGGCATCCAGCTCCGAGCAGTGCTCTATTTTGCCTGCAATCAGAATGACAGGCACTCCCGCAGCCTTTGCGCGGGCCAGTACACCTGCGGCCGTTTTGCCCTTTGGCGTTTGAAAATCTGCCCGGCCTTCACCGGTTATTACAAGGTCCGCCCCCTCCAGCAACTTATCAAAGCCGATGATGTCCAGAACTATGTCCGTTCCCTTGCGAAGATTGGCCCCCAGGAAGGCTTTGAAGGCCCCTCCAAGGCCGCCGGCTGCTCCGGCGCCCGGCATATCGCCGATATCAGTGCTCAGCCTCTCCCTGATGACTCCGGCAAAGTTTTTCATGCCCTGTTCCAGCCGCTCTACATCCCGGGCCGTAGCCCCTTTTTGCGGGGCAAATACTGCCGCTGCGCCCTGCGGGCCGCAGAACGGAGTATCTACGTCGCAGGCAACGGTAAACCGGGCCTCTTTCAGTGCCGGAATCATCCCGGACAAATCTATGTTGCGTACCGCTTCAAGGTCACATCCGCGCCCGCTTAGCTCCCGGCCGGAGGCGTCGGAAAACCTGACTCCCAGCGCTGCCAGCATTCCCATTCCTCCATCATTGGTAGCGCTTCCTCCAAGGCCGATGATGAACTCCCGGCAGCCCGAATCAAGGGCATCCAGAATCAATTCTCCTGTTCCGAAGGAGCTGGTTTTAAGTGGATTGCGCTCTTCTTTGGCAAGTAGCGGCAGGCCGCTGGCAGCCGCCACGTCAATTACGGCGATACTGTTGCCGCCTTCTCCCGGAATCAGAGCGTATGAGGCTTCTATCGGCCGGCCCAGTGGGTCCGTCGCCGTGGCCGTAACCATACGGCCACCGGTTGCAGTCGCAACCGCGGCTGCAGTTCCCTCGCCGCCATCGGCAACGGAAAGCTTAATTATATCAAGGGGGGTGTTATCAAGCGCCGCACGAATCCCGCGCTCGGCAGCATCGGCAACATCTGCCGACGTAAGCGAGCCTTTGAAAGAATCGGAGGCTATGACTATTTTCATCTGGCCGGAAGCCTAGTCACCATAAGGATTGGCGTTATCCCATTCTTTGAGCTCGTCTCCGTGATGGGCAACGCAATGGTCGTGAATATGCTGCTTGCGGTCTTCCTTAAGGGTATTCCACCAGCGTGTGCAGCCGGGATATTGAATGAGTGATTCGTCAGTATTTCCGGTCTTCTGCTGAGCCTTTCGGGCGATTCTTTCTTTCTCTGCAATAGGCAGGGAAGTCCACCAAATTTCAAGTTCGCTCATAACTGTCTTTCTTTTCTCAACTACAAATGTAATCAAAAACATTTGATAATCAGCGAAAAGCTAGAAGTATTTCTTCTCTTGGTGGTCCAGGACGACAAAAATAAAGATAAGAATTGTGAACGCCCACAGCGATGATCCGCCATAACTCATCAGCGGCAAAGGTATGCCGATAACCGGCATCAAGCCTATTGTCATGCCTATGTTGATGAATAAATGCATGAACAGACAGCACGCCACACAGTACCCGTAAATACGCGTAAAATGTTCTCTGGAGCGCTCTGCGTCAGAGATTATACGCCAGATAAGCAAAATGTACAGGCCTATCACCACAAGGCAGCCCAGGAAGCCCCATTCTTCGCCTACCGTACAGAAGATAAAGTCCGTACTCTGCTCCGGAACAAAGCCGTAAGTGGTTTGCGTGCCCTGAAGATAGCCCTTTCCTGCGAAACCTCCGGAGCCTATGGCTATCATACTCTGGTTGACGTTGTAGCCCACGCCGGCCGGATCGTCCTTGATGCCCAGCAGCACCTCTATTCTCTTGCGCTGGTGCTCCTGCATCACCTTGTTAAAGATGATATCGGTAGAGAATACCAGCATTATGCCGGCCACAGCCCCGATTACCGTGTAGAACAGGAAGCCGTTCTTACGCTTGTAAGCCTGATAGCAAAGAACGGGGATGGCGGCTACGGCAAGTCCTATCAGTATGTACATCGGCCGCTCCAGAAAACGTGGCAGCAGGGCCAGCAAAATCACAACCAGGACGCAGATGGCTGTGTCCCGCACCTGATTGCGCCCATGTATGGTATTGGCCACCATGGTTAGCCCAAGCAGGGCCACTATGGCAATATAAGGCGACGATGTAAGGGTAAGTATGAACATCAATATACTTACGCCGATGAAAGCCAGTATCCATCCGGACAAGCCTTCACGGTAAAGCACAAAGATGAATCCCGTGTATACAAGGGCAGAGCCGGTCTCGTTCTCTGCAAGTATAATCATCATCGGAAGGCCGATGGCCAGGGCAACCTTTACAAAGTCCCTGAACCGGCTCACCTTGAAGCCAGCCTGGCTTAGCATAAAGGCCAACATCAGCGAGGTCGTAATCTTTGAAATCTCCGCCGGCTGAAAGCGGACCGGACCAAAACTGAACCATGACCGCGAGCCCTTGACCTCTATTCCAAGGAAGATTACCGCCATCAGCAGGAACAATACTCCTATGTACATTGGTATGGCGGCCCCCTCCCAGAGCCTGGACGGTATTGCAAAGACTATAAGAAGTGCCAGCACAAAAGCGGTAGCAATCCAGATACACTGCATTCCGCTGCGTACAGACAGGTCAAATATGGATGAAGGCTCGGCCGAATGCACTGAGGCATAGATATTTATAAGGCCGATGAAAACAAGGGCCAGATAAATACCTATCAACCGCCAGTCAAAGGACTGCTTGAAATTTCTGCTTCCAGGTGCCCTTTCCATACCTAATCCTTTTTAACGCGCCACATAAGGTCGCCTTCCATTACGCGCTTCTCCAGATCCGGACGGGAAATCTCTCCCGTCAGATACTTTTCTACAAGAAGGGAGGCGATAGGTGCCGCCCATGTAGCACCAAAGCCCGCATTCTCTACATACGCGGCCACGGCAATCTTTGGATTGTCCTTAGGCGCAAAGCAAATAAACACAGAGTTATCTGCGCCGCGCGGGTTCTGGGCAGTACCGGTTTTTCCGCAGATGTCCAGCCCGGGCACGGCTGCGATGCTGGCCGTACCACCGGAACCGAAGCCGCTGTTCACGGCCCGCCACATACCCGGAACCACCTTGGTGAACTGCGTAGTGTCTACCATGGTATAATGACGCTCCTTGTATTTCTCATCAATCTTGAACTCCGGCGAATCCTTTACGATATGGGGAATGATGTACCACCCCCTGTTGGCCACCGTAGCGCTAAGATTGGCGATTTGAAGCGGAGTTACGCCAATTTCTCCCTGGCCGATGGAGATAGAAACGATGGTCGTAAACTTCCATCCGCCCTTGCCGTAAACCCTGTTGTAAAGCTTAGAGGTGGGTATTGTACCGCCAAGCTCGGAAGGGAAGTCGCTGCCCAGTTTCCGGCCAAAGCCGAAGCTCTCTACGTACTCGTGCCACTTGTCCAGAGCCTCTGCGATTGAGCTGTATTTCTTGTTTTCAAGAGTGTTTCGCAGGGCATAGCAGAAATATGCGTTGCAAGAAGACATTATCGCCTGCTCCAGTTGCAGCGGCGATGCGTGCGCGTGGCAGCCCAGACGGTGTTTTCCAAAGTAGTAACCCTTGTTGCAAGGATAGCTGTCCGTAGGCTTAAGTGTGCCTTCCTGCAGGCCGATCAGGCCGTTAACCAGCTTGAAGACGGAGCCTGGGGGATAGGATGCCTGCACGGCGCGGTTAAACATCGGCTTATAAGGGTCCTTGGAAATCCGTTCATAATGTCGGCGGATATCGGCAAGTTCCTCTACATCGATACCGGGGCTGGAGACAAGGGTTAAAATCTCTCCTGTTGCTGGCTCAATGGCCACCAGGGAGCCAACCTTATTCTTCATCAGCTCCTGCCCGTATTGCTGCAAAACAGCGTCGATGGTTGTAACCACATCCTTGCCGGGTACGGCCTCTTTGTCCGATTCGCCGTCGTCGTACTGCGACTGTATCTGGTTGCGGGAATTCCTCAGGTATATGTGATAGCCCTTTTCTCCGCGAAGATCGTTCTCCCGGCTGGCCTCTATGCCCGTTTTGCCGGCATAATCGCCCGGCCTGTACTCGTCCGGATGCTTCTTTATGAAGTTGGCGTCAACCTCTGACACATAGCCCAGCAGGTTGCCTCCGGCGTTGAAGGGGTAGTCGCGGATACTTCTGGTCTGGCCCCTGAATCCGGGAAACATATAGGCAATCTCTGCAAAGCGCATATAGGTTTCCGCGGGCAGCTGCTTAATCATTACCGTGGACTGGAAGCCTATCTTGCGGCGGTCCCTGCGGTATTCAGCCATCTTGCTGCGGATGAAATCCGGCTCTACATCAAGGACGTCGGCCAGAAGAAGGGTGTCGAAGGGCTGGACGTCGCGGGGAGTGACAAGTATGTCATAGGCCACTTTGTTTCCCACAAGGATACGTCCGTTCCTGTCATAGATGACTCCGCGGGTGGGGTAGATGATATCGTACACCATGGAGTTGTTCAACGACGATATCTTGTACTTGTCGGTTCCTATCTGGATGATAAAAAGTTTTACGACAAGTATTCCGGCTGCCATCAGCAGGCCAATCAGCAATTTATTCTTGCGGTTGGATTCCATTACCTGCGTTCCTCCTTGGTGAGCATATCGGCAATGGGAACGGAAATCAGCAAGCCTGCGATAAAGGAGACTATGCCTCTGATAAGATTGTCACTGAAGGGTTTGGACTGGCCGCAGTCGGCCCAAATGTAAACGGCAAGGAATACGGCATGGACTATGGCCACGGCAAAGATTACCTTGTAGGCGCCGTATTTTTGAACTGAGAAATCTTCATTTCTTGCAAGAAGCTCGTCTCCGAAGATGGCTCCGCAAACCTTCCTGCGCATTAGGGCTACGGGTAAAAGTGCGGCGATGTTGAGGCCGATTACGCCCTCGGCGGCAAAGTCAACGGCAAAGCCGGCCGCAAAGGCGATTATCATGGCCCGCAGCGTGTCTATCCTGGTGGGAAGGCACAGTATGAGCACTGGGAGCAGGGTAAGCGTAAGATACATGCTTATGTGCAGATAATTGCAGATAAGCATCTGGGCTACCACAAGGATGCAGAATGTCAGGACGTTGTATCTCATTGGCCGTCCTCCTTGTTTTCCAGCGACAGGACTTCATCCCTGTCAAGGTTTTCTACCAGGCTAACATATCTCACTGCGGAATAGTCCTGGAAGAGCCTTACCTCAATATCGTAGGTAGAGCCGTTGATAATCTTTGAGCCTTCTATGATGCCAAGCGGAATATCCGGCGGGAAAATGGTTGAATGCCCGCTGGTATAAACCGTGTCTCCCTTCTGGAACTTGTGCTGAAGGCTGATTTCCCGCAGTATGGCCTTGTCTATGTTCTTGCCATCCCAGGCCATCGGACCTACCGCCCCCTCTTTTCCTATCCTTGCACTCAGGTTGAAGTTGCTGTTGAGGAAGGAAATTGCATAGGAATAATGGGTGCTGGCAGAATCTATGATGCCGATGATTCCGTGAGATGTGATTACACCGGTGTGTGAACCTACGCCATCGGCCGTGCCCTTGTCTAAGATCAGGAAATTGTGGTGCTTGTTGTTGCTGTTCTTGACCACGGAGGCGCGCCTGAAGCGGAAGCGGCCGGCAGTGTAAGTGTCCTTTCTGCCGCCTGCCTCCCTGATGGAATCTGCGACGGCCTCGTACTTACCCAGAGCCTCCTGAAGGGCGAAGTTTTCCTGAGACAGACTCTCGTTGATTCTCTTAAGTGCAAAGTAGTCCCCGATGCCCTGGCTCCATCCCCATACGGTGCCGATGAAGTCGTGGGAGAGCTTTGAGATAAAGAATTCCTGGCCAGTGCTGCTGCGGCGCAACAAACCCAATGCGGCAATCTCCAAAACTATGAAGATTGCCACATTAATCCCGGAGCGGTATATGTTCCGCTTGCCGGCCATTTTACCTCATCAGGAATGAGTAGTTTTCTACGTTCTTAAGAGCTATGCAGGTACCTCTTGCAACTGCGCGAAGAGGATCCTCGGCTACGTGGAACTGGATGTTTACTTTCTCTGAGAACCTCTGTGCAAGACCGCGCAGAAGGGCGCCGCCGCCGGAGAGGAAGATACCGTTCTCTACGATATCGGAGTAAAGCTCAGGAGGGGTGGACTCCAGTACGTGCAGTATGCTGGCCTCAAGCTTTGCGATTGATTTGTCAAGGCAGTGGGCTATCTCCTGGTAGGTGATGGTTGCGTCCACGGGGTGGGCGGTCATAAGGTTCGGACCCCTTACGATGAAGGGTTCGGGCTCGTCCTGAAGATCAGGGATAACGGCACCTACTGCAATCTTAATCTTTTCTGCGGTGGTTTCTCCAACGCGGATGTTGTGCTGCTGGCGCAGGTAGTACTGGATATCGCTGGTGAATACGTCACCTGCGATACGGATGCTGTCCTGCTGTACGATGCCACCCAGGGAAATAACGGCAATTTCCGTAGTGCCGCCGCCGATGTCAACTACCATGTTGCCCTTAGGTGCCTCTACGTCCAGGCCGATACCAAGGGCTGCTGCCATAGGCTCGTAAATCAGGTATACGTCGCGGCCGCCGGCGTGCTCTGAAGAGTCACGTACGGCCCTTATCTCTACCTCCGTACTACCGGAAGGAATGCCGATAACAACCTTCAAGCTGGGGGAGAACAGGGATCTGTGCTTGCTGTTCACCTGCTTGATGAATCCGCGGATCATCATCTCTGCGGCGTTGAAGTCTGCGATAACGCCGTCCCTCAGCGGCCTTACGGTTTTGATTCCCGGATTGGTCTTTTCGTGCATGAGTTTGGCCTTTTGGCCAAGGGCAATGCACTTGCCTGTATTATTGTCAATTGCGACGATACTTGGCTCGTCCAAAACAATCTGGTCGTTTTGAAAAATGACGGTATTTGCTGTTCCAAGATCTATCGCAAGTTCCTGCGTAAAGAACGAAAATGCCATATTTCTAATTTTTTTGTAAAAATACAAAAAAGAGTCGGATTCAAAAGAATACTTCGGACAAAAAACAAGATTATTTTTTAAATTTGCGAAGATTTGACAATTTGTTATTCCGTGAGTAGAAAATTATACCTGATTGTTACCGCCGGAGGTCACGGCACAAGGATGGGGGCCGATGTCCCCAAACAGTTCCTTCCGCTTGGAGAGGGGAACATCCTTCAGGCGACCATCACCGCTTTTACCCGTACTTTCCCGGATGTTAAGGTTGTCACCGTGCTCCCGGAAGAGCATATACGATACTGGAAGGAGTATTGCCTTAAAAACGGCTTTACGGTCCCGCAAACCCTTGTAAAAGGTGGTTTTACCAGGTTTCATTCCGTAAAGGCGGCGCTTGCCAAGGTGCCGGACGGAGCCCTTGTAGCCATCCATGATGGAGTGCGTCCCTTCGTGACTCCAAAGCTGCTCCGCGCCATGCGCGAGCAGATGGATGCCGGATGTCGCGCCCTTATTCCCTGCATGCCCGTGACGGATACCCTGAAGGTCCTTCGCAAGAACGCCGCGGGCCTTTTGGAACAGGTGCCCGGAGCTACTGCGGACAGAAGTGTAATTTACGGAATACAGACTCCTCAATTTTTCTTGTCGGAAGATATAAAGAGCGCATATTTAGCTCCTTACGATACAAGTTTTACGGACGATTCTTCTGTTGCCCAGGCAAAGGAAATACCCCTCACCTTTTGCGAAGGCGAGAGGTATAATATCAAAATTACTACAAAGGAAGATCTTATTTTTGCGAGGTTTTTTTACCCTGAGCAGAATAGCTAGTGCTCTTGTAATCCTTAACCCAAACCTGACGGTCGATAGCCTCGTCCAGAGCAATCATAGTCTTGGTTGCCTGGATGTGAGGAATCTTCTGGATGGTGTTAAGAAGAACCTCCATAAGGTGGTCGTTGTCAAAGCAGTATAGCTTTACCAAAAGGGCGTGCTCGCCGGTAACGAAGTGGCACTCTACAACTTCCTGAATCTGCTTCAGATTCTCTACTACCTCTGCATACTTGCTGGCCTCTGAGAGGCTGATGCTAACGAAGGCGCAGATGTTCAGACCTAGGGCCTGGGGTTTTACAAGTAGTCTGGAACCGGTGATTACTCCGGCTGCCTCCAGTCTTTTTACCCTCTGATGAATAGCGGCGCCGGAAACGTCGCAGATCCTGGCTATCTCCAGGAAGGGCATTCTTGCGTTCTTAACCAACAGGGAAAGGATTTTCTGATCGGTCTGGTCAATCTGATAGTTATTCATACTTCTTACACTTTATAAGTTGAACAGTATCGCAAATATAAAATTTTTTGAAAAATATAACAAGAAATGAGCCAAAAATTAACAAATGTTAGTTTCCGGCTCAGATATAGTAAATATTGAAAGCAAATACTGCTTACGTTTTATTTCTTGGCTTTGTCCGCCGCCTGAATAATCTCCAGACACTTTTCTTCCGTCAGTGAAGCTGCATTGACCCCGCGCGGAATCTTGTAGTTCTTTCCGCCCTTCTTTATGTAGGGACCGTAGCGTCCGTTCATTACATAAATGTCGGCTGCCTCGAATACGGCTATCTGGTCCTTTCCGGGATCGGCCGCACTGCGGATGATGGCTTCGCATTCTTCCTGGCTTACAAGAAGAGGGTTGCAGCCCTTGGGCAGGGAGTAATTCTTGCCGGCATGCTTGATATAAGGGCCGAACCTACCTTTCATCGCAACGATGTCTTCTCCGTCAAGCTGACCTACAGTCCTGGGCAGATCAAAGAGTTTTAGGGCCTCTTCCAGGCTGATGCTCTCTATAAGCTGGCCGGGTGCCAGATGTGCGAACCTGCGGTTTTCGCCTTCTCCAATCTGGATGAAAGGACCCCACTGGCCAAATTTTGCGATAACCTTCTGGCCGGTTGCCGGGTCTATTCCAAGCTCCCTCTCCGGACGGTTGAAGGTATGGTCTGCAAGTACCTGCTCTACCTTGCCATGGAAGGGGGCGTAGAACTGGGAAATAACTGAGTTCCAGGCAATTTCACCATCGGCGATAAGGTCAAAATCCTTCTCTACGTTGGCGGTGAAGTCATAGTTCATTATGTCGTCGAAGTTCTTCATCAGGTAGTCTGTAACCATGATTCCAATCTCCTGGGGGAGGAGCTTGCCCTTCTCTGCGCCAACAATCTCGTATTTCTCGCTGCGGGTAATGGTGCCGCCGGAAAGCTTAAGGTTTACTACGCGCTCTTTTTCTCCAGCCTTGTCACCTTTAACCACATAGCCGCGGCCGGTGGTAAGGGTAGTAATGGTAGGGGAATATGTAGAAGGACGGCCGATGCCAAGTTCTTCCAGCTTCTTGACCAGTGAGGCCTCTGAATACCTGAATGGCGGCTGGGTGAACTTGCACTCGCCCCTCATCTCCTTGCACTGCATTCCCTGGCCGATTGCAAGATCCGGAAGGATGACCTCGTCGGTCTCTTCTGCTGCATCGTCGGTACCCTCAAGATAAAGTTTAAGGAAGCCGTCGAAGAGTATCTGGGTGGCCTGGGTGCGGAAGAGTTCCTGGCGCTTATTGGACTGGATGGCTATGTCGGTACGCAGTACCTTTGCATCTGCCATCTGGGAGGCGACGGTGCGCTTCCAGATAAGGTCGTACAGCTTCTTTTCCTGTACGGTACCCTCTATGGATGTATTTTGTATATAGGTAGGGCGGATGGCCTCATGAGCCTCCTGCGCACCCTTTGAATGGGTCGTATACTGCCTGGGGCGGGAATACTCCTCTCCGAAGTTGTCGCAAATGAAGGCCTTGGCTGTACCCCTTGCAAGGGAAGACAGGTTAGTGGAGTCAGTACGCATATAGGTTATAAGACCTCTCTCGTACAGGCCCTGGGCCAGACGCATGGTTGTACTTACAGAGAAATGAAGCTTGCGGGAAGCCTCCTGCTGAAGGGTAGAAGTTGTAAAGGGCGCTGCCGGTACTTTTACACCGTCTTTCTGGGATATCTCCTTTATAGAGAATGCTGCGCCGATGCTGTCCTTAAGGAAAGCCTCTGCCTGCTCAATATTGTCGAACCTGTTGTCAAGAACCGCCTTAACCTTTACTCCGGTCTCTGTGCCTTCCGGATGGAAGATGGCCTCAATGCGGTAGAAGGCTTCTTTCTTAAATGAAAGGATTTCCCTTTCCCTGTCAACCACCAGCCTGAGCGCTACGCTCTGTACGCGGCCGGCGCTTAGCTTCGGCTGAATCTTGCGCCACAGAATAGGAGAAAGTTCAAAGCCTACGAGCCTGTCAAGTACGCGGCGGGCCTGCTGCGCATTTACAAGATTCATATCAATTGCACGCGGCTCCTTGATTGCGTTAAGTATGGCGTCCTTGGTGATTTCGTGGAATACGATTCTCTTGGACTTTTCATTGGTAAGTCCAAGGGTGTCGAAGAGATGCCATGAGATAGCCTCTCCCTCGCGGTCTTCATCGGATGCGAGCCAAACTACATCGGCCTCGGAAGACAGTTTCTTCAATTCCGCTACTACCTTCTTCTTGTCTGCGGGCACCTCATACTCCGGTTTGAATCCATGTTGGATATCGATGCCCATTCCCTTCTGTCCCAGATCTCTTATATGTCCGATGCTGGCTTTTACAGTGAAGTCATTCCCAAGATATTTCTGTATTGTTTTGACCTTTCCGGGAGACTCGACTATCAGCAAGTTCTTCATAATTGGTTTGTTTTTTGCTCTCTACACTTTTCAATAAAACGCTGCAAAGTAAGGGGGTGTTTTGATTTTTTCCAAATTTTGTTGCTATTTTTGTAGTTTGAATCCGGTGGCTTTTACGGGTTTAACAATAGTTAAAAAAAATTTTGCCAAAAGGCCTGTTTGGTTATGAACGAAAACACAAAACAGAATATAATCATCGGATGCTGGATCGCTTTTGCAGCTCCGTTTGTGATAATCGCTACCCTGCTTCTGGCCATAGTCATCTTCGCCGATATCCCGTCCGGAGAAGAGATAGAGAACCCTAAGAGAGTACTCGTCACACAGGTTTTGTCAGAGGATGGAAAAGTACTCACCACTTTCCAGTCTACGGAGAACAGAATGCTGGTCAGGTACAACGAGATTTCTCCCTATGCCGTGCAGGCCGCAATCGCAACAGAGGACTCCCGCTTCTACAAGCATTCCGGAATAGACTTCACCAGCCTTGGCCGAGTAGCGTTCAAAACCTTGCTTGGCGGCGACAAGAGCCAGGGAGGTGGCAGTACCATCACCCAGCAGGTGGCCAAGAACCTTTATAAGACCAGGGAAAAATCCAGCGGTATTTTAGGTACCTTGTGGGCCAAGTTCTCAGAATGGGTAACCGCCGTCCGCCTGGAAAGGGACTATACCAAGGAAGAGATTGTCACCATGTACCTTAATACAGTACCCTTCGGCAGCAATTCCGATGGTATCAAGGTGGCAGCCAGGACCTTCTTCGGCAAAGATCCGATAGACCTTAATATACAAGAGTGTGCAACGCTTATCGGTATGATAAACAAGCCCACCCGCTACAATCCTGTATTGAATCCGGAGAAATCGCTTCAGCGTAGGAATACCGTACTGGACAGGATGTACGACTTTGGCTCCATCACCAAGGCAGAGCGCGACTCTATCAAGCAACTCCCGATAGTACTGTCATACCAGCCCCAGGATCACAACTCCGGTATGGCTCCCTACTTCAAGGATATGCTCCGCGCCTATATGAGCGCCACTGAGCCTAACCCGTCCAAGTACACCTACCGCGAGAATTATTCCCGCGACTCTTTGCGTTGGGCCGATGACGCCCTGTATGGCTGGCTTAACAAGAACTTCAAACCGGACGGCAGCAAGTACAACCTTGGCAAGGACGGACTGCGTATATATACTACTATTAATTATAAGATGCAGAAGTACGCAGAAGAAGCCGTAGCTGAGCATCTTGGCAAAGACCTCCAGAAGAGTTTCTACAACGACCTCAGATGGAAGACCAACCGCCCCTTCTCCAATGACGTGCCCAAGGAAACAATTGAGAACATAATGAAGCGTGCCCGCCAGAACAGCGACCGCTTCCGTTCCATGAAGAAGGCCGGCGCAAGCGAGAAAGAGATTCTTTCCAGCTTCAAGACTCCCGTGAAGATGCGCGTCTTCACATGGAAGAGTCCCGGATACATAGATACCACCATGACTCCGGACGATTCCATCAAGTACTACAAGTCCTTCCTCCGTGCCGCATTCATGGCGATTGAGCCTGGTACCGGCCATGTGAAGGCCTATGTCGGCGGTCCCAATTACCGTTATTTCAAATACGACAATATCCGCCAGGGAGAGCGTCAGGTGGGTTCAACCATTAAACCCTTCCTTTACACCCTTGCCATGCAGGGCGGTATGACCCCTTGCGACAAAACCGTCTGCATACCCCAGACCTTTATCGTGGGAGACGACACCTGGACTCCCCGAAGCACTGATAAAGACGAGTGGATCGGCCGTACGGTTACCCTTAAATGGGGCCTTACCCATTCCTCCAATAACATATCGGCATACCTGATGAAGCAGTTTGGCCCTGAGGCGATGGTGGACATGATGCGTCAGATGGGTATCAGCAGCCACATCGATCCCGTGCCTGCAATTTGCGTCGGTTCACCGGACCTGTCGATATCGGAAATGGTTGCCGCATACAATACCTTCCCTTCCCAGGGCGTTTACACATCGCCGCTGTATGTTACCAGGATAGAGGATAATCAGGGCAACCTGATTTCCGAGTTCACACATCACAGCAAGGAGGCCATCAGCAGCGAGACCGCATACCTTATGATTAACCTGATGGAAGGCGTCGTAAACCGTGGTACTGCAGCCCGCCTGCGCTCCAAGTATCAGCTCAAGGGTCAGATTGCCGGCAAGACCGGTACAACCAACGACAACTCCGATGGTTGGTTCATCGGCTATACCCCGTCCATCACCGCCGGTGTATGGGTGGGAGGCGAAGACCGTCAGATCCACTTCCAGAGCCTTGCCCTTGGTGGCGGTTCCAACATGGCCCTGCCTATTTGGGGTATCTTCATGCAGAAATGCCTGAAGGACGGAACCCTTGGCATATCAGAGGCCGATGTCTTCGTGAAGCCTACCGGCATGCATCTGGACCTTGGTTGCGACGGAGGAGATGACGACGTTGCAACCAACGCTACCCAGGGTGCGGAATACTACTTTGATTAAATTCTTTTGTTTATGAAATACCAGAACATAGCTGTTATTTACGGAAGTGATTCTTCCGAATGGGAGGTTTCCTGCAGAAGCGGTGAGTACACCGCCTCCAGAATCGATGACTCCAAGTACAGCATCTACGAGATTTTTGCCCGCTTCGGAAAATGGCAGCTTGTGTCTTTCCGCAAAAAGGGCGCTATGCGCGTAAAGTTCCCGGAAGAGGCACGTCCGGAAATCAACAAGAACGACTTCTCTGTAAATATCTACGGAGAGCGCATCAAGTTTGACTTTGCCTACATTATGCAGCACGGTACTCCGGGCGAGAATGGTTTGCTCCAGGGTTATCTTGAGATGCTTGGCGTTAAGTTCAGCAGCTGCCGTTCATTTGTGGCTGCCGTTACCTTTGACAAGTATTCCTGCAAGAGCTATCTGCGTGATGTGGACTTTGTTAAGCTTGCTCCGGATATGCTTATCCGCAAGGGTGTCACCGATATCGACGCCTTCACGGAAGCTGCCGGCAAGAAGCTTGGCTGGCCTGTATTCGTAAAGCCTACCAGCGGCGGCTCCAGCTTTGGTATTACCAAGGTACATTCTGCATCCAAGATGCCGCAGGCCCTCAAGTGCGCCTTTATGGAAGGTGATGCAGTTATTGTAGAGAAGGCAATCGACGGCCGCGAATTCACCTGCGCAGCTTACAAGGATGAAAAGGGTATCCATCCGCTTCCGGTAATAGAGATTATCTCCGATAACGAGTACTTTGACTACGATGCCAAGTACAACGGTAACAGCGAGGAGGTTTGCCCGGCCAAGATAGACGACGCTTTGGCAGAAAACATCAAGGATGTAACCTGCAAGATTTACTCCCACATGGGTTGCTCCGGCGTTGTACGCGCAGACTACATACTGGCAGAGGACGGTCTCTACTTCCTGGAGGTCAACACAATCCCTGGAATGACAAATGCGTCGCTCGTTCCCAAGATGGTACGTGCTGCCGGCCTTGACATGACAGACTTCCTTACAGGTATAATAGAGAGCGTATAGGTTATGCTGCTTACTGAGTTTATAAAAAACAGTACGGCAAGCCTCGAATCCCTGTATCCCACCAAAGAGGCTCACAATATAGTACTGATGCTTTGTTCAGAGCTTATCGGAACAAAGAGCTATACCCATATCGTTGAGCCTGAATATGTTATCCCGGATGCCAGGATTCCGGAGCTTGAAGCCGGAATGGAGCGTTTGAAGGGCGGCGAACCCATTCAGTACGTGATTGGCAAGACGGAGTTCTGCGGTTACGAGTTCAAGGTTAACCACGATGTGCTTATTCCCAGGCCGGAAACCGAGCTTCTTGTCCGCGAGGCAGTAAAAGTAGCCTCAAGAATACAGAGGATGCGAATTCCTTACGGCAAGAGCGCAAAGCCCGTACGTATACTTGATCTTTGTACCGGTTCCGGTTGTATCGCCTGGTCTGTGGCTTTGTCCCTCCCGGGAGTTGAGGTTACGGGACTTGATATCTCTAAGCCCGCGCTGGCCGTAGCACAGAGCCAGGACTTCACTTCTCTTATCAAGAGCACGGGAGCCATAGCCCCCAAGTTCATAGAGGGTGATATCCTTAAGGAGCCGGAGTTGGAAGGGGAGTTCGACCTTATCCTTAGCAACCCTCCCTACATCATGGAGAAGGAACGCCCGATACTGCATCGCAATGTAAGGGAGTTTGAACCGGCATCCGCACTGTTCGTTTCTGACGATGATCCTCTGATTTATTATAGGGCTGTAGCGCACTGGAGTACACTTTTGCTGGCGCCTCAGGGCTATGGTCTTACAGAGATCAATGACTGCCTTGGACCGGAGACAAAACACGTTTTTGCCAGCTCTGGCTTCACTGAGACCGAGGTTGTGGCAGATTTTTACGAAAAAAAGCGTTTTGTCTTCTATAAAAAATAGCGTTATACAGGCCTGAGAGGCCGATTTTATCAATTAAGCGTTT
Organism: uncultured Prevotellaceae bacterium; assembly: GCA_947166905.1. Taxonomy (GTDB): domain Bacteria; phylum Bacteroidota; class Bacteroidia; order Bacteroidales; family UBA932; genus Cryptobacteroides. Next base: position 17,652 of record CAMVFZ010000006.1, on the reverse strand, counting down.
ACATTTTTTTGTAAACGCTTTTTTGTTTGTCACTTTGCAAAAACTATTTGCTTTATGAAACGCTATTATTTCTTATCAGTTTTAGCCTTACTGCTTGCATGCGAGCAGATAGACCATACGGGCAATAATCCGGAATCAAACAGGGGGCTGATATCGACGCAGGAGGTTGCGCAGATGCTATCCTGCCTGCCTTTGGGAGATGAGCAGTTGAGGGAGGTGCACGATGCCGTACGTGCCTCTTCCGGTAACGGTTATGACGAAGAGTATACCATGGAAGACTTATTTGCCGTCCCTGGCGCGGGAGTGGGTGACAGGGCCTCCAAAGCGGCACCACGGAGTTATGTTACTCCACTAAAAGACATGATTACCAAATATTTGTCTACGACAAAGGCGGCCGGGGGCTTTTCTGTCTCTGACCTTAAAGAATCCGGCCTGCAACTGTATTGGCCCTGGTTTGATTCCTGGGATGGGACCTCTTATCCGGCCATAACCTTCGACCCTGGAGACGGCTCAAAATCCAATGTTGCCTATAAGCTTTCGCGGGCCGAAGACGGCAGCCTTACGGTTGATGAGATTGTAGTTACAGAGGACTATGCGTCCAAGAACCCAGTCTGGGTTGTCAATTCCAATACCGATGCCTCCTACACTTCCATCGAGCTTCTTCGCCGGCAGGCGGATTCCGGTGGTGGCACGGTCATCATCGGCAAAAAGAATAATCCTGGAAAGAGGGCGGTGGGGGATACAACTAAATTGCGCACTCTGGTAATCAAGGATTTTACCATGATGCGGAATTACGATTCCTGGCTTTGTGGCGGTTCTGAATTCTTTATCAAGTGTGGCGCCGTAGAGGATTTCCAGGCCCTGACAGAAGACGATATGCGGAACTATGACCCCAGCATTACGGACTTTATGATTTGTGTCAAGCGTAAGGACGTGGGAGTGACGCAGAATATAAATGCGATGCTTGTGGACAACTGGAAGGAGTTCCGTATAGACGGAGAGGATTATGGGCTCAAGCGTTGCGCCTTCCTGATTATTGAGGACGATGGCGGCTCGTGGACGGATTGGAGTATAGATGCAGAGGTAAAGATAAAGTCCAAGACCTATGGTTTGAAGCTTACCATTCCGCTGCGCTCCAATGACGATATCGTCTGGAGGGGCACCCTGTCTTCCGATTATCTTGAGAAGTATTCCGGCGACCGCGGCCGCTTCGGCGATGTGGAAATCACCTTTGAAATGCTGGAGAAATAGGCGCTAGCCGATTACATACTTTGCGGCGGCGTCGAGGGCGTCGTAGAAGTCGGCGCCGTAGATTGCGATTAGGGGTTCGCGCAGGGCCTGATAAACGCGGATGTTCTCGCGGCGACCGCGTTCGACGGCGTCGGTGCAGATGTTCCAGCGATGATAATTGAGTGCCTGGCCTCCGCCGGGCATTTTTGTTACGCGGATGGGGTAAAGCCAGCAGGATGCCGGCTTTCGGAACTTGATTTTTCCCTGGAAAAAGCAGCGTTCAACGGAGCAGAGAACGTTTCCATTTTCGTACAGGCAGTAGGCGCAGTCTTCCAGGCCGGGGGTTCCCACTGTGCCATCCGGGCTGCCGGGGATTGTGGTAAGGCCCTCTACCTTGTGCGGGGTGCGCACTACCGGGGTAACTATCTCTCCGTCGCGGTCAATCTCAAAGAAGCCGGACTTTTGGGCGGACTCACGTCCCTCTGCGGTCATAAGAGGGGAATATTTAGGGTACAGGCGCTCAAGTTCCTCTGCCTCTGATTCCTGAAGCGGAGCTCCGCCGTCGCCTACCACGCAGCAGCATCCGCGGCACTTTTCATAGTCGCAGCAGAAGAATTCAGTTACTACCTCTTCTGAAACCAGTATATCTCCAATCTGAATTATTGTTCCGTGCTCTGCCATTGCGTCATAACTTCTTTTAACAGCTGCCTAAGCCCTGTGGAATCCTCCGGCTCAGTGCGCCTTGGAATATAAAGTTCCTGCTCCGGAAGCACGGTCTCTCTTAGTGTAATTCCCGTGTGCTTCTGCGGTACTATTATCTCTGAAACGCCACCGGCAAGCAAGCGGCCTATCATTGCATCGACATCCACTTTTTTAATGCCATCGGCCTTCTGCTGCAAACCGGTAAGGAAATCACGTCCGTAATTATATCTGAGCTCCAGTAAGCGCAGCAGGTACTGCGGATCCGTCTTCCAGCTGTTCATGTTGCTAACCATACGGGCCTTGCCCAGAGTAAGTTTCTGTTTGCTGATTCCCTTGCTTGCGAGCTCATCCAAGGCCGATTCTATCTTTGACTTCACCACCTCTACAGAATCCACCGGCACCAGTGAAGCGGGCATTCCGCGATAATCCTGACGCTGCAGATGCAGGCGCATGGTAAGGCGCTCGTCGGGGAACATCAGCAGATTCCACTTGGCCTTGCAGGACCAGCCAAGCGGTACTACGGACTCGCTTACAGCCCTCTCAATCTCTTCTGCAGCGACTCCGGCCGTAATGAAATCGGTCTGGTTGAAGTTTGCCGGTACGGTAAAGCCAAGGTCGATTCTGGCATCGTCGGCGGCGGGCAGAGTTTTGCTGTTGCGGCCGGTATTGAAAACGGCCTCGTTACGGAAGCGCGGAGCGGAACCCTTACCGGAAGGGAAGCGGCCAAGCCATGAGAGCATTGCTTTTCGTAGCGCTGCATCCGTAACATCACCGGTAATAATCAGAACTCCGTTACCCATATTGGAAAACTGACGGCTGAAGTAAGTCTCTGATTTTACAGGCAAATTCTTTGGCAGGCCTATATCAAGCTTCTGTGAAATGTATCTGTTTTTAGGACATAACAAGCTGTCCAGCAGATTGTTAAGCTTATCGTCTGATTTAGCCTTCAGCAGGTGGGAAACGGCCAAAGCGTGGCAGTATTTGGTGAAGGCCCCTGCATCCGGAGAGCGTTTGTTGGCCATGGCTGCCAGCGCCTTCATCAGCAATTGCAGTTTGTCCGACGGCGCCGATCCGCGCAGGCTCATATCGTTTGGCGTAACCGATACCGTAAGGCTGATGCCATTGGCCTCCAGCATATCCTTGAACCTCTGACCGCTCATCGTGCCGATGTTACCAAGTAGCAGCATATCGCCCACGTATGCGCCCTCGCCGGGCTTAAGCTCCGGGATGGTAGCCCATCCGCCCTTGATATTCCAGGAGAAACGGAAGACTCCCTTGCTGTCCGTCTTCTTGTAAACGACCCTCATCCCGTTGGAGTAGGTAAGCACCTGTCCGCCAATCATGGGATCTGCCTGCTCTTCCTTTAGCTTAATCTTGTGTGCCGACGCAAACGCCAGGCTTAGGGTGTCGGACTGAGCCGTGATGTGTGCGGTCTCTTCTATCGGACTTACGTTCCATCGGCCCAGGAAGCGCTTGATATCTTTTACGGAGAGCAGGGTGGTATCGGCCTGGCTGGTGACTACAAGATTGTTGGAGCCGTCCATTATGGCGGCGGAGAAGTTGTTGAAAAGCTTAAGATAAACCTCCTGATTTACATCTTTTCCGGTCAGATACTCCGCCTTTTCTTTGTCTGTTGCCAGGGATGTTCCGTAAAGGAAGGAAGAAAGGCACCTGTCTGTATAGATGCTGTTGGTCTGTACGCGCGTGCCGCCTGTAAGGGCGATTCCGGTACGGACTTTAGTAGAAATATCCCTGTATTCTGCCAGCGTGGTGCCGTTGCGGTCAATATCCGCCATCGTGGCAACTATCAGGCGCGCAGCTTTCTTATAATCTCTCATTGCAACCGTAGCACGTACGGTAAAGGTCTCATCTCCAGGGGTTTTATCTCCGCCGATGTACTCTGCTCCCAGCCCTGTGACGGCTATTTCTGCGTCCCTGAAGGCCTTTGAAAGACGCTTTTCTGCAAGCGCGGCAAGCTCCCCGAAGAACAGGCTGCTAACCAGCGGCTGTATGGTTGGCATCTGGTCGCGCGGGGTGCGTGGGCTGTGCCAGGTAAGGGAGAAGGTGCCAAGCATCGGGGCGGGCGCAGGCAATTGCCGGATAATAGGCTCTGTAGATGACTGCCACCGGTAAGTGTCCTCAATGACATCGGTATCCTTCCTGTCTATGAGCATCGACAGCATATTCAATTTGCCGGCCGCCGTAGAAGCGGTAATGTCGCCAGCCAGGATAATGGCCTGTGAGCCGATGGGATATCGGCCGCTGACGGCCCCTGGGGCAGCATTTACAATCTCGAATACCATCAGCAGTGTAGAATCCACGGCCTCCATGGTAGGCGTAACCGGAATATTGCGGAAGCGGAAAACGGTGGCATCGGAGCCGATGGTGGCATATCCCTCCGGTCCGGGCCATACTGCGTTGGATATCAGATAACGTAGGGGAGAGGGGGACTGGAAGCGGGGCAGTGATGCCAGCGCGCCTATGCTGTGAACCACGGAGCTGCCGCGGGAAAGGCTGTCCTCTGACGAATATCCTGCCCTTTGGACAAGGCTGATGTCAAGACGTCCGACCTCTGTTTTGTTGTTTACGACGTAGTAGGTAATACCATTGTCCAGCGTGCCTGTGGTTATGTTTTTGTCTGCGGGAAGAACCGGGAGACCCTGCGCTGGCATAATAATTGGAATCATAGCCAACAGGACTGAAAACAATATGTTAAGGCAACGGACTTTCATTGATTCGGTTCTACTTTTGTACAAAAATACAATATTTTTATTAAATTTGCGGCTTGGGTGTTTGAAAGAACACACCTCATGCTCAGAAAACAAATAAAATTTTTGACATATGAAAAAATTGATCATCGCTCTGGCTGCTGCGCTTATGACAGCCGGCTTCGTATCCGCTCAGGATCTTGCAACCGCTACCGAATCTTACAACAATGGTGCCGCCCAGCTGGGTGAAGGCAACAAGGTTGAGGCTCTTGCATCTTTCAAAGAGGCTCTTACAATGGCCGAGTCTCTTGGTGATGAAGGTGCAGAACTGGTTGCAAACTGCAAAAAGGTTATCCCTGGTCTTTATCTTGCTATCGGCAAACAGCTGAACAACGAGAAAAAGTTCGCAGAGGCAGTAGCGCAGGTATCAGAGGCTTCCAAGCTTGCTGCAGAGTACGGTGACGATGAGACTGCAGCAGAGGCTACAGACCTTCTTCCCAAGCTCCAGGTTGCAGACGCCCTCTTCGGCGCAGAGAGCAACCTTAAGGTAAAGGATTTTGTTGCTGCAATCGAGGGTTACAAGAAGGTTCTTGAGATTGAGCCTACTCACGGTGTAGCTGCAATGCGTTTGGTTCAGTGCTATGCAAATGCAGGCCAGATTGCAGAGGCAAAAGAGGCTCTCGCAGTAGCAGAGGCTAACGGCAAGGGCGCAGATGCTGCAAAGATGCTTGGCGGTGCACTTGTTTCAAAGGCTAGCGCTTCCCTCAAGGCAAAGAAGTATGCAGATGCAGTTGCAGACGCAGAGGAAGCCGCCAAATATGTTCCGGATAATGCAAATGCTTACCTGATTGCAGGTCAGGCTGCTTCCAAGATGAACGGCAAGACCAACGTAGCTCTTAAGAACTTCGAGAAATATCTTGAGCTCGCAGGTAACGCAAAGAACGCAGGTGCTATTGCTTACACTGTTGGTGCTCTCTATCAGCAGCAGTCCAACAAGGCTAAGGCTCTTGAGTACTACAAGAAGGCAGAAGGTCTCGGTTACGCTCAGGCTGCCGAAATGATCAAAGCCCTCAGCAAATAATAAACTTTTATGACGGCACTGGAACTCCTTGCGCCGGCAAGAAATACGGAAATCGGCATCGCGGCAATTGAATGCGGTGCCGATGCCGTTTATATTGCAGGGCCATCCCACGGAGCGCGCAAAGATGCCGCCAATAGCATAGAAGACATTCGTGAGCTGTGTGCGCATGCCCATAAGTTCGGGGCGCGCATCTATGCTACCGTCAATACTATTGTCTTCGAAGAAGAACTTGAGGCTTGCCGCAGGTTGATTCTGGACCTGCAAGCGGCCGGCGTGGATGCTCTAATTGTCCAGGATCCGGCCATCATTGCCCTTGCTGCCGATGCTGGTTTAAGGATACCTCTTCATGCATCTACCCAGTGTGCTATCCGTACTCCGGAAAAGGCTAAAGAGCTGGAGGCTGCCGGCTTCTCCCGTCTGGTGTTGGAGCGTCAGCTTTCGCTGGATGAGGTAAAGGCTATTCGCGCTGCGGTTGATGGAGAGATTGAGTTCTTCGTTCACGGGGCGCTGTGCGTATGCTACAGCGGCCAGTGCTATCTTTCAGAGAAGCTTGCGGGGCGCAGTGCCAATCGCGGGGCTTGTATACAGGCCTGCCGCGGCAGGTACAATCTGGCCGATGCTTCCGGAAAGATTCTGATTAAAGACCGCCCGCTGCTTTCACTTAAGGATTACAACCTTCTTTCAAGGCTGGATGATTTGGCTGCCGCAGGCGTGTGCTCCTTCAAGATTGAGGGCCGTCTCAAAAATATTTCTTACGTTAAAAACGTGGTTTCCGCTTACTCCAAGGCTATTGACGCCCTTGTGGAGCGCCGGCCAGGTGAGTTCTGCCGCGCCTCTGCGGGGCGCAGCGTAGCTGGCTTTACGCCCCAATTGGAGAAGACTTTCAACCGCGGTTATACAGAGTTGTTCATAGATGGCAAAAAGGGCCAGTGGAGCAGTCAGGAGGCGCCCAAGAGTATGGGCGAGCAGCTTGGAAAGGTGCTGGCTGTAAAGCCTCTTCCTGGCGGCCGCGCAGAGGTTACGGTTGCAACCCGGGCTACTCTTGCCAACGGCGATGGCTTTGCTTTTGCCGCCGGTGGCGCTATCTGTGGTTTTCGTGGCGATGTTTGCCAGGGTAACCGTATCATTTGCAAGATGACTGCCGGCCTTGCTCCGGGTATTACTCTGTTCCGCAATATTAGCGCTGCCTTCGAGAAGGAAATCTCCGGAGCGCCATCCCACAGGGTAATTGACGTAGCTGTTGTGGCAGAGGCTGTCAAGGCCCCGGCCGGAGGCTTTACTCTTAAATTGGATGCTGTTTCTTCCGATGGCCGCAAGGTTTCTGTTTCCGGTGATTTCCCGCAGGCAGAGGCTGCTCAGAACCGCTCCAGGATGGAGGAAATGCTAATCGGACAGCTCTCAAAATCCAGCGGTCATTATGTCTTTAAGACCAGCTTGGCGCCTTCTTCAGGGGATTTGCCTCATCTTGGTGCAGCGCAGCTCAATGCCCTTAGAAGGGATCTTGCCGCGGCGTTGGATACCTTGCCTTGCAAGGCTGCGCCTCTTAGAAACATCGGCCTTAATACTAAGGCAAGACTGACTGGCGATGGTTACAAGGCTAATATTGCAAACAGCATTTCTTCTGGCATGTACAATGCTCCGGTGAGTGCTTATGAGCTTAAGCACCAGCAGGGCGCAGAGCTTATGCGCACCCGCTACTGTGTTCGCCACGAGCTTGGTCTTTGCCCCAAACAGTCCGCAAAGAACCGTCCGGACAGCCTGTATCTTACCGGAAACGGTGCCCCCCTGGAACTGCGTTTTGACTGCCGTTCCTGCGAAATGACCGTAATCGGCGGTTAATCTAGGAGATATTTGTAGTCCGGAGTGTAGGGCGCCGGGGGAACTCCGTTCGCTTCGCTCTCTCCGGCCCCTCCCATTGTCTCCTACGTCATTTGCTGTCGCAAATAACTTGTATCCAACGGGCCCCGTCCCCCTACCCTTGCGCGGGGGTGCGCAAGCCACCCCGGCGCCCTACACTCCGGTCTTCAGCCAAAAGTGTACACTTATACTTATGACGGTTTGTCCAGATTGACTGGTGCGGAGCAGTTCTCTTTACTGGGTACAACGGCCGAGAACCTTAATACAGAGAGACAAATTTCTTATGACAGGAATGGTAATTTACTGTCTATGCAACGATGCGGCGTAGGACTCACACCTCAGACCATCTCGTTTACATATGGAGGGAGTAATCATCGTAATGGTTTCCAGTATGATGCCAGTGGCAATGTGACCAGTGAAGGGCATGAAGGCCTTCAGATTGCATACAACGTTATTGGTCTTCCCTCGTCAGTATCATTGCCATTGGTGATGGATCATTTGGTCGATTACTGCTATCTGGCAGACGGAATCAAGCGCTCTGCATTGGATAGCAATGAAAATGGATATCTCTATGACGGTAGTTTTAGATATGTGGTTGAAGGAGGCAACACCTACTCCTTAGAAAGTATTGCATACGATGGTGGAAGATTCTACGCAAATGAAAATAATGCCGCCCATGGAGAAATGCCTATTATTGAACCTGATGAGCCAGAACCAGATCCTGAAATGATCTCAGGAGGTATTTTCCCAGATGAGCCGATTGAAGAGGAAGAAGAGATTGAGGATGATGGTAATGCGTTTTATTCCGTTGTTTATATAACGGATCATCTTGGCAGCGTCAGAGTAGAAGTTGGACCAGATGGTTCCGTTCAAAAACACCACGAATTTTTGCCTTATGGTGAACATTTAGGCGGAAATGGAACTAATGTCGAAACTAATGACTATCTTTACGGAGGGAAGGAGCTGCAGCAGAGATTTGGAGTGAACCTGTATGACTCCGGCGCCAGATTCCAGTCCAATACGGGTGCCTTCACATCTCCGGACCCTCTGGCAGAGAAGTACTACAGCATCAGCCCTTATGCCTACTGCGCCGGCAATCCGGTGAATCTTGTGGATCCGGAAGGGAGAATGGTTTTCCCAAAATACCCAATGCCGATACTTCCTATTTATACGGCACAAAAAGTTTGTAACTATATTAATTCATCCAGAACAATAAAGACTTTTATATATAGTGTCAAAAACCCCGTGATAGCTTTTGAGGTTGGATTCTACAAGGAAGGCCGTAGAAATATTTCCACTACAGCTTCTAATTTTGCGATCAATCTCTCCAAATCAATGGGAAAAGAGTATATAGGAACTGGAAATACTGGCAATGCTCTCCGTCATACGATATGGCAAGGAATAATTACAAATAAATACGGCAAGGACCAAGCTCAACAGATTGGAATAGCGCATGAGAATAGAACAGATTTTGACCTCTCTGAAGAAAAAACTTATTCTAATCCTGATGATGCCGATACTGTTGCTGATATGAAAAACAATTTAATTGGTCAAGAAATTGGTTCTGGTGGTTTTTCCTCGGTACAAGAACTTGTTTCAAAAGTTTTGGACTATACAAAGGAGAATGGCTTATGGGAAGTGGAGGGCTCTGACGGAATGTATCGCGTCGTTCAGAAAAAGATATCCGAAGAAGAATGGAAAAAAGCGATGGAAGAATTAAAAAAACTAAAACAATATGGAAAAGAAAATTAGAGAAGCTTTTGTATTATTCTTAAGTACATTACTCGTATCTTGTAATTCTTACAAGGATAAGAAAATATACAACTATCTTGAACATCTTGATTTTAAAGATTCAACTAGCATTAATCTAGAAGAGGTCCTTAATATGCCGATAGACAGTTTCTATGTTTTTGGAGAATTCAGCTTTGCTAAAAGAAAAGAGGGTTTTAGCGCTGTTGAAAGTATAGAGGACATAATCGGAAGAGAATACAATAGTACAGACGTGTCTTATCATGAAAACCGAGTCGTTGTTTTCAAGAATAATGAAGTAGTTTATGAAGAAACCATGTCTTATGATAGGATACGGTATGTTCTGTTTAGATTTCCTGTTGCTAATACCGATAAACGTATTCATGTCCATAAATGGAAAGATAGAAAACATTATTATGCTTTAACAACTTACGATGAAGAAGAGTGGGCGCGACAAAAGACCCTTCAAAATGAGCCTGTTTATATATTGTACTGACCCACGACAGCTGGACGGGTTTAACTTAAGATTTTGCCCGGAGCTCACCGCTCCGGGCTTTTTCTATGGTGAACATTTGGTCGGAAATGGAACTAATGTCGAAACTAATGACTATCTTTACGGAGGGAAGGAGTTGCAGCAGAGATTTGGAGTGAACCTGTACGACTCCGGCGCCAGATTCCAGTCCAATACGGGTGCCTTCACATCTCCGGACCCTCTGGCAGAGAAGTACTACAGCATCAGCCCTTATGCTTACTGCGCCGGTAACCCGGTGAACCTTGTGGATTCGGAAGGTCGCGAAATATGGATTATCATAGATTATGACAAAGAGAAAGGAATAGTTAAGGAATCCGTTCAATATAAAGATGGTAAACTATATACAAAAGGCGGTGATGAATATAAAGGGGAAAACTCATTTGCAAATAGAATCCTTGGTGTTCTTAATGATTTAAAAAACTCAGAGGACAAAGAATCGCAGCAAGTATTAAATAAACTTGAAACGAGTGAGAACAAGCACCGTTTTTACAGTTTAAAAGATGCGCGAAAAACAATGCCTGAGGGGGATTATGGCAAGTCTTTGGCTAATTCCGGGAAGCCCACAGGTTCATACATATTGTATGATATGGATAATAATGAAAAAGACGGCGGAGTAGAACTAACAGCAGAAACCAGTATTGTTCATGAGTTATACCATGCGTATGATTTAGATACGGGTAACATGAAAGGAGAATATGAACATAAATACTCTCCGGCCGCATCGGATCCTGCTGAAATTAGAGCCGTGAATTTTGAAAATATATATAGAAAAAGGCAAGGTTTGCCAAAACGCACATATTATGGCAACACAAGAATAAAGAGTAGTTTACTAAAATAATTGTATGAAAAAAATAAAGCTAATAGTTCTGGCCCTTATAGTTGCTTGCTGCTCAAGTTCAAACAATCAGCATACGGATGAATACTATATTGATTATGCAACGCACTATTCATTCTGTATGGAGCTTGGTGATTTGGAAGGAGACAAGGTTCCTCTCGGAGATTATGGTGAGCATGTTCTCCAAATTAAACCTGATAGTATAGTAATGATTAATAATGATTTCCTTAGGGAGTTCGTTTATTTGGAGCATTACAGAGGCGAATACGATTCATACAAACATTTTTTAATTGCATTCCTAAAGAATCCTAACGGTTTTAAGTACTGGAGAGAACGAGCATCATACCCCTTCAAGATTGACAAAGCCATAATGTATGAAGCGTCAGAATCCTTTGAAATCTTTTTCAATAAATATATTGAACAGAAAAATAGTTACTGTAAGTTAAAGCTGGAAAAGGACGAACTTTCCGAGTCTTCGATGATTACAATTAATAAGGTAATGTATGATAACTACTATTCGGTCGATTATGATTGTACAGGATTATCATATAAAAGATGGACAGAGTGATTATCACCTTTTTGGCCCGGAGCTCACCGCTCCGGGCTTTTTTTATGGTGAACATTTGGTCGGAAATGTGTCTAATGTCGAAACTAATGACTATCTTTACGGAGGGAAGGAGTTGCAGCAGAGATTTGGAGTGAACCTGTACGACTCCGGCGCCAGATTCCAGTCCAATACGGGTGCCTTCACATCTCCGGACCCTCTGGCAGAGAAGTACTACAGCATCAGCCCTTATGCCTACTGCGCCGGCAACCCGGTGAACCTTGTGGATCCGGAAGGGAATAAAGTGTTATTTAACGATGGTTGTTCGGATACCTTTAAACAAAGATTCTCAGAGGCAGTTGGTTTTATGAATAACCATCACACCTCATATAATTTAGCAAAATTAGAGGCTTCGGATAACGTTTATTATATTTCAGAAACATCAGGATCAACAGTATATGATCCTAACACTATGACATTATATTGGAATCCATATAAAATAGGTTACGATAACGAAACAAAAATATATCGTTCACCAGTAACTTCTCTAGCACATGAATTAGGACATGCTATCAAACATGAGGAAGAAAAACAAATTAACAGAGAAGAAGAGTATAAACAATACTTATTGGAAAAAGACGAGCAATATGACACTAAAGAGGAGCGTCGTGTAATAACAACAACAGAACAATATGCAGCAAAACAGCATGGCGAAATCTCTAATAATCAAGTCACACGAAATAAGCATACAAACCACTACAAACGTGCTAGTGACAAACCAAAAATTCCAGACATGAAAGGAATGTCGATTGATGAAATCGTTAGTTTTGTCAAGGCACATAATTCGACTGTTACGATTAAACAATAATGCAATGAGGTATATAGTTGTTTTTCTCTTGTTTATAATCACTTCATGTGCATATAATCATGGTTCCATGGTTTTAGATGATATAAGTGCTGATTCAATAAGGCTTGATTACGCGATGCTTAATGCTCATGAGATAAGATTAGGAGAATCCACTGATATATGGGACTTCCTTTCAGCATCGCCAGCTAGAACTGTTCTTTATAACAAGGATACTGTTTCTTTGTTATATACTCATTACAAGGACCTCTTGTCTGATAACAAGTTAACTGCCATCTCAGATGAAACGATATTGTTTTATCCGGACGTATCTTATTCGCTAATTATTTATAAAAATGGAATTATAGACACGCTAGGGTTTGATTTTAAAAAAGGATCTGCAATAATCTGCAGTAACTGTTGTTCTGAGGCTAAGTTAGTGATTAATGAGGAAATAGTTTTCAGTATACATAATATTGTTGCTAACTTACTTAGGCGGAAAGACCCAATTTGGTTTCTTTATAATAAAGGGAACTTTGATGGATATTCCTCCAATAGTCCGTTTATTGATTCTTCCATAAAAAAGTGGAAAGTCTTAGATACTCTTAGTCTGTTCTAGTTTCTCTGCCCGGAGCGGTGAGCTCCGGGCTTTTTATATTGGTGAACATTTAGGCGGGAACGTGTCTAATGTCGAAACTAATGACTACCTTTACGGAGGGAAGGAGTTGCAGCAGAGATTTGGAGTGAACCTGTACGACTCCGGCGCCAGATTCCAGTCCAATACGGGTGCCTTCACATCTCCGGACCCTCTGGCAGAGAAGTACTACAGCATCAGCCCTTATGCCTACTGCGCCGGCAATCCGGTGAATCTTGTGGATCCGGAAGGGGAAAATGCAGGAGACTGTTATAGTTATGGTGGAGAGTATATTGCTTCCGACGGCCTTGTAGATAATAGAATTTATTTAATTGATAATCAAACTATAGCAGAATACAATACACTTGATCAAAGGTTCGTTAGTTTCGAAATCAATTATATGGTTCTGAATGAAAATGCCAAAGAAGTTGATGGGCTCATTATTATTTCACGTGATAATGATGATTCAATAACAAAAGGAAAGTTCCAGGCTATAGGTGAAAATGGCTTTGGAGGATACACATTAGAACCTTCTGGTGAACCAACAACGGAATCTAATAAAAACAAACCAATTCCTACCGGGTATTATGATACAGAGCCTCGGGCAGAAGGCGACTATGCTGGCGGTTTCGCATTTAGAATATATAACGAGATAGTTCCCAAAAGCAGAGGTATTTTAGGCCATATAGGCAATACGACTAGTAATACTAAAGGATGTGTTTTGTTTGGTATGAGCAGGAATAGTTCTGGTGTATCTCAAAGTGCTAATGCGATGGAGAATTATAGGCAGTTTTTTAATGGTAAGAGTAATGTAAAACTTATTATACGATGAAATCACTTTTTATATTCGTTCAGTTTTTGCTATTCCCCTTTGTGATTTTTTCACAAAACGTGCATTATGCATTTCATTCGGCTAGTGAATTCCCTAAATCATTGGAATCATTTGAAAACACGTTTGGCTATAATGGCAAATTGGAAGATGTTGATGCCGTTTGGTGTTTAACTCATACTGCAATGACACAAGAGGAACGACTTGATATTATAGTTGAGATTTGTACAATCGCCGATACTTTGTATACCCATCCAATTTATCCTGTTGATAATCTAAACTTCTTTCAAAGTTTTGTAGTTGAAGTGTTAAAAGCGAATTCCAGTGATATTATTCTTAGGTTGAACGAACGGAGTGTCAATGAAAATATCAACTTTTGGACATTTGTATTTTCAAGTATAGATTTTGAATTGTGGGCACCTCCATTAAAGGATCAATTACAACAAATACTGCACTCTCATATTCTTTGTAGTGGAAATGATCTATACAAATATCCTGAAGCCTTTAATATTGGTTACGAACGAGCTCTTTTGACTCAACAGTTTCACTAACTTTTTCCTGCCCGGAGCTCACCGCTCCAGGCTTTTTCTATCCTAAATATTCGATACGTTTCCACACATCAAGTGATGGTACCCTATCTTTATTCGTTGAGGGTACCGTCATTTTGGGCCGATTTTGAGGGTACCCTACTTGATTTAACCAAGGGTACTGTCACAGTCCGCAAAGAACCGTCCGGACAGCCTTTATCTTACCGGAAACGGTGCCCCCCTGGAACTGCGTTTTGACTGCCGTTCCTGCGAAATGACCGTAATCGGCGGTTAATCTAGGAGATATTTGTAGTCCTACACTCCGGACTACAAAACTTGATTGTGCACTTTTTCTGAATTCATATCGTAGTAATACTATTTAATCAAGGATTCCAATTCTTCATAGCTGGAGATGATTACATTTGCAGTTCCGTCCTCGGTCAGTGGCCCTATAATGCCGGAATTAAATAGTTGGTGCAAGCTTGCTCTACTTGGCGTTTTAGTATTATACTCATTGTGGTTTATGCTTACGTCTTACTTTTGATGTTGTTTGATTATGGCCATATACTCAGGCCGGACTAGGGACTCAATCTTTTTGACGACTTCGTCTGCGTTATAAGGATTGGTGGTGAGGCGTTCATTGACGAAATCAAAGATTTCCTTGTTGTGAAGATTGAATTCATCTACGATGTCCTGATATCCCATGCTCTCGATAGCCTTGAGTTGCGACTGGGCATCCGGAATAAAAGTAACTAAGGACGGTGTGACATTTTTCAAGAAACTGGCATCAAAAGTAATATCTTCTGCCCCAGCCAGCGCCTCCCCGTAGAGGATAGCACCAGCCACATCGTGCGGTATGATAAAATCATTTGTGGCGCAGAAAAACAATGTCTTGTAAGCAGACAGGGACGTTCTGCTGAACCAGTCGCGGAATCGAAGGGGTTTGTACATATCAATACATTTTTGGGGTTACGTTACAAAAATAATCTGCCACCTTGCCAAAAGGTAGCAGACTGAAAGAATCTGCAGAAAGTTTTCGTTAAGATTATCAATAAAGTCAAAGCCTATATTCGAGGAGAGGAAGTATGTTTTTTTACCCATTCCCAAATACGTTTCCAGTCCTCCTCCTCATAGAGATACTTTTTGTATTTTTCGTTTCTATACCTCATTACATAGTGGATAATAAAAGTACCCTTCAAGTTTGTATTTATAGGGTATTGATTCTGATTAATTCTTTCTTTCGTAGAGATAAATCCATTGATAACATAAATAGGATATCGATTCAATCGGTTGTGTTCCTTACAACACGGGGGCAAATCTGGATACTCCTCAAGTGTTACCCGCTTTAAATCATATCCCATCCAGGGAGTTTTCGGAAATAGTCCCCAGTAGTAAAAAGATTGCCTGTTTGCATGTACAATTAATCTGGGTTTCATCTCCTCAATTGCGTCCTGAGTGATTTCCAGTAGGTCTCTTCTAAGTGATGCTAAATTAAAAAATGTCTTCTCAAAGAGACTCTGATCTGACTCCTGGACAGGAAACAAATCCAGATATGCCATCTTCTTGCATAAGTCTCCAAACCATTCTCCTCTTTCTTTCCAATAATCATACTTCTTCTTAGGAATAGTCTTAGAGTCTACTATTGCCTGATAGAACGTAAAAGGCTCAACTCGTCCTGGATACATGTTGCTTTTGGGAGGAAATGAGGGATTAATACCAATCACTAAGAAAGGATATTTTTCGGCTTCAGCATTATCGCAAGTTCTATAACCCCTTTTGAGTATATCAAACGCGTTTTCATAATCCTTGGTGCAATCAATAATGCGACTATTCATTGTCTTATTGTCCATACCGTCCTAGTGTTTTATGTAGTTCGTCTACGATTTCCTTCCTGAACCACTCCGGAGAGAGGACTTCCAAGGTGGAGCCGCGGCTGAGGATTTCTTGCTTGAGGTCGAAGGTGGGGACCAGGCGGTAGCGGAAGACGGAGTAATCCGGTGTAACTTCGATGGCCTCCTGACTGGGATGCAGCGGCAGGGATTCCAGATATTTGGCCTGCTCTGCCGTGGCCTTGAGGACCAGCGTGCTGGGCTGGACGTTGTGGCCGATGATGATGCCGAAGTAATCTGAGAAGAATTCAGCTGCGTCAAAGTCAGAAGGCACTTCCAGCGGCTTGTCCAGGACCTTGATGTTGATGATGCGGTCTAGGGAGTAGATGCGGAGTTCCTCTTTGCCGATGGTCCTGGCCAGCATGTACCAGCGCTGGCGGAAGACCTTGAGACAGTACGGGTGCGTTTCGAAGGTGGTGGGCTCCGTCCGTTTGAAGCTCTGGTATGTCATCTCCAGGGCCTTGCTGTCACGCATGGCGTTGACGATTACCGATAGCCATTTGGAAGAGGAAGGCACTTTCTCGAAGAGAATCCTGCTGCGCATATCGGCACTCTCCCGGAGGAGGTTGCTGAGCGACATGGACTCCAGAAGCCAGCTGCGGATGCCCTCGCCGTCAAGGTCGTCCCTGTTGACGATATAATACCCACGGCCCCGGTCGAAACTGATTTCAATGCCGAAGATGTCCAGTATGGCCTCGCGGTGATTGTGGAAGGTCCGCTCCGGAATCGCAGTCTCGTGACCCTCGTTCAGCGACGAGCGGGACCACAAGACGTCGATGTCCCGCTTGGTGATATGGCCATACCGGCTGATGACATCAATCAGCCAGACATAGCGGTTGAAGTAACTCTTTGCCATACGAAAGTGCTGTCATTATGGGATTATACTCACAAATATACGATTTTTCAGGCGAACGGCCTAAAGGAGAGAATCAAGTTTAAAGAGCATCATCCTCTGGCGGGCCAATAAATCATGGCGGCGGACGAGGTCATTTATCCACTCAAAATCCTCGTTAGAGCCAATCAATATTGTCCGCTGCTCACCTTTGAAGATTTCGAAAGGATACTTTTCCGGGAGCAATGCCGTTCCATTAAATAAATCCTCATTCCATGAAACGGCAAATTGATATAGGTACTGAAGGAAGTCCTTATTCTCTTTCCCCACAGCATTCAGGTAGGCATCAAGACAGTCATTAGCCCCTACCGCAAAGATTTCCCTGAACAATGGTTGGCCATACACCTCGTCTATGGCTGTAGCCCATTCAGGATTAGCTTCAACTGCCAACTTGAAGTACTTGTTATAGCGTTCTTCCCAGTCAAGACCAAATCCTCTCGCCAAATACAATGCAGCCAAGCATGGTTTCTCTTCTTTTAGGTGATTAACAATCACCTTGAAGAAATCAAAATCATCCAATAAAAGACAATGTTGCAGCCCTTCTTCGATTCGTTCTTGTTCCATAATGTTGATTGTTTTGATTTGAATTCTGCCGCAAAAATAAGAGTTCACTCTGCCAAAAAGCAGCAAGGTAACAAAAAGTATCAAATTTATGTTTTGTGGGTTGGAGTGCAGGGGTCGGGGGGCTTGCGCACCCCCGCGCAAGGGTAGGGGGACGGGGCCCGTTGGATACAAGTTCCCGAATGACTTGTCCTGAAATAAGTTGACAGGAGAATATGTTTAATGTCAAATTTATTTA
>CAMVFZ010000005.1 GCA_947166905.1 uncultured Prevotellaceae bacterium | reverse complement strand
CCCACGACCCCGAGATTACAAATCACGTGCTCTGGCCAACTGAGCTATATCGGCGTTTCCTTATCGTTGCCGAAAGGGACTGCAAAGATAGATATTATTCTTTATTCTCCAAAACTTTTTGAAAAAATATTTTCAATAGTTCCGGCTATCCCGTCTTTGTCTATCCTGCATGCCGCTCTCTGTGCCTTCTGGGTGTCCTGGCTGATAAATTCATCCGGGATGCCAAGGCAGTGAAGTGCAGGGTGCAGATTGTTCTTTTCAAGTACTTCGGCTACGGCGCCGCCAAGGCCTCCGGTAAGGCAGCCGTCTTCTACGGTAACTATGTCGCCGTGAGTTTTTGCTGCTTCAATGATGGCCTCTTCGTCAATCGGCTTGATAAACCTCATATCTATGACGGTAGGGGAGAAGCCCAGTTTCTCTTTTATTATAGCCGATGCCTCCATGGCCCGCGTTGCGCAGTGGCCGATGGCAAGGATGGCAACCTTCTCTCCTTTTTGCAGCAGCTCCGATTTCCCGGGGACAAGTTCAGTATAAGGAGCATCCTTGTAGGGTACTCCCTCTGCGCCCCCGCGCGGATACCTTATAATATAAGGGCCGGACTCGCTGCACAGACCGCTATACATCATGTTCTTGAGCTCCAGTTCATTTCTGGGGGAGCACACTACCGCGCCAGGTATGCACCTGTATGCGGCCATATCGAAGACTCCGTGGTGGGTTGGGCCGTCTTCTCCTACGACTCCACCCCTGTCGAAGCAAAGCACTACCGGCAGATGCTGGAGCGCAACGTCGTGGATAATCTGGTCGTAAGCCCTCTGTGAGAAGGAAGAATATATATTGCAGAAGGGCCTCAAGCCACCGGCTGCAAGACCGGCGGAGAAGGTGACAGCATGCTCTTCCTCTATACCAACGTCATAGAATTTTTCTGGCATCTGGGCCTCCAGAAGGTTCATTCCGCAGCCTGAAGCCATGGCCGGAGTGACGCCTACCACGCGGTTGTCGCGTTTGGCCAGATCTACCAGTACATCCCCAAAGACATCCTGCCATCTGGGAGTATCGGCGTGCTTGATGATACGTTCTCCGGTTTCCGGGTCAAAGCGTCCCGGAGCATGCCATACTGCAGGGTTCGCCTCTGCCGGAGCATAGCCTTTTCCCTTGATTGTATGAACGTGCAGGATGCGCGGTCCATGAAGGTTTTTAAGCCTTTGAAGAGTATAGGTAAGTGTCTCTATATCATTGCCATCGATGGGGCCGAAGTATCTGAATCCAAGAGCCTCGAAGAGGGCGCCTCCGGACTTCCTTACAAGGTTGGATTTGGTGTCCACCGTCCATTTCTGGAAACGGCGGCGCAACCAGCTGTCACCCAACTTGTCCCACACTTTTTTCTTGAAGCGGTTGTATCTTCCGGAAGTGGTAATCTTAAGCAGATAATTGTGGATGGCACCGGTAGGCTTGTCAATTGACTGGTCGTTGTCATTAAGGATGATCAGAATGTTGGCCTTGCTGCTTCCGGCGTTGTTCAGGCCCTCGAAGGCCAGGCCGCCAGTCATGGCACCATCGCCGATAACGGCCACCACTTTTTCTTCTTTTCCCTGTATCCGGGCCGATTCCGCCAGGCCCAGGGCCGCCGATATCGAAGTGGATGAATGGCCTGCTCCAAATGCGTCGTACTTGCTTTCCGATGGCTTGGGGAAGCCGCTGATGCCGTCCTTGGTACGGTTGGTTTTGAAGGCCTCCCTGCGGCCGGTAAGTATCTTGTGGGCATAGGCCTGATGGCCTACGTCAAAGACAATCTTGTCCTGTGGAAGATTATACACGTAATGCAGGGCCGTGATAATCTCTACGGCTCCAAGCGACGCCCCCAGGTGGCCCGGGTTTACGGCGCAGCATCTTATCATATAATCCCTGACTTCTGAGCAGAGCTCCCGAAGCTGGCTTACATCCAGTTTTTTCAGGTCTGCCGGAGAGTCTATCTTGTCTAAAAGCTTATACATAGTGTTATTTGGGCTTACAAAGTTAGTATTTTATTCTAACAACTAAAAATCTTTTGACGATGCCGGTTTTTTTCCTTATATTAGCAGGTCAAGAGAGATTAGAACATAAATTTGATTCGTGTATATGGCAGAAAAAGTGAGAAAATTGATGAACGACTACCCCGGAATGCGTTGGGCGGCGTTGATTCTTATAGCCTTGATGATGCTCTTTGGCTATATGTTTGTGGATGTTATGTCTCCTCTACAGCAACTTGTAGAGGCAGAAAGAGGCTGGACGCCTAATGCTTTTGGTACGTACGCCAGTTCAGAGTACTTGCTGAATGTCTGCGGCTTCCTTATCCTGGCCGGTATCATCCTGGATAAGATGGGTATCCGTTTTACCGGAATCCTGTCCGCTTCCATGATGTTTATCGGCGCTTGTATCAAGTATGTGGCCATAAGCGGATGGTTCCAGGAGACTGGTCTCTGCGCATGGCTTGACAGCTGGTGGGTGACCATGCCTGGTAGTGCAAAGCTTGCCTCCCTGGGCTTCATGATCTTCGGATGCGGCTGCGAAATGGCAGGTACAACAGTGTCAAAGGCTATTGCTAAATGGTTCAAGGGTAAAGAGATGGCAATGGCAATGGGTGTGGAAATGGCAATCGCAAGAATCGGTGTGTTCGCCATCTTTTCTATCAGCCCGCTGCTGGCTGCCAAACTTGGCAGCATCCAGGGGCCTGTAGGCTTCTGCACCGTACTCCTCCTCATCGGCCTTATCAACTTCATGGTGTTCAGCGTAATGGACAAGAAGTTCGACAAGCAGCTTAAGGAGGTAGGCCGTCAGGAAAATGGCGGAGAAAGTGAAGAAGAATTCAAGGTAAGCGACCTAAAGATAATTCTTACATCCAGAAGTTTCTGGGTTGTGGCTATCCTTTGTGTGCTGTACTACAGCGCAATCTTCCCGTTCCAGAGATACGGAGCAAACATGCTCCAGTGCAACCTGGACGGTATTTCAGCAAAGGCAGCTTCGGATATCTTCCGTTGGTTCCCCGTTGGTGCCGCAGTAATTACTCCTTTCCTTGGCAGGTATCTTGACACCAAGGGTAAGGGTGCTACAATGCTTATCTTCGGCGCCTTGCTGCTTATCGTATGCCACCTTGTATTCGCCTTCGTGCTGCCTGTAACCCATAGCAAGTTCATCGCTTATTCTACTATCGTAGTCCTTGGCGTAAGCTTCTCGCTTGTTCCTGCAGCCCTCTGGCCTTCAGTTCCTAAGATTATTGACGAGAAGATACTTGGCTCTGCATACAACCTTATCTTCTGGGTACAGAACATCGGCCTTTGCCTTGTTCCTATGCTCATCGGCTCTGTACTTACTTCTGTAAATGAGACCAATCCGGCAGTTGTTGCAGCAAAGGCTACCGGTGCAGAGTTCATCCCGTACAACTACACTATTCCTCTAATCATCTTCGCATGCTTCGGAATAGCTGCCTTTGTCATCGCGCTTTATCTCAAGGCGCTTGACAAGAAGATGGGACTCCGTCTGGAGGAACCGAATATTGTCAAGGAATAATTCAATTTAATATACCATGACTGCTGACCATAAGAAAATATTGGGAAAAACCGCGTGCTGGATAGCTCTGGCATGCTTGGTTGTACCTATGGCCGGGTCGTACTTCTTTGACGACATGTTCTCTACCCTTAGCCAGATTTTCCGTCATCCGGAAGACCTGGCCCTTGGCTGGGACTCGGCAATGTACGGCTTCTACGCCGGTGGATATTCATTCCTGTGCGTTTGGGGCGGCCTGGTTATTTGCGGCGTACTGCTGGATATGTATGGAGTACGCCTTGTAGGATCAATATTCGTCGGGCTGATGGTTCTGGGTGCCGGACTTGTCACCTTTGCCATCACTGCGGGCTTTGCCCCGGGTACGTCGCTGACGGTTGCTTACATCGGCTGTATGATCTTTGGCCTGGGAAGTGAAATCGCCGGAGTGGCGGTAACGCGTTCCATCGCCAAATGGTTCAAAGGCAGGAATGTGGCCTTTGCAATGGGCCTTCAGCTTGCCATCGCCCGTTTGGGAACGGCGGCTGCCTTCATCATTTCCCCGATGCTCGTGGCCCAGAAGGATCCCGGTCAGATGTATTCCCTGTCAGAGACGGCTCGTCCCGCTTTCTTAGGCCTTACCATGCTTCTTATCGGTGCCGTGTTGTGGGCGATATTCGTAGCGATGGATGCCAAGTACGATAAGGCTGCCGGTATAACCGTAGCCAAAGGAGAGGTTAAGAAGGAGGATAAATTTGTATTCTCCGATATCCTTAAGGTGCTCACCAACAGGCGCTTTATTCTGATATCGCTGCTTTGCGTATTTTTCTATTGCTGCATTATCTCATTCAAGAAATTCGGTACGTCAATAGTAATACCGCGTTTTGACATGGACCTGGATTCGGCAAAGTGGACCATCACTATGATTCCATTCTTTACCGTGATATTCACTCCGCTGTTCGGTGCCATTGTTGACAAGGTGGGAAAGGCAACCTATTGGATGATAGCCGGTGCGCTGCTTGTTTTGGCAGCCCATCTCATCATTGCTTTTGCGCCTGCAGGTGTGCCGTTCTTCGGTTATCTGGGCATTGCCATCCTTGGTGTCGGTTATTCACTGGTACCGTCGGCAATGTGGCCCTCAGTTCCCAAGATTGTCCCGGAAAAGACCCTTGGAACCGCATATTCCCTCATTTACTGGATTCAGAATATGGGTATGTTGCTTGTCCCGGTATTCGTGGGCGGCATATTCAAGAAGGCTGCGGCCGATGGCGGCGTGTCCGATGCCTCTGCGGCAGTTAGCGCAGAGTATATTTTCATCGGGCTGGCAATCATCGCCATAACCGTTTCCTTCCTGCTCAGGCTTTCTTCTGCAAAGAATCCTTCGCTTGAGTTGGATCTTCCCAACAAGAAAAAGTAATATTAACTCTAAAAAAATAATCAGTTATGGCACAGTTTTGTCCTCAGTGTGGTGCTCAGATAGTTCCCGGTCAGCCCTTCTGTCCGGTATGTGGCGCTAATGTTGCGCTCCAGCAACCTCCGCAGTACCAGCAGGCACCTCCGCAGTATCAGCAGGTACCTCCTCAGCAGCCGCAGTATCAACAACCACAGTACCAGCAGCCGCAATATCAGCAGCCTCAGTATCAGCAGTATCAGCAGGCTCCTCAGTACCCCCAGTACGGTCCTGCACCTGCTCCCATCAAGAATCTATGGGCTTTGATTACCGGAGGAACAGTAGGCTTTTTCAGCCTTCTTACATTGATATTCGCTATCATTTGCATGACCAGCAGAAGGGGATTTATGGACCTGCATACCTTAATAGGTATATGCCTGTTCTTCTGTGGCGCTGGCATTACTGTTTTCTTCCTTGCCCAGCGTCCCTTCAATTCACAAATGAGCCAGAATGAGAAAATCTTCTCAATGTCATTTATGATAAGCAACATCGTTGCATGGCTTTTTGTTTTGGTTGGAATGATTGCCGTAAAGGCAATGGATGTACTGTTTATCTTTGCATTTTTGTTCTTTGCTGCTACTGCAGTGTTTGGAATCCTTTCTTTCAAGGATCTGATTAACAAGACCGGTAAGCTTACCTGGGGCTTCCTTGCCACTATGCTTACCGTCTGCCTGTGGTTCCTGTTTTCAATTTTCACATTTGCAGGTGTTATAGACTTTGGTCTGCTGGCATATGTCTTTATCCTTACCTCCCTTGCCATCGGCGGAGCAGCAGCTCTATTCACCATACACTATATGAAAGAACCAGAGATGAGACTGTTTTAATCACATTAATACCTATTCATTATGAAAAAATTCTTTTTGGCAATTGCAGCCAGCTTGATGCTTATGGCTTGCGGTGGTGGCGCAAACACCCCTGTTGACAAACTTCTTGACGCTCTTGATGAGGGTGCAGCTTATCTCGTAGGCGGTGAGAAACCTTCCGACGAATTCGAGCAGAAATTCGAGACCCTCTTTGAGGAGAATGCAGACTATGTTCTTACAGCCAAGGATAAAGCTAAGATCTGCGACAAATTCGAGGATCTTATGAACGTAGCTGTTAAGAAAGCTCTTGAGACCAAGGAGATTCCCGAAGGCATGGAGGAGCTTGTAAAGACTCAGATGAAGAGCGCTATCACCGAGATCACAAATAAGATCAACGATGTAGAGAAATTTGGTGACCTTGAGAAGGTTTTTGACTAATCTTCGTCACCATAAAATGAAAGAGTCAGCTAAAGGCTGGCTCTTTTTTTATAGCTGTGAAGAAAAGATTCTGAACAGGTTCAGCTTCATGGTGCGCCCTGCCGGAATCCTGGTCCAGTCCTGGAGCCTTACCTCTTCCGATATCTCCAGATCCTTCAGGAAGATTTCCTTATTGCGAAGGGCCGCATCCTTGCTGTAGATGTAAGTATTGACCTCGTAGTTGATGTTGAAACTGCGGTTGTCTATGTTGGCCGATCCAACGCTGGACAGGTAATCATCGGCCACGAAAGTCTTGGCATGGATGAAGCCGCCACCCCTTTCATATATGCGGATACCGGCCTTCAGACACTCTTTATAATGGGATTTAACTGCCGGACCGATGAAGAAGTTCTCTGCTTCTTTGGGCACCATTACGCGAACGTCGACGCCGCTAAGGGCGGCGGTTTTAAGTGCGTCAAGCACACTTGCCGGCGGAATGAAGTAGGGCGTCTGAAGCCAGATATAATCCTTTGCATGCTGGATGGCCCAGATATAGCTGAGCTGCAGCATCGGACGACTGGAATCGGGCTCGTCCGGGGTTATCTGCATTGGAATGTTCCTAAGTACATCGGCAGAGGCGATATCATTATCGGCATGGAATGTCTCAGGGAAATAGTATTCCGGGGTCTGGTCCAGTTCTCCACCGGAGGTTAGCCATGAGTCCAGGAATATGTGTTGCAGCGATGCCACGGCAGGGCCGATAATGCGAAGATGTGTATCCCTCCACTTTGTGAAATACCTATCCTTTATATTCATGCCACCGGTATAGCCGATGCGGCCGTCAATTACCACAATCTTCCTATGGTTACGGTAGTTCAGGCGGGTAATGATGCGAAGGGGATGAAACCTTGGATTATAGAAGCGTACCAGTTCTACGCCGGCCTTGCGCATCTGGTTGTAAAAGCTGCGTTTGGTGTCGTAGTTGGCCACATTCTCGTGAAGAATGCGCACCTTCACGCCCTCCCGGGCCTTCTTCATCAAGGCCTCTTTTACTGCCTGGCCGCTCACGTCATTTCCGAACAGATAATACTGGAAATGAATGTATTCTTTGGCGTTTTCTATGTCTTTCAGAAGGGCGTCAAGTTTCCTTTTGCCAACGGTGATAATCTCTACGTCGTTACCAGTGCTAACACCAGGAAGACGGTTGGAAGAAAGCAGTCTTGCAAAGGGCTGGAAGCGCTCTTCAACCAGAGTATTGTCGCCTTTAATCAGCTTAAGTATGCGGTCTCCAGTACGTCCGGCAAACCACTGGGCATAGCGCTCATGCTTTTTGCGGAAGTATTTGCGATGCCTGTAATTGATACCGAACAGCAGGTAAAGAATTAGACCTACTACAGGCAGCACCGCTATAATAATCAACCACAGCAGTTTGCGGTCTGCGTCTCCGTCATCGGTAAGGATAATGATGGATGCGCCGATGATAATCAGTGCTATCAGTATGGGTATGAACAGACTGAAGGTCATAAGCCCTTGGCTTACAGTTCTTTTCTGAGTCTTGCTTTGGGAATTCCAAGTTGGTCGCGGTACTTGGCGATAGTTCTTCTGGCTACCTTGTAGCCGCGGTTCTCCATCTCTGCTACAAGCTGGTCGTCTGTAAGCGGCTTGTGCTTGTTCTCGTTGTCAACGCACTCCTGAAGGACCTTTTTAAGCTCGCGGGTAGAAACCTCTTCTCCTTCCTGGTTTTCAAGGCCTTCAGAGAAAAAGTACTTGAGCGGGAAGATTCCGAAGTGAGTCTCTATGTACTTACTGTTTACAACTCTGGAAATGGTAGAGATGTCGAAACCGGTCTTCTCTGCGATGTCTTTGAGGACCATCGGCTTAAGATTGGCTTCGTCACCTGTCTGGAAGTAGGTCTCCTGATAATCCACGATTGCCTGCATGGTGTTCATCAGGGTATTGTGGCGTTGCTTCAGGGCCTCTACAAACCACTTTGCGGAGTCCATCTTCTGCTTTACGAAGGTGGCGGCCTCTTTCTTCTGGCGCTCAGTAGAACCGGCTGCCTCCATCAGAAGCTCTGCGTACTTCTTGTTCACGCGTATTTCCGGGAGTGAGAAGCGGGGCATCGTAAGATTAAGCTGGCCGTTGTCATAGGTGAGTACAAAGTCAGGTACAATCTGCTGCGCCTGGTCGTTGTACGAATCGTCTACCTGTCCGCCGGGGGCGGGATTAAGCTTAACTATCTTTGCGGTGGCCTTCTTAAGCTGTTCCTCCGTAAGTCCAAGACGGCTCATTATGCGGTGGAAGTGGCGATTAGAGAAGTCCTGGAAGCAGTTAGAAAGTATTTTTGTGGCGTTAATCGTAGCCTCGTCCTGATGAAGGCTCTTAAGCTGCAGCAGCAGGCACTCCTGCAAATCCCTTGCTCCTACGCCCGTAGGCTCGAACTCCTGGATAACCTTCAGCATCTCCAGAACCTCTTCTTCAGTAGTATCGATATTGGCGCGGAAGGCCATGTCATCTACCAGATTCTCCACCTCCCTGCGCAGATAGCCGTCATCGTCAAGACTGCCGATGATGAAGGCTGCCACAGCGTGCTGGTGCTTGTTCAAATTCCTGAAGCCCAGCTGCTCCATAAGGGATTGGGTGAAGCTCTGCTTTACAGAGAATGTATTGTACTGGGGACGCTCGTCCTTACCGTAGTTGTTTACATGCAGGCGGTAAGAGGGGATGGGATCGTCCTCGTTGATCTCGCTCAGGGAAACGTCGCGGGTATCTTCTTCGTCGCTATTGCTCTTCTCTGACGGGGAATCATCCAATACGGGATTCTCCTCCAGCTCTTTACGGATACGCTGCTCCAGCTCGAGTACAGGAAGCTCAATTATTTTAATTGTCTGGATCTGTAGCGGAGAGAGCTTCTGTTGCTGCTTCAGACCTAATTCCTGCTTGAGCATCTTATAGCGTAGTAGTTTCTACTCTTACGGTATCTGTTACAAAGGTGTGGACCCTGTCTGCGGCAGGGTATTCTATATTCTCCTTAACGATGAATGCAGAAGGGAAGCGCGCCTTAAGGGAGCGCAGCAGCACCATGGCTTCTGACTTGGTGCGGAAGTCGCCCACCGTAACCTTGAAGAATGGGCTCTGGTAGCTTCTGTAGGCCGGAATTCCGTGATAAGTCTTGAGGAAACTTTCCATTGCGGCTTCCGATGCGGCCCTTGCCGTCTGCTTGTTGTCGAAGAAAATCCTGACCCTGTAGCCAGAAATAACTCTGTCTTTGTTGCGGCTAATGTAAAGGTTTAGACCGTTTTGCGTCCTCTGGCTCTGGTGAATCTTGACATCGGAGGGCATGGCGTCCAGAAGTGAAATACCCACAAGAGTTGAGTCAACGGCATCGGCGAACCTGTAAACGATGGTATCGCGGACAATACGGGGTGTCTCTTCCGTTATTTCCTGTGCGCTTGCGCGGCCCCCGAAAAGTACGGTGGCTGCAATTGCTGCTATGGCGAAGATCAATCTTTTCATAGTTTACTTCTTCATAAAGCGTTTGACGGGGACATTTTTGAAAGCAAAGCTTTTGGATATTCCTTTCACTTTTGCTTTTGCCGATATGTCCGTAGTCATCTTCTCTGTGTCAAGGCCTGGCAGAGTGGCAAGCACATCCATTAAGGATTTGGATTGGTCCAGTTCCAGAATGCATGTGCAGTGATATGTCTGCGTGGTCTTTGCGGCCAGGGTTAAAGGATCCATGCTGTAATTGATGAAGGGCTCACCCTCATAATAAATCACGCCTTTGATGTCCTTTAATGTGACCTTCATAGAAGGATTCTCCAATTCCAATGCCAGATTGGCCTGAAGAGAGCGCAAACCACGCAAAGAAACAGATTCAAGCGACCACGAAGTAGCCCTTATCTCTTTGAGCTTCTTGTAGTTGCATCCGTTTGCGGCAAGTAGTAAAAAAATTGCCGAAACTATTACGATTATCCATCTGTTTCTCATCTGTCTGCAAAGCCTTTGAATTACAAAGATACAAAATTTTCGTATCTTTGCCACCGCTTAGAAAACAGCGCTTTAAAATGGGAAGAAAAAAACTATACATAGAGACTTACGGCTGCCAGATGAACGTAAGCGACACAGAAGTGATATTTGCAATAATGGCCCGTCACGGTTACGACCGTACTGATGACATTTCTGCAGCCGATATCATCCTGGCCAACACATGTTCTATCCGCGACAATGCCGAGCAGAGGATACACGGCAGAATTGAGCAGTTTGCAAAGGAGAAGAAGCAACGCCCCGGAGTTATTGTTGGTATAGTCGGATGTATGGCAGAGCGCCTCAAAGAGGCCTTGCTGGATTCTGGAAAGGTGGATATCGTGGCCGGCCCGGACTCTTACCGCAATCTTCCCAACCTTGTAGAAGCCGTCCGTCCCGGACATCCGCAGATTGACGTAATGCTCTCACATGAGGAGACTTATGCCGATATCTCCCCGGTCCGCACAGATAAGAACGGAGTATCCGCTTTCGTGTCCATCATGCGCGGATGCAACAATGTCTGCTCCTATTGCGTAGTTCCTTATACACGTGGTGCAGAGCGCAGCAGGGATTCCCGCACTATTGTACGGGAGGTATGCGAACTGCACGCCGCCGGCTACAAAGAGGTAACCCTCCTTGGCCAGAACGTAGACTCTTATCTTTACAAGTCAGAAGAGACAGGTACTGTAGATTTCGCAGACCTTCTTGCTATGGTGGCCGATGTAAGCCCTGAGTTGCGAATCCGTTTTTCTACATCCCATCCCAAGGATATCAGTGACAAACTCATAGAGACCATGGCCTCCCGCAGCAACATCTGCCGCTGTATCCATCTTCCCGTACAGAGCGGCAGCGACCGTATGCTGGAGAAGATGCGTCGCCGTTACAGCAGGGAGTGGTATCTTGGCCGCGTAGCCAAAATCCGTAAGGAAATGCCGGATTGTGCCATTACAACCGACATTATCGCCGGCTTCTGTTCAGAAACCGAGCAGGATCATAAGGACACTCTGAGCATTATGGAAGAGGTGCGCTATGATTACGCCTATATGTTCCAGTACTCAGAGCGCCCCGGAACCCTTGCCGCCAGGAATTATCCGGACGATGTTCCGCCGGAGGTAAAAACCCGCCGTCTGAACGAGATCATAGAGCTCCAGAACCGTCTTGGCCTGGAAAGCAACAAGCGCGATGTGGGCAAGACCTTCACTGTTCTGGTAGAAGGCCCTTCAAAGCGTAGCGCAGACGAGCTGTGCGGCCGCGCATCCAACAACAAGATGTGCGTCTTCCCGGACAAGGAGCACAAGGCCGGAGACTACGTAGACGTAGAGGTGCTGTCATGCACCTCCGCTACATTGATTTGTAAGCTTGTATAATACTAGAGTTTCTCTCCGAAGCAAAGATCTCCGGCGTCACCAAGACCAGGCACTATGTATGAGTGGCTGGTGAGTTCCTCGTCTATTGCAGCTGTCCACAGGGTGATATCGTCAGAGAGCAGATGCTTCTTAAGATAATCTATTGCGAATGCGCTTGCGATAGGGCAGACCAGATGGGTGTGCTTGGGATGACCGTCCTCGCTCAGCTTGTTATAAGCAACCTCTATTGAGGCTCCGGTGGCAAGCATGGTATCTGCAAGGATAAGTATCTTGCCAGTAAGTTTGGGCGCGGTGGCGTATTCTATCTGAATATGAAAATCATCGCCTTTGTCGTACTTTCTGTAGGCTGCTATGAAAGCGTTCTCTGCATTGTCAAAAACATCAAGTATGCCTTTGTGAAGCGGAAGGCCTGCGCGTAAGATGGTGGAAGCCACTACTTTATCGTCCAGGGTAGGTACGCTTGCGATTCCGAGTGGAGTCTCAACTTCCTTTACGCTATAGCTGAGTGTTTTGCTTATCTCATATCCGAAGATGCTGCCTATCCTTTCAAGATTTGTGCGGAAGCGGAGTCTGTCTTTCTGGATGATTCTGTCACGCAGCTGTGCTACGTAGTTGTTGAGTGAGGAGTTGGATGCTCCAAGATTTATGACTTTCATTTCGGGATCGTTTTTATTCCGAAAAACAAAATTACCACAATTTTTCATAGTATCAAATAATTTCATGGTAGTTTCCACTCAGGTGTGGCTATAAGATCCAAAATGTAATATGAATAACCGTAGCTGTCCCTTTCCGCCCCATAGGTGTAATGATACATGGAATTCTTCAAAGCAGACCGCTGGAGACAAGTCAGTCCGGAATAATCCATAAGCAGGTTGGCTTTCTCGTTCCATGCCAGGAAAGACTCCATGGAATCGTATTTCCCGTAATCCGCTTCTATGTTTCCGATCATGATCGTATATGCCGTTTGGCCGAACTTTGCCATTCCCGGCCATTGGCTTTCTACGAACTCTGTTATCATTCCGCTCTGGTCCGGCGCGGTATACTGGTTCCCGGCGCTGTCGAATTCGTCTATGTGATTCCAGTGCCCCTGGCCAAGGTCGTAGAATGAACCGTTGAAGAAACTGCACATTACAGCCGGGGCGTCTGCAAACAGGTCCGTGCGAAGGCTTGCCAGGACGGGGGATAGGGAGGCGCCGGCAATGTCTGTGCTTACTTCCGGAAAGACCTTGTCAAGGTCCAGTACGGCCACTGGTACGGTATGAAGGTATACTTCCAGATAACCCGATGGTACGGAAACGGATTCCCCGCTGCGGGTATTCCGGCACACTGCATACAGCACTTTTCTGCCTGCAGTAAGGGATGACGGTGAGGTTTTTCCAATGGCAGAAAGGGAGCCTCCGCTACCGATGGTAAAGCTAAGGTCACCAGCCTCTTCTATGGATAGATTCTCTGCATTTGCCCCAAGGGTAAAACTTACGCCTGGGATGGTGACGCTTTCTCCCTTTCTGACGGCAGTGCTGGAAGAATGAGCCGTAGTTAATCCTGTAAGTACCTGATTGTCAATAGTTGCGAGCTTTGTGTCCGTGCTATTGTAACCAAGCGGCGTCTTAAGGAAAACATCGCATCTTGCCAGAGTTACATCCGGGGCATTTGTGGCGGAGACAGTCAGGGCATCGTCAAAAGTGTCGCCAAGAAGGCCGGTTATATCCTGACTGCCGGCTTGGAGCCTGGCTACGTAGGCCTGAGTTCCGGATGTGCCAAGGAAGGGGGAGGCAAGGCCGTCGGACACACTTAACTGCGGTGCCAGAAGGGTATTGTACAGCGATGGCGCAAAGCGGTCTCCATAGCCAAGATCATCCGATGCGGCTGGAGTCATGGTCGCCCCGTTCACAGAAAGGTAGTACGGGCTAAGGGAAACGGCCGTGCCGTCCGCCGAAAGGTTGCAGACAGAAGTCCCGGCCTGAAGTAGGGGAGCCCTGATTGTAAGCGGCACACTGCCATGACATATTTCAGAACCCTGAGCACTCATTCCGTAATAGTCTACATACACATCCCCCGCTTTTTTGGTCTTTACTATGCAGGTTCCGTCCCCGGCGCTTGTATCGATGTCTATATAGTCTGTATATTGCGCTGGTACAGAGAATGTTACGCTATTCACACTACCTGTCATTGCCGTAGTCCTAAGCAGGCCCTGCTGCGCTATGTATCCGGGCTCATGATCCCATTCTACAATCGCGGAACCGTCGGCCCTGACATGAACTGTAACGGTGGCGGTATGCAGTCCATCATAGGTCTGAGCGGTTATTGGAATGGCCAGTCCCGTGGCCAGTTCCGCCGATGGGGTAAATGTCATTACATCTGCCTTTGCTCTGACCCCGTCAAAATAAACCGCCCCTGAATTGTATGCCGCCGCAGTGCTTGTTATGAATACATCCGGACTGTCCTCCATAATGTAAACGTATCTTTTCTGAAGCATGAAAGAAATACCCAGTGTCCCAAGAAGATCCTTGCTGGATTGAGTCAGGCTCCATCCGGGGCTTGTCCCGTAGTGTGCCACCGTCCTGTTTATATTTCTGGCAAGGTAGTCAGGAATCAGGTAGAAGACGTCTGATGTGTTCACCTCTACGTGGTTAGTATCGGCAAAAAATGGATTTCCGTCTGCATCTGTTTTCCTGCAAGGAGCCCGGAACAGCATTTCCCTGCTGTCATTCAGATTAAGGCTCGCTTTCCATTCTTTGATTGCAAAACCATTCTCCGTTGCCGTCAGAATTACATCGTACAGGGTATTTCTTCTGATGTCAAAATTGGATGTGGTGTCGTCCCCAAGGCAGAAGCGGTATGTCAGGGAGCCCAGGTCTCCCCATCTGGCATATGCCGGACAGGTAACGTTGACGGCCGACCTCTCTACGGCCGCGGCAACAGCCTCACCATGTATGGCCTGCACTGCGGCAGGGGTTTTCCGGTCAGAATCGGAATTATCCGCCAAAAGTGTCCCAAACATGTTTTCCGGGACGAAGAATATATAGGGCTCATCTTCAGTTATTTCGCCCTCGGCCGTCCTTGTCTCCATCGGCAACAGGGAAAAACTGTCTGAAATATTTCTTCCTCCTTCTCTGGCGAAGGGCGTGAAAATTCGGCTGCCCATAAGTGCTCCGCAACTTTCCATGCCCCCGTACACCACGCCCAGCTGGTACTCCCTAACTTCTTCGTGATCAAAAGTAACGGAGACTTTGGCCCATAGGGATGATATGGGTATCGTCACTATTCCGTCGGCCTGCCCGTCCTCCATGTCCAAGCCTGTCGGCGTCAGGCCAAGAATGTATCCGGCCCTGTCCGGTCCGTATTCCCGTAGGGTGGCGGTCATGTCGTACTGCCCGTCATCGTTTTTCTGGGTATTCTCTATCTGAAGGCTTTGCAATGAGGCTTCGTTATCCGGGAAAACAATCGCTCCGGCGATATACCCGGTTACAAGATAACAGCTGTATTCCCTGTTCTTGTTCAGCTTCACCGTCTTCTGAAAACCGTTGAACTCGCCGGTTACGCGGTCGGTATGCACAAGGACTCCGTTATTGTCGTATATGGCCAGCGCAGCCCCTATGATCCTGTTTTCTTCTACCTCAACAGTATTTCGAGCCTTGGTCCAGAGCCGGCTTTCCATGGTAAGACCGGAAGAAAAGGCAAGCTCCACCTCCGTTTCTTCCTCCGGCGGCCCCTCGTTTACCACAGGCTCCTGTCTTACACATGCCGATGCCATCAGAATCAAGGCAAATAGCCACGTGGCTACTCTCAATCTATCACTTTTCATATATGCGGGTTTATGTGGTTGTCATTGTTCACTCTCTTTCTTTTTGCCGATATAACTGCAGCGCCCCAGCCTTATCAGCCGCTCTTCCGCAAAACTGAAAAAGCCCGTTTCCCCGATGATGATATGGTCGATCAGCTTTATCCTGACCGTCTGGAGGGCGCTTTTTAGAATCATTGTCAGCATTATGTCTTCCTGGCTTGGCGAAGGGTCGCCCTCCGGGTGGTTGTGAACGATAATCAGTTTTGTGGATTTGCGCGCCATGGCCCGGGCTATAATCATTTGATTATCTATACCGGTGCTGTCAGGCGTGCCGCTTGTGAGTTTCTCTATGCCCAAAAGCGTCATTTGCTTTGTGAGGTACACCAGCCAGCATTCTTCATGGTCCAGCCGTTTAAGGAAGGGCTCCAGATAAAGGTAAACGTCCCGGGCTTCCTTTATCCGGGAAACATTGCGGCTCGGCTCCTGTGCCATGGTCCTTCGTACAAGTTCAAAGGTGGCCAGAAGCGCAGCCGCCTTGTCTTTGCCGATGCCGTCAATCTCGCACAACTGCGCGGCCGACAGCCTGGCTATGGTGTCAAGACTGTTGCCATAGGCCGCCAAAAGGGACCTGGCGACATCCAATACATTCTTTTTTCCTGTTCCTGTACGCAAAATGATAGCAAGCAGGTCTGCGTTGCTAAGTGCGGATACTCCATGTTTATGAAGTTTTTCCCGGGGCCTCTCGTCGGGGCTCATCATACATAGTTTCATAAGACTTTTTTCTACTGATTGTTGGGCGGAAGGCACGACATTGCCCCCGTTTCCCAATGCCAAAAGTAGAAAACAGGAAATAAAAAAATGACCAAACTGGTAGTTTGGCCATTTAATTTTGTTAAATCTTTATAAAGTTTTTACGAATTTTAATATTCGTCAGTTCGAGCACTATTCAGATTTGATGAAAGCTACGATTTCGCCCTTCTCTACATGCTCTCCCTGCTTGCCGGTAACGGTGATTACGCGACCATCGGCGGCGGGAACAAGTTCCTCCATTCCATAGTAGGTCTGGACAAAGCCCATAGCCTTGCCTGCCTCTACCTTGGTGCCTGCAACGGGAGCCTTGGAATCGTCGATAACATCCACCTGCCAGAGAAGCTGGCCCTTGACGGGAGACTGTACGGGGATGGCATCGGGATGCTTGGCCATGAAGTCATCAACGTCAAACTTGGGAACTTCCACTACGGGGCGAACCACATTGATAGGTGCGCCTGCCTTTGCCTTGAAGTCTTCAAGCTCCTTGTTGAAGCGCTCCTTTGCGATACCGCTCTTGTAGTCGCGATACTGACGCTCGTGCATAGCAAACTCGAAGAGCTCTTCCTGGTCTTCGCCCTCGTCCCAACCTTCTTCCTTCATCATCTGCTGGAATTTAGGCAGCTCGTCCGGATAGTTGTCCTGAGGGTTGCCGGTGCTGAACTCCAGACCCTTGCTCTTGGCAAGCTCTACGATTTCCGGAGCAAGTTTGCCGGGCAGCTGACCCATCTGGCCAAGAATCATTCCCCAGGTATCCTTGTCGATGGTGCTCCAGCGAGGCTTGTCGCTGAGCATGTTGAACAGGTTCATGAGGGCCGTATTCTTGACATACTGGCTGAACGGGGTAACGAGCGGCGGATAACCAAGGCGGGGCCATACGTACTCTACTTCCTCGAAGAGCTTGACCATAAGGGTGTCAAGACTCATCTCCGGACGGCCGTGAGCGCGCTGGGCGGCGTTGATTGCGCCCTGGAAGCCCTTGAGGTCTGCCATCATGGAACCCATCATACCGCCGGGAAGGCCGCAGCCAACCAGAAGTGAGGTCATCTTTGCGTTGGAAGGGTTGATCCAGTATCCAAGGAAGTCGTCGATGAACTTCTGGGTAAGGCGTCTTACCTCCATGTATGCGTCCATGTTGAGGTCCTTTACCAGGAAACCGTCGGACTTGAGCATCTCGCGGATGGTGATTACATCCGGGTGAACCTTACCCCATGAAAGAGGTTCAACAGCTACGTCAAGGTAGTCTGCGCCGGCGCGTGCAACCTCAAGCATAGAGGCTGTAGAGAAACCGGGGCCTGTGTGGCCGTGGTACTGTACCTTGATGTGGGGATATTTCTTCTTGATATCGCGTACAAGTTCTCCCAGTACATTGGGGCGGCCGATGCCGGCCATATCCTTAAGGCAGATTTCGTCGCAGCCGTATTCTACCACCTTGTCTACGATACCCATATAATATTCAACGGTGTGAACAGGGGAGTGGGTAATGGAGAGGGCCACCTGGCTGATCATTCCACCCTTCTTGGCACCGATTACGGAACCCTTGAGGTTGCGGTGATCGTTAAGGCCGCAGAATGAACGGGCGATATCGGTGCCCTGTTTCTTCTTTACCTTGAACATGAGCTCGCGTACGTCGTTCGGTACCGGGTTCATACGCAGTGCGTTCAGACCGCGCTCAAGCATGTGGGTCTGGATTCCGGCCTTGTGGAAGGGGGCGGTCCATTTGCGTACAGCTACGTTAGGGTTCTCTCCGAAGAGGAGGTTTACCTGCTCGAAGGCACCTCCGTTTGTCTCTACTCTGTCAAAGCAGCCCATGTCGATTATGGCGGGAGCAACTTCTACAAGCTGGTCTACGCGGGGCACATATTTGCCCGATGACTGCCACATGTCCCTGTAAACAAGGGAGAATTTTATTTCTTTTGCCATATTAAATTCTATTAAGAATCTGCAAAATTAGACAAATTCCGATATAAATAAAAATTTACATATCCTATAGGAGAAAAATAGTGGTATTTTAGATTATTTGATTAAATTTGTAAAACGTTTTAACAAAACAGCGTTCAAATGGACACTTTAGTACTGTTTTTACAGCTCGCCGTCATCCTGGCAATGATCTTCATCGGAGCCCGCGTTGGCGGAATTGGTATGGGTATTTATGGTACCGTAGGCGTCGCCATCCTGGTATTCGTCTTTGGTTGTAAACCCGGAGAACTCCCTGTGGATGTGATGCTTATAATCCTATGCGTAATAACGGCCTCATCCTGCCTACAGGCGGCCGGAGGCCTGGATTTCATGGTGTCCGTCGCCGCAAAGTTCCTGAGGAAACATCCTCAGCAAATCACCTTCTTCGGCCCGCTTACCACCTGGCTGCTGTGCATCTTCGCCGGTACAGCCCATACTTGCTATGCCTTGCTGCCTATCATATCGGAAATAGCGACCAAGGCAAAAATCCGTCCGGAGCGCCCGCTTTCCGTGGCTACAATAGCTGCGTCGCTGGGTATTACCGGATCGCCTGTATCGGCCGCAACGGTTGCCTTGCTCTCCGATAAATTGCTTGGCATTCATGGCATAGGAATGAAGGAGATTCTTATTGTTACCATTCCGGCTTCCATCATATCCATACTGGTGGCCGCCTTTGTCCAGAACTTCGTGGGCAAGCCGCTGGAAGAAGATCCCGAATATCAGCGCAGGGTGCGTGAGGGGCTTATCACCCCGGAACCGGAACTCAGTGAAGAAGAATCGGCACCCCTTGACAAGCGTGCGATGTATTCTGTATTCATCTTCCTGGGAGGTGTCGTGGCCGTTGCCCTGCTTGGTAGCTTCCCGTCCTGGAGGCCCCATTTTGACGGCGCCGCAATGTCTATGAACCCTATAATTGAAATGCTGATGATGGTTATCGCCGCGCTCATATTGCTTGTGAGCAAGGCTGAAGTCAAGACCGCGATAAAAGGCAATGTCTTTTCTGCCGGTATGACGGCCATGATATCCATCTTCGGTATCGCTTGGATGGGCAGTACCTTCTTCCTGCATAACCAGACTGCAATTACAGAGGCCTTCTCCGGCCTTGTAAGCCAGTATCCTATTCTTTTTGCGGTGGCCCTGTTCATATTCAGTATAATGCTGTTCAGTCAGGCCGTAACCGTAAAGACGCTGTATCCTCTGGGCCTTGCCCTTGGCATATCGCCTCTGCTTCTGCTGGCCATGTTCCCGGCTGTGAACGGTTACTTCTTCCTGCCGACCTATCCTACAGAGGTCGCTGCCATCGGCTTTGACCGTACAGGTACTACAAAAATAGGCAAATATGTTATCAATCACTCCTTCCAGCTGTCCGGTTTTATCACGACTCTGGTATCCATCGGCGTAGGATGTTTGATAGTTAGCTTTTTATAAATCATCATAATACAGACACTTATGAAACACGTTAAATTAATCGTAGCCCTTGCTCTGGTTTTCTGCATGAGCTTCACCCTGGGCGCAAAACCTAAGATTCGCATCATCGCTACCGGCGGTACTATCGCAGGCGTAGCAGCTACCAGTGCTTCATCGGCTTATTCTGCAGGCCAGGTGGGCATCCAGACCCTTATCGACGCTGTACCCCAGATTCTCCAGCTTGCCGATATCAGCGGTGAGCAGCTTGTAAACATCGGCTCACAGGATATGAACGACGAGGTTTGGCTCAAACTTGCCAAGCGCATCAATGTCCTTTTGAATGAAGAGGGTTACGATGGCATCGTTATCACCCATGGAACAGATACCATGGAAGAGACAGCATACTTCCTTAACCTTACGGTAAAGAGTGACAAACCCGTTGTACTTGCCGGTTCAATGCGTCCTTCCAATGCCATCAGCGCCGATGGTCCTGCAAACCTTTACAATGCAGTTGCCGCAGCTGTTTCTCCCGCCTGCAAGGGTATGGGCGTGCTTTGCTGCATGAACAATCAGCTCCTTGACGCAAAGACCGTTATCAAGACCCACACTATCGATTGCGATACCTTCGAGGGTGGCCCTTCCGGCATAATCGGCTATGTATACAATGGCGAGGCCCACATGCTCCAGAAGCCTATGAACAAGCATACTGTGAAATCAGAGTTCGATGTTACCAAACTTGACAAGCTCCCGCGTGTAGGTATTGTTTACGGTTATGCAAACTGCTCTCCACTGCCGATGCAGGCCTTCGTGGATGCAAACTTCGACGGTATCGTACTGGCCGGTGTAGGTGACGGAAACTTCTATAAGGATGTGTTTGACGTTGCTGTTGGTGCCCAGAACAAGGGTATCCAGATTGTGCGCTCAAGCCGCTGTCCTACCGGTCCTACCTGCCTTAACAGTGAGGTCGATGACGCTAAGTACCACTTTGTTGCAGCCCTTAACCTGAATCCCCAGAAGGCTCGCGTACTGCTTATGCTTGCCCTTACCAAGACCCACGATTGGGAAGAGATTCAGAAATTCTTCATGGAATACTAATACTTAAACTATATGATGAAAAGATTCTTATCTATTTTTGCCCTTGCCGCCCTGTCTGTGGCTGCTTTTGCCCAGGGTCATAATACCGGTGCCGGAGGATACGACGGCAACTATGAGTCTCTGGCTGCACGCGTTCTGAATCTTGAGAAGAAGACAGAAGGCTTCAATATGTATCTTAACTATGCCGCCAGCTATCAGATGTCCGAGGCCGACGGAGACTGGGCTTCTGCCTTCCGTGCAAAGCAGCTGCGCCTCGAGATCAAGGGACAGTTCGGCGATCATCTTACCTATCGACTGCGTCACAGGCTCAACCGTGCACAGGACGGAAAGAGTGAAGAGAATTTTGCCAAGGCTACCGATATCATGATGCTTGGCTGGAAGTTCAACGATAAGTTTACCCTTATGGCCGGAAAGCTCTGTCAGTTCTGGGGTGGCTATGAGTTCGACGAGAACCCTATGTACATTTATCAGTACTCAGACATGATTGACAATCTGGACAACTTCCTTGCAGGTGTTGCCCTGTCATACACTCCGGTTCCCGGACAGGAGTTCGTAGTCAACGTTTCCAACTCTTACAGCGGCAAGTTTGCCGATGAATACGGAGTAGGTGCAGTGACTGCCGACGGAAAGCTTCTGCAGGCTGCCAACCATCCGCTTGCATATATTTTCAACTGGAACGGTAACATTGCCAACGGCCTTATCACAACCCGCTGGGGAATCGGTTCTTATACCCAGGCCAAGCATTATCATGACAACATGATTTTTCTTGGCCAGCAGCTTAACCTGCCCAAGTTCCAGTGGTACTTCGACTATATGGGAGCGTTCGAGCAGCTCGACCGCCTGCGCATCGCTACCGGCGAACTTGGCGGCAACGGCTACCAGACCCACGTTCGTTACAATTCATTTGTAACCAAGATGAACTGGCAGTTCGCTGACGGATGGAACCTCATGCTCAAGGGTATGTACGAGACCGCCGGAACCAAGGAGCTTGGCAAGTTCCGCACTTCACTCGGTTATATTGGCTCGCTGGAGTATTATCCTCTCAAAGATCAGGATCTGCGCTTCTTCATCGCTTATGTAGGACGCAATTATCGCTACGAGAATTTTATTGGCATAGGCAACTACTCTACGAATCGTATCGAGCTTGGCTTCATGTTCCGCATCAAAGCGTACTAAGTGATAAAGATACTCTTCGTGTGCCACGGCAATATTTGCCGTTCACCTATGGCAGAATTTATTTTCAAGGCCCTGGTTAAATCCCGGGGTCTTGAAAATTTGTATTATGCCGAGTCTGCCGCTGTATCGTCGGAAGAAATCGGTAATCCAATCTATCCGCCGGCCAAACGATGCCTGACTCAGCATGAAAATCCACCTTTTGATGTCTTACACCGGAACCGGTCGCGACGTTGCAGATCCCTGGTATACAGGAGACTTCGAGCGTTCTTTCCAGGATATACTGGCTGGATGCGAGGCGATGCTGGACTGGAAGATATAATGCATTTTTAAGAAAAAATTTGCAGATAGGTTAAAAAGTCCTATCTTTGCAGTCCCAAACATGGTGAGTGTAGTTCAGTTGGTAGAGCATCGGATTGTGGTTCCGAGTGTCGTGGGTTCGAGCCCCATCACTCACCCCAGAAAAAATAAAGGTTCGGCAAACGCCGAACCTTTTCTGTTTTTATGTGTGAATGTTAGACTGTTCCGGTAGTAGTGTTGACCTCTGTTTCCGTAGAGAGCTCGCCCTTTTCGTCGGTCTTGTGCCACTCCCAGGAAATCTTTATGTTCTTGCTGACGCCGCTGGGAAGCAGATCCGTGACAGGGAAGGAGAAGTAAGCGCGGCCAAGGGCGACATCGTTGAAGGTAAGTGAAGAACCCGGGCCAACAGACTCTCCGTTGCCATTGTGGCGAAGCACAAAGCAAAGGGTCTCGTCATCCGATGCATCCTGGTCCAGAACAAGATTTACAATGTGCTTGGTCTCTGAATTGCGCAAAAATGTAACGGCGATTTCCATGTTGAGGTAGTTTCCTGCAACCCAGGCGTTGTCCAGCCTGATAGGGTCGTGGCCAAGTGCGTCATCGTCGGTAATTTCTCCGGACATTATGCAATCCTTCTTGGATACGCGTGTCCAAGCCAGAAGCTCTATGTTGTACTCTGTCTTGGAAATCTCTTTAAGTACGTTGCACTGGAAAACGATACGTTCGTGGGCGTTGTAACCATCGGCGCCGTCAACCTTGGTAATATTGAATTTAACTCCGTTGTCAGTGAAAATCG
The DNA here is from genome assembly GCA_947166905.1 of uncultured Prevotellaceae bacterium. Taxonomy (GTDB): domain Bacteria; phylum Bacteroidota; class Bacteroidia; order Bacteroidales; family UBA932; genus Cryptobacteroides. Next base: position 120,533 of record CAMVFZ010000005.1, on the reverse strand, counting down.
TATTACCGCTTACGTCGCCGAAAGCAGTGTACTGATACATAATGGTGTCGTCTTTTTTGCAAGCCGCAAGACTAAGTACGGCAAGCACGATTGCAAACAGTTTCTTCATTTTTTAATGCTTTTTATTTGGTCGCGCCAGGATTACAACATCCACGCTCTCAACTTTATATCCGCGAAATCTTCTCTTTCCAAGGCTTTCCTGAAGCAGGGCAAAATGCTCGTCCCCAGCAAGATCCCTGTAGGTATGGCGCTCCATGTCATACATATGAAGGTGCTTGGAATTACATACATCAAAGTACATCTTGTTTGTAGTGCTCAGCCTGTTCCTGTAAATACCGTGCAGCGCCAGCTGGGAAAGGATGTTGTAAACAGAAGACTGGGTAATCTTTACCTTGGCGTTGGAAGCAATTTTTTCCACCACCATCTCTGCGCTTGCATGCACAAGTTCCATCATGGCCCCATGTACGGCCAGACGCTGTGAAGTGGCCTTCAAGCCATGCCTGCGGAGCATGGTCTTAAACTCTTCAAAGTTAGGGATATGAGTTGTTGAGGACTGCATAGTTAACGTACTTCAGTCACAAAGTTATATATAATTTCCAAAAATCCGAACAGATTCGTATATTTGCAAGTTGCAACAACATGACAGTTTATATGGAAGATATTAGAAATTGTGTAATCATAGGCTCCGGCCCTGCAGGCTACACGGCGGCTATTTATGCCTCCCGTGCAGGTCTCCAGCCCCTCCTTTACGAGGGTTTGGAAGTAGGTGGCCAGCTGCTTACCACCACAATCATAGAAAACTTCCCCGGCTTCCCCAACGGAGCCGATGCTGCCACGCTTATGGCCGATATGCGTACGCAGGCCGGACGCTTCGGAACTGAGTTCCGTGGCGGCATCATCACGGAAGTTGACTTTACCGGCCCGGTACACATCCTTAAGGACGATGCCGGCCGCACCGTAAAAACCAAGACAGTAATCATCGCCACCGGAGCATCGGCCAAATACCTTGGTCTGCCTTCGGAAACGCAGTACAAAGGTATGGGAGTTTCTGCCTGTGCTACCTGCGACGGATTTTTCTATCGCGGCAAGGACGTTGCCGTAGTGGGCGGCGGAGATACCGCCTGCGAAGAGGCCGTATACCTTTCCAATCTCTGCCGCAAGGTCTACATGATAGTGCGCAGGGATGTTTTCCGCGCCTCCAAGGCCATGCAGGAAAAGGTTTTCTCCCGCGAGAACATAGAAGTCCTTTGGAATTGCAACACACATGAAGTCCTTGGAGACGGCTTCGGCGTTACAGGCGCCCGTCTGCTCCGCAAGGATGGTAAGGTTTTTGATATAAAAGTTGACGGCTTTTTCCTGGCAATCGGCCATCATCCCAATGCAGAGGTATTTGCACAGTATTTGCAAACCGATGCCGATGGTTACATTGTCGCCGAGCCCGGCTCTTCCCGCACCTCTGTTCCCGGGATCTTTGCCGCAGGTGATGTTAGGGACAGAAATTATCGCCAGGCGGTTACCGCCGCCGCATCAGGCTGCCAGGCAGCCCTGGATGCAGAGCGCTACCTGGCTACGCTTTAATTGAAAGATTATGACTTTTAAAAAACTTTTGCTTGTTCTGGCAGCATCGGCCGCCACACTGGCCTGCTCCTCAAAGTATGATACGCTGCTTATGAGCAACGACGTAGAAGCCAAGTATACGGCAGCGTTCGATTACTTTAACAAAGGCAAATTCCGTAAGGCAGCCAACCTGTTCGAATCGCTGTCTGTTCTGACCAGCGGTACGGAAAGGGACGATTCCGTCCAGTATTACTGGGGCCTCAGCAATTACAAGTGCAAAGATTATTATACGGCAGAAGCCAACTTCGCCAAGTTCATCAATAACTTCCCCCGCAGTGTATTCACAGAGGAAGCCCGCTATCTTCGCGTAGACTGCCTTTACCGTTCTACGCTCCGCTATGAGCTGGACCAGATTCCTACATACACCGCGCTCTCTTCAATGGAAGAGTTCCTTCGCGATTATCCTTCCTCTGAGTGGGCCGGAGACTGCCGCGCAAAGGCAAAGGTGCTCAACGACCGTCTGGACAAGAAGGCCTTTGAGAACGCCCGTCTGTACTACAAGATGGAGGACTACAAGGCTTCCAGAGTCGCTTTCAAGAATATAATCAAAGACGATGCAGAGAATATTTACAGGGAGGATATCCTTTATTATATAGCAATGTCCTCTTACAAATATGCGAAGAACAGCGTTCCGGAGAAGCAGAAGGAAAGATACATGGAATTCATGGACGACTATCTGAATTTTATCGGCGAGCTCCCGGATTCACCTTATTGCAAAGAGCTCAACGCCATGTACCTTAGGGCCCAGAGAGCCATCGGCAAGGCAGTTGGAGAGTCCGATACGGACAAGATGAAGGATCGTGATTTTGAAAAAGAACGCCGCGAACTTCTCAAGAAATAAAATTTTTGAAACTTTTTCATTTGTCAGCATAGTATATACTTTTGAAGACAGGTATTACTGGTCTGATAATTATTAAGAATATGGATAAGAAAAAAGTTCCTACAAACACAGTAACCCGCGACGTAAGGGTACTTGCAGAGCCTACAGGCAACATTTACGAGTCAGTAGTAGTCCTTTATAAAAGAGCTAATCAGATAGCACTCCAGGAGAAGAAAGAGCTCAACAAGAAGCTTGAAGACTTCAAGAACGAGCGTGACACCCTGGAAGAGGTATTCGAGAACCGAGAGCAGATAGAAATCTCCAAGTACTACGAGCGTCAGCCTAAGCCCAGCCTCGTTGCTATAGAGGAGTTTGTGGATGGCGATCTTTACTACCGTATGGCTCAGAAAGAGACAGAGGAGTAATAGTATAACCAACTGATGCTTAAAGCTTTAAAGGTAAAGAATTTTATTTTGATAGACTCGCTGGAAATTCAGTTTCCTGCGGGTCTGGTCATTATTACGGGAGAGACCGGAGCCGGTAAGTCCATACTTCTTGGCGCCGTAGCCCTTCTCACCGGTGGCAAGGCCGATGCTTCTTCAGTAGGTCCGGCCTCCGACACCTGCGTGGTTGAAGGAGAGTTCGACTGCTCTGCCGATTCTACCCTTGAAGCTATTTTTGCCGATCTTGACCTCCCCTGGAATGGGGGAGACATCACCATCCGCAGGGTGGTATCCACCAGCGGACGCTCCCGCTGCTTCATTTGCGACGAGCCCGTAAGCAAGGAGGACCTTGCTGCAATTTCTTCCCGCCTGATAGACATCCATTCGCAGCACCAGACGCTGAAATTGTCCGACCCTGCGTTCAGGCTCTCCGTACTTGACGCCTTTGCAGGCACAAGCGCTCTCAGGGAAGACTGCACTACGCTCTGGAAAAAGCTTAGCCAGGAACGTAAAACCCTGGAAGAGGTGAAGGAGCGTTTAAGCCGCCTGGCCCTGGAGAAGGACTTCAACGAGTCTTTGTACCAGCAGCTGGAGGATGCAAAACTTCAGGAAGGAGAGCTGGCCAGCCTTGAGGCAGAACAGAAGCTTTTGTCCAATGCAGAAGAAATAAAGTTATCCCTTGTCAAGGCAGAATCCATTATGGAGGGCGATGGCGGAGATGTTCCATCCATGGCCGGCGCGTTAAGGGAAGTGAACAGGACGCTGACCAAGCTTTCTTCATTTGTCCCTGCCGCCGGAGAACTGGCAGAGCGGGTGGAATCTGCAAAGGCAGAGCTTGACGATATATTGGCAGAGATTTCTTCTCTGGAGGAATCTACAGAGGTATCCCAGGACCGCCTGGAAGCCGTTGAAAGCAGGATGTCCCTGCTTTATTCCCTGATGACAAAGCACAATGTTCGCACTGTAGAAGAGCTGATAGAAAAGCGCGATACCCTGTCTGCAACCCTCTACAACTCAGAAGAACTTGAGCAGACTAAGGATACTCTGGAACGTGTAATCAGAGACCTGGAAGAGAAGATTTCGGCAGCATCGGCACAGTTGCACAAGGACAGGGAAGAGGCTGCAGGAAAGTTTGCCAAGGCTGTCACGGAGTCTTTGCATGGTCTGTCACTGGAAGGTGCCGTCTTTGGGGTAGAGCTTGAAACAATACCGCAGACCGCAACCGGTACTGATGCCGTCAGCTTCGTGTTCTCTGCAACCGGAGGCCAGGGAGTAGAAGTCGGTAAAGGAGCATCGGGCGGTGAAATGTCCCGTATAATGCTGTCTATCAAGGATTTGATGGCCCGTTATACCGCTATGCCCACAATGATCTTCGATGAAATCGATACGGGTATATCCGGCAGTGTAGCGGATGCTATGGGTTCGATGATATGCCGTATGGGAGAGGCTATGCAGATATTTGCAATCACTCATCTTCCCCAGGTAGCAGCCAAAGGCAACGCCCATCTCCTTGTATCCAAAGAGATATCAGAAGGCCGAGCCGTTTCTACAATTAAACAGCTTGATAAAGAAGAAAGGGTTCAGGAAATTGCCAGAATGCTCAGCGGAGCGGCTATCACTCCGGAAGCTATGGCTAATGCAGAATCTCTTTTACGGAGTAATCCGGCGTGTAAATGATTCGGCGAGTGCCGGTATTAAGGTAGCCGCCGTCGTGCTGCCTTTCAAACTTGAAGTCCGCCTGCAGCATCTTAGTCCTGCCTGAGCGGGCTAATTTTTTATACCATTTGCCGCTGTCGTTGCAAGCTTTCACGAAATATCCCATTACATCGTAGCCCTGGAAAGCGAACTGGCTGGGCTCTGCGTTGAACAGCGCCCTGTAAGTCAAGACGAAGTTCTTTACGCGAGGATCGTCGTAATCAATGTAATAAGAAGTGCACACGTGAAGATTCAGGCTGTGCAGGTTCTCGGTGTCTATGGTCTCGTACGACCTAATCTTGGAAGCGCTGTAAAGTACAACATCAAACTTGTTGTAAATCATTAGGTTGAGGTTCCTTACAACGTCGTTCACAAAGGCTTCCTTCTCTGAAAGCACAACCACCCTGTTGGTAACTTCCGCTACCATGGCCGATTCTACCTTTTTGGTAACATTCCTGCCTTCCAGTATGCTGTATTCCAGACTCTTGAAAGATATACCCTTGTGCTGAAGAAGGTTTACAAGCTCCTTCATGCCGGCGGAAAGCGCTGTGCCGGTTTCAGATACAAGAACTACATTGTCATCTCTGTTGCAGTCCTGGTAAATCCATTCTGCAAGGTCTGTATACTGCATCTTTGCGGCGGAAGGTGCCTGGATAAAGTTGGCAACGGAATCTGCCAGCCCTGCGGCCCTGGGGTCAAGAGGGGAGATAACCGGTTTCTTACCCGCAACAGCAAGTAGCTTGAGGATATCCTTTTCCGATACCGGGCCTACTATGAAGTCCGCCTTCCCTAGTTTTTCGGCGGCATCTTCAGAGAATTCGTCGCCGGTGATATTGATAACGTTGACATCGATGTCTATGCCCCTTTCTCCCAAATCCCTGGCGGCCAGCATCGCTCCGCTGTAAAAGTCGAAGGCATTGTCACTGGATGCATCCTGACCAAGGGGGAGAACCAGTGTGGCGCTCACCTTGTCGTTATCATTCTTGAAATAATACTCTTCTTCCTCCGCATCTTTTTTGACCGGCTGGTCATTGTGCGTAGTTGCAACAACGGCGGAAGAATCCGTTGCAGCCAAGCCATCGGTCTGAGACTTCATCCTGTAATAGGCCTGCAGGTCTACAGGAATCTTGAGCTTCATCCGGCTTTTAACCTTGGGCTTTTCAAGGCCGTTCACCTCCATGATAACTTCTACGGGCACATCGTATTTCTTGGAAATATCCTTAATGCCCTCGTACCAGCGGACGGTGTGGATAAAATACTCCGTCTGAGCTCCTGCCGGCACTGTTGCCGCCAGGAGCCACACGACTGCGAGTAATATTATCCTGAAGCGCTTCATGCGCGGGGTATCTTATTCGATTTCGCCTTTAGCCTTCTTCTGAACGTATTCCTCGTTGAGGCCTGCGATGATGGCGTCGGTGATATCAAGACCTACGTTGCCTGCAGCGATGGTGCTGGCACCCTGGGTGGTGATGATAAGGCCGAACTGCTTCTCCTCGTTGAACTTCTGAACGAACTCAACGATAGCGTTGCCAATCTTGTTCAGCATTACAGCCCTTTCCTCAGCTGCAACCTGCTGCTGCTGCTGATAGTAGGCGTCGAACTCCTGCTGTTTGGTCTGGAGCTCCTTGGCCTTGCGCTCTGCCTGGAAAGAGGTGAGGTTGCCCTTGTTGTAATCGTTGTTGAATGCGTTCACCTGGTTCTGAAGCTGGTTGCCACGACGGGTAATCTCGTCGGTGATACCCTTGATCTTCTTCTCTGTAGCGTCGCCAAGCTCGTTTGCATAGTCATACTCTGCTGCTACTCTTTCAATGTCGAAGTAAACTACTGAACCAGCACCAGCCTTGATGGAATCTGCTGCTGCGGGAGCTGCGTTTACGCTGTTTTTGCAACCGCCGGTGAACTGGAGGATGCCAAGAACGATAACTGCTACAAGAGCAATTACGCTGATAATCATTGGTTTGTTGTTCATATTCTTTGTTTTTGTTTTAATAATCAATGGTACGCGCGCTGGCGCATAGAATGCAAAGATAAGCCATTTATCTTTAAAAGCGTCAATTTTTTAGATTTTTGTAGCTTTCAGATAGGCTTTTATCGTACTTTCCAGACCCATGTACAGCGCATCGCATATTACTGCATGGCCGATGGAAACCTCATCCGTCCAGGGTATTGTACGGATGAAATAATTCAGGTTCTGAAGGTTCAAATCGTGGCCTGCATTAAGGCCCAGGCCGCATTCGCGAACGCGTTTTGCAGTAGCCAGGAAATCTTTGATGGCAGCCTCCGGATCCTTGGGGAAATTCTCTGCATAATCGGCAGTGTAAAGTTCTACCCTGTCACAGCCGACGATTGCTGCGCCCTCTGCCATAGCAGGCTTTGCATCAATGAAGATGGAGGTACGTATTCCCTTGGATTTGAATTCTTTACAAACTTCCGTGAGGAAATCTTTATGCTTGATTGTATCCCATCCGGCGTTGGATGTGATGGCATCCTCTGCGTCCGGGACAAGGGTTACCTGATCCGGCTTTACCTCGCAAACAAGGTCTATGAATTTGGGGATGGGGTTGCCCTCTATGTTGAACTCTGTCTTGATCAGCGGGCGGATGGCGTAAACGTCGGAATAACGGATGTGACGTTCATCCGGCCTCGGGTGTACTGTGATGCCCTCTGCACCGAAGGCTTCGCAGTCCATAGCCGCCTTGGTGACGTCCGGCATATTGCCGCCACGGGCGTTGCGCAAGGTTGCTATCTTATTGATATTGATACTTAGTCTTGTCATAACAGTCACAAAAATAGGTATAATTGTGCAGATTTTGTAAATAAAATGTTAATTTTGGCAGTTTATTGGATTATTGCAAGAATTGCACCACATAAAAGAAATATGAAAATAGGTATTTTCCTGCTCAAACAGTCGATAAGGGAGAACGACAGATACATAGCACTGTGTGAACAGCTGCAGTCCGCCTCCTATGAGCTTTATGAAATAGCCTCCAAGGCAGATATCCGTCCGCAGACAGACCTTGTTCTGAGTATCGGCGGCGATGGCACATTTCTTTCTGCAGCTCAGACAGTTGCAGACGTAGGTATCCCCATCCTGGGCGTAAACTTCGGCCGTCTTGGCTTCCTGTCAGAGAATAGCCCGGAGGTAGTGCTACCCGCGCTCCTTCAAGGCGAATTCTCCGTAGAATACAGGACCATGCTCAACGCTACCCTCAAGGGTAAGAACGCCCGCAAGGATATCGGCCTTCTGCCTTATGCCGTAAACGAGGTTTCTATTCACAGAATCGGTGTAGGCGTGCTTGGCATCCAGGTTTCCGTAGACGGAGAAACCCTCCCTACCTACTGGGCCGATGGTCTTCTGGTGGCTACCAGCTCCGGTTCTACAGCATATTCTCTCTCTGTGGGAGGCCCTATCTGTATGCCGGACACCAAGGTGCTCATCATCGCTCCTATATGCCCTCACAACCTTAACGTAAGGCCTCTAGTAGTTCCCGATACCTCCCATATCAGCATCAGCATCAAGTCCAGGGACCCCAAGGTTACCATGACCATGGACAACCAGACGGTGGAAATAGATCCCTCATGGACTTTGGAGGTTGCAATGGCACAGTTTTCGCTCAAGAGAATCCGGCTCGCCAAGTCAGAGTTCGTGTCTGCCCTTACAAGCAGGCTTTTCTGGGGCGAGGATAAGCGGAATATTTGATATTAATGCCGATGCAGTCAGAAGAAGGAAAAAGAATCCCGCGCCACGTTTCCATTATAATGGACGGCAACGGGCGCTGGGCTCAGGAACGCGGTCTGGAGCGTGTCAATGGCCATCTCCAGGGCGTTAAAAGCGTAAGAGCGGCGCTGGAAGAGTGCGCCGATCATGGCGTAGAGTACCTGTCTCTCTATGCCTTTTCAACAGAAAACTGGGGACGTCCCGGTGCGGAAGTCAACTATATCATGCAGCTCATCTTCAAGTCCATAATGGGTGAGCTGGAAAATTTCATGGCCAACGGTGTGCGTTTCATGGTTCTTGGAAACAGGGCTTCGCTTCCCGGTATCTTGAACGAGACCATTGACAAGGCCGTGGAGATGACTGCCGGCAACAAGAGAATTACCATGATCCTGTTTATCAGTTATAGCGGTAAATGGGATATTATGCAGGCCGCCAAACAATTGGCTGCCAAGGCAATAGCTTCCGGAGAAGGGGAGTTTTGGCTGGAAGGTGTAGGAGAGGACGACTTCAGCTCTCTTCTTGTTACTGCCGGAATTCCTGATCCTGACCTTATAATCCGTACCTCGGGAGAGCAGCGCCTCAGCAATTACCTGTTGTGGCAGGGTGCTTATTCCGAGTTTTACTTTACTCCCGTCCTGTGGCCGGACTTCGACCGCGCGCAGATGAACGCCGCCCTTGAAGAATATGCCCGGAGGGACCGCAGATATGGTAAAGTAAAATAAAAGTCGTATATTTGTAGGCTGTAAAGAATGCGTATGAGAAAAATATACAGGATATTGGGCCTTCTGGCTGCGGTGCTTGTGCTTCCGCAGTCACTGATGGCACAGAACGTAGTTCCTGACTTTAATTACGGCACCCCCAAGAAGTACGTTGTGGGTAACGTAGTGGTGGAAGGTAACACATATTTTAGTGATAATCAGATAGTTCAGCTTTCCGGTTTGTATAAGGGCGCAAGCGTTACCGTTCCTGGTGACGACATTTCCAATGTGCTTAACCGCCTTTGGGCCCAGAGGTATTTCCGCGACGTAGCCGTATCGGCAGACTCCGTTTCCGCCGCAGGCGACTCCATTTACCTCAAGATTGCAATCAAGGAGCGCCCCCGTGTATCCAGATGGTCTTACAGCGGTATCAAGAGCGGTGAGAAGAAGGATATCATGGAGCGTCTGAACCTCCGTCGTGGCGGTGAGTTCTCTGACTATGTATCCAAGACCAGCTGCGACATCATCTGCCGTTATTTCAGGGAAAAGGGTTTCTCAAACGTAACGGTTACTCCGGAGGTGCAGAAAGATACTATCGTACGCAACGCCATCCGAGTAAACTTCAAAATCGACAAAGGTAAAAAGACCAAAATCAAGGATATCGACTTCACTGGAAACGACCATATAAGCACTTACCAGCTTTACCGTTCCATGAAGAAGACCAAGGCCAAGAAGTGGTATAACTTCTTCAACAGCAAGAAGTTCAATGCCAAGGAGTACGAGAACGATAAGAAGAACGTAATCCAGAAATTCAACGAGGCCGGTTTCCGTGACGCCAGAATCATCGCTGATTCCGTTTACACAATTCCGGACGGCCGCGTCAGCATCGGCATCAAGGTTGATGAAGGTCGCAAATACTATTTCCGCAATATTACCTGGACTGGCAACTCTGTATATACTTCCGATGTCCTGAACGGAATCCTCAGGATTGAAAAGGGAGATGTTTACGACCTTGTAACCATGCAGAAGCGCCTTCTTGGTGGCGGTGGCCAGAACGATTACGATGTTTCCAAACTTTACCGCGACAACGGTTACCTCTTCATCAACATCAAGCCCGTAGAGCTTATGATAGAGGGCGACTCCGTCGACGTTGAGATGCGAATCGTAGAAGGCAAGCAGGCTACACTCAACAATATCATTATCAATGGTAACGACCTTACCAACGAAAGGGTAGTGCGCCGCCAGATATTCACCCGTCCTGGTTATCTTTACAGCCAGAGTGACTTCGAGCGTTCAATCCGAGAAATTGCGTCAATGGGCCAGTTCGACCCTGAGGCAACATACAGCAACGACGGTTACTCAATCATTCCTAACGAGCAGAACAATACCGTAGACCTTATATACAATGTGACAGAGAAGCCTTCAAGCCAGTTGGAGCTCTCCGGTGGTTGGGGTGGAAAGACCTTCATCGGAACCGTTGGTATCAGCTTCAACAACTTCTCTACCAGAAGGTTACGTGACAAGTCAGCATGGCGCCCGGTTCCTCTGGGAGATGCCCAGACCCTTGCCCTGCGTCTGCAGACCAGCGGTACCTACTATACCGCCCTGTCACTCAGCTTCATGGAGCCATGGCTCTTTGGTAAGAAGCCTACGTCACTCAGTTTGTCGGCTTACTATACCCGTCAGACAGACTCTTACCTGGCATGGAACATCCGTAGCCACAACAGGGAGATGGAGATCTTCGGTTTGTCCGCCGGTATCGGTAACCGTCTGGAATGGCCTGATAACTGGTTCGTGCTTTACAACTCCCTTAGCTGGCAGGTGTACAGGCTGCGTAACTGGTACAGCAACTACTTCATCTTCGATGACGGTGTCGCCCACAATATCAGCTATACCATCGGTCTGTCCAGAACTTCTACCGACCAGCAGATTTTCCCTCGTCAGGGATCGGATATTTCCTTCTCTCTGCAGCTGACTCCTCCTTTCTCTCTGTTCAGAAGGACGGACAAGGGTACGCTTGACGCAAACGGAAAACCTGTAAAGGTCAAGAGCTACAAGGATATCAACTACGACAATTGGAGCGCCAAGGACCGCTACAAGTGGATCGAGTACCACAAGTGGACCATGAAGGCTGACTTCTATACCAAGATTGCAGGCGACCTCATCCTCAAGACCCGTGCACAGTTCGGTTACTTGGGATACTACAACCGCCGCTGGGGTTATTCTCCGTTCGAGGGCTTCCTCGTCGGTGGTGACGGTATGACAGGTTACAGCAACTATGGAAACGATGTCATCTCATTGCGTGGTTACGAGAACTACTCACTTACTCCTATGGAGGTGAGCTCTTATAACAGCAACGGTTACAACTATGCAGGTAACGTTTACGACAAGTTCTCTCTTGAGCTCCGTTATCCTATCATCCTTCAGCCGCAGTCCACTATTTTTGCTCTGCTCTTTGCCGAGGGTGGTAATGCATGGTCCGATATCCGCAAATTCAATCCTTTCCATATAAAGAGGTCTGCCGGTGCAGGTGTACGTATCTATCTGCCGGTTGTCGGTCTCATCGGAATAGACTGGGGTTATGGCTTTGATAAAGATGCCACTGGAAGCAAGGGTGGAAGCCAGTTCCACTTTGTTATCGGCCAGGAATTCTAGAATGGAACGGTGTTTGTAGTAAAAGATTTGCCTAAACTTTGAAATAAATAATAATAAAGGATATGAAAAAATTGATTATCATCGCTGCCGCAGCTTTCTTCGGTATCGCTGCTTCAGCCCAGAGCGGTAAATTCGCTCACGTCAACTATGATGAACTGGTTGCATTGTCACCTGCAGCCGATTCTGCCCGTGTAGTTCTCCAGAAGGCTCAGAAGGATGCCATGGAAGAGCTCCAGATGATGCAGGAAGAGGCTCAGAATAAATATCAGCAGTACCAGCAGAAAGCTTCTACATGGACTGCTTCCGTAAGGGAAAGCAAGGAGCGCGAGCTCCAGGAGATGAGCAGCAGGATCCAGGACTTCCAGCAGTCTGCACAGTCCGACCTTCAGCAGCTCCAGAACAACAAGATGGCTCCTATCTACCAGAAGGCTCACGAGGTTGTAGAGGATCTGGCAAAGAAGGGTGGTTACATCTACGTATTTGATGTATCAGCTGTTTTGTATATCGATGCTACCCAGAGCGTAGACCTGACTCCCGCAGCCCGCAAGGCAATGGGAATTCCTGAGGGCAGGACACTTGAGTCCCTCCAGGCAGAGCTTCAGGCACAGGCCCAGGCAATGCAGCAGTAGTCTGATTATTAGAGTAAAACACCGGGAGATGCTGAATTTTTATAGCATCTCCCTTTTTTCTTACAATTTTTTGGATATTGTATCGTTTTTAGTTGTATATTTGCAGCGTTGAAAGACAAAACCATTAAAATTTAAAATATAATGAAGACACAAGAAATTATGGCCAAACTTCAGGCCAAGTATCCTCTTGAGAAAGAGTATCTCCAGGCTGTTCAGGAAGTTCTCGAGTCCATCGAGGACGTTTACAACCAGCATCCTGAGTTCGAGAAGGCAAAGATCGTTGAGAGAATGGTAGAGCCTGATCGTATTTTCACTTTCAGAGTTACTTGGGTTGATGATAAGGGAGAGGTCCAGACCAACCTCGGATATCGTATCCAGTTCAATAGCGCTATCGGTCCCTACAAGGGCGGTCTCCGCTTCCACAAGGCAGTTACCCCTTCAATGCTTAAGTTCCTCGGCTTCGAGCAGACCTTCAAGAACGCTCTTACAACCCTTCCTATGGGTGGTGCAAAGGGTGGTTCTGACTTCGACCCCGTAGGCAAGTCCAACGACGAGATCATGCGTTTCTGCCAGGCATTCATGCTTGAGCTTTGGAACTGCATCGGCCCTGACCAGGACGTTCCTGCAGGTGACGTAGGTGTAGGTGGCCGTGAGATTGGTTACCTCTATGGTATGTACAAGAAGCTTGCACGCCAGTACAACACCGGTGTTCTTACCGGTAAGGGCGGCACTTGGGGCGGCTCCATCCTTCGTCCTGAAGCTACCGGTTTCGGTGCTCTCTATTTCACCCAGCACCTTCTTGCAAAGGCAGGTAAGGACATCAAGGGCAAGAAAGTTGCTCTCTCAGGCTTCGGTAACGTAGCATGGGGTGCTGCAACCAAGGCTACCGAGCTCGGTGCAAAGGTTGTTGCAATCTCTGGTCCTGACGGCGTATGCCACATTCCTGACGGCATCACCAAAGAGATGATCGACTACATGCTTGATATGCGTGCTTCCAACCGCAACAAAGTTGAGGATATGGCTACCAAATTCCCTGGCAAGGCTCAGTTCACCGCCGGTAAGAAGGCTTGGAGCATTCCTGTAGACATCGCCCTCCCTTGCGCATTCCAGAATGAGCTTTCAGAGGATGACGCTAAAGAGCTTGTTGCAAATGGTTGCTGGTGCTGCTGCGAGGTATCCAACATGGGTTGCCAGCCCGGTGCTATCCACTTCTTCCAGAACAACGGTATTCTCTTTGCCCCTGGCAAGGCCGTTAACGCTGGTGGTGTAGCTACTTCCGGTCTTGAGATGACTCAGAATGCAGAGCACATCTCTTGGGACGCTCAGGAGGTTGACGACAGACTCCACTCAATCATGAAGTCTATCCATGAGCAGTGCGTTAAGTTCGGAACCCAGGCCGACGGCCACGTAGACTACGTTAAGGGTGCCAACATCGCCGGCTTCATGAAGGTAGCACAGGCTATGCTTGAGCAGGGCACTATCTAATTGACTTTTAATAGAAAAATAGCTGACCGCGACCCGGCCAGCTATTTTTTTTGTTTAAAATTGTTCGTAATTTTGCAAGATTAAACGATTATAATTACAAACTAATATAATAATGGGCAAATTTAAATTCAACTTTAAGTTTTGTGTCCTCCTGCCGCTTGTGCTTCTGGTCACAATCTTTCTAGTTGCCGTTCCGGTAGATTTCTTCGGAATCCCCGGACTTACTGTTGTACAGCAGCGCGTTATTGCACTCTTCGTGTTTGCAGCGCTAATGTGGATGTTCGAGATTATTCCTAACTGGACAACATCCCTGCTGGTAATCGTATTCTCCTTGTTGACTGTATCCAACAAGGGTATCGGCTTCCTCTGTGATTCCAAGTTCGGCCAGCTGGTCAGCTACACAGACATCATGAAGTCCTTCGCAGACCCTGTTGTAATGCTGTTCCTGGGTGGCTTCGTGCTGGCCATCATGGCAGAGAAATACGGTCTGGACGTTACCCTTGCACGCCACCTGCTCAAGCCTTTCGGTACCAAGCCTAAGATGGTGCTCCTGGGCTTCCTGGTAGTTATCGCAGTATTCTCCATGTTCATGAGCAACACTGCAACCGCTGCCATGATGCTTGCATTCCTTGCACCTGTGCTCGCAGTTCTGCCTGCAGGCGATAAAGGAAAGGTCGGCCTTGCACTTGCTATTCCTGTAGCTGCAAACCTTGGTGGTATCGGTACTCCTATCGGAACCCCTCCTAACGCTACTGCAGTCAAGTTCCTTGCAGAGTCTGGCTATGAGGTAACCTTCGGCGAGTGGATGATCCGCATGGTACCTTATGTTGCCATCATGATCTTTGTGGCATGGATACTCCTTCAGTTCTTCTTCCCCTTCAAGAGCGACAAAGTGGTTCTTGAAATCCCTGCGAACAAGCGTGAGAATGACTGGAAATCAAAGGTTGTATGGATCACCTTCATCGGTACCATCCTCCTTTGGGCAACAGAGTCCCTTACCGGAATCAACTCAAATGTTGTAGCCCTTATTCCTCTTGGTGTACTTACCTGCACCGGAATCTTTACTAAAGAGGATATCAAGCAGATCAACTGGAGCGTGCTCTGGCTCGTTGCCGGAGGCTTCGCCCTTGGTACCTGCCTCCAGGGAACCGGCCTTGCCAAGGTTCTCATCCAGGCCATCCCCTTCGGCTCAATGTCCGTAGTGCTTGTGCTTGTAGTCGCAGGTCTTGTCTGCTACTTCCTTTCCAACTTCATCAGCAACTCCGCTACTGCAGCCCTGCTTATCCCTATCCTCATCGTTGTAGCTGAGGGTATGGCAGATCCCGCTGCAGCAAGCCACGATAGCTTCTTCGCTCTTGGCGGCACCCACGCAATGATTACCTTCATCGCAGTCTGCGCCTCCATCGCAATGCTCTTCCCGATTTCTACTCCTCCGAATGCAATCGCTGCTTCTACCGGTCTTGTTGAGACCAAGCAGATGGCAAAGGTTGGCGTTATCGTTGGTGTTATCGGCTTTGTGCTTGGCTTCTTCTGGCTTACAACCCTGTTCCCCTTCAAGAGCAAGCAGGTAGAGAATAACTCCAGTGAATATGCTGTAGTTACCCTTCAAACTCCTTCAAGCGCAGAAACCCTCAGCCCTAACGGCAAGGTGGTTATCGAGCTCTTTAAGAAGGCCGCTCAGGAGATTGACAAGATTTACTGGAAGCAGAACTTCGGAGACAAGAACGCCCTTATGGAGCTTCTCGCAGAGAACAAGGACGCCCTTAACTTCGCTAAGATCAACTATGGCCCTTGGGACCGCAACACCGATACTTCCTTCGTAGAGGGTTATGGTAACCGTCCTCTTGGTGGCAACTTCTATCCGGCCGACATGACCGCAGAAGAGTTTGAGGCCTTTGCCGATCCTGCCAAGAACAGCCCTTATACCCTTATCCGTCGCAACGAAGCCGGTGCTCTTGAGACCGTTTGGTATCACGATGCATACAAGGACAACATCGACAATATCTGCAATTATCTGCAGGTGGCTGCCGACACTACAATCAAGGCCAGCGTACGCGAGTACCTGCTCAAGAAGATTGACGCCCTTCGCACCGACAACTACTACGATGCCGATATCGCATGGCTTAACATGACCGACAGCCGTATGGATCTTGTTATCGGACCTAACGAGGACAACGATGACAAACTCTATGGCCGCAAGGCTTCCTATGGCGCATTCGTAGTGCTTAAGGATATGTATCGCACCGCTGCTCTTGAAAAGTTCAGCGCTATGCTTCCTGAGATGCAGAGCAATCTGCCTGTAGAAGACAAGTACAAGACCTTTGTTCCTGGTACTTCTTCAAGCATTTTCTCTTGCGATGCTATCTATTACGCCGGTAACGCAAATGCAGGCTTCAAGGTTATCGCCATCAACCTGCCTTACGACGAGAAAGTTCAGCAGGAGAAGGGTACCCGTACCATCCTCTTCCAGAACGTTATCTCAGAGAAGTTCTTTGCTACCGTATATCCCGCAGGTAATATCCTTCTTGCCAACGATCATAAGCTCTTCATGGACTCTGATGCCTTCTATTGGAACATCGCCTTCCGTGAGGTTGCCCATGGTCTTGGTGTGAAGAAGACCCTTGACGGTGCTTCCGTAGCAGAGGCTCTTGGCGCAGAGGCCTTCACTCTTGAAGAGATCAAGGCCAACGCCCTTGGCGTTTCTCTGGCTTGCCAGATGATCGATGACAACCAGATTACCGATATCATCCAGAAGAAGAACGCTATTGCTACCTTCGTGGCCAGCGTGCTCCGTTCCACCAGGTTCGGTGCAGTTGCAGCTACCGGTAATGCCAATATTGTCATCTTCAACTGGCTCAAGGAGAACGGCGCCGTTACCCTTGACCTTGCAGAGAAGGCATATGACATCGACTATGCAAAGGCAGAGTCCGCTATCCGCGCCCTCGTGGCCGAGGTTCTTATCCTCCAGGCCAATGGCAATGCCGATGCTGCTGCAGAGTTCGTAACCAAGTACTCTGTTGTAGATGAGGAACTTGAGGCCGATATCGTCAAGATGGAGAAGGCAAAGGTTCCTGTTGACATTATTTTCAAACAGTAATATATGAGAAAATTCATACTTAGTATTTTTGCTCTGGCAGCACTTTCAACAGTGCTGCCGGCGCAGAATGAAACCCCTGCAAAGTTCAAGCTTTACGGTTTCATCAGAAATTACGCTATCTTCGATTCCCGTGAGGTAAAGGCAGGTACGGAAGATCTCTATTTCTATATGCCCAAGGACGAGTCTAAACTTGCCAATGGTACAGACAATAACGAGAATCCTTCCTTCCGTCTGCTTTCACTTACAACCCGTCTTGGTCTTGATGTAAGTGGTTACCAGTACGGTAGCATGAAGCTTAGCGGTAAGGTAGAGGCTGACTTCTATACCAAGAGCGGTTCTACCGCTATCCTTCGCCTCCGTCAGGCCTACATCGGCCTTGCCTGGGACAAGCTTGGCAAGAATGCTGAAAACAGCTTCCTTCTTACCATCGGCCAGACATGGCATCCTATGGCAGCCGATATGCCTCATATCGTAAACCTTGAGACTGGTGCGCCTTTCAATCCGTTCAACAGGTCTCCCCAGGTTATGGCTAACTACAGCTTTGGCAAGAAGGTTACCCTTACCGGTGGTGTTATTTACGGAATGCAGTATCTTCCCGTAGGCCCTACCAGCAGCACAAACCTTGCTGTTACCAAGTCTGCTGATTTCATGAAGTACGGCCTTATCCCGGAGGTTTACGCTGGCGTTACCCTTAAGCCTACTTCTTCTTTCACTGCAAAGCTTGGTGCCAACCTCTTTACTATCAAGCCTCGTTGGAAAGACGAGATGGGCCCTCTCAGCGATCGCCTTATTGCCGTTTCTCCCTTCGTATTCCTGCAGTATACCGGAAAGAATGGCTTCCAGGTTCGTGCTAAGAGCATCTTCGCACAGGCTGGCGAGCACATGAATCTCCTCACTGGATACGGTGTAAGCAAGATTAACAACGATGGTTCATGGGAGTACACTCCTATGCGCAGCACCGCTTCCTTCGTTTCCGTACAGTACGGTAAGAAGTGGCAGGTTATGGGTATGGTTGGTTACAAGAGGCTTCTCGGTACCTCTGAGGATCTGATTGACGGTGACCATTACTGGTTCAACAACAGCGGAGAGAAGAACATCCGTCAGATGTTCCGTGCTACTCCTACCCTGGCTTACAACCTTGGTAAACTTACTCTTGCTATTGAGTACAACCTCACCGGTGTACAGTTCGGTAAGAACATGGATTCCAAGGGTCTGGTTCAGGACGACCTCCACTGGGTCCTCAA
The DNA here is from genome assembly GCA_947166905.1 of uncultured Prevotellaceae bacterium. Classification (GTDB taxonomy): domain Bacteria; phylum Bacteroidota; class Bacteroidia; order Bacteroidales; family UBA932; genus Cryptobacteroides. The sequence goes on along the minus strand of CAMVFZ010000005.1, from coordinate 102,432 downwards.
CCACCGCATCCTCACTATGGCAAAATTCACCTTCTAAGGAGGTTTTGTTAAATGACATTAGCTTGCCAAAAGTTCCAGCATGCACCGTCAGGTGCAGTGCGAAGCACGGGGTCTGGGGGCATGCCCCCAGTATTGGAATAATATCCCGACCAAAAAAAAAGTTCACACAGTTTCGTGTGAACTTTTTTTTGTGTCGGGATGATCCGACTCGAACGGACGACCCCTACGTCCCGAACGTAGTACGCTACCAACTGCGCTACATCCCGATCCCGTAAAAAAAGAACTGCCCGGGAAGCAGTTCTCTTATCGTCTAAGCTTTATGCGAGCTTGTTGATGTAAACTGCGATACCACTCTTAAGGTTTGCAGCCTTATTCTTGTGAATAACACCAATCTTAGCGAGCTTGTCAATCATAGAGTAGACCTTAGGTGCATTCTCTTCTGCTGCCTTCTTGTCTGTGGTGTTGCGGATAGCCCTGATGGCGTTCCTGGTTGTTTTTGCATAATACTTATTATGCAATCTGTGCCTTTCGCTCTGGCGAATGCACTTCTCTGCAGATGCGTTATTTGCCATAGTTTTTATTTTTTATATTTAGTAGTGGGTAGGAGAATCGAACTCCTATTGCGGGAATGAAAATCCCGAGTACTAACCGTTATACGAACCCACCGTCCGCCTCAAAAAACGCTTAGGGCGTTTCTTAGGGATTGCAAAGGTAGATAAAATTATCTATTCTGCAAAAATTTTTTGAAGAACTTTATTCCGTTTTATCCCACTCGAAGGAGTAGATGATTGATTCTACCTGTCGCAGCAGCTGTCTCTTGTCGTGTCCCGGAGCATGCACAAATGCGTCAAGCACAATGATTTCCTTTGCGTCCTGGCTGTAGAAGGCGTGCATTACGAAGGGGCCTCCCATCCATCCGCCATGAACATCCCACCAGCCACGAACCTGCGCAAACTGGCGTCCGCGGAATTTGATATATTCTACGGTAGGCTTAAGGTAAGACTCGTCGGTAGTCATGAAACTTCCCTCTGCGCTGCTGGGAACATTGTCTTTGAGAACAGCATTGCGGTTGGCAATCAGGTTCTCAAGGGTGAAGTCCTGCTCGTTGCCAACTGCGGGATATTTGTAAACCAGGATATCCTGGAGGATTGATGCTGAATCGTAGGCAATCCAGATGAAGTCGCCAGTATTCTTGCGAATACGGTAGCCGTCGGGGAAGTGGGGCGTACCACCCATGATTTCCTTAACTACAGCGCTAACGGAAGCGTTCTCGTATCTTATTGCATTGGCTATGTTCCTATCCCTTTCTGCCTGCTCTATTGTGCTTATGATGCGGGCAGAATTCTCTTTGAACAAGTTAAGCGCAGACTCGCTGTCATAGGCATCCAGCCTAATGACGCATTGGGGTTTTGCCCAGGCGTCGTTAATATACTGGATCTGCTCTTTCTGGTTCTGAGGGTTGATATTGAAGATAATAATGTTCCTATGAATCTTGAAGAGGTCTCCGAAGCCTGAAACGCTTACGTTTGCAAGAGTAAACAGGGGCTCGCGGGGTACAAGATAAGGGCAGTCATCGGCAAGTACATCCCTTAATGCATTGCCAAGGTTGCCCTCCCAGTTCTCGCGGTCAATTACCACGATAACTTCTCCGGCCTTGCCGCTGATGTTGGGCATCAGGGCCTTGGAATTCTTGCAGGAAACAACTGCCATCATGGCAATCGCAACCAGAAAAAGTTTTGAGAATATAGTTTTCATAGTCATGAAATTATCTGAACAATCTTCCAATATCGTTACCGCAGGCAAACAGCATCAGCAACAGGATAAGAACCATGCCTATCATTTGTGCCACCTGCATGAATTTGTCGCTGGGCTTGCGTCCGGTAATCATCTCGTAAATAAGGAACACTATGTGACCGCCGTCCAGGGCCGGTATCGGCAGCAGGTTCATTACTCCAAGCATTATGGACAGCAATCCGAGCAGCCTTACGAAAATCTGCCAGTTCCAGCTTGTCGGCATGGCATCGGCGATGGTAAGGAAACTGCCCACGGACTTGTAGGCCCCTGTAGAAGGGCTCATAACCATCTTCAGGTCCCTAAGATAACTGCCGATGGTGCTGAATGTCAACTCTACGCCCGCCGGAATGGCCTCGAAGAAGCCATACTCCCTGGTGCAAAGCCCGGGGATGTGGGCATAAATGAAAGCCATCGACGTACTGTCGGTACGGATGGGAAGGGTGAGCGTATCTCCGTCACGCACCAGGGTTGCCGTCATCTCTGCGTTCGGCTTGTTTGCAAAAAGGCCTCTGGCGTCCTGCAGGAAGTCTATTTTTACACTGTCGACGGCGATAATCCGGTCTCCCTTACGGTAGCCAAGACCATAGTTGGGAGATTTTGGCGGGATGGTATCTATCACGTAGGGGACTGCTATGTCAAACATCCCGGGAGTGGAGATGATTTGCGGTATGTAACTGCGGTCTATGTACAGCTGAAGCGTATCAGAACCGCGTTCTACGGTGACAACCTTGACGTCCCTGCGTGCGATGTCTGCCTGCAGCGCAAAGAAATCGGTAGGAACGTAGTCGTCAAGGGCAAGAATACGGTCTCCAGTCTGGAATCCCATTTCCTGAGCTAATTCGCTGGCAAAGATTCGGTTCTCCTGATTGTTGTAATAGCTGGTGCCCCAAATCTGAAGTGCTGCAATGTATAGCAGTATGGCAAAAATGAAGTTGTACAGCACTCCGCCGGCCATTATCAGCATACGCTGCCAGGCTTTCTTGGTACGGAACTCCCAAGGCTGGGGCTCTGCTTTAAGGGCTTCCATGTCCAGGGACTCGTCCACCATGCCGCAAACTTTGCAGTAGCCACCCAGTGGCAGCCAGCCGATACCGTATTCCGTCTCACTGTCCTTGAACCTGGGGAACAATTTGGCGAACCAGCCATGTTTCGTACTAAGCAGGGCCTTTCCGCCGATGTCAAAGAAAAGGAAGAACTTGTCTACCCTTGTCTTGAACAACTTGGAAAAGGTAAAGTGTCCTGCCTCGTGAACCAGAATCAGAACGGAAAGCGCAACAATCAGTTGCAGTATTTTAAGTAAAGCAGCACTCATTTAAATTCTCTCCTTGGTTTGAGCCATTATCTGCTCGTGCGTAGCCAGAAGGTCTTCAAGCACGGGCGCCTTGACAAACGGCACAGTCTCCATTGCTTTCTCAATAAGGGCCGGGATATCGTAAAAGCCTATCTTTCCGGCCAGGAAGGCGGCTACAGCCACTTCGTTGGCGGCGTTCATCGCGCAGGCAACGTTGCCTCCGCGGCGTGCAGCCTCGTATGCCAGGGCCAGACAGGGGAACTTCTCCAGGTCCGGGGACTCGAAGGTCATCTTGCCCAACTGGCTGAAATTCAGTTTCTTGGAATTGAGCTCCGGGCGCTCCGGGAAGCAAAGCGCAAATTGAATGGGCTGCCTCATATCCGGGCTTGCCATCTGCGCCAGCACGGCACCATCGGCATACTCTATCATTGAATGGATAACGGATTCAGGGTGGATGACAACCTCTATGTCCTTGGGTTCCATATTGAACAACCAGCTGGCCTCTATCATCTCAAAGCCCTTGTTCATCAGGGTAGAGGAGTCGATGGTAATCTTGGCTCCCATAGTCCAGTTGGGGTGTTTAAGCGCCTGTGCGGCAGTCGCTTTGGCTATGTCTTCGCGGGCCCAGGTGCGGAAGGGACCGCCGGAGCCGGTAAGGTGTATCTTGCTGATTTTGTTGCCGACAGATCCCATCAGGCACTGGAAGATAGCAGAATGCTCAGAGTCTACCGGAAGTATGTTTACATCGTACTTTTTGGCAAGGTCCATTATGAAGGCGCCGCCTGCCACAAGAGTTTCCTTGTTGGCCAGAGCTATGGTTTTGCCTGCCTTGATTGCAGCTGTAGTGGGGCGCATTCCGCTGAAGCCCACCATTGCGGTAAGAACTATGTCTATGTTGTCACCTGCTACAAGCTGTACTACTGAATCTATACCGGCGAAGGCCTTGACATCCGTACCTTCAAGTGCGGCGGCAAGCTGGGGATACTTGGCCGGATTGCAGATTACGGCGGCATTGGCATCGAAGGCGATGGCATCCTTTGCCAGCTGCTCTACGTTCTCGTTTGCCGTAAGCAACTCTACCTCAAACATTTCCCTGTTGCGGGCAACAACGTCAAGGGCTTGCTGGCCGATGCTGCCGGTAGCCCCAAGAATAGCTATTCTTCTCTTGTTCACCATTAAAACTTAATGTATTCCGCCGGATTGACGGCCTCTCCTTTATACCAAAGCTCCACCCTTATAATCTGTGCCTCCGTGGTTCCCAGAGGGTCCTGGATCAAGCCTACGGGCGCTCCGGCCTTGACTTTTGATCCAGCTGTAATCGTGGATTTGCCAACGCCCTTGATTATGGAAACCAGATCGTTTTCATGCTGGATGATGATGGTGTACTTGTCCTGGTCGCTCCAGGATGCCGTCATCACGGAACCATCGGCCACGGCCATCACAATAGAGCCCGAAGGGGCACTGACCTCGGCATAAGGGTGTGTGTATTTGTCGAAGCCCTGGGTAATGACGCCTTTAACCGGCGGGAAGAAGTGCATGCCCTCGATAGGCAGCTTCCTGTTTTCTGAGTGAAGGCCAAACTTTTCCGCTTCCTCTGCGGCTGCGCGGAGCAGGGAATCGCTCTGGCTGTAATCTTTGCCTGTTACGGCGGCGTCATCCACGTTCTTTCTACGCAGAAGAGAATCGATGGATATCGTTTCTGAGCCGTCCAGAACCCGCATCAGGTTCTCTGAATAAAACTCCCACCTGGCTATAACCGTTTCCAGTGAATCGATGGTCATGGCATTGGCTGCTGCGGCCCTTCTCTGGTGAGCGTCAGGGTAGCCGGGGAAGAAAGTCTTGATGGGTGTGACGGCAATTATTATGTACACTGTCAGGAGTAGGACAATCAAGGCCGACACTGCGGAAAAAATGATTCTGGACCGCTTTCCGCGCAGTACCCATATCTGTTTGTGGGTGTTGTCGTCCACTATGGATATCCTTAGTCTTCTGGACCTGTGTTCTCTATTTTCCTTTGACATACGTTAACTTTTTCGTATCTTTGTCACGATGGACAGGATTATCGGTATAGACTATGGCAGAAAGCGCACCGGCCTTGCGGTCAGCGACCCGCTTGGTATCTTTGCCTCCGCCCTTGATACTGTACCATCTGCAAAGATAATAGAATATATCAAAAATTACGCCGCTGGAGAACGAATAATACGGTTCGTAGTTGGTTATCCGCGCAATATGGACGGTAATCCGTCAGAGGCCGCCGCAGATGTGGACGCCTTTCTTCCTTTGCTTGCAAAGCACTTTCCGGGAATTCCGGTAGAGTTGGAAGACGAAAGGTTTACATCGGTTCTGGCACACAGGGCCATGATCGATGGGGGAATGAAGGCATCGGCACGCAGGGATAAGGCGTCGGTAGACAAGATTAGCGCCGCCATTATCCTGCAAAGCTGGATGGACCGCGCGTCGGGATCTGCAATGACCGTTGATCCTTCTTCAGTGCCGGAAAGCCTGTCCAGGAAAGTAACTAAAAAAAGACGTTAAAACATGATTCAACCGATATATCTTTACGGATCTGAGGTCCTTCGCAAGAAGGCGGAAGAAATTGACCTGGCAGATGCGGAGGGCATCAAAACCTTGGTACAGGACCTTAAGGACACCCTTGCTGTAGCAGAGGGCTGCGGACTTGCAGCGCCTCAGATTGGCGTTTCCAAGAGGGTAGTGATAGTGGACGGCACGGAAATGACTGATGTGTACGATTACCTCAAGGATTTCCGCCGTACCCTTATCAATCCTCGCATCGTGTCCCAGAGCGACAATATGTGCACTTATAACGAGGGCTGCCTTAGCATCCCCGGTATTTATGCCGATGTCAGACGCCCTGACACCATCACCGTAGAGTATTACAACGAAGATTTGCAAAAGGTAACCGAGACCTTCGACCGTTTTGCCTGCCGCATGGTCCAGCATGAGCTTTCCCATCTTGAAGGGGATATGTTTACCGACCTTGTGGCCCCCATACGTAAAAAGATGATAGCCAAGAAGTTGGTGGGTATCGCCAACGGGCGCTATACAACCCGATACAAATCCAAAATCAAGTAATCCAATAACACTATGGGAGCATTTCACGCATACGACATTCGAGGTATCTACAACGTAGACTTCGATAAGGAGATCGCCTACAAGGTGGGCTACTTCCTCCCTGAACTCCTCAAAGCCAATAAAGTTCTGGTGGGCCGCGACTGCCGCCTCTCCGGACAGGAAATTCACGACTACCTGATCAAAGGCATCACTGATGCCGGTGCCGATGTGGACGATATCGGCTACAGCAGTACTCCTCTGGTTTACTTCGGTACTGCAAACTATGGTTATAAAGCCTCTGTACAGATTACAGCAAGCCATAATCCCCGCGAGTACAACGGAATGAAGGTGAGCCGCGAAAATGCGCTCCCTGTTGGCCTGGACACCGGTCTCGGCCAGATTAAGCAGTGGATTGACGAGGGCCGTCCCACTCCCGTTGCTGCAAAGAGGGGAGTAGTTAAGGAAATAGACATCAAACCGGACTATATTAAGTTCCTTATGAAGTTCAAGGGCGATTATTCCAACCTTAAGATAGCCTTTGACCTTTCCAATGGAATGAGCACCCTCTTCGCTAAAGAGATTTACAAGGGCGATGATGCCACTTATCTATTTGACGATATGGACGGCAGCTTCCCTAACCATGAGCCTAATCCGCTGGTGGCCAAGAATGTAGAGCCGTTGAAGAACCTGGTTTCAAAGATCAAGGCCGATGTTGGCGTTATTTACGACGGCGACGCAGACCGCGTTATGTTCGTGGATGACAAGGCCCGTTTCGTGGCCCCGGATCTTGTAATTGCAATGATGGCCCGTTACTTCTGCGACGAAAGGGGAGAGAAGAATCCCCGCGTGCTTCAGGAGATTCGCTCAAGCAAGGCAGTTGCAGAGTATCTGACAGAGAATTATAATGCCGATGTCCATACATGGCGCGTAGGCCGTGCTTTCGCCGCTCCCAAGCTTCGTGAAATCGACGGCCTCTGGGGTGGTGAACTTGCAGGTCACTATTATTTCAAGGATTTCTTCTACAGCGACAGCGGTATGCTCTCCAGCATGATTGTGCTTCGCATTGTAAGCGCCCTCAAGAAGCAGGGAATCAAGCTTTCAGAAGAAATTGACCGCCTTACCGGTTATGAGAATTCAGGAGAAATTAACTATAAACTAGAAGATAAGAAAGGCGCGATGGATGCCATCAAGGAGTATTTCCAGAGCCAGGAGAAGCCCACCAAGGTTATGGACTTCGACGGCTACAGGTTGGAATTCCCTCAGTGGTGGTTCAATATCCGTCCTTCCAACACAGAACCTTATCTGCGCTTTATCTGCGAGGCTACTTCCAAGGAATTGCTGGCAGAGAAGATTGCCCAGGCGGATAAGATTCTGAAAGAGAGATTCGGTGCAGTAAGATAATGAAATTCAAATATTTGCTTTTTTTTCTGGTGGCCGTTACGGCCGCCCCTTGGGCTAACGCCCAGAGCAAGGTTAAGCTCAAAGACAAAACGCCGGACGTAATGATTCCGCACCTGACAAGAGAGTCGGTGCGGAGTCTTCGCGGTGTGCCCGGCAATGTGCTTGATACCATCGACACGCAGACCCCTGGCGTACAGATTATATTATATGAAAACAATACCTGGAAGTATTACAGGGATCCGTCGGCTGCGATAAAGACCGACGCTATCAAGGAATGCTGGGACGAGGATGCAATAGACCCTTATCGCCAGGACCTGTCAAGCCTGCCGGATAAAATTTCTGTGTGGGTGGTGGATACCTTGAATCAGTACAAATGTCCGCGTCAGGTTAAAGTTTATTCAAAATTCGGAATGCGCCATAGAAGGCGCCATCAGGGCGTTGATTTGCCTTTGCATAGGGGAGAACCTGTCTCTGCGGCCTTCTCTGGCAGGGTTCGCCTTTCAAAATATTATAAAGGTTACGGAAATCTGGTTATAGTTCGTCACGAGAACGGTCTAGAGACATTTTATGCTCATTTGGCAGAGCGTAGCGTCGAGGCCGGCCAATGGGTGGATGCAGGCGATAAAATAGGTCTTGGCGGCTCAACTGGCCGTTCCACTGGCCCGCACCTCCATTTTGAGACCAGATACAGAGGTTACGCTTTTGACCCCCAGTGGCTTATAGATTTTGAGTCCGGTGACCTCCGGCACAGGCTTTTTGTCCTAAAAAAGAAGCATCTTTCCATAGACAGCAAGTATGTTCCGGAGTCTGAAGATATAGAAGACGAGATTCATGCAGCCGATTCCCTGGAGTATGCCGCCAAGGCAAAAGAGGCCGCTGAGGCCGCTGCAGCCAAGTATCACAAAGTTAAGTCCGGTGATACTTTGGGAGGAATTGCCCGAAAATACCATACGACAGTTTCTGCTATCTGTCGTCTCAATCAGGGACTTACACCCAAAACAACTCTTAAGTTGGGTCGTTCTATCAGGGTTAAATAGCGAATAATTTCGAATATTTTGCGGTATTTTATGCATTTTAGTGTATATATATTCGCAAAATATTCTTTTTTGTAAAAACACGCAAAAATTCGTCGAATCAACTTTCTATTTGTAAGTTTAAAATGTTTTAATCTTTATAAACTAAAATCAAATATCGTTTTAAATGCCTGAAAATAGGCTAGTTACAAATAGTTGAGAAATTTTGTTTTTTAAAAAATAATTCTTTACTTTGCCTTTGGTAGCCCTGAAAAGCGGGGTGTACCAACGCTGACAATTATTATATTTTTATATTTTAAGTTTCACTAACGATCTTATGCTTATGAAAAAAATTAGGTTTTTTTTCACGGCTGTGGTATTACTAGTGGCTTCTTTCACTGCCCTCGCACAGAACATCACTGTGTCTGGTAAAGTGGTTGATGAAGCCGGTGAGCCTATCGTTGGAGCAAGCGTGCTCCTTGTTGGCAATAATACCGTCTACGCCATGACTGATCTGTCAGGAGCTTATACTCTCTCCGTCCCTTCAGACGGCCAGTTGAAGGTAAGCTGCATGGGTTACAAAGACAAGACAGTCGCTGTCAATGGTCACAAGACCTTGAACATTGTTCTCGAGGTAGATTCCACAGTGCTCGACGAAACTATCGTTGTCGCATTCGGTACAACTACTAAAGAGGCATTTACCGGATCTGCTACTGTTGTTAAGTCAGAAGACTTGCAGAAGCGTCAGACCACCAACGTACAGAACGCCCTCGTAGGTTCCGTTCCGGGCCTCCAGATGAAGGGTGCTTCAGGTGCTCCTGGTTCAAGTGCAGGTAGCATCAACATTCGTGGTATTGCATCTATGTACGCAGGTACAGATCCTCTTATCATTGTTGATGGTGCGCCTTACACGGCCAGCCTCTCCAACATTCCCCAGAATGATATCGAGTCCATCACCGTCCTTAAGGATGCTGCTTCCGCCGCCCTTTATGGTGCCCGTGGTGCTGCAGGTGTGATCCTCGTTACTACAAAGAAATCAAAGTCAAAGGATGCAGTTGTAACATTCGACGCCAAGTTTGGTGTTAGCTCCAGGGCTATCCAGGAGTACGACAAGATCACCGAGCCTGGTGAGTACTACGAGGCATACTATGCTCAGTTGTACAACTACTTCATCTTCAATGGTCTGAGTGCTGCAGAGGCTAACCTCCGCGCTAACACCCAGATGATTGGTGACCTCGGTTACAACATCTACACTGTTCCTACAGGCCAGAACCTTATCGGTCTTAATGGCAAGCTCAACCCTAACGCAGTTAAGGGTCGTGCTTATCAGTGGAAGGGTGAAACCTACTACATGACCAATGATGACTGGACAGACCTCGCTTACAGCACCGCTTCCCGTCAGGAGTACACCCTTAGTGTAAACGGCGGTAACGATCGCGGTTCTTTCTACGGTAGTGTAGGTTACCTCAATGAGAACGGTATTATCGAGTATTCCGGTTACAAGCGTTTCACAGCCCGCGTAAAGGCTGACTATCAGGCTAAGAGCTGGCTCAAGTTCGGTGCAAACGTAGGTTACACCAACTCTAAGACCACCTCTAACCCTAACTTCACAACCGGTAGCTACGGTTCAACCAACCTTACCTACTACACCTCAATGATTGCTCCTATTTATCCTGTATTCGTACGCGTGCTCGATGAAAACGGCAACCCTGTTATCAGGACCGACGAAAACGGCAATCCTCAGTACGACTACGGTGTAGCTGCAACCAACTACGGTGTAGGCCGTGGCTTCCTGCAGACCGGTAACCCTCTGGGTAGCAACCACTACAACAAGGTAGAGAGCCTGGGCAACCAGTTCAATGCCAACGGTACTGTAGAGGTTGAGTTCACCCCTTGGCTCAAGGCTAACTGGTCTTCAACCATCATCTGGGGCAACACCCGTTCACTCGATTACGAGAACGCACTCTATGGTCCTAAGGTTGGTGTTAACGGCGAAATCTATCGCTCAGAGAGCAACGCTCTCCGTTCCAACCACCTTCAGACTCTCACCTTCCACAACACTTACGGTGACTTCAACGTAAACGTTATGGCTGGTCACGAGTACTACAAGAACAAGAGCAACAGCATCTATGCTTATGCCCGTGGTGCTTTCTCTCCTGAGATCCTTGAGCTCTCTGCATTCGCAGACCGTCAGGTAGATGCTTCTACTTCTTCTTCAGGATACAACGTAGAAGGTTTCTTCTTAAGCGCTCAGACTGACTATAAGAACAAGACTTATCTCTCACTCAGTTTCCGTCGTGATGCATCATCTTACTTCGCTAAGAAACATCGTTGGGGTAACTTCTGGTCTATCGGTCTTGCAGAGGTACTCTCCAAGGAGACCTTCCTCAGCGACGTAAGCTGGATCGATATCCTCAAACTGAAGTTCTCCGTAGGTCAGCAGGGTAACGATAGCATCGGCGCTTGGGCTTACACAGATCTCTATGAGCTGTCCAAGGCTTCCGATACTTCAATGTCTCCTACTTTCTATCGTCTTGGTAATGAGAAGATTACCTGGGAGACCACTACTAACTGGAACATCGGTGCAGAATTCAGCTTCTGGAACGGACGTCTCTCCGGAGGTATCGATGCTTACTACAAGAAAGTTCAGGACCTTCTCTTCTGGCTCTCAATCCCTGAGTCTGCAGGTTCACGTGGTTACTATGGCAACGTAGGTGATATGTCTAACAAGGGTATTGAACTCACCCTCAATGGCACTATCATCCGTACCAAGACCGTTGACTGGTCTGTAAGCTTGAACGCTTCTCACAATGCAACCAAGATCCTCAGCCTTCCTGAGTCTAAGATCGCTGATTACGGCGGCTTTACCGAGAATGGTCTCTGGTACGAGGTTGGTGGTCCTATGGACAACTACTTCACTTATGCTTATGCCGGTATCGGCGAGAAAGGTGAGCCTCTGTACTGGTACGACGAAGACCTGAGCCCTGCTGGTGGCAAGGACGGTGTTACTACCAACATCATCAACAAGGCTGCTTCCAAGAAGTCAGGTACGACTTCCAACATCGATGAGGCTTCCAAGTATGCATTTGGTTCAACTCTTCCTAAGGTATTCGGTGGTTTCAGCACTTCACTGAAGGTCGGTAACTTCGACTTCAATGCTACCTTCGATTATCAGCTTGGTGGAAAGATCTACGATAGCCGTTACTCTTCATTGATGAGTCCTTCATCTTCTTCAAGCAACGCCGGTACCGTATTCCACAAGGATTGGGTAAAGGCATGGAGCGCAACCAATACTAACAGCAACATTCCTCGTTGGCAGTTCGGCGATCAGCGTTACAGCACTGATTACTATCTGACCAATGCAAGCTATCTGAACTTCCAGTCATTCGCAGTTGGTTACAACATCCCTGTTAAGAAGATTGCAAACCTCGGTAAGGTTATCAGCAACATCAGGGTATATGCAATGGGCGAGAACCTCATCTTCTGGTCACACCGCAAGGGTCTGGATCCTCGTTACTCATTCACTTCCAACTCATCCATCACAGCTTATTCTCCGGTTAGGACTATCTCCGGTGGAATCCAGCTTTCATTCTAATTTAGGAGGAAAAGAATATGAAAAATATACTTAAGGTTTCCGCACTTCTGCTCCTCACCGGTTTTATCTATACAAGCTGCGAGAAGGAGTACCTTCCCCAGAACGGCTATGCCACAAAAGATCAGGTAGCTGAAGCTCCTGGTGCTTTTGACAACGCAGTAAGTGCCGTTACTTCTACACTTGTTGGCGAGTTCGTTTATGGCGGCTCAGGCAACAGTTATCCTTACGACCTTGGCTGGCCTGCACTGAATCTCGAAAGGGATATTATGGGCCAGGATATAGTATACGTTTATCAGAACTGGTACAGCTACTGGTATGAGATGATCTATCTTGGACCTGCTTACCGTATCTGCCAGATGCCTTGGACCTACTACTTCAAGTGGATCAAGAGCTGCAACGATGTTATCAGTCTTGCTACCGACTCAGAAGGCAATGTTGCCGATGATTATGCAGCAGGTGCAGGTATCGCTTATGCAGTACGCGCATGGCTTTATACAGAAATGGCCCAGATGTACTCACAGAAGACTTATACCGTTGACAAGGAAGACGTTTCAGTTCCTATCGTAACTGAGGCTACTTCAGTAGAGGCCCTTTCTCACAACCCCCGTGCTACCCACGAGGAGATGTTCAAGTTCATCATAAGCGACCTTGACAAGGCAGAGTCTCTTCTTGCCAACTACCAGCGTCCTTCTATCTATCTCCCCGACATCTCCGTTGTTTACGGTCTGAAGGCTCGTGCTTACCTCATTATGGGTGATTGGGCAAATGCAGCTACCTATGCCAAGAAGGCTCAGGACGGCTACAGCGTAATGACCGCCGCACAGTACACAGACTGGGAGACTGGTTTCAACACTCCTAACAGTGCTTGGATGTTCGGTCTTGAGCAGAAGTCTTCCGATCCTCAGATCCAGGTTAACGATGGTGACTCAAGCTGGGGCTCAATGATGTACATGGAAATCAATCCTGAGGTTTCAGGTTGCGGCTACGCTGCAAACTATGGACAGCCTTTCAAGATTGACCGTCACCTCTATGAGACTATTCCTGCTTCAGACTGCCGTAAGGCTTGCTACGTAGACTTCGCTCTCGATGATCTTGATTCAGATGCTCAGGCAGAGGCCCTTGCAGCTTACACCAAGCATCCTACATGGCTCCAGAGTGGTGCTGCTGCCGTTTCCGGTTTCGGTAATGGTGTCGTAGGTGGTATCGAGCTTAAGTTCCGTACCGCTGGCGGTGATGCAGGTCGCGACAACCAGTACATCGGTTTCGTTGGTTCAATTCCTCTCATGCGTGTAGAGGAAATGTACCTCATCGAGGCAGAGGCTATCGGCCGTCAGAATGAGGCTGAGGGTATTGCTAAACTTACCGCTTTCGCTAAGCTTCGTGACCCTAACTATGTTTATGGCCAGCACACTGAGAACTATGGTGATGTTAAGTCCAGCGACTTTGTAAATGAGGTTTGGTGGCAGCGTCGTGTTGAGCTTTGGGGCGAAGGTTTCGCTACCATGGATATCAAGCGTCTGCAGAAGGGTGTTATCCGTAACTATCCTAACACCAACCATGTTCCTAATTACAGGTTTGTTGAAAGAAATACTCCTAACTGGATGAACTTCTGCATTGTACAGACCGAGACCAACTACAACTACGACTGTACAAACAATCCTGACCCTAGCAAGTCATCACCTGCTGATGATACGCCTGTAACATCTTTTGACTAATCTATAACGATGATTATTATGAAATATATAAAAGGATTGGCTATTGCCACTGCCGCCCTCTTCGCACTTGCTGCTTGTAGTGAAAAGTACGACGAGTGGAAGCCCGGCGATGCAGAAACAGGGTCTCAGTTCTATTTCTCAAATACTACCACTACTCAAGTAACTCTCACTCCTGCTACTACTTCAATTGATGTTCCGCTGTATCGTCTTGATACTTCCGCATCATCTGCAGCAACTGTGTCAGTTTCTGAAGAGGAGACCCAGTATATCATTGAAAGCTCTCCCGCTACCTTCAACGTAGCGTTTGACGCTGGTTCCAATGTTGCAACATTGTCTATCCCTGTTGATATGGACAAGGTTCCTTTTGGAAAATCTGCCAAGTTGAACCTGGCTATTACTTCAGCGGAAACAACTCAGTATGCAGTAAGCAATATTTCTATTACCGCCACTCTTCCTGAGCCTTGGAAGAACCTTGGTAAGGGTCTTTGGGTAGACGATATCATTTGCGGACTGTATAGCCTTGATCCTATTACTGTTCCTTGTACTATCTACGAGAACGAACTGACTCCCGGTGTGTTCAAGGTAGAGGGCTTCCAGCTTCCTCTTGCCGCACAGATTCTTGGTGCCAGCGAGTCTACTATGAAGAATTACGAGGGTACTTATTGGAGAAATTCTCCTATAGTAATCGATGCTTCTGATCCCAACAATGTTACTATCGCCCTCCAGGATTACGGAGTATGTATCAATACTAAAGATGGCTTTGTTGATGGTGTAACATCTGTTTACAAGGGCAGCCCGTTCTCTATCGGTACTTATGCAGACGGCATTATTTCCTTCCCTACTCCTAAGGGTATGCTTTGCACCCTCAATGGCGCCTACTACTATGCCGACCAGCACGGAAAATTCGCTGTTGTAATGCCTGGCGTAGAGCTTAGCGATTATACCATCGGTCTTACCCTTGAGGGTATCCTTACCGATTCTGAGGGTACTGACAATGCACTTGTATCCGTTGACTTTATTGGCGCTAATGCTGAAAAGGCTGCTGTTGTCCTTGTAAAGGGTGGCGATGAGGATGCTATTGATTATGCTCTTGATCTTGTATTCGTAGAGGATGAGTCAGTTGTTATCATTGACAAGCCCGGTATGGTTAAGCTTCCTTTCGCAGCAGATGCAGAGGGTGGTAAGTACACAGTAGTTGCCGTTCCTATCTCTGACAAGGGTCAGCAGGATGACTATGCTGTATACGCTACTGTTCAGTACGGTCTTGGTCCTTTCGAGATCGCTTATACAGAGGATGATCTCTTGGCCGGTGTTCCCAAGGCTACTCTCCTTGGTACCAACTGGATCATGTGGGCTACCGACGATGAAGGTGCTGCTACTGATCGTGAGCCTTATAGCATTGTTACATTTGAGGACGCTGATGACAAGATTATCGGCGGTGATGAATGCGACATTGTTAAGGTTAGCGGTATCGATTACGGCGTAGGTCAAAAGGCTGGCTTTGACGGTACTCTTGAAATGGAGTGGTATAGCGGTGCTATTTACATGATAGGCAACCCTAGTGCCGGAGAGGTTGTACTTAGCGGAACTACATATACCATTAAGCCTGTGGTTATGGATTATACTGCACTCATTTATTCAACAGGTAACTATGGAATGTGTGCTGCTTATGTTGCAGATGGTCTTGTTGCCTTTGTGAGTAACTCATCTTACGACTACACCGGTATAGAGTTTGCCGCATTCGATTCAGAAGGCACTTACCAGGGATACTTTGCATGTGCAAACTACATCATTCTTGCAGATCCTGCAGTTTATCCTCTTAACTATAGTGCTCCTGCAGCTGTCCAGAAGGCTAAAGAGACTTTGGTTAAACTCCAGGCTAAGAAGTACCAGATGTACAAGGGTGATTCACCTCGCAACTATGTAGAGCTTCCTATGGGTCCTGTTCAGCAGGGCGTTCGTAAGGCTCCTGTAGTTGCTTCCGGTAAGGCTCACGCCTCAAAGGAACTCGGTGATGCACAGTCACAGCGCGCTAATCTCTAGCAAGCTAACATAAATGAAAAAACCAGCGTTTTCCACGCTGGTTTTTTTTTGTTTCCTCTGGGCGACCAAAGGTACATTAAAAGAAAAGCACCTACGCGGGATGCGTAAGTGCTTGGTTTTGTGAGCTCCCCTTGTAGGACTTGAACCTACGACCCCCTGATTAACAGTCAGGTGCTCTAACCAACTGAGCTAAAGAGGAATTTGTAGTACCCTTTCTTCCGATTGGGATTGCAAAGGTACAACATTTTGCTTTATCTCCAAATTTTTTTAACATTTTTTTTATACCTTTGTTCTCGTTAAAATTGAATCTGGCTATGGATATTGACTTATTGTCAAAGATGGTCAAGGAGTTAATTCTTGATAGAGACGAGGTTACGCTTCCGGGCGTCGGAACCTTTGTGGCAGAAACTGTACCCGCATCTTTCAGCGACAAAGGCTACACGATTAACCCGCCATACAGGAAGCTGTCTTTTCGCCAGCGCCAGAATTCAGAAGATAACTCCCTGATAGCCTTATATATAAAGAGTAATGGGGGAGTGGATCCAAAGCAGGCAGAGAAGATTGTTACAGATTTCCTCCAGGAAATGAAGGAAGTCCTCAAACAAAAAAAGAACATCGTCTTCCCGGGTCTGGGAAGGCTTCGCTCTACAAAGGAGAACAATTTTTTCTTCGTTGCCGATGAAGACCTGGATATCTACCCTGGCGGCTTTGGCCTTGAGCCGATATCACTGAAAACTCATCAGGAAACTCCGGAAGAGGTATCGGATGCCATTAAGAAGTTGAAGGAAGAGATTATTCCGGAGCCCGAGCCGGTAGCAGAACCTGAGCCAGTAGAAGAACCGGAGCTCTTAGTAGAGCCCGTAGAAGAGGCAACAGAGGAACCTGCTGTTGAAGTTGTAGAGGAACCTGCTGTTGAAACAGTAGAAGCCCCTGCGGTTGAAGAAACAAAACCCGTAGTTGAAGAGGTTGTAGCTCCCGTAGTTGAGGAAATCAAAGCTCCAGCAGTTGAGGTTGTAGAGAAAGCTGCAGAGCCGGTAGAGGAGAAGCAGACCAAGTCAAACACTTGGATCAAAGCTGTAATCTGGATCCTGGGAACCATTCTTGGACTGTTGATACTGTACATTTTGGTATCCCACATGTTCCCGGACTTCTTTGACTCGCTGCTGTACAGCAAAGAAGAACTTGAAATCTTGAATTTCTAGAAAGGATTTGAGAGAATGGAAGGAAAGATAATAGACAAAAACAAATATACTTTAAGCCAGACAGTACGCTGTTACGACGTAGACGCCCAGATGCGCCTGCGCCCTTCGGCTTTTATGGACTATGCCCAGGAAATGGCCTATCTGGCCGCAGATGCCATGGGCTTCGGCTACGAGCAGATGATTAAAGACGGAAAAGCCTGGGTCCTTTCCCGTCTTAATTTTATATTTGAAGACACCCCTTCATGGGGAGACAGGATAGACATAAGCACTTGGCATAAAGGCCCCTCAGGCCCCTTTTATGTCAGGGACTTCATGGTCACTGACCCGGACAGCGGAAAAGTCCGCGTACGTGGCACCAGTTCATGGGTAATCATGGATATCGCCGCCCGCAGGATGGTACGCACATCGGATGTCATGCAGATGGTAGACCCCGAAACCCAAAGGGCTGAAGATGCAATAGTGGAAAACGCCCCCAGGGTGGCAATCCCGCGCGGAATAGAGCCAGTCAAGGCCGGCACCCATATTGTGGGTTATTCCGATATCGACCTGCAGCAGCACACCAACAATGCGCGCTATGTGCTGTGGGCAATGAATTGCATAGACACAGATACAATCAAAGAGCATCCATTCAAGGAGCTCACGGTTAACTTTAACCACGAAACCCGCGCAAATGACGTGGTAGACCTCCTGGTGCATCAGGACGGCCTCACCTTCTATGTAGAAGGCGTCTGCGGCGGAAATCAAGTTTTTTGTTTAAAGGCAGATCTTTATGACTGAGTTGTTTACGGGCACTGGAATTGCCCATTGCATAATGCTGTACGCCTTTGTTATAGCAATAGGCCTCTTTCTGGGACGATATAAGTTCAAAGGCGTTTCACTTGGCTCTACATGGATACTCTTCGTAGGTATCGTGTTCAGCCACTTCGGCCTAAGGGTGGACCCCGGTACGCTGGCCTTCGTTAAGGACTTCGGCCTTATATTGTTTGTATTCACCATCGGCCTACAGGTTGGCCCCGGCTTCTTCTCTTCTTTCAGAAAGGGAGGAGTAAAGCTGAATCTGCTTGCCCTGACCATGGTGGCCCTGACCGTACTTGTTACCATAGGCCTTAACGCCGTAACAGGAGGAGACCTTAAGGTAATGACTGGCGTTATGTCCGGTGCGGTAACCAATACTCCTGGTCTTGGTGCAGCCCAGCAGGCTCTTCCGCCGGATGAATCTTCCCTTCTGGCATCGGCATATGCAGTAGCTTATCCTCTTGGCGTAATTGCCGTAATAGTGCTGATTATTTTTGCAAAATCAATCTTCAAGATCGACCTCGCAAAGGAAAAAGCAGCCCTGGAATCAGAAGAAGGCTCATCTGAAGGCGCTCGCCGCATGCACTGCGAGGTAGAGAATCCTGCCGTCTTCGGCCTTAAGATCAAGGATGTAATAAGCAAGCAGGAGAACGAAAAATATGTGATTTCCCGCCTGATGAGAGGCCGCGAAATCATTGTCCCCGGGCCCGATACCGTGCTGATGCAGGGCGACAAACTGCTTATCGTAACCAACCCTTCCATGGTAGATGCCATCCGCATCATCTTTGGAAAAGAGATTCCCATGCATCTGACGGACTGGGATAAACTTGGTGATGCAGTAGTAACCCGCCGCCTGGCTATTACAAGGTCATCCCTTACCGGCAAGCACCTTAAAGACCTTAACATCCGTGCAAACTACGGAGTTACCATAACCAGAGTCGTACGTGCGGGTGTAGAACTTGTTGCAAGGCCCAACCTTATTCTGGAAATGGGTGACGGACTTCAGGTAGTGGGAACCGAATCCGCTATCGGCGATGTGGCCAAGCTGGTTGGAAACAGGCCCCAGTCGCTTACCAAGCCTAACCTTGTGCCTATCTTCTTTGGAATCGCCGTCGGCGTTATCTTTGGCAGCATTCCGCTGGCCATCCCCGGCATCCCTTCCGCCGTCAAGCTTGGCCTTGCAGGCGGTCCGCTTATCATAGCCATATTGCTCGGTCATTTTGGACCGAAGTTCAAGATAACCACCTACACCACCCTTAGCGCCAATATGATGGTGAGGGAAATAGGAATATCGCTGTTCATGGCATCCGTTGGCCTTGGCGCAGGAGAGAACTTCGTGGCATCCATAGTGAACGGCGGTTATATGTGGATCATTTACGGTGTGATTATTACCTCAATTCCAATCATACTCATAATGCTCCTGTCCCGTCTTGTGCTTAAGCTGAACTTCTATCAGCTTTGCGGTCTTGTTGCCGGAGCATCAACCAATCCCGCATCGTTGGCCTTCTCCCAGGAGATGTACGGAACTGATTATGCCTCAGTTAATTACGCCACGGTATATCCGTTGACGATGTTTTTGAGGGTACTTGCGGCCCAGGTCCTTGTGATGCTCGCCTTGTAATATTACGGACCGATGGCAACTCTTATTTACCCTCCCACTCAGGTACCCGCATATCCTTTGCCCACAGTCGATAATCCCAGGGGCGCAGGCGCCCTTGGCGGAGAAATGCTGCCCATCGTTCAGCCCGATGGACAAGTGGTTGGCCGTGCCCCGCGTTCTTATGTTCACGAGGGATCCTTTCTTCTGCATCCGGTAGTCCATCTTCATATTGTGAACCGTAAAGGTGAAATATACCTGCAGAAACGGGCCCTTACCAAGAAGCTTTTACCTGGCTATTGGGACACTGCGGTAGGCGGACACATAGGGTACGGAGAGTCTGTTTTGGAGGCACTTTACCGTGAGTCCTCAGAGGAGCTTGGCCTGTATGATTTCAACCCTGTTTTTTTATGCGATTACGTATATGAAAGCGCCGTTGAACGCGAGCTGGTTAATGTTTTTGCCATAGTGGGGGACTTCTCTCCCAGCCCCGATGAAGCCGAGGTTTCAGAAGGTCGCTACTGGTCGGTAAAAGAAATAGAGGAATCCTTTGAAAAATCGTTGTTAACCCCTAACTTTGAACAGGAATTTACAATGATCAGAAAAGATCTGGAAGCCCTTCTTTAAATATAAAAAACTGAATATAAATACTTGGTTAATAGTTATGAACGAGTCGGAGTCGCTTAGAAAGTTTATAAACGATCAGATGTCGGTCTGGCCTTTGTGTACGACCAACTTCAGGGCATTGAAAAATGTCCGCGTAAAGGAATGTGAGATAGGTGGCCTTAAGGTAAAGGTCATGTGCAACCCGGAGAGGCTTATCTCTACCGCGGCAGATTTCGAGGCCGCACTGGAGGAGCGCCGTCCCTGCTTCCTGTGTGAAAGCGGACGTTTCCCGGAGCAGCAGGCCCTTAAGTTCGAGGGTCGCAAGGGTCACAAGTACGACATTATGGTCAACCCTTATCCCATCTTCCCGGAGCATATCACGGTCAATGCGGCAGAACACACGCCCCAGACCATTATGAACCGCTTCCAGGATATGACGGACCTGGCTCATCATTTCACTGAATTCACCTTCTTCTACAATGGCCCTTACAGTGGAGCATCGGCCCCGGATCACATGCATTTCCAGGCCTGCCCGCGCAGCCTTATGCCGCTGGAGGAAGCTGTAGACAAGATGTTTGATGCCGATGCTGCCCCGCAGCTCAAGTACCTTTCGTCCGTAAAAGAGGCCTCCCTCTATCATTGCGACCTCTTTACCAAGGGAATCTTCGTACTCAAGTCAAAGACATCCAAGTCCCTTTCCAAGCTTTTCTACAGGCTCATAGACTGCATGCCCGTCAATGAAGGCGAGCCCGAGCCCCGCGTAAACATTATCATGTGGTACAAGCCGCTTTCCGGCGCTGCACGCCCCAAGGGCAGCACCCACGGCCTTGCAGACTTTGAGTATCGAGTAATAGTAATGCTGCGTAACGCACACAGGCCTTCCTGCTTCTTCTCCAAGGATCCGGCAGAGCACCTTTGCTTCAGCCCCGGCTGCGCCGACAAAGGTGGCGCCCTGGTTATTCCTCCGGTAGAAGACTGGGAGAAAGCAACGGCTCCGGCCCTGGAAAAGGCCTTGGCAGAAGTTTCAGCTTCCCAGGAAACCCAGGATATGGTAATCCGCCGTCTTACACGTACCCAGCGTACAATCCAGGTAGGTGTGCTTTCCAGCGACGAGATCGTCTTCGAGATTATTTCCGACGGCGCCGGCCCTCAGAAGGTTACATACCAGGAAGGCAAGATCAACTATAATGGTGCTCTGTACGACGAGCTCTTCTTTGAGGCCCAGACCCCGTCCAAGATGTTTGCAGAGCCCACTTTCATACTCCACGACGTTATCATCGGCGTAGATTTCCACTGGCAGCGCAAGGTTGACCAGCAGTTTGGCGGTTCCCTGAAATTCATCGTAGAAAAGGGCAAAGTAGTAGCCGTAAACGTCATCGGTGTAGAGGACTATCTGCTTAGCGTAATCTCTTCAGAGATGAAGTCTTCCGCCACCCTGGAGTTCCTGAAGGCTCATTCCGTGATTTCACGTTCATGGATTCTTGCCCAGGTAGAGCACCGCGAGCGCAAGAAAGTAGAGCTCCCTGAGGGTGTAAACGACGTAGTATCCCTTTGCACTGACCTTGACACTAAACTTGGTGCCGGTAAGGAAGACGCTGTTCCCGGAACATATATCAAGTGGTTCGACCACGAAGACCACATCAACTTTGATGTGTGCGCCGATGACCATTGCCAGCGCTATCAGGGCCTTACAATGGCAGTTGGCGGCAAGGTCCGCGAGGCCATCGACCAGACCTGGGGCCTTGTGCTCAAGGATAAGGACGGAGAAATCTGCGACTGCCGCTTCTACAAGAGCTGCGGCGGCCAGACAGAGCTCTTCAGCACCTGTTGGGCAGACAAGGACTATGATTATCTCCAGTCCCTGCCCGATACTCCGGACCATGACCCTCACGGCCACTGCTTCTGCAATACCAACGACAAAGAGATACTCTCCCAGGTACTCAACGACTACGATCTTGAGACCGTAGACTTCTACCAGTGGAAGGTAGACTATACCCGCGAGCAGGTATCCGAGCTCTTCAAACGCCGCAGCGGCATGGATGTAGGTACCATCCAGGATCTTATCCCTCTGGAGAAAGGCCCTTCAGGCGTTATCAAGAAACTTAAAGTTGTCGGTAGCAAGGCTACTGTTATTATCGGTAAAGAATTGATAGTAAGGCGTTTCCTCTCTGAGTCACACCTCAAGAGCGCACGCTTTACGGTAAGTTGGACTCCCGACGATCACCTTATCCTTGACGGTAGCGGCTGGGGCCACTGTGTAGGTCTTTGCCAGATTGGCGCCGCCGTGATGGCTTACAGCGGATACAACTTCAGCCAGATACTGGAGCACTACTATCCCGGATCAAAACTGGAAACAATTAACTAACAATATGGCTAACAAATTCACTAAAACACCCTGGCTCTGGGTTCCCACCCTCTATTTTGCAGAGGGAATCCCTTACTTCCTTGTAAACAACATCTCCGTTATGATGTTTGCCAAAATGGGAGTTCCCAACGGCCAGCTGGCATTCTTTACCACGTTGCTTTATTTCCCGTGGTTTCTTAAAGGACTCTGGAGCCCTGTCGTAGACGTTATCAAAACAAAGCGCTGGTGGATAGTCGCCATGCAGGTACTGATGGTTGCCATGATGGCCCTCCTTACCATCACTCTGCCAAAGCCCAGTGCCGATATGATAGCCTCCGGACAGACGCCCGCCGGCATATTCTGGCTGACGCTTGTGCTCTTTATCATAACCGCCTTCGCTTCCGCCACGCATGATATCGCAGCCGATGGTTTCTATATGCTGGCGCATGACCAAAGCAGCCAGGCGGCTTTCATCGGCATCAGAAGTACCTTCTATAGGATTTCATCCGTATTCGGACAGGGTGTGCTGGTGTTTATCGCAGGTGTAGTTGAAAAGAAGACTGCAGCTGCCAGCCCGGACGGCATAGCCAACATTCCATTCTCATGGCAGGTTACACTGGGTGTATCGGCAGTAGTATTTGCCCTTGTCACCCTGTATCATATTTTCTTCCTTCCCAAGTCCAAGAATGACGCCCCTCGCGTCGCTGCCGATGGTGGCAAGACGGACTCCTGGAAAGAGATTGGCCAGTCATTCGCAACCTTCTTCAAGAAGAAGGGCGTATGGCTTGCAATTGCCTTCATGCTGCTTTACCGTCTGCCGGAAGGCTTCCTTATCAAGATGTGCCAGCCTTTCCTTGTTGCAAAGGACGGCCTTGGACTTGATACCGATATGGTGGGTATCGTATACGGAACCTTCGGCGTTATCGCCCTTCTGGCCGGTGGCGTCGTTGGAGGTCTGGTCGCATCCCGCCTGGGTCTTAAAAAATCCCTGTGGTGGATGGCTATCGGCATGACACTTCCTTGCCTCACCTTCGTTTATCTGGCAATGGCCCTGCCGGAGAATCCGGTTATCATTACCATCGCCCTTGCAATAGAGCAGTTCGGTTATGGCTTCGGTTTCACGGCATATATGTTGTACATGATGTACTTCTCAGAAGGCGAGTTCAAAACTTCGCACTATGCGATTTGCACCGCTTTCATGGCCCTGAGCATGATGCTCCCTGGCTTCGTGGCAGGTTATATTCAGGAGGCTATCGGCTATGTATGGTTCTTCTGGATGGTAATGCTCTGCTGCGTTGCAACCGTAGTGGTCACCTTCCTTGCAGAGCGTAAGGTTGACCCTGCATACGGCAAGAAAACCAAAGAATAAACACAATATTATGAAACTGATACCGGTACTTTTTATGGCAGCTGCAGTCGTTTCATGCGGAACGGCAAAAAAGACAGCTGATGCGACCCCGGTAGACACAGAAACTGTAGCTACCATGACTCCCCAAACTCTTCCTGCAGACCGCAGCGAAGTTATGAAAAAGCCCGATGTTTCACTGGAACAGGTGGAATTCGCTATGAATTTCCTTAAGACTGCCATTGAGACTAATCCTAAAGGAAATGTGGTCCTGTCCCCGTTCAGTGCCGGTATGGCGTTCTCTATGCTTACCGATGGCGCCCGTGGCGCTACCCGCGACGGCCTGGTAAAGGCACTCTGCCGCAGTTCCTATTATGGCGAGCATCCTTATACCGATTCCCTGAATATTGTCAAGGTGGCCAATTCAATTTGGCTGAACCATGGTTTTGATGCCAAGGACGATTATATAAAGTCCCTTCAGAATGGTTACGGCGCCCAGCTTTATTCTGCCGACGCCGGAGATCCTTTCACTGTTGACGCAGTGAACAAATGGTGCTCCGACCATACTGAGGGCATGATTAAGGGAATCCTTGACGAGCTGCCCCCTACGGTCAGGATGATACTTATGAACGCCTTGTATTTCAAGGCTCCCTGGCTGGCTCCGTTCAATCCTTCTGCTACAAGCAAAGAGGTATTCCACGGAGAGAAAGGCGACAAAGAAGTCGACTTCATGCACAAGGTATCCCATGTTTTTCATTATAAGAAGGTTTCCGGATGCACTTTCGTTAACCTCCCGTACATGAATACCAGGTATGCCATGCTTGTCGCCATACCAGACGATATGTCCAAGGTCGTAGAAAAAATGAATGTGCTCGAGTTCCAGAATATACTTAAGGAACTTAAGAGGGGAGGGGAAGTAAGCCTTGCCCTGCCTAAGTTCAAGGTAGAGTATACAAGACTGCTCAACCCTATCATTACCCAGATGGGCGCAGGTCAGGTTTTCACCAGCCAGGCAGATCTTTCCGGTATTACAGAAGAGGAAGCCTTCGTTTCAAAAGCCCTCCAGAAGTGCGTGGTAGAGGTTAGCGAAGAAGGCTCCGAGGCTGCCGCCGTAACAGCCATCCTGATTGGCCGCTCCGCCGTAAGGCAGGAGCCCGTTGTGATCCGGGTGGACAAACCCTTCCTTTTTGCAATTTACGACACCAAGACACAGAGTATTCTGTTTGCTGGTAAAATAGCCGATATCAACTAATTATGATTAAAAAAACTATTCTGGCACTTGCGGTTGCATTTAGCACTGTATGTACTCTTTCTGCCGCAAAAGTTAAACCCGGTATAGAGGTCCTCAGGGATAATGGTTTTGCCCCTCTTGTCGGAAAGAAAGTTGGTCTTGTTACCAACCCCAGTGGCGTAGACAGCCATCTTAATTCTACTATCGACATATTGTTTTCTGCTCCCGGAGTGGATCTGGTTGCCTTGTTCGGCCCGGAGCACGGTGTCCGTGGCGATGCCTATGCAGGGGCAAAGGTTGAGGATGCATCTGACCCCCAGACCGGAGTGCCGGTTTATTCTATTTACGGCAAGAATCGTGAACCTTCTGCAGAAATGCTTAAGGGCATCGATGTCATGGTGTACGATATCCAGGACGTAGGAACGCGTAGCTATACCTTTATCAGCACGCTTGGACTTGTAATGCGCGCCTGCGCAAAGCTTGGCATTGAGGTAGTTGTACTTGACAGGCCCAATCCGCTTGGTGGCAACAAGGTCGAGGGCTGCATCACTGAACCCGGCTTCTTCTCCTTCGTCAGCGAATTCGCTATTCCTTATGTTTATGGTCTTACTGTAGGCGAGCTTGCACAGCTTATCAACGAAGAAGGCCTGAACTGCGGAGAAAAAGGTGACCAGGAACCCCTCAAATGCAAACTGACCGTTGTGCCTATGGAAGGCTGGACCCGCGATATGCTTTATGCAGACACAGAGCTTCCTTGGATACTTCCTTCGCCGAACATCCCTACAGGCCGTTCCGCAATCGATTATCCCGCATCGGGTATCTGCGGAGAGTTCAATGCCGCAGATTACCTCTGCATCGGCGTTGGTTATACCCTTCCTTTCCAGGTATTTGCAGCAGAGTGGATTACGGATGCGGATAAGTTCAGGGATTACCTTGTACAGTGCAATATCCCCGGCGTAGATTTCAGGCCCATCCACTTCAAGCCCATGTTCGGTCCCCTGCAGGGCAAGCTCATTCACGGCGTTCAGTTCAGCTTCTATGACTACGAGGCTGCACCTCTTACCCTCATCCAGTTCTACGTAATGCAGGCTGCCAACGAGCTCTATGACAAGAACCCGTTTGAACTGTCTCAGGGCCGCACCCGCATGTTCGATATTGTATGTGGTACGGATTATGTAAGAAAGTATTTTGGAGAGACTTTAACTGTTGACCAGATCTTAGAGTACTGGATGTACAAGGATACGGACGACTTCAAGGCTCTTTCCAAGAAATATTATTTATATAACTAACAGGAGGATTTTACAATGAGAACTTCAACAAGGTATTCACTCGCAGCTGTTATGCTGTCAGTGCTTCTTGCCGGAGGTGCTTTTGCCCAGTCTTCTGTAAGACGCAGCAACAATTCCGGAACTACAGGAAATTCCTCCTCCACAACTACTCAGCAGGTTAGGAGGGGGACAACTACAACCTCTTCAGAGAAAAAGGAAAATGCTGCAGTTCAGAACCAGAATACCCGTACAACCAATCAGAATGCCAGGACAACAAACCAGTCCGGTTCAACTTCTGTAAGGCGTTCCAACGGTTCTACCGCAACCCGTACTACTGAGCAGGATACAAAGAACACTTCTACAAGAACTACTACTGATAACAATAACAGAAGTACTTCTACAACTACTACTCAGCAGAATACCCGTACCTCTTCCAGTACAAGAACTACTGTCGCCGGCTCACAGTCCGCTACCAGGACCGGTTCAACCGAGCAGGCTACCAGAACTACTACCGGAAGGACTGGTTCAACCGAGCAGACTGACCAGACTACCCAGAACCAGACAAGTGTAAACGTTACCAGAAGGGGTTTGTCTTCTGTTTCTTCTGGCAGCACCACTTCTGCCACAAGGACCAGCAATCAGGTTTCCGCATCGGAGTACAGGGTACACAATAACAATGTAGAAAGGATATCGCCCAGGGAGAGAGGTTATCAGTCTTACAATACTCCCAAGAGCTTCTACAGCCACGATTCCCATTACTACGGTTGGAAGGTTCATTCCATGCCTCCCAGACCTAAGAGGGTTCGTTACTACGGCATTGATTACTATCTGCATAACGATGTTTACTATCGTATATACGGAAGCAGCTATATCGTTTGCCGTCCCCCTGTAGGAGTAGTTATAACCAAGACCGTAAAGACTCCTTTCGGCCGCGTTACCTTCTCTTACTACACGAATACTTACCGTACTTACAGAGGTTGGGATTCTTACAGCAGGTACATCGACGAGCAGAACCGTATCATTGCCCAGAACAATGCTTACATCGCCGCCCAGAACAGGACCATCGCCATGAACCTGAATCACGCCCAGACTTCCTACGAGCTGGCATACAAGCTTGGACTTGCTCAGAGCTACGCTTATGCAAACTGGGATTATTACTACGACGACGGTGTCTTCTACATCATCAATCGCAATGGCCGATATGAGGTTATAGTTCCTCCGGCTGGCGCCCTTGTAGATGAACTGCCCGATGATTACGAGACCATTTACCTTGGCGGTATGGAGCTCTATCGAGTAGACGATACAATCTACAGAACCGTTCTTGTTAGCGGTCGTCCTTATCTTGAGGTTCTTGGCCAGATGTACGGAAGCTTAGCCTCTCAGTATTCGATTTACCGCTAGTCGATATCTTCGATATCTGCCGGAGCGGCACCGGAGCCCTGTTGCATCAGGAATGCATGCATGAATTCATTCAGGTCTCCATCCAGAACACCCTGCGTATCGGCTGTAGAAAAGCCGGTACGCAGGTCTTTTACAAGCTTGTACGGATGCAGTACGTAAGAGCGGATCTGTGAACCCCACTCAATGCGTTTTTTCTGTCCTTCAAGCTCTGCCTGCTTTGCCTGGCGTTTCTTTAACTCAATATCGTAGAGTCTTGATTTCAAGATTCTTAGCGCGTTCTCGCGATTGTCAAACTGCGAGCGGGTTTCCGTATTCTCTACCATTATGCCGGTAGGGATGTGGCGTACTCGTACGCCGGTTTCCACCTTGTTCACGTTCTGGCCTCCGTGGCCTCCGCTGCGGAAGGTGTCCCACTCAAGGTCTGACGGGTTGATGACAATGTTGATAGTATCATCAACAAGGGGATAGACGAATACGGAAGAGAAGGTCGTCTGCCTTTTACCCTGGGCGTTGAAAGGGGAGATGCGCACAAGGCGGTGCACTCCGTTTTCTGCCTTAAGGTAGCCGTAGGCATAATCGCCCTCGAATTCTATGGTGGTAGATTTTATTCCGGCCTCGTCACCTTCTACAAACTCGGTGACAGTCATTTTCATGCCGTTGCGCTCGCCCCAGCGGGTGTACATACGCATCAGCATGGCGGACCAGTCATTGGCCTCTGTGCCGCCGGCACCGGAATTTATTGTAAGGATGGCGCCAAGGTTGTCGCCTTCCTCTCCAAGCATATTCTTTATTTCAAGGTCTTCTACCTGCTTCTCTGCTGCGGCGAAGGCCTCGTCAAGTTCTTTCTCTTCTGCAAGCTCGAACAGAACTTCAAGATCTTCTACTCCTGCGGCAGCGGCGTCATAGGCTGTCACCCAGGATTTGACCCCGCTGATGGATTTCATAAAGGCTTCCGCCGCTTTGGCGTCGTTCCAGAAATCCGGAGCCTGGGTCTTTTGCTCCAGCTGTTTAACCTTAGCTCGCTTGCCTTCTATATCAAGGCAGGCGAGCAAGGTATCCAGTCGGTCTTTAAGATCTTTTATCTGTTCAATAGTTACCATTATCCACAGTAAAAATACTTCTCTACAAGCTCCCTCATAAGGTTGGGATCGGCCTTTGCGCGCTCGTGTAAGTACTTGTCGTCAAAGGACTTAAGACCTTTGATTATACCGTCGATCATACGGGGCTCAAATACGCCTGCGGCCTCGAAGACTGCACGCTGCTTCTCAAGGCAATCCGCACTTTCGCTGCAGCAAACGGGCAGCGAATCCAGGGTTGCCAGACGGGCGGCGTTTTCGCTCTTGTGAATGTCCATATCGACATACTTGTCTGCTGCAATCCTGAGGGCATCGGACTCCGGAAGTTCAAGGCCTTCACGGGCTGCTACGCACAGGCCGGCCATTAGCTGGTAGATATCTGCAGAGCAGTCAGGGCTGCGCATTTCAAATGTCTGCTTTTCTGTTGTGTCGTGGTCTGCGGACGGCTGCTGAGGGTTGGCGGCATGGCACATATCGGTGCCGCTGCTCCATCCCAGCGGAACGCGTACAAGCGCAGAACGGTTGCAATCTCCCCAGCATACGTTGGTCGGTGCCTCCTGATGGGGTACAAGGCGGAAGTAAGAAGTAGGATTCTTATTGCCGAAGGCTGTGATTGCAGGTGCCATTAGCATAAGGCCTGCAATGGCGCGGCGGGCTTCGTCGGACAATTTGCCATTCTTGCCCAGGGTGGCGTTCTTGCCGTCCTTCATAAGGCGCATGTGAATGTGCATGCCGCTGCCGGCCTTGCCCACTGTAATCTTGGGTGCGAAGCAAACGTCAAGTCCGTACTCATATGCCAGGTTGCGGATAACCCATTTGGCCAGTAGAAGCTGGTCTGCGGCTGTCTCTACAGGGTTAGGCAGGAACTCTATTTCGTTCTGCTCGTAAACTTTGCCGTCCTGGCAGAAGTTTCCAACCTCGCTGTGGCCGTATTTAATCTGGCCGCCGGTCTTTGCTACGTAGTCCATGCATTCGCGGCGGAATTCGTTCAGCTTTGCAAAAGGTCCGGATTCGTGGTAGCCTCTCTGGTCAGTTGCGGGGAAGAGGTGGTCTTCGTCCGTAATGACGTAGTACTCAAGCTCTCCCATTGCCTCGAAAGTCATTCCGGTAGATTCGCGGAAGACCTTTGCGGCACGCATAAGTGTCTGGTAAGGTGCGCAGGCAAAGGCGCTGCCGTCTTTGTCAAAGAAGCTGCAAAGGAAGCATAGGGTGGGAATCTCGCTGAAGGGATTTACAAAGGCTGTCCTGTAGCGGGGGAGTACGTAGAGGTCGCTGTTTCCGGCTTCTACGAAGCTGGGGAACAGGCTGCTGCCGTCTACGCGTTCTCCTTCCGTAAGGATGGTCTCTGCGTATGCAAGGTTGTTTATTACAAAATTGAGTGTCTTCACGCGCCCGTCTTCTGCCGGGTACATGAAGTCAATCATTCTGATGTTGTTCTCTTTTATGAATTTGATAAGATCCTCGCGGGTGAGGTCAACGGGCTTTTTCTTGAGAAAAGCTACTACCGCATTTGGATTAAGTTCCAGTGTTTTTTCCATGGTTGTTAATTAATGTTTTTGTTTTCTTAAATGGACTCCAAAGATACGCATTTTTTTGTTATATTTGCCTACGCATACAGATATCTCTATGATTGGTGTTTTTGATTCCGGTTCCGGCGGTTTGTCCGTCCTGAGGGAAATAGTCAGGCTTCTGCCTGACCAGAAATATGTTTATCTTGCTGACAATGCCCATTGTCCCTACGGAGAAAAGACTCCGGAGTACATTGCGGACCGTTGCCGATGGATAACAAATACCCTTATGGACAAGGGGGCCGATATCATCGTTGTGGCGTGCAACACTGCTACTGCCGCAGCTATCAACACTATTCGTAAAGAGTTCGATATCAAGTTTATAGGTATGGAGCCTGCCGTTAAACCGGCGGCGCTGGGCACCCGTACGGGGGTCATCGGCGTGCTTGCTACGGCTGGCACTCTTAAGGGTTCAAAGTATCTTGCGTCCAAGGGTAGTTATGAAGATGGTTGTCGCATTGTAGAGCATGTAGGGGAGGGCTTTGTAGAGCTTGTTGAGCGTGGCGTTTTGTCCGGCCCTGAGGCCGAGTCTACTGTACGCCGCAGCCTTTACCCGCTCCTTGAGGCCGGCGCAGATACCATCGTACTTGGCTGCACGCATTATCCTTTCCTTCTTCCTGTACTGCAGCAGGAAGCGCGGGCCTTTAAATCCAAGGCAGAAATGCCAGGCGAGGTTCGCTTCATCGATCCTGCACCGGCAGTTGCAAGGCATCTGGTTTATGTGATGGTACAGGAAGGCCTTCTTGGGGAACGCCAGGCAACAAAGGCTCTGGCTACGGTCGTAGCCGCAGAAGAAGCCCGCGCTCTGGGCCAGCCGCTGCCGCCCATCGTCCGCCCTGAGATAGAACTCATCTCCACCGGAGACCCCTCCGGCCTCCAAAACCTCTTTAACCTCATCTTCGATAATCTAAATTAAAACTAAATATGGCAGAATTTAAAGACTATAATCACATTTTGATACAGCTATAGTCTTTGGTTGCAATCCTGTATTCATTTGAGTCGTTTACGATCTTGATCAGAGAACTGTTGAACAGTAAGTTTCACTTCAACCTTGAAGTCGTTCATCCTCAGGATATCTGGGATTGAGAAGTTCATATGCGTGCACAGATCGTGGAGTGCATAGCAAATTGTAATGTGCTTCAGTTTGGGATGATGAAGGGGACCTTCCGCCCAGCTGGTGCCATCATCAAGGGGGTTATCGCAGCCCAATTCTTTGTCACTCATCGTTGGAGTAAATTCGGCTTCAGAAGACCATACAGGCCTAACTTGTGCAAAATCAAGGAGGTATTTCTCGGTCTCGCATAGAATAGCAACCATCCTTGTGAAGTCTGAACCATAATAATCATCATCCTCCAGTCGAAGCGTTGAGTCAATAGTATCGAATTCTGGAACGAGGCTCCCTTCGATCTCATAGTCATCGTCCAGTTCATCCTTCGGCATGGCAATCAATGCTCTAAAGAGATCGGCCGTGCGCTTGTAGGTGCGGTTTGTCAGGTCCAACAACAGGCTATTGACCTTCTCCAGCCGTGCTATTTCAGCATCGGTGCAGTGCTTGGCAAATAGAGTGTCCAGGATAAACTTGCGGTATCCCATCATGTCCCGGACTGATTCTACCGCTTTCTTGTCTCCGCACCAGTCAAGGAAGCGACGTAGATTATGGAAGTCAATGGAGTCATGGGTTATGGCAAGGATTCGTGACTCGATATTTATTACCTCAGCCTTCAGCTGAGCTTCATCCAGCGAGCGGATAAACTTGGTTCTTTTGTTTGTTTCCATTGCAAATCTATTGTGGCCACAAACATATAGAATCCAACTACCAAAATGTGGCAGTGAGCATTATTTTTTATAAATACACAAAAAAAAGGTAAATTTGGAGGAGGAAAATCACAACACTGCCATATTATTGCAGCCAGATTGGCTTTATTTGTAGCCAGAATTAATAACAAACAGTATATTCTTATGCCCAGGTTCTATTGTGTTAATTGCGGAAAAGATTTCGCTAGTGTAAGGGACATGATTATGTCACCTTGCCAGAAACATCCCCTCGGTTCTTTTAAAGGGAATCACATCCTTTATGAAGGAAGCGAGAAAAGTCAATACACTTGCAAGTATTGCGGCAAGAAGTTCTCTTCAATCCGGAACATGACTTGGTCTCCTTGTCAGTACCACCCCAAGGGTGCCTTCAAGGGTGATCATTCACCGGCACTTTAATCTACGATGGCAATGGATTCAACGAACAAACCTAATGGAGAAACCGTTCAAACGCTTGAATGGTATGAGCACATTCGCTTGAATGTCGAAAAGTATATCGGCAAGATTGGGGACGGTTCATCTCCTGACGATGGCATCTACACCCTTCTTAAAGGCCTCATTGATTGCTCTGTAGACGAGTATGAAATGGGATGGGCTAAGGAACTCGAGATTGAAAACAACAGCCTAGTCGTTTATTTAAGGGAATACGGCCGAGGGATTCCTCTTAAGTCTGTAGTTTATACCACAAGCGGTCTTTCTGTTGGGATTGGCGCCAAAAAGGGTGTTGTCGCTACGAATGGTTACAAGGTGGCCAACGCGCTCGCAGAAGAGTTCCTGGTCAATTCATACCGGAATGCAGAGCGTTCATGGGCATTGTACTTTAAAGGCGTTCTTGACAACCAGGGAATTGAAGAGGATGAAGATCAGGAGCCCGACGGTACCTGGGTGAAGTTCACCTTTGACAAGGAGTTGTTCCCCAATAGCTACTACAGACAGGAAATAGTCAATGATATCGTCAAGCAATACGCCGAGAAGTATAAGGGCTTTTCGATTATCCTCAATGGGGTGAAGCTATAGCGCTCCGGAGTTCTTCGAAATAGGAAACATTAAGATAGGTGGTGCCGCCAAGCATCGCCTTTCTTTTTAGACCTTCTTCGTGGACGTGGCCGAAGATATGGTACTTGGGACAACTGTTGGCTATGGAAAGGTAGAGATTCTTGCATCCTAAGCCCCGGTCCAGATAGCCGTAAGCCGGTCCGTGGGTAATTAGGAAGTCAACGTCTTCAGGAATGGCAAGTGGTGTTTTCAGGTAAGGCCTTGCCGGCACACTGTAGAATTTGATGCCGTCGTACTCGATGCCTTCATTCTCCAGATAGACAACGCCATCAGGAATCAGGCTCTTTGCTCTGTCTGGGTTGGTATTGAATATCCTGTCATGATTCCCCGGGACAAAGATTCTGAACTTTGCAGGGATGGAGGCGTACCAGGAGAAGAAGTTCTCTAGATTTGACGGGTTAAAGCCTTCGCATGAATCTCCAGCGCAGATAAGTATGTCGGCATCTGCTGGCACAAAGAGACGCCGATACATCCCATGTGTATCGGCGAATGCAAATAATATATGACGCTTGTAATCTAGATTCATATGTAGGCCCTGAGAACCATATAGATCTTATTTCTACTTAAAATAGGTTCTGACTGTGTCTATGATAGAGTCAACATAGTCTCCTCTTTTTTCTTCATTAAAACGAGCTCCAGGATGATATGCATCAAGAAATAGCTGATCTCCTCTCTTAAATGCTCTAAGAATTGGATTGGGATACTTTATAATGTATTTGTTAGGAACCGGCACTTCAATTGGCTCAGAACCGGTTGGGAATAAATCAGAGTAACAAATCGAAAACGTGTTGCAGAAGATAAGTACATCTGGTTTGTAAAAATCCAGTTGTTTCATTACTGTTTCTTTCCAATGTTTGCGATACATGTCTGCAAAAGCGTAGTCTGATGAATTAGGCCTATTCGGCATTTTACTAAGATTAATCCAAGCGATTGAACGCATTACGTCTCCCATATTATTATTTACATATGGCATCTCTTTATCCCAATAATGGAGCCCATTTCGTAACCCGTACATTGTATAGATAACATTTTTCCATGTTGGGATTGCTTTTGACCAATCTTCAGTGTTGATAAAGCCTTCTGTCAGGGACCAGTTCCCACCACAAGGGTTGCCGTTACTATCCTTTCGATCATATGGCTCTTTACCTATCCAAGCAACTTTTGGGGATGATGATAGATATGCTTCTGCGTCAGCGACTCCATCAGCAATGGCTTTAAGTTTTTTGCTGGTAAGGCCCCATTTACGAGCTTTATTGAAGATATCTTTTTCAACAGAGTATTGCCAATTTTGAAAATCTAAGGGTGTCATAATCATTGGATACTTTAATTATATACGCATCATTATTATGGTAACATCTATTATTCGTCGTCCTCTCCGTCAGGAAACATCATGGTACGCTCTGCAGCTGGATCCGGGAGGTCCCATTCTCTGCTGATTCTGGCCACAAGTCGATTCGCCGAGTCAATGTGTTCTAAGGCCTTTTGACCGATGGATGGGGGCATGAAAAGTTCGGCCACATCTTTAAGTTTGCGAAGATCGTCCTTAATACCAACAATCTCTTCAATAACCTTCTCCCGGCTTAGCTTGTAATCAACACTCTCATCCAATATCTCTTCAAGATGCTTAAGGATGCTCTTAAGCTTGTTTAGTTCCTTTTCAAATGCTGCCATATTCTTTATTAGCTCTCCTTTCGCGAAGTTAGTGATTTTGTTTCTTATTGCAATAATCAATGGCATCCCTGAAGCAGGAAAACTCAATTTCTTCATTATAGTTTTCATACATCACGTGCTCAAAGAAATGATCTTCGGAGCGTTTCCCGGCCAATTCATACGACAGTCTTGTCTTTACACCACAGTCGTTTTCATATACGAACGTGAGATCTGCCGTAAAGAAATCTGACCTGGGCGCATACTCAAATTTGATAATCGAAATCCTGTTTTGCTCTTCTTCTGATAACTTCCTGATACCGAACAAGGAATTAAGAAGATACAATTCGTCAATAGGTAATCTGTTCATACAATCCGTATATATATGTGCGTTTAAACTAATTAAATCAAGGTGTTGTAATACTCTTCTCGACTCATCTTTATATACAATTTTTCATAAGTTATTTCGTAAGTATCCCACCAATAGTTAGCGCAATCAACACCTTTATACTCACATTTGATTTTAAACCAGCCAGAGACTCCTGAGAGTAGTTTTTTAACAACATCTTCGTCAAAGGGTGCACTAACAAAAGGCGTCATTTCAATTCTTATCCCAGCATAAACGGCTCCAGGTATTGGGCAGTCAACCTTTTTGCCATCCTTACATCTAATACTCTTTTTTCCGCTCACAAAAGCGAAACGCTTGCACAATGCGTTAATTACAGCATACTCGCCCCCTTCGCCCCATTCTCTTTCGTACAGATAACTTATATATGGAATGCATGGCTCACCAGAATAGTTCCCAACTTGAAAGTCCGGCCTTGATTCTACAGGATAGCTATTTGTTTCTATATGGATTGTGTTCCATCTCGCATTGTAGGATATACGTACAAATGATGCCTTATGAAGAAGCGAGATTTTGATTACTTCTAGAATCAGGACATACGGCAAATCTTCATCATTGATGACGCCTAGCTTTTCTTTCCAGCAAGAACGGATATGCGATACATATTCTTCTTGAGTCATGTGAACTAGTTTCATAACATATCTTCTTTGAATTCCGAATGCAAAGGTATGAAGCGCGACTGCCAAAATGCGGCAGAGGCGTTTGGGGGTAAAAAAATAATGATGAGTTTTTTCTTCTGCCAGTCTTTGGCAAGAGGATGCCATACCTTTGCGGCATCAACAAAAACCGTTATTATGGACAAGGGAAAATATCAAAAAATCTTTGACGAATTTGAGAAGGCGCCGTTAGAGGCCTTCCTTGAAAGCGTCTTGGAAGAGGTAAAGGAAGATCAGCAAAGATTACTGGTTCTGGGCGATGTCTCGTACCACCGGCTAAATGCAGAAGTTGTCTCTCTTGAAGTCTTCATGTATCTGGCTCCCATCGAGGCCAATAAATGCATTTGGGTAATAATGGAGAGAATCGCATCAACCGGCCAGGTAAGAAAGCACTATTACACAAAAGATCCTAACGGAACAAAGGCAATGGCATCTTTGAAGGCCTGTATTGATTATTACTATAAGGAGGAACAGCAATGAGACGTTCAGCACGTAAGAAAGACGACAATGATGCTTTAGGTCCTCCAAATTATGATGAGCTATTCAAAGATGCAATAATATGTGTCGTGTTCAATCAACGAGCATCTAAAAGGGAATTGCAAAAATACCTTAAGATTGGTTATGTCCGGGCAACTCGAATAATGAATCAGCTGGAAACAGCAGGATTCGTAGGGCCTTCAATTAATTCCAATCCCCGTAAGGTTCTTGTGAGAACATTTGAAGAATTGTACCGTGTTGTCCGTAGGATAAGTGGGCACTAAATCTAAATAGAAACAAACTGCTACTTTTTGGCAATTATAATTGCTATCTTTGCGATGTAAAGGATATTACAAGTTATGGCAAAAAACTATTTTGAACGTTACATCTGGCTGATTGATACCATACGCCAGAATAACAGGAGATTATCTTTGGCCGAAATTTCTCGTCGTTGGCAGAGTAGTCAATATAATGAAGATCACTCTCCGCTGGCTGAGCGGACATTCCATAATCACAGGGAGGCTATTCTTGATACTTTCGGTATTGAAATCAAATGTGACCGTTCACATGGGTATTACATAGAAGATTCAGATGATATCAAGGGAGAAAGCGTTAAAGAGTGGTTGCTGGAATCATTGTCGTTGAATAATCTGCTCAATGAGAGCAGAGACATGAAAGATAGGATTATTTTCGAGAAGATTCCGTCCAGCCAGAAGTGGCTCACTACCATTGTGAAAGCCATGAGGGATGGGAGGGCCATCAAGATAACCTATAAGAGTTTCTGGAGAGATGAAGAGTCCACATTCGTGGCATATCCCTATTGCCTGAAACTGTTCAAACAGCGCTGGTATATGCTGGCCTCCAGCGACGGGATAGATGATTTGTGGATCTACGCCTTAGATGAAAGGATGATCAACGTCGTCCAGACTGATGAAGAGTACTCTATCCCTGAAAAATTCGATGCTGAAGCATTCTTCGCCAACTACTTTGGCGTTATCATTGGAACTGATTGGGAGCCCCAGGAGGTCAAAATCAAGGTCGTGAATAGCCAGGTGAGATACTTTGATACATTGCCTCTGCATATCTCCCAGCAGAAGGTTGAGGAAGAATCCGACGAGGAGTACACGGTATACAAATACCACCTGGCGCCGACACACGATTTCAAAAAAGAAATCATGAGCTGGGGACCGGATGTGGAGGTGCTGAGCCCAGAGGATTTCAGGCAAGAAATCAAGGACGCTGTTGCCTATATGTCTGAACAGTACAGTCGATGAAAGACTTTGCAGCAATAGATTTTGAGACTGCTAACGAGTGCCGATGCAGCGTCTGCAGTGTGGGTGTGGTCATCGTCCGGAACGGGGAAATTGTGGATTCATTCTACAGCCTGATACATCCGGAACCGGAGTATTACCAGTGGTTTTGCCGGCAGGTTCATGGACTGTCGGAAGAAGACACAGTGGATGCACCGGTATTCCCGTTTGTATGGGAAAAGATAGCCCCGATGATTGAAGGCCTTCCACTGGTGGCACACAATAGTCCTTTCGATGAGGGGTGCCTGAAGGAGGTCTTCAAAGTGTACCAGATGGACTATCCTGATTACAAGTTCTACGATACGCTGGCCGTCTCCAGGAGATATTATGGCGACAGTTTGCCCAACCATCAGCTACAGACCGTCGCAGCAGCTTGCGGATACAATCTCGAGAATCATCACCATGCACTGGCCGATGCAGAGGCGTGTGCTTATATTGCGATGAAGCTCCTGTAACCTCCAACCATCAATATTATTTCCCATGGACACTAACTCATAAGTCAAACAAATCTTCACAAAAGATTTGCGAAGGTAAGACGGATTGGCTATCTTTGTTAGGTTGGACATTGATGCCATGAAGGATCTGACGATTCAGGACATAGAGACCATCCTTCACCGTGATGAGAACCGCGTGATGGAGGCCAAGAAGACTACCGGTGAGATTGTCGCCGGTATGCAGTCAGGCTGCGCTTTCCTCAACACCGAAGGCGGCTGGTTGTTTTTCGGCATTCATCCAAAGACGCTGAAGATTCTTGGTCAGGACGTGGCAGACCAGACTCGTCAAGAGATTGCCAGGGAGATGTATAAGTTTTCCCCGACCATCGACCTGACAGCCCAGTATATCGACGTCCCCGGTCGCCCCAATCAGAAAGTCATTGCCATCTGGTTCCCGGCTCCAGTTCCCTTCACCGCACCCTATACCTACGACGGACGGCCGTACTACAAGGTGGAAAACACCACCAAACAAATGCCGCGCGATTTATTCGACGAGCGCATACGCCTGAGCGACCCCAAGAAGTTCAGTTGGGAAATGGTGCCCTGTTACGTAGCCACAATCAAAGACATCGACACCAAAACGCTAAGAAATGCCATCTCGGAAGGCATTGCCAAAGGACGAATCCCCGCCGATGCCGCTGCAGCCAAAACAACCATCGTGCGCTTGCGTCACTTCAATGTCCTGACACACGACGACCATCTCACAAACGGCGCCATAGTTCTGTTCGGAAAGAACCCAATCCGATTCTTCTCCCACTGCAAGGTTCGCCTGGCCCGTTTCGAGGGGACAATAATGGATAAGTTCCGTGACCAGGCTGTCGTTGAGGCCAATCTTTTCCAGCAACTCCAGGCCATTGAGGATTTCTGCCGCAAGCATATGTTCATGTCCGGCGACCAGGATGACTTTGATAGCAAGAATGTTCTGACTGTCCCCATCAAGGTCATAAGGGAAGCCGCCCTTAATCTACTGACTCACAGGACCTGGTGGACCGAGAATATGACTCCCAGCGTGGCCATCTTTGACGACCGCATTGAGTTTATGAACCCCGGAGCCTTCCCTACCGGTACTTCACCGGAAGAGTTCTGTCTCCGTCCTCACTCTCTGCCCATCAACGAGAAGATTGCCGGCGCTCTGTTCAAGGGAGGCAAAGCTGAAGGGTGGGGCCGCGGCATCCTAAATATCTTCACCTACTGCAAAGAAGCCGGACTCCCAGCACCTGAGTACGACTTCGTGACGCACTTTGTCTGTCTGACCATCCGATTCAAGAATCCATTGGCTCCGTATTTAACGGGTGATGGTCGAAATGAGGGTGTAAATGAGGGTGTAAATGAGGGTGTAAATGAGATTATATCCGGCCTTGGCCAGGCTGTTAGGGCGACTTATGCGCTCATCAAGCAATATCCTGGCTTAAACGCTCCCCAGTTAGCAAGCAAATGCGGAAAGGGCGATTCTACTATAGAGCGACATGTCGCAATTCTTAGGAAGAACGACCTGATTGAACATCGTGGGGCTGACAAAACCGGCGGCTATTACATAAAAGAAATACAGAATAATAACGATTAACACATACACAAATGCCTGATTTTAAATATGCACCGATGTTCCAGTTGGGACCGGACACAACAGAGTATTACAAGATTCCCGGATCAGAGAAACTGGTAAAATCCACCACACTGGGAAATAAAACTTTACTGGAGGTATCACCTGAAGCCCTGACCCTGGTTGCCCAGCAGTCTTTCCACGACTGTCAGTTCATGCTTCGCCGCGCTCACAATGAGCAGGTTGCAGCTATCCTCAAGGACCCGGAGGCATCGGACAACGACAAATACGTAGCCCTGCAGTTCCTGCGCAATGCAGAGACTGCCGTCAAGGGTGTACTGCCCTTTTGCCAGGATACCGGCACCGCCATTATCCACGGAGAGAAAGGACAGCACGTATGGACGGACTTCGAGGACGAAGAGGCCCTGAGCCTTGGTGTTTTCAATACCTATACCCAGGAGAATCTGCGCTACAGCCAGAACGCTCCGCTGAATATGTACGACGAGGTTAACACCAAGTGCAACCTTCCTGCCCAGATTGACATAGAGGCCACCCAGGGCGATGAATATCGCTTCATTATGGTAGCCAAGGGTGGTGGTAGCGCCAACAAAACATACTTCTACCCCATGACAAAGGCTACCATCCAGAACGAAGGTACCCTCATTCCTTTCCTGGTAGAGAAGATGCGTTCGCTGGGCACCGCAGCCTGCCCGCCCTACCACATTGCCTTTGTGATTGGCGGAACTTCGGCAGAAAAGAACCTCCTCACCGTGAAGCTGGCTTCTATCAAATTCTACGATGCCCTGCCTACCACCGGAGACGAAACCGGCCGTGCATTCCGTGACATCGATCTGGAAGAAAAGCTCCTGAAAGAGGCGCAGAAGATTGGCCTTGGCGCGCAGTTCGGCGGCAAATACCTGGCTCACGACATTCGCGTCATCCGTCTGCCCCGTCACGGTGCCAGCTGCCCCATCGGTATGGGAGTAAGCTGCAGTGCCGACCGCAACATCAAATCCAAGATCAACGCCGACGGCGTATGGATTGAAAAGATGGACTCCAACCCTTCTTCTCTCATTCCGGAGGAATTCCGCCGTCCCGGCGAAGGCCCTACAGGCATTGAAATCGATCTGGACAAGGGCATAGACGCCGTTCGTGCAGAACTTACCAAATACCCTGTGGGTACCCGCGTGAACCTTAAGGGAACCATCATTGTTGCCCGTGATATCGCTCACGCCAAGCTCAAAGCCCGCCTGGATGCCGGTGAAGGCATGCCTCAGTATTTCAAGGATTATCCGGTGCTTTATGCCGGCCCTGCCAAGACTCCGGCTGGCTATCCCTGCGGCTCCATGGGCCCCACCACGGCCAACCGTATGGATCCGTATGTGGATGAATTCCAGGACCACGGCGCATCCCTAGTGATGATAGCCAAGGGCAACCGTTCCAAGGTGGTTACAGACGCGTGTGAGAAGCACGGCGGCTTCTATCTGGGCACCATCGGCGGTGTGGCTGCGGTCCTGTCCCAGAGCAGTATCCGCAGCATCGAATGCGTAGAGTACCCCGAACTTGGTATGGAGGCAATTTGGAAGATCACAGTAGAGGACTTCCCGGCCTTCATCCTTGTAGACGACAAGGGTAACGATTTCTTCAAGAAACTTGGTCTTTAATGGAAGAAAAGAAGTTATATCCAATGAAAATCGCCCCAAAGGAAGTTCAGCTTCCTTGGGGCACTTATACCCATATCGTGGCTGACCTCGGTTACGAGGAATCCAAGATAGCCAGTGGCTACCTTGCCGGCGACACCCTGGACGATGTAATGGAAACCTACTTCGAGCGCGTCGTAGGCGATGAGAATTACAACTTCTATGGCCGCCAGTTCCCCCTTTCTGTGGCTTGCCTTGACGTACGCACAGGCCTAAGCCCCGTAACCGTATGTCCCGCCGATGAATTGGCTGCCGAGCGCTATGACGCCCTTGGCAAGAAGAAACTGTGGTATATTGCCGATGCTTACACCGATGCTACAGTTTACCTTGGCTTCAAGGAGGCCCTGGATGCAGCGCGTCTGTATGAGTCAGCCGGTGACGGCTCCCTGCCTGCCCTGTTGCATGCTCAGGAAGTACGTAAAGGTCAGTTCTTTGTGATTGAACCCGGTACTGTTCACGCGGCTAAGAATGTGAAGATCGTAGAAGTCTCAGAGGCCTCCGGCCTGGACTTCGCAATCTTTGGAGGCGGCGCTGAAGACTTTACCAGCACTGATTCATTGGTAGAAGCCCTGGACTTTATCAACCTGAAGCCCTGGGAACCGGATCACGAAGAGGAGCACCATCATGCCCACGCAGATCAGGACAAAGTAACCCGCACCCTCGAAAAGTGCGATGAGTTTGCCGTAACAGAGATTCATCTCTCAGATGCCCTGCACATTTACACAGAGCAGTTCGGCTCCTTCATCGTTTACACGTGCCTTAGCGGAGAAGTCTCTTTCCAGTTCCCCAAGGACGGGCCCACCGGCATGGACACATATTTGCTGGTCGCCGGCGAAACCCTGCTCCTCCCCGCCGAACTATCAGACTTCTACATCGTTCCCATCGACCGCAGCTCTGTCCTGATCGAATCCACCGTTCCCCCTCGTGAAATGGAAGACTCCTACCTCCCTGAAGACCACGAGCACCATCATCACCACGATCACGACTGCGATTGCGACGATGACGATTGCGATTGCGATCACGATCACTGCGACTGCGACCATGATCACTGCAATTGCAAACACGAGTAATAGTTTAATGTAAGATATTCAAAATATTTCTGAATATCGAAATAATACGTAAGGCATGGCAGACAGCGTAAGGATTGATAAATATCTGTGGGCGATCAGGGTTTATAAAACCCGGTCAGAAGCCACCGATGCCTGCAACGGCAACAAAATCAAAGTCGGTGGCAGCCCGGCAAAACCATCAAAAATGGTAAAAGTAGGAGAAGTAATAGAGATCCGAAAAGGAGCCATCGTACTCACCTACAAAATCAAAGCCCTTCTTGAAAAACGCGTAGGCGCGGCCCTCGTGCCAGACTACGCCATCAACCAAACCCCTCAATCCGAGCTTGACAAACTCCGCGCCCCCGTAGAAACCTTCTTCATCCGCAGGGACCGCGGCGCCGGTCGGCCAACCAAAAAAGACCGCCGCGACATAGACACCATCCAAGGCGAAATGCGCATAGCCGATTTTGGCTTTGACGACATTCCAGACGACGTAGCATCCCACTTCGGGATCTCAGAAGACGATGATTTTTGACACACATTTCAATTATGAAAAAGATAATAACCTCTACTCTTTTGACGCTTGTTGCAATGTTTACCGTTGCAGCCGCAACTCCCAAGACATACTCTGTGTCTTCCCCGGACAAGCAGCTCAGTATCACCGTCACTGTTGACAACGGACTCTACTACACCGTAGAGCACGCCGGAGTTCAGTTGGTGGCTCCTTCTAAAATCTCAATGACGCTTTCAGACGGCATCGTTTACGGAGACCCTTCAGACAAGGTAAAAAAGACCAAGTCAACCACCTCCA
Source organism: uncultured Prevotellaceae bacterium (assembly GCA_947166905.1). GTDB lineage: Bacteria > Bacteroidota > Bacteroidia > Bacteroidales > UBA932 > Cryptobacteroides. The sequence goes on along the minus strand of CAMVFZ010000005.1, from coordinate 59,117 downwards.
ATCAGGTATGGGAGGCCATAATGTACAAAAAGAACAAAGTCGTAGTCAACTACAATCAGATTACGCTCACCTTCAAGGAGTTCGACCTTGTACTGCGTGCTTACGACGATGGCGTTGCCTATCGTTTTGTCGGAAAAAGAAAAGGCGAGTACAACGTAGAGTCTGAGCAGGCCGAATTTAGGTTCGCATCGGACCCTTATGCTTACATCAGCTATACAAATACCACCAAGCCGCTGGAAGAACAGTTCTGCACTTCCCAGGAAAGTCTGTTCACATATTCCAAGCTCTCTGAGTGGGATAAAACACATATTTCTTATGCCCCGTTGTACGTTGAGGCACCCACCGGAGAAAAAATCGTTATCTCCGAGTCAGACCTTGTAAGCTATCCCGGCCTTAACTTCTATGGTGCCGAGGGCGGCGTGGACGGCGTTTTCGCCCGTTGCCCGGCAAAAGAAAAAATCGGCGGACACAATATGCTTCAGGGAGTTATCCTTGAAAGGGAAAAGTTCCTTGCCAAGTGCGACGGCCCCAGAAATTTCCCCTGGAGGGCCTTTGCTATTGCCATGGAAGAGAAGGATCTGATTGCCAACGACCTTATCTGGAAGCTTGCACCTGCATCCATAGGCGACTACGAATGGGTAAAGCCCGGCAAAGTAGCCTGGGACTGGTGGAATGCATGGAACCTTTACGGAGTAGACTTCCGCGCAGGAATCAACAATGATACTTACAAGTATTACATCGACTTCGCCTCAGAATTCGGTATCGAATACGTAATCCTTGATGAGGGTTGGGCCGTTAACAAAAAGACGGACCTCTTCCAGGTTGTTCCGGAAATTGACCTCCAGATGCTTTGCGACTACGCCGCATCCAAGAAGGTAGGACTCATTCTCTGGGCTGGCTACAAGGCCTTCGACAAGGATATGGATGCCGTTTGCCGCCATTATAGCGCTATGGGCGTCAAAGGCTTCAAGATAGACTTCATGGACCGCGACGACCAGGTAGTAGTAGACTTTTATCACCGTGCCGCCAAGGCCTGCGCCGACTACGGACTCATGGCCGATTTCCACGGAGCCTTCAAGCCCTCAGGCCTTAACAAGACATGGCCCAACGTCGTTAACTTCGAGGGCGTATACGGCCTTGAGCAGATGAAGTGGAGCGGTGGTGACATGGTTACCCATGACGTTACCCTGCCTTTCATCCGCATGGTAGCAGGCCCTATGGATTACACCCAGGGAGCTATGCGCAATGCTACAAAGGACAACTATCGTCCTGTAGGTTCAGAGCCGATGAGCCAGGGTACCCGCTGCCGCCAGTTGGCTGAATACATGATCTTCGACGCACCGTTCTCAATGCTTTGCGACAGCCCGTCCAATTATATCGGCGAGCCTGAGTGCACCCAGTTCATTGCATCGGTTCCCACAGTTTGGGACGAGACCATTCCTCTGGATTGCAAAATCCGCGAATACGTATCGGTAGCACGCCGCAAAGGCGATATCTGGTATGTAGGTGCAATTACCAACTGGGATGCCCGCGACATGGAACTGGACCTCAGTTTCATCGGCGAGGGTGATTATGTGATGGAGGTATACAAGGATGGTATCAATGCCGACCGTGCCGCCCGCGACTACAAGAAAGAGAATATCGCACTTGGCGATGCCAGGAAGGTGAAAATCTCCATGGCTCCCGGTGGCGGTTGGGCAGCTGTTATCACTCCCAATCCTAAGACCGGACAGGCTCCCAGGTGAAGAGATATCCGCTTCGCGTACATATCTGACAACCATTATTCGCATGGGGCCCCGTCGGTAAAGGCCCTGAGCATGTGCATCAAGGATATCAACAACCTTGACAGCCTGGACTTTGTGCTCTTTGGCGGCGATATCACGGATTTTGGCGCTGACGACGAGCTCTATTCTGTGAAGCAGATGATGGATTCCCTCAGGTACAAGTACTATGTTGTACCTGGGAACCATGACTGCAAGTGGTCGGAAAGCGGCTGCAATACCTTCAAGAAGGTTTTTGGCTATGAACAGTTCCAGTTCAGCATTAAGGGCTGGCGCTTCCTTGGCTGCAGCTGCGGTCCGGACATGCGTATGGCTCCGGCCCTGGTGCCCAAGGAGAGCATGGACTGGCTGGCTTCGCTGGAACCCGGCGAGCCAAGCATATTCGTGAACCACTTCCCGCAGGATACATCCGTGCTCAACTACTTTGACGTTACCCGTCAGCTCAAGAGGATAGGCGTCCGGTTCACCATCGGCGGACACTGGCATAATAACTATTCCCTTAACTTCGAGGGCATACCGGCCGTTCTGGGCCGCTCTTCCATGAAGGACAAGCATAAACCGGAGGGCTACAACGTATTTGCAATTACTCCGGAAGGCAAGGTGACTATTACCGAGCGCCGCTACGTGGATGGCAAGTTCAAGAATCTTGAACCCTGGTATACCAACGACCTTGTCCCTGTTCCGGAGACAATGACCTATGATGCCGATGGAATATCGGAATCTTACCCCTGGATGCGGTACGATGTTAATAAGCAATATCCGCAGGTGCGGGAGCTATGGAAGGTCCACGAGTCCGGAAATATAGCATCCGGTTTTGCCAGGGCAGGGGAGTATGCATATTATGCAACCTGCTCCGGAGTGGTCAATTGTATAAAACTGACCGATGGCTCCAAGGTCTGGAGCAGGGATATCGGCTCAAAAATATTCTCTACGCCTGCTTTGCAGGACCGTTATCTTGTCTTTGGTTGCTCGGATGAGAATACTTATGCTCTGGATGCCTCTACCGGTGAAGTAATCTGGACTTCAGAGGCTCAGGGACCTGTTATGGGCTCGCCTGTCATACATAATAATGTGGTTTACATAGGAGCATCCGATGGCTGCTTCCGCGCACTGGATCTTTATACAGGCCGCGAGATATGGAAGTTTGACGATGTCAAGGGCTTCATCGAGTGCCGCGCCTTTGTGGATGACGAGCAGGTGGTATTCGGCGATTGGTCCTGCCGTCTTTATTCACTGGATACAAAGACAGGTGCGCTTCAGTGGACATGGCAATGCGACAAGCGTGCCCGGGTTTTCTCCCCGGCAGCCTGCTGGCCAGTCAAGTCAAATGGCCGAATATTCTTCGTGGTCCCGGACAGGAAGGCTTATGCAGTTGATGCCAAGACCGGAAAACAGCTCTTTTATGTTAATGGCGGACGCGAGGCCATAGGCCTTTCAGAAGATGGCTCTACTGTCTTTATAAAGACCATGTTCCATAAGTCTTATGCCTTCAGGGCCGATGCCCCAGTGCCCTCAGATGGCGTTTTGCCTCCTGAGCAGCTGCTCTGGAACGTAGAGAACGGCTCTGGCTACGAGATTGGTACAACCGCCCTTTCAGAGATGGATGGCGTACTGATTACACCTACTGACAAGGGTAATATCTTTGCCCTGAGCACCGCCGACGGCTCACTGCTTTGGTATCACAAGATTTCCATCGCCCTGGTCAATCCCCTGGAAACATGGAAAACAAAAGAAGGCAAGAATTTGATTCTTGCCTCCGCAATGGATGGTGTTATTACTTTACTTGAAGTAACGCTTTAGTAGTCCGAAGAAGCCTGCGCCGTGGCGGGCTTCATCCTTTGCCATCTCGTGAACTGTGTCGTGGATGGCATCGTAGCCAAGTTCCTTAGCCCTCTTGGCTATCATCAGTTTGCCTTCGCATGCACCGGCCTCTGCCTGGTAACGTTTCTCCAGGTTAGTCTTGGTGTCCCAAACACACTCGCCAAGAAGCTCTGCGAACTTGGCGGCGTGCTCTGCCTCTTCAAAAGCGTAGCGTTTAAAGGCATCTGCAATCTCCGGATAGCCCTCACGCTCTGCCTGACGGGACATTGCCAGGTACATACCTACCTCTGAGCACTCTCCGTTGAAGTGGTCGCGCAAGCCCTGCATAATTTCTGCGTCTTCTACAACGCCGTCCTTCAGGTGGTGCTCGCAAGCCCACTGGGGTGTTTCTGAATCCTCTTTGATTTCTACGAACTTATTGCCGGGAACTTTGCACTGGGGGCAGCGCTCGGGCGGGTTTTCTCCTTCGTAAACATAGCCGCATACCAGGCATCTGAATTTCTTTTTCATAATGTGTTATCTTTAAGAGTTGTTAATATGAATATGTCGTGGAATTGCTTGAGGGTGATGTGGATGGAGAGGTTGTAGATGTCGTTGAAAGGTACGATTCCGGGATAGGTGTCCACTCTCCGTTGGCATCCTTATATTTGCAGACTCCTTCTACATATAGTACTTCTCTAAAATATTTGGGTTCAACTAATACTCTGCCGGACCTGTCGCATATTCCCTCGTATCCTCCCTTCTTTACATAAAATACGCCTCCTGAATACAGAACGTCTTCGTACCTTCTGCTTAAAGGGATCAGAGTATTTCCATAAATATCTTCTGCGCCTTCGTAGTTGCCGCTGCGAGTATTGTACCACTCATATTTATCCGTGCTGTTCTGTCTTTTTGTACGGGATACCGGACCTGTCGGATCTGATGCTGTGGTTGATGACGTATAGGCCTGATCAGAGGGGATGCCTCTATCTTCTCCCGAGGCTTGTACTCCGGACGTAACTTGTGCGTCCGATATGGGAATCCAACGGCCATTGGAATCCTTGGTCTTGTAAACGCCACTCGATAAAATTAGATCTGAGTATCTTGTAGGAACAACCTCTCTGCCGGATAAATCACAGGCTCCCTTTTTGCCCTTTCTTTTGACTCCGAAGTATCCATCGGTATACAGTATAACGTAGTCGTAATGACGGTCCGTGGATATTAGTTCTTTTCCTGTCTTGCTATATGCTCCTTCATACCCGTCCTTTTGCACATAAAAGCAACCGATGGAATTATATGAATAAAGAATTGACGAATAGTTTTTCTCTAATGGAATGATTGTTCTGCCATTGCTGTCCTCGGCTCCAAAGAGAGAGTAGTTTCCGCTCGGATGAATCCTATACCAGACAAAGCCGTCTTTTTCAGACTTCTTTTCCCTGGTATACTGGGCATTTAGCGAGACTGCAGCTACAGCCATTAACAGTAAAAATAGAATTGCACGTTTCATAGTAAGGCCGATTGTTATACGCAAACTTATTAAAACGATTTTGATTATGCAATAGTCTTTACAAAAAAAGCCAGCTTTCAAGCTGACTTTTCAATTATTCTTCTGTGAGAAGGGATTTTAGTCCCGTTTTGATGTTGCGTATGACCGAGATTGAAGAGTAGGTGGCTCCGGAAACCGCATCATAGGGCTTTTTGACGGCCTCTTCTATCTTAAGGCCTACAGGTGCCTGGAGCAAGCCTCCTTTTTCTACCATCTTGAAGAACTTTGGAGTCTCCTGGTTGGGGAGGGCTTCCACCTTTACAACTACATTTTTTACCACCTTGATTATGAGCGGGGTAGGGCCGTTGTATCCGATTACATTTTTGCAGATATCGGTTGTGTTGACCACAACGGTGTCCGACTTTTCGGCTGCGAATGCCGATACGGCTGCCATCATCACTAAAATGCCTGTCAGAAGATACTTTTTCATCTTGATTCTATTTATATGTACAAAGTTACAAATTTTCTGATTAAAAATTGATAATCAATGTGAGTGCTAAGAAGTGTGGCATGATCGCGCTGGAGGCGCTGGGGGTTTGGGGGAGTTTCTCCCCCAGTATTTGATATCTGGCGTCACAAGAAAAGGATGGCGTTTTGCCATCCTTTTCTTGTGACGCCTGCAGGATTCAAACCTGCGACCTTTTGATCCGTAGTCAAATGCTCTATTCAGCTGAGCTAAGGCGCCATTCCGGGTTTAAAACCCTTATTATTCTGCAGTCTCCTTTACAACGAACTTCTTCTCCTGGATTCTTGCCTTCTTACCGGACAGGTTGCGGAGGTAGAAGATTCTTGCCCTGCGAACTTTACCAATCTTGTTAACCTCAATGCTCTCAATTGCGGGGCTCTGGTAAGGGAAAATCCTTTCTACGCCTACACCGCTTGAGATCTTGCGGATGGTGAAGGTCTTGGTGTAAGGATCTGCTCCTGAAATCTGTATAACTACACCTCTGAACTTCTGAAGTCTCTCTTTATCTCCCTCCTTAATCTTAAGGGTAACGGTGATGGTATCACCAGCCTTGAACTGAGGGTATTCGGCAACTTTCTCGTTCTGGAAAGACTGCTCTACTAATTTAATCAAATCCATAATCTCTATGTACTTTAGCGCAACGTTACTGCCTTATCTTGTAAGAGGTTGCTTTGTTTTTCGGGACTGCAAATGTAGGTATAATTTCCTTATCTGCAAACTTTTTCTGCAAAAACTTAGAAATTCTCCTTCATTTTTTCAAAAAGGTCCCTGTCGTCGCGGTTCAAGTTGGGACGGAACGACTCATTATTGCGGATTCCTTCAAGCAGTTCTTTCTCGTTCTTGGACAGTTTGCGGGGTATCCAAACCAGGAACTTCACATACAGGTCTCCGTTGCCGCTGCCGGTGTAGTTCTTAAGGCCGGGCATACCATGACCCTTGAGCCTTACAATAGTGCCTGACTGTGTTCCGGGCTCAACTTTCACCTTGAAGGATCCGTCCAAACCAGGCACGGTTACTTCTGTGCCAAGCATTGCATCGGTTACTGACAGCGTATGTGTGTAGAACAAATCCTTGCCCTGACGCATGAAGTAAGGGTGGGGAAGTTCCTCTATAAGTATCAGAAGGTCTCCCTTAGGGCCATTCCACTGGCCTGCGTGGCCGGCTCCGGTAACTGTCAGTTGCATGCCGTTTTCTACGCCTGCAGGTATATTAACCTTTACAGATACTCTCTTGCGGACAACTCCGGTTCCGCCGCATGAGCGGCACGGATTCTTGATCTCTTTGCCGGTTCCGCCGCAATGGGAACAGGTTGTATATGCTACTGTCTGGCCGAAGATGCTTTGGGTAACTCTCTGCTCCTGGCCGGTACCGTGGCAGTGGGAACAGGTCTGAACGTCACTGGCATTCTTGGTACCACGGCCGTCGCAATCCGGGCAGGGCTCGCTGCGCTCTATGCTAACTTCCTTCTCTACGCCCTTGGCGATTTCTTCCAATGTCAGTTTTACGCGCGTACGTATGTCGCGTCCGCGGAAAACCCTTTCCTGAGGCTGTCCGCCCCTGCGTCCGAAGCCGCCTCCGAACATATTGTTAAGGAAGTCGTTCAGTCCGCCGCCAAAGCCACTGAAACCACCGAAGCTGCCTCCGAAGATATCCTCGAAGTTGATGTTGGAGAAGTCAGGTGCGCCCTGGCCGTCCACACCGGCGTGACCGAAGCGGTCGTACTTGGCCTTTTTGTCAGGGTCGCTTAGCACGGAATAAGCCTCGGAGGCCTCTTTGAAGATTTCTTCAGCCTTCTTTTTCTCTTCTTCTGAGTCGTTTACGTGCTTATAGGGATGCCACTTAAGGGTAATCTGCTTGTAGGCAGATTTAATCTCGTCTGCCGATGCTCCCTTGCTTACCCCAAGGACCTCGTAATAATCTCTTTTTTCTGCCATAAATGATGTCTCCTATCGGCCCTGATTTACTGGCCTACAACTACTTTTGCGAAGCGAAGTACCTTGCCATCAAGTAGATAGCCGGTCTGTATAACATCGTATACCATGCCCTTCTGGGCCTCATCGGCCACGGGAATCATGGCCTCTGCCTCGTGGAAGTCGGTGTCAAACTTTTTGCCTTTGGCTTCAATTTTCTCCAGGCCACGGGTCTTAAGGTAGGCGAAGAGCTTGTTGTAGATAAGGCTGGTGCCTTCCTTGGCGGCCTCGTCCTTGGAGGTGGCCAAAAGTTCCATCGCGCGCTCGCAGTCGTCCAGAACGGGCAGCAGTCCTTTGATGGTGTCTGACGCCGCTCCGCTGATGATAGACTTTCTTTCTTCGCTGGTCCTCTGGCGGAAGGTGTTGAACTCTGCCAGAAGCTTCAGGTAGTCGTTCTTCTCTTTCTCCAGATCTTCCTTAACCTTGGCAAGATCTGCTTCCAGAGCTTCTATTTTAAGCTTTTCCTCATCTGCGGGCCTCTCTGCACCGTTTTTCTGTTTTTTATCTTTTGCCATATTCATTCAAATTTCTGCGTAAGCAGTACCAACAAATAATCTGCCAATAGTATTATATATGACATAATGGCAGACCAAAGGTATTGACAGGTCAAGAGGCGTGGACGCCCATGTCCTCGTGAATGGGGGGACCGTCGGCTATAGCCGATGGTGGGATGAGCGTAGCGAACCGGTTTGACCTGTCAATACCTTTGGCCTACAGATCTGTAAATGTAAATGATTTCCAAGGGAATTCCTGGATGCGGTCTTTCTCGAGGACTTCGTCCACGAAAGTAAGCATAGGGAAGTCTGCTAGATCTACTAGACCGCGCGCCGCCTTGGTCTTGATTGCCTTGGCTAAACGCTTGATAATCACTATGGATTCAAGGGTCATTCCGCTAAGGATCTCCGTGGCTTCTGAATAGGTCTTGCCCTCTCCCAAAAGAACGCCGATCTTTCTGGTCCTGGCGCCGGTAACAGTAACGTAGAGGTCTCCCAGACCAATCATTATGCTGTCTTCCGATGCACCTTCTGCCTTAAGGTAGGTGACCATTTCCTTGGCGGCCTGATAGAAGGCTGCAGCCTGAGAATTGAAATGGCTCTTTTCTGCATCCTGGCGGCCGGTATAGCCGATGGCCATTGCTACTCCAAGAGCGTAGGCATTCTTGATGGCTACAGCGCTCTCAAGTCCATGAACGTCCTTTGTGAGCGAAATATGGAACGTATCGGTCTCCAGGGCCTCTTTCATCATGATGAGAAGCTCCTTGTCCGGACCGCAGACGGCCACATGAGTATGCTCGCCGCGGCGGATTTCCTCTGCCGTACCCGGCCCTCCGATAGCGTAAATATCCCTTTTGATTCCCTTCTCAGCAAGCCCGCGCTCCCAGTACTCCGGGTAAGAAATCAGGTTGCCGTCGGGCAGGTCTACCAGTCCCTTTGCTGCTGACAGCACCGGAATCGAGGTGTCCATTTTGGAAAGGATATCATCCATGAACCAGTCTACTCCAAAGGAGGAGATGGCGCCGATTACGAAGTCTGCATTCTTGCAGGCGGCCTCCCAATCTTCACTGTAACAGAATGTTACATTCTCCGGGAAGAGCTGTTCTATACGGGGATGGCGCCCGCCGTCACGTATGCAGGCGTCGATTATTTCTTTATCTTGAGGTGTACCTACGGCCACTACATTGTTCCCCGCTTTTGCTGCAACAAGTGCAAGGGCGGAGCCCATCTGGCCAAGGCCTATAACTGTTACATTCTTAACCATATCGGCTGCAAAGATACGAAATCTTTTTGGATTACATGTCGAGCAGTTCCATAGATGTGTACTGTGGCTTCATCCCCATAGCCTTGTAAAAGGCCGTCGCGCCGGGGTTGCAGTCCCATACATGCAGGGTTATATTGTGGCAGCCCTGCTCTTTTGCAAAGGCCTTCACATACTCAAATAATTTACTGCCGATGTGTTTGCCCCTGGCAGCCTCGTCCACACACAGGTCGTCGATATACAATGTGGTGATGGGCTCCAAGTTGCAGGCATCCTGCTTCTGCAGGGCGCAGAAGGCATAGCCCTGCACGTTACCATCGGCCTCGTATACGAAGACGGGGGTGTCCGGGTTGGCGAAAATGCCCATCAGCTGCTCGTCTGTGTACTTTTTACCCTCGGCCCGGAAGAGATCCGGCCGGCCGATGTGATGCACCTTCAGCACCTGCCGCAGCAGGCAGTTCACGGCCTCAAGGTCCTTTGGTTCAGCTTTGCGTATCATATGCACAAATATAATCAAAAATGCGTATATTAGTCAAGTTAAATTTCATAATAGGGGATGTCTTTCGAGCGCACCATAAATGATTATACCTATTCTCCGGTTGTGAGGGATGCGGAATCTATGCTGGAGTTGATTCTGGAATACGGGATTATTCCCTTTTTCCGGAATTCCATTCCCGGTTATTCGGTCGAGGAACATACGCTGCCGGAATACTGGTTTACGGAAGAGAATCTGGGCCCTTGGGATTGGAAAATTCACTGCGTTCAAAGCGGGCAGATAGCCTATGGAAAGTTCTTATGGGGCGGAAAAGCTGCGTTTGCGACGGTAGATGTTTACCGGGAGCTTATGAACTGGAGGCGTTCCCTGTCAAAATATGCTCCTGCTGAAGACCAGGAGCGTATCCTTGACTACGTGGACGAGCATGGCGCCATCGGCATCACTGAGGTCAGGAATCTGCTTGGCATAAAGAAGGCCGCTGCCGATAATCAGATAGCAAGGCTGCAAATGCAGACCAGGCTAGTGACCGGCGACATCACCCGTGTTTACCGCGGACCTAATCTGACCTATTCCGGTTGGCAGCGAAGCTCTTTCTGCACGCCGGAATCCTTGTTCTTCGAAGATTTAGGCCTTCCTTTCCCGGGCTATCATCCCGTTTCCGCTAAAACCGACAATACTCCAGCTCAGTCGCTGGAGTTCTTGAAAGAGCATATCAGCAGCCTCTGCGGCCCTGTTGCCGCCAAGACCCTTGAAAAACTTTTGGGCTAATCCCGTTTAGTTGTAACCTTAGTTTCTGCCAATTTTGGTCACGAATTCATCAAAGGCTTTTCTGGCCTCGTGCATTTGTGACGGGGTGCTGTCTGCGGCCGGATAACCCACATTGATCATAGCTATCAACTCATATCCCTCTGTGTCGGGAATGATATCAGAGAGTAGCGCCGGGTCGAAAGACCCTACCCAAAGTGTAGCCAGGCCTTCATTCTCGGCGGCTAACATAAGATAAGTGGCGACGATGGCGGCATCAACATCGGCCCCGTTCTTTCCGTCATACCTTCTGATCCAGGCGTCGGAAGGGCGGCAGCCAACTACCAGAATCAGGGGTGCGCCGTAGTTGGAACGCGTCACGCCCTTGATGGCCTCCAGCGTATCGGGATTTGACACAGCCCAGATATGCACGGGTTGCTTGTTGACGGCCGTAGGGGCAATCCGCCCTGCTTCCAAAATCCTGTCTGCCTTCTCCTGCTCTACAGGCGTCGCTGCAAACGCCCTGCAAGAGTATCTTCTCTGTAGTACGTCATTGAATTCCATATCAAAAAATTTTGCTGCTAGTAAAGTTACAATAATTGGCCGGTTTCTCCAAAAACGCCCTACATATTTTAAGTGCTCGTCTTGGGTCTAATAACTCGCCAACTGGCACGGCCCTAACCTTGGCAGCGACACATTCTTGGCCAAATGCGGGCGACGCCCGTTTTTCCCCGTTTTCGTGTCGCCGCTTCTGGTATACAGCAAGGCAAAAGGCATTACCCGCCGAACCGGTTCGCCCTTCGGGCTCATCCCACCGTTGCGTCAGGCCTGTCGTTCCCTTCTCTTCCCCGTCATTGCCGACCTGATCGGCAATCTCACTCCTTTCGCCGTCGCAGGTGTGATAAAAACGCTTGACCAGTGATGCTATTTGCTCTGAGCGGCGACACATATCTGGCCATTTCCGGGCGTCGCTGTCTAAAAATCCGGGGTGCGCCGTCACAAATCTCCGCAAACCGTGTCGCCGCCCCACCCAAAATCTGCCAGCGACGCCCGCTTTTCCCCGCTTCCGTGTCGCCGCCCCAGCCAGGGAATTACGCCGCTGCTCCCAGTGTGCATTATCTCGGCCCATTAGAAGCAAAATCAAGCGAAAATGCCTCTAATGGTCATATCAAAATCCCACTAGAAGCACTTCCGTCATTGCCAACTTCGGTTCGTTAATTAGATATCCCTATAATTTGGTTTCTGCTCAAATTCTTCAGCTATGGATATTATCAATTTCCCAACGATCTTTATAAATGTTCCATTTATAATATCTCTAATGGTTTTAGGTGAATAAAGATACCGATAATCGTTTGGTAACCAGCACCAGCCAAATGGCCATCCTTTTCCCGGATTTTCTTTAAGAGGCCCTAAAGACTCCATGGGCGTTTTTAAATTCCCGGCTCCTTTTTTCGCCGTTATGGCTATCCAGTAATTATTCATGCTATTCTCGGCCACTATGGATATAACTGCATTTTTCCAGTCTTCTTTTCTGAATGATAAAGATGATTGTCTTTTTCCGGAATAAAAGCCATCTGTCTCTGACAATATGAAACCGTTTTCTTCTGCAAATTTTTTAAATTCTTGTTTCAGAACATCCGTAACAATATCCTTTTTATACTCGTCTTGATAAGTAAGTATCTCATAAACTTGAGACGGATATGTCCTCATTATTGATACAATTTCGTCTTTTTTATTATCCATAACGCCAGTTAGTCCGCTAATTAAATTTAAGTATTGGATGATATTCTCTTTTACTATAGGTTTATCGTTTGCAAAGAGCAAGCATTGTTGTAGCCAATTTCTAATCTCTTCCTTATATGAGATGCAATAATAATCTTCGTTTGCCTTGAGTTTGATCTTGTTGTCAGTAATAGACTCATTGCTTGCTATTTTCCATTCTTTGTTCAAATAGAGAAGCGCAAAATTGTTCTTATAATGCTCTTTGGCGTAATTGTAGTACCGGATAAGTTGCTTATATTGGTCTTTAGCATTAATTTTATTTTCAAATAGAATTGCACGATTACCAGAAATGATAAAAATGTCTATTCTTCCACCTCTTTTATAATCTTTAGTAATGGGACCAATATACTTTTCTACCTCAACTTTAGCATGATCTGGATCAAAGTTAAAATCGAAAATATTGTTTAGGATCTCTATAAAGAGGGACAAGGGCTTACTGCCCATTCCATGAGAGCCTTTTGGATTCAATAGCTCAGCTATGAATGCAGAATGAGTGTGTACTTCATCTTCTGACATACCAAGCACTTCGAAAATGTTAAATAGCTCACCTTTTTTATATTTCTCTGCGTTTATTTGATTGTATTTTTCCGTAACGCGTTGTATGTCATCGAGTAATTGATGAAAGTCATTCTTGTTGGAGCCCATATTCTATCTAATAATTTGTTTTTCTATCATTTCCTTCTCATCCGGGTAATCCCTCGGTTTGTGGAATATTCAATATGGTTGTTGGAAGAGTTAATCCTGATTAGCTCGTTTCCGAATGCAATTAATTGTGGCATAGTGCTAATATACATTTTTTTACGGGAATTACGTCCATGATTCTTGAAAAAAAAGTGATGGCTCCGGATTTTAGGTCCCACCTGCCACATTCTGGCAGGGAAGGCGGATAACTTTGTGGCCGGATTTTAAAAGGAAAGGCTATGGGAAACACAACTGAAAAAAGGACTGTGCTATCGGCTATCGGGCAGATCGTGAATACTGCATCGTATGAAGAGAAAGACAAATACGATTATGCGAAGAAATACTACAGATTTGATGAAAAACTGATGGAGGAGGTTCGTGAGGATGCTGAGTATTTGGCTGAACAGATGGCGATAACACCAAGGCAGGCCGTGTTGTTCGCTATTATTGTAGAGATGTCTAAATGCGACGATATAGCCAAAAGAGATCTCGCTGACGATCTTAAAACAAGTTTCGTGGAGTTGTTGACATACGAAGAGGACCTGAAAGCATTGGAGCGGGCTTTTGTTTTAAGGAGAAGTCATGGCGGGAGAATTCGGGTTGCAGAAGATGTACTTAAATGCCTTCAAAACAATAAGGCGTTTAGGCGTCAGCCTGTAACGAATCTATCCACTTTAAAGATAGTTTCAAGAATGAACCGCTTGCTCCGTTGTGTTATTAACCACGAGATTGACGCCGAGATAGTATTGAGAGAAATAGATGCAATGATTCTTGCCAACCCGGGTACATGCATAGCAAGAGTTATGGATAAATACGGAATTTTGAGGAAAGATGCCGAATCCAATGATGAGTATGACGATGAAGTTGACTGGAGTTTTCTATTTAATGATTATTTGGATAGTATGTGTCCGGCAGAGCGAATGCTGTTTTATGCTATGTGTCACAGATATCACGTTTATTATGATGATTATTGCTGTTGGTTTGACTTTCATGATATATTTGAAAGCGAGACTATGGAAAACCTTCAGCAGTGTTACAAGGATGAAGAGCTTGACTTGCAGGAGAACAAAGTGATAACATATGCGTCGCGTGACGGTATGTTGGTCAAGGATCATTTTAAAATTGAAGATTCTGTAAAAGAAGTAATCTTTGCCGATTGTGATAGTTTGCATGAGAGCGAGCCAGTATCTGGCCTTATCAAATCGGACTCGCTGACGGAAAAAGAACTTTATTACGATTCTCCGGTGAAGGGGAGTCTGGCCACTCTTTGCAACCTTCTTTCAGAGGACCGTTACACCCAGGTAAGGGCTGCACTTGACGAAAAGGGAATGCGAACAGGGTTTACCTGCCTCTTTTATGGCAGCCCCGGCACTGGCAAGACGGAATCTGTATACCAGCTGGCAAGAAAGACCGGCCGCGATATCATAATGGCCGATGTCTCCAAGTTGAAAAGTATGTGGGTTGGAGAGAGTGAAAAGAACTTGCGACGCTTGTTCTCAGACTATAGGAGAATGGTTGAAGGCAAATCTCTTACGCCGATTCTGCTATTCAATGAGGCCGATGCAATCTTCGGCATAAGAAAATCTGGGGCCGATGGTGCCGTGGACAAGATGGAAAACAGCCTTCAGAATATCATCCTCCAGGAAATGGAAGATTTGAAGGGAATTCTAATAGCAACCACAAACCTTACTGAGAATCTGGATAAGGCATTTGAAAGAAGATTCCTGTATAAGGTCCACTTTGAGAAACCATCGGTCCAGGTAAAGGCATCGATATGGAGTTCGATGCTTCCGGAATTAACGGAAGATGAGGTTGCCAAACTGTCGGTCGGCTTTGATTTCTCCGGCGGACAGATAGAGAATATCGTACGCAAAAAGACCGTCCAGTCAATCCTGACCGGTAAGGAGCCCTCCTTCGATGATATCCAGCAGTATTGCACTGAAGAAGAAATAAATACAAGGCCGACAATAAAAAAGATAGGATTTTAGGAAACTGCCATATTTTGGCAACTAAGCTAAATACCTTTGCCTGTGGAAACCAATAAAAAACAACAATATGGAAAAGACTAATTTGACCGATGGCCTTATGGCTCAGATGATTGAAGAAGAAGCATGGAGAAACCTTTCCGGCAGTTACCCTTGGAACGAAGCTCTTCTGGAAAAACACAAAGACAGGGTAGACTGGGAGGAGATCTCATCTAATCGCAACATTGAATGGACCGTTCCAATGCTGGAAAAGTTCAAGAGTCGTATCGATTGGAAAGAGCTTAGTTTAACTTCCCAGAAAAGTTTGCTTATCCCCGATGTTGTAGAGAAGTTCAAGGACAGATGGGATTGGAAAGAACTGTCGGAAAATACGGATCTGCCGATAGAATCAATCAGGAAAATGGCCGATTACATTGACTGGCGAGCTTTGATAGATCGTGGATATCGAGAAGAAGTCTTTGGAATGGCCTTCCTTAAGGAGTTTGAAGACAGAATTCCTGCATCAGCACTTAAGAACTCTTGCCTATGGCGCAGAATCGTTGATGAAAAAGAGGAGAGCCTCCGCATAGAAATAGCTCTTGGATAAAATAGCGGCTTATGTGAAAACTGCCACATTTTGGCAGTTTTTGTTATTATCTTTGCAAACGGAAACTAAGAGAAAGTATATGGCAAAGAACTACTTCGCCCGATATGTGTGGCTGATTGGCGTAATTAATCGGCATGGGCATATCAGAAAAGAGGATATCGACAAGCTATGGGCCTGCTCGTCCTTGAACGAGAAGCGGGACAAGGAGCTTCCGGAAAGGACCTTCCATAACCATCGGCAGGCCATTCTGGATGTCTTCGGAATTGATATCAAATGCGACAGGTCGCTGGGGTATTATATTGCCGATGATGATGCCGATGGCGGCGAGGTACGTCAATGGCTCCTGGAGTCCCTGTCACTGAATAATGTGCTGAATGAGACCGGGGATATGCGGGACAGGATTCTCTTTGAGAAAGTTCCCTCTTCCCAGAAGTGGCTTTCTGTGGTTGTGAATGCCATGCGGGACAGGAAGGCTGTTGAGATTACATATCAGAGTTTCTGGAGAGACGAGAAAAGCTCATTTACTGCCCATCCGTATTGCTTGAAACTCTTTAAGCAGCGTTGGTATATGCTGGCAAAGAGCGAAGACAGGGATGAACCGCGCACTTATGCCCTTGATGAGCGTATGATTGATATGGTGGAGAGTAAAACAGCCCTAAAAGTCCCTGCAAAATTCAATGCCAATGAGTTCTTCTCAAATTATTTTGGCGTATTTACCGTTTCTGGTCGCAAGCCTGCCGAGGTTGTTATAAAGGTTGAGGCAAGCCAGGCAAGGTATATCGAGACATTGAAACTTCATGTCAGCCAGGAAGTTGTTGAGTCAACGCCGGAGTATTCTGTTTTCCGATATCGCCTGGCTCCTACTTTGGATTTTATGCAGGAAATACTCAGCCATGGGCAGTATGTGGAGGTTCTTGCTCCGGATGATTTCCGGGAGGAGATTAGGGATGAAATTGCCGCGATGGCTAAAAACTATGGATTATGAAAGATTTTGCGGCGATAGATTTTGAGACGGCGAACGAGTGCCGGAGCAGCGTGTGCAGCGTGGGCGTGGTGATCGTGAGGGAGGGGGAGATTGTGGATACGTTCTACAGCCTGATTCATCCGGAACCGGAGTACTATAAGTGGTTCTGCCAGCAGGTACACGGGCTTTGTCCGGAGGATACGGAGGATGCGCCGGTGTTCCCGCAGGTTTGGGAGAAGATTGCGCCTAAGATCGAGGGGCTGCCCCTGGTGGCGCACAATGCGGGCTTTGACGAGGGCTGCCTTAAAGAGGTCTTCCGCGTGTACAGAATGGATTATCAGGACTATGAGTTCCACGATACACTAGCAGCATCTCGCAGGTGCTTTGGCTGCAGCCTTCCCAACCATCAGCTGCAAACTGTAGCTGCGGCCTGCGGCTACGACCTTACGCGTCATCATCACGCCCTGGCCGATGCCGAAGCCTGCGCATACATTGCCATGAAAATCTTGTAAAGATTATTCCTTGTTTTTTGTATCTATGCAGATGGTGACGGGGCCGTCATTTACAAGGGAGACCTGCATGTCGGCGCCGAATTCGCCGGTGCCGACCGGTTTGCCGATGGCGTCTGAGAGCGCCTTGCAGAAGGCTTCGTAAAGCGGGATGGCCTTTTCATGGCCAGCTGCGCCTATATATGAAGGACGGTTGCC
The DNA here is from genome assembly GCA_947166905.1 of uncultured Prevotellaceae bacterium. Classification (GTDB taxonomy): domain Bacteria; phylum Bacteroidota; class Bacteroidia; order Bacteroidales; family UBA932; genus Cryptobacteroides. Next base: position 41,854 of record CAMVFZ010000005.1, on the reverse strand, counting down.
CTTCTTGGTAGATGCCATCAGCGTGAACTGGCTTACAACCAGAGCCTCGCCGCCGACATCCACAACGCTGCGGTTCATAACCCCGTTTTCGTCGTCGAAGATCCGTAGCCCGGCCACCTTCTTTACCAGCCAGTCAAGGTCTTCCCGGCCGTCTTCGTGGCCAACGCCCAGAAGTATCAGCAGCCCCTGCCCTATGGCCGATTTCTCCTTCCCGCCAATGCTCACCGCTGCCGATGTCACCCTTTGAATTACTGCTCGCATAAGCTATTCTTCTGTGTTAAACCGGGCCAGGAGGGCAACGGCGTCGGGGACGGAGTCCGGGAGCTTGTTGCCGGCTTTGAACCAGGCGTCAATCTCGCTTTTCTTCTTGGGGAAAAGCTTCTTCAGATTCTTTTTGTTGAGGGGGAATACAGTATCGCCCTTATACAGATACAGTTCTTCGGAGGCCTCGTAGGGGTAATGCTTGTCTGCTTCAAGCTCGTGCAGGATACCATCGGCATACACGCTGCCGTAGTTCTTGATTGAGCTGGTCTGCGAAGTGGTGCCGTAAGCGCCCTGTTTTTCTCCTTTGATTATGTGGACGGTGCGGAGGACCGCTACGCCCATGTCGAAGGTGACGGGTGCCATGCGGTAGTAGGCGTCTTCGTGCTTCATGAAGAGGACGGTGTCTATCTTGACGCGCAGTATATTTTCTGCATTGGCAGCCACTACCTCCTTGCCGCTTTTATCCAGGAATCGCAGGGTGTTGTCAACCGCGCAGATGTTAAGCGTGCCCTGCGCCGGCCCCTGCCCGCGGAAGTAAATTGTTCCAGGGGTAAAATCAGGCATCAGGTAGTAGGTCTCTTTGGGAATGCCGCTGGAACCCTTTTCCTGCGCGCCGGCCGCTATTCCAAGCACCAGGCCCAGCGCCCAAAAGTATTTCTTGAAACTTCTCATACGGCAAATTCTTTTGCAGGACACAAGTTAGCTGTTTTTCCCGTATTCTGCAAAAAATCTCCGTAAAAATTAGTAGCTTTGAAGCCAATATACAAAGGATGATGAAAAGGGTATTAGCGATATTGTTTTTCGTGTGTGCGTTCTGCGGGGCGCTCCAGGCCAGGAAGGTGGAAGGCAGGGTGCATTACAGCACGTGGATGCTTCCGGGCGTGATTGTGACGGACGGCAGCAACTTCACGCGCACCAATGCCGATGGTACTTTTACCCTTGACATCAAGGCCGATGCCGTCTACATCTACGTCGTCACTCCGCCCGGTTATACCGCTCCATACCCCGATGGAATTCCGCAGTTCTGGCAAGAGGTCGAAGGCCGCCATTGGTTCGATTTCGAACTTGAGCCCACATCGGCAGCAGAAGACTATACGATACTAGCGTTTAATAATCCGCAAATAACTGATTCTGAGCTGTTTTATGAATATGCTGCAAATGAGATCCCAGATCTGGTAAACCAAGCGACTTTTGCCAGAATCAAGGGACTGACTACTGGATTAGTGTTGGGAATAGATAGCAGGTCCAAAGCCATTAAATCTCATTTGCCTAAGGTAAAAAAGGAACTTGCCAAATTAAAGATTCCACTGTATTTAGTGCCGGGAGAAGGCCCTGACAATCAAGCATTCTGCATTGGAAAAGACTTGGTTATCGGTGTGAAGGATTGGGGATTGGATGCAATGGCCTTTATTAAAGGTCTGATGTCTATTACTCCGGAGTACACCAATGTGCTTTTGGCATGGCCTGGCCCTACAGAGTCTCTTGATGGTTTAGAATCTTTTAAAAAAGATCGCAGTATAACGCTTATCCGGGAAAGGCCCGTGGCTCCGAGAGGCTGCGAGGTATATACCAAACGCGGTGACAGCCTGTCTTGGCTATATCATAGCACAGAAAAAGGGGATGACTATCAAGTGGAGTTAATCCGTCCTGGCGAAGATTGGTTTAATCCAAATGAGCTTCTTGCAAAAATCTGGGATTATGACAGTAAGTGGAAGGTTACTTGGTCTCAGGATGGAGTGCCTATGGGGCCAATGTCCGTTCTAAGGCCAGGCGTCCTGTCTGCCAAACCATCAAGATATGCAAAAAGGGCTTCGATTCAAGTAGAAAGCCGTTTTGGTAAGAAATGGGTTTTGGAAACTGATCTGCATTATACAGATATTCAAGCGTCCTGCATATATAAAGACAAGACGGTCTCGGCATTTGAATCTGAGGCATCGCCCACCTTCGGCTTCAATTCTATAGAAATGGGTTTGCAGTTGTCGAAAGATGGCAGAGTCGTAGTTTTACAAGATGCCTATCCGAGGTATACTAATTTGGGAGACATAGAAATAGGAGCCTTGATAGATAATGTCGAGAATCGAGTTGCATTGGAAAGAGAATATAGAGTTACTCCTATCCATTACACCTTTGCCATCAACAGCGGCTCTGGAGCGGGGGAGGGCAAGGTTTGGCCGGAGTATAGGGAGTTTGCGGACCGATGTCTGGAAGTGCTGCTCTCCAAGAATCTTGGTGACAGGCTGCTGATTGAGAGTTTCGATGACCGTGTACTTAATTACATCCATAAGAAATATCCTCAGGTAGAGCTTTGCTATCTTGTTGATACAGAGTGCGGTAGCTTTAAGGATTATATGAGCCTTCTGGACTTTACCCCCCGATGGCTTGGCGTTCAGTACGAAATGTTTGATGAGGCCTTGTTGAGGCAGGCCCGTGAAGCCGGAATGCTTGTTGCCGTTTGGGATGTAACTGATGTAGAATACATAAAGCAGCTTCTTAAAATGGGTGTGGATTCCATAATTACAGAAGCTGCTGAAAATGCACTGGAAGCCAAAATCGCTTTTGACTCTGAAAATGACAATTAAAAGAATCTTGATACTGGCCTTTCTGGCCTTTTGCCTGGCTACAGCATGCCAGGATGGCCCTGAAGGCAACAGCAAATACGTAGATCTGTTTATGGGTACGGCCGGTGATCACGGCCAGGTTAGCCCTGCCGCGCAGCTGCCCCTTGGATTAGCTTCCGTTGGTCCTGACAACAAGGTGATGTCACATTCCGGCTATGACTATGACCAAAAAGAGATTCTGGGCGTTTCCGTTACACGCGTAAGCGGAGTCGGAGGCAACGGCGCCGGTGGTAACCTGCGTATACTTCCAGCAAAGAAAGGCGTTGAGGTTTCCCTTGTAAAAGAAACGGAAAAAGCCGTCCCAGGCTACTACGAGGCCGCTTTGGATAATGGAGTGCAGCTCCGTCTCTCTGCTACAAACCATTGCGCACTGGAGCAGTACATCTTTCAGAAGGAGGCTGATTGCACCCTCTTCGTCGATTTTGATTCAGCCATTGACCACCGTCGCAATAAATGCTCTTACAGTATAGTTGACAGCTTGAATATAGAAGGCTGGGTCAAGTCCTCTACAGTTTGCAATGCCGGAGCTTACAAGCTTTTCTTCCGCCTGCAGACCGATGTCCCTTTTACCGTTCAGGACGCCGATTCCCTTACCTCCCAGCTATGTTTTCCTAAAGGAACGGGTAGGGTTGAGGTTCGCATCGGCCTGTCTTCCATTAGCGAAGCGTCTGCTGCAGAGGAACTTGCGGCGATTGCCGGCAGTAGCTTTGACGCTCTGCGCAAAGAAGCTGCTGGCGCTTGGGCACGAGTCCTTGACAAGGTTGACGTAGAGGGCAGCACTCCGGAGCAGCGCATGTTGTTTTATACAGGCTTATACAGAGTTTACCTAAGTCCCTTCCATGCTACTTTTGGCGGCCAATATGCTGGTACAGACCAGGTTACGCGCCAGGCTCAGGACTGGACATTCTACAGCGGATGGAGCATGTGGGACACCTACCGCGCAAAGTTCCCGCTGATTACCCTGCTGGATCCGGAGCTTACATCGGACTTCTGCCGCTCGCTGGTAAGCCTTTACCAAACCGGCAAACGCAACTGGGCAACCCTTACCGAACCGGTGCCTACGGTGCGTACTGAGCATTCGCAAATCACCCTGCTGGACGCCTGGGAAAAGGGTATCCGCGGTTTTGATCTGGCTGCCGCTTTCCCGGGAATGGAAGCCGAGGCCGACAAAGGCCGCCAGCCGGGCTCCAGAAGTGGCCTTACCCGTAACTCCCCAGACCAGAAAATGGAGACTATCTACGACCTCTGGGCTATGGGACGGATTGCAGGAATCATCGGCAATGAAGAGGCTGCTGCAAGATATGCGGAAGAATCGGAAAACCTGTTTGAAGAGACCTGGAAGGCAGATTTTATGACCGTAACACCGGAATTCGAGCAGATGAAGGGCAATGGCCTTTATCAGGGAACGCGCTGGCAATATCGTTGGGCCATGCCTATCTACGCTGGCAAGATGATAGCTTGGGTGGGCCAGGAGCAGCTGGCCGACGAGCTTAGCACATTCTTCAGTCGTCATCTCTTTAACCAGGGCAATGAACCGGATATCCAGACCCCGTTCATGTTCAATCTCTTTGGCCATCCGGAGCGCACTGATTCCCTTGTGCATGCCCTACTGACCGATGATAACATGATTCACCGCTACGGTGGCAACGCAGAGTATCCGGAGCCTTTTGTGGGCCGCGCCTTCCGCGACCTGCCGGACGGCTATGCCCCGGAGATGGACGAGGACGACGGCACAATGAGCGCCTGGTACCTCTTCAGCCAGATGGGACTTTATCCCGTCTGCCTTGGTACTGACCGCTACGAGCTTTTCACCCCGCTCTTCGACCGCATCGTACTGCATCTTCCGGATCACGATGTCACTTTTATCCGCAGGTGCGAGCCCGCATCGGCCAGGAAGATTATCGTAGACGGCGAAGCTCTTCCGGACTTTTCAATCTCACACTCCAAACTGGTTAACGCAAAAGAAATAATTTGGGAATAATGCATACAAAAGAAGAAAAACTACAGGCCTTTGGGAAGCTGCTGGATGTGATGGACCGCCTGCGGGCCAACTGCCCCTGGAATGGCGCACAGACCATTGATACGCTCAGGCCGATGACAATAGAAGAAGTTTATGAACTGTCCGATGCCGTAATGGCCCATAACGACGAAGAACTCAAGAAGGAACTTGGAGACGTCCTGCTGCACATCGTATTCTACAGCAAGATTGCAGAAGAGGAAGGCAAGTATGACATTGCCGATGTCGCCGAAAAGCTATGCCAGAAGATGATCTTCCGTCACCCCCATATTTTTGCTCCCGACGGTAGTCCGGCCAAATCCGAAGGCCTTACTCCGGAAGAGGTTTCCAAGAATTGGGAGATGATTAAGACCAAGGAAAAAGGTGGCAACAAACGCGTTCTGTCCGGTATTCCTGAGTCTTTGCCGCCGGTACTCAAGGCCCTGTCCATGCAGGACAAGGCCCGTGGAGTGGGCTTCGATTGGGAAGAACCGTCACAGGTATGGGACAAGGTGTGTGAAGAGATGGGCGAGTTCAAGGACGAGCTTGACGCCATGGCTGCCGCCGGTGGTCATGTAGACCCGTCAGTGCTGGCCCCTGAAGAAGGCTCTTCAGAGGAGTTCAAGGCAGCATACGACAGGGCTGAAGAAGAACTGGGAGACTTTATGTTCGCAGTTATAAACGCCGGTCGTCTTTATGGCTTGAACCCTGATACAGCGCTTTCACGCGCCTGTGCCAAGTTCAAGCGCCGTTTCACTTATCTTGAAGAACAGACCATCCGCAAAGGCCAGAACCTTCACGATATGACCCTGGCCCAGATGGATGCCATCTGGGACGAGGGTAAAGCCAAAGGACTATAAAGGAAATGGCGGCCGGTCGGCCGCCATTTCTTTTATTTGTTTAATTCATCTGCTGATTTGATGAATTTGGAGAGGTCTTCGTCAGAAACGTGGTAGTTCTGCATCTCACCGGAGAAGTAGCTGTCGTAGGCGCTCATATCTACGAAACCGTGGCCTGAGAGGTTAAAGAGAATGGTCTTAGCCTCTCCTGTTTCCTTGCATTTAAGGGCCTCGTTGATAGTAGCGGCAATTGCGTGGCAGCTTTCTGGAGCGGGGATAATGCCCTCTGTCTGGGCAAAGAGAACACCTGCCTTGAAGGAGTCAATCTGCTCGATATCTACAGCCTCCATATAGCCGTCCTTCATTAGCTGTGACATGATTACACCTGCGCCGTGGTAACGGAGTCCACCTGCATGGATGGATGCGGGCTTGAAGGTATGGCCAAGCGTGAACATCGGAAGTAGGGGAGTCATACCGGACTCGTCGCCAAAGTCGTACTCGAATTTACCCTTGGTAAGCTTGGGACAAGAATAGGGCTCTGCTGCAATGAAACGGGTCTTTTTGCCGTCCTGGATATTGTGGCGCATGAAAGGATAGGCGATGCCGGAGAAGTTTGATCCGCCGCCGAAGCATGCTATCACTATATCCGGATACTCTCCCGCAAGGGCCATCTGCTTCTCTGCCTCCAGGCCGATGATGGTCTGATGCAGGCATACGTGGTTGAGCACGGAACCAAGTGCGTATTTACAGTTTGGTGTGCTTAAGGCAAGCTCGATAGCCTCAGAGATGGCGCAGCCAAGGGAACCTTTGTCGTTGGGGTTGCGGGTAATAATGTCTTTTCCCGCACGTGTACTCATAGAGGGTGAGGGAGTGATTGCCGCGCCGAAGGTCTGCATGATTGAGCGTCTGTAAGGCTTCTGCTCATAGCTGATTTTTACCATGTAAACAGCGCAGTCTATGCCGAACTTTTTGGTTGCATAGCTGAGCGCACCACCCCACTGGCCGGCGCCGGTCTCTGTGGTCAGGTTAGTAACGCCCTGCTCCTTTGCATAATAGGCCTGGGCTATTGCGGAGTTCAGTTTATGTGAACCTGCGGGGCTTACACTTTCATTCTTGAAGTAGATGTGAGCCGGGGTGCCAAGGGCAGCCTCAAGTTCATAGGCTCTTACAAGCGGAGTGCAGCGGTAGGCGGCATACTGCTCGCGTACTGCCTCGGGGATGGGAATCCACTCGTCGATCTGGTTCAGTTCCTGGTCGGCGCAGGCCTTACAGAAAATGGGATACAGATCTTCAGGCTTGAGCGGCTGGCGGGTTCCGGGATGTAGGAACGGCAGCGGCTTATTGGGCATAATGGCCTGAATGTTAAAATAGTGGGTAGGAATCTCGCTCTCCGGGAGCATGAACTTTTTCTGTTTCATAGTAGTATTGGTGTAAAATTGTTAATTATTCTTGCACAAAAAAAAGTGGCGCGCTCTGTGAGCACGCCACCTGTATCTCAGGACATCATACGATGATACGCTCACAGCTGCCGGCTGAGAGTGCACCACCAAAGCTTATTTGTCCTGTTACAACTCATTTAATTATGAAGTCAGACCTCCTCTTAAAATCTGACTACCTCAAAGGTAGAGACTAAAAAATTAAAATGCAAGTTTTTTGTTAAAAAAGTGAAACTGAATCTTTCAAAGAGACAAAAGAATAGCCCCTTTTTCGCAGTTCCTTAATCAGTTTTGGCAGTTCATCATAGAACTTTTCTAAACGTAAATCCGATGTTCCAAAGTGAATAAGAAGCAGGTGCCCGTTTAAGGAATTGGTTGATTCATAATTCATTATCTTGTCCCAAATGTACTTGTTGCTCATGTAATTCTTCATGTCCGGAGTGGTGTAATCTCCGTTAGAGCCTGTACCTGGAGTGTAATTAACAATCTGTAAGCCCATTTCCTTGGCCCAGGCTGCAACTGTTGAGTTATAGTACTCGTACGGGGGAATAAAGTACGGGGCATCGGCCTGTGTAATCCCGAATTCTGCCATCTTGGCGTAGCTGCGGCGCATATCGGCCTGGAATTCTTCCTTTGTTACCAGAAGGCTGTCGCGGTTTTCCCAGGGCATGTATAGCAAATGGCCGTAACTGTGGCTGCCTACATAGTGGCCATCGGCCAGCAGGCGGCGGATTATGTCCGGATAAAGTTCATAGAACCTGCCGGTGAAGAAGAATGCGCCCTGGATGCCCTCTTTTTTAAGGGTAGAGCAGATGCGATCGGCGCCATCGGCTTTGTCATCGGCCGTGAAAACAAGGGTTATGCGCTTTTGCCTGGGGTCTGTTTTGTTGATGCCGCCGTTAACGTATACATTTTTGTCCTTGGCGGGCATGCCGGCGGCCTCGTGGCCCTTCATCTGATAGTAGGAAAGCGGATATGTAAGGCTGGCGGTGCCATCCATCGTAGGCTCGTTGGTGGAGTAGTCGTGGACGCTGTCGTGATATACCCGGTCTCCGGGTTGGAAGAGCTCGTAGTTGGTGCCGCCTTCCATGTTCACGCCTTTCAGGCTGTTGAAAATGGTGCTATATACGGGGCCGTCCACCAGGCCTCCGGTGGTGTTACCTTTATTTAATAATATATAGCAGGAGTGTGGCTGCATGGGGTATACTCCGCTGCGGGGCAGCTCCACTATCATACTTACGCCCCAGGGGTTACATCCCAGTAGCCAGTCTCGCAGGGCTCCTTCCATCTTCTCGTAGGTGCGATCCCCGCTTAGCTCGCGGTACAATATGCATTGGGTGAGCATCGCGGTTGTAAGGTTGTTTGAGCACCAGATGCCGGGGATTCCGTAAAGGAAGGGGGTATCCTTGGCCTTTTCCCACGTGCGCTCAATGCCTGTCCTCAGATTACGGAGAAACTCTGCTTTCACGCGCGGACTGGCAATTTGAGCTATGCGGGCATGGCCCATGTTCATGAAGGGATACCACTGGTAGTGCTTTGCGCTGTCGGCGCCCATCCACGGTGTCACAGGCTCCATTCGGCCATACTCCACAGCCTTGTCGTAGTATTTGCGTATGCCGGTCAGGCGGAAGAGCTCAATTCCGGCAAGCTCCATATCGTCTACCCAGTTGGTCTCTTCATAAATGTAGGGCGAAACTACCGACGCCGTCTGGCTGTAGCCAGGTTTTTCTTCTCCGAATTCAAAGCCTTCGGTGGCCCTTACTCGCAGTATTGCCGATAGTTTAGGATAATAGGGGGCCAATACTTTGGCACCAAGCGCATAATTGCTGGAGAATTTGGCGGTGATGCTGGCAACACCAGTGCTGGAGTTCACGTTGCCGGTCTTGCGCCAGCGCATCTGCGGCTCGCCGGTTACAAAGTAAACAGGGCGTGCTCCGCCGGGGCCCCAGTCGTAGTCGGCCTGGTCGTCCGGGGGCAGACGCATGCCTACGTGGTCGCGGTCATCGGCCAGCTGGTTGTAAAACTCCCTGGCCTCCGGATTCATCTTCAGAAGCCAGTCCATGCCCCATTTAATCTCGTCCACAATATCCGGGATGCCGTTTGCACCAGGCAGGCCCATAGCGTCATATTTATCGCCAAATGCCTCAGGATGAGCAATATATGCGGTCATCATCTGATAAATCGCATTGGCCGTTGTGGTACTGTATTGCAGGCAGTCCGATGCATCGTGCCATCCGCCGCGAACGTCCAGATACTGGCCGCTCTTGGTAGGATGATATATGATGATGCCGTCTTTTTTGTGGCAACTGTCCCTAAGGTAAGGGTTGTAGCCACAGCGCTGCTGGCGCATGTAGTTAAGGACAAAATCCGCAGTTCCATCATAAACTGTCGGGCCGATGGGGAAGATTTCAGAGCTTATGCCGCCAGCCTTGATTCTGACGCTGGCGCTGCTGGTAAAGTCGCTGAAATCCAGCCGCCAAGTTCCGGCCATCTGGCCCATTGGGCCCGTAGCCGTCACTTCACGACTATGCCAGAGCTCCTTTCCCGTAAAGGCATCCTCTAGGGTAAACTCATGGATATCAAGATATTCCGTACTCATCAGTACGGCAATCTTGGTGGATTCCGGCAAGTAGCCCAGCTGATTGATGCGAATCCATCCTTCCGCCTTGGCGTTAAGGGCTACTGCCAGAGTTAAAAGTGTTATTAAAATGCGCTTCATATTTTGATGTTACTTGCACCATTTGTCCAGCCAGTCAAAGTAGCTGCGGTGCCAGAAGAGGGCGTTCTGGGGTTTGAGAATCCAGTGGTTCTCTTCCGGGAACACTATGAGCTTGGAAGGAACACCCATCATCTGGGCGGCGTTGAAGGCAGCCATTCCCTGATCGTAAGGGATGCGGTAGTCCATCATGCCGTGGATGCACAGGATAGGTGTATGCCAAGCGGTTACGTTAAGATTGGGCGAGCCCTTGGTGTAGTGGCGGACAGCCTTGGGAGCGTTGCTCCAGGGTGAGCCGGCCTGCTGCATTCCGCCGAAGGTGGTACCGTCGCCCTTGGGGCCAATCTGGCCTTCCTCGTAGGCGTACTCGGTAAGACCGCCGTTATCCCAGTTGGGGAACCAGAGTTCCTCGGTCTCGTAGTACATATACTTCTCGTCAAAGATTCCTGCGTGGGCGATGAAGCAATCGTAAACGTTGCCGTGAACGCCTGCAAGGTAGTAAACGGAGAATCCGCCGTATGAAGCGCCGCATGCGGCAAGCTTGTCTACGTAAGGCTCTGCCTTAATCATCTTGGCTGCAGACAGGTAATCCTGGATGTTAAGACCGCAGTAGTCGCCTGAAATCTGCTCGCACCATTCCTGGCCGAAGGCTGTTGTGCCGCGCCTGTTGGGCAGAACTACAACGTAGCCCTGGCTGCACATAAGGCGGTAGTTCCATCTGTAAGACCAGCCCTGGCTAAGTGTGCCCTGAGGGCCTCCAAGGCAGATTTCAATTGCAGGATACTTCTTTGCGGGATCAAAGTCCGGGGGCAGAAGAACCCATGTGAGCATATCCTTTCCATCAACGGTTTTTACAAAGCGCTTCTCTGTCCTGTGCTCTTTAAGCTGGCCCAGAAGGTGCTCATTCTCCTTGGTGACAGGAACGAACTCTTCTCCCTTTATGGCCACAAGTTCAGTGGGGAAATCCATGCTGCACCATGTGGTGAGCAGGGTGCCGTCCTCCTGGATTGCAAACGGGCTGCCGAAGTCGTACCAAGCATCCTTGGGGGTAAGCAGCTGTGCGGGAGCAAGGTTTGCATCGGTCTTGAAAATACCCTTTACACCATCGGAATAAAGTGCGCTGAAGTAGATTTCGCTGCCTTTCCAAACGATGCCTTCAACATTGTTGTCAAAGCCCTGAAGATAGCTGATGGCGCCGGACTCGGTGTCATAAAGCGCAAGGCGTACCTGGTCGGCCTCGTAGCCGTCGCGTCGCATGCTGCACCAGGCGATGCTCTTGCCGTCCGGGCTCCAAACGGGATCGGTGTCGTAACCGCCTGCTTCAGAGACTTTTACATCGGTCTTGGCCTCTACGTCGTAAACGTAGATATCGGTATTAGTAGAGAAGGCATACTGCTTACCGGAGAGCTTCTTGCAAGAGTAGGCAATCTTTTTGCCGTCCGGGCTCCAGCAAAGCTGCTCTGCGCCACCGTAGGGCTCGAGCGGAAGCTCGAACTTAACCTCCGGGCCGCCCAGGATGTCTACGGAGTTGTCCTTGGTGATTACGTCTCCGCCCAGATTGGCTACGTATGAGTGGGGGAGTTCGGTTACCCAATGATCCCAGTGACGATACATAAGATCCTCAGTCACATAGGCTTTGGCCTTGTCCAGAGCAGGGTCACTGTCGGCCGGGGACTTGACGTTTGAAGGTACTGTACTTACATAAATAACCTTGGTCTGGTCAGGTGAAAGCAGGTAGTCTGCTATACCCTCGGCTACGTCGGAAAGTTTCTCCCTCTTGGTGAGGCTGTTGCCGTTGAAGCCGGCTTTCCAGAGTTGTCCGCCCTGAAGGAAGAAGATGGCCTTGCCGTCATTTGCCCAGCGTGCGGCCGATATGCTCTTGCCGTCCGTTGTAAGCTGGCGTCCATCGGTGCCGTCAGGGGCGCATATGAACAGGTTGCGGCAGCTTCTGTTTTCTTCTATGGATGTGTAGCTGACCCCATAGAGGATGGTTTTGCCGTCCGGGGATAGCTGCGGGTCTGACAGTCTGCCAAGGGACAGAAGTACTTCCGGAGTCATTTTCCCGTCTTCGATTGTCATTGTTGACGGGCCGATGTAGCCGTCGTTAACGGCATTCTCAGCTTTCTGTGAGCAACTCATAACTGAAATTGCGGCGGCCAGCACCGCTGTAGATTTAAGTAGGTTCATATTTTTTGATTTTTGTTATTTGCATTGTAAAGCGCAGCGGCCTGGGAAAACTCTTCTGCCAGGCGGGAGCGCAGATCTGCGGGTTCAAGGACTTCCAGACGGTTGCCATGGCGCAGAAGCTCCAGCACAAAGTCTTCGCTAAGCGCAACATCCAGCGAAAAGATGCCTGGCTCCGCCTCTTTCTGGCTATGGTGGAGCGGCAGGTCCCTAAGGTACTTTGCCTCTTTTTCCGTAGCCTTTAAAACTATGTGCCTCAGGTCTTTACGGTCTGTAATATAAGAACCGAAGCTATTGCGGAACAGAACCTCCACATCAAAGTCCTCCGGCAGACGGAAGCTTTTGCCTGTCGGCCTAACTGACTTTATTCTGTCCAGTCCGTACACTCGCAGCGCATCCAAGTCCTTGTCTTTAGCAACAAGATACCATCTCTTGGCAGACTCCTTGAGAGCATAAGGAAGTATTAGTCTCTTTTGCAGAGGCTCTCCCGTATACTTCAAGTAATTGATTTCCAGTTCTTCACCAGCCAGCATGGAATCCATAAGGGACGTCAGCCACTTCTGTCCTGACGGTACGTCTTCAACGGCCACACGGCCTGCCAGCCCCTCTTTGCTAAGAGACAACAGGTTGTTGACCGTGAAGGAATTAATCAGCCATGAGGCCTTGGACTCGTTGTTTTCCAGCTCGTCCATATCTATGTAATACCGATTGGTACTGCGGTTGCATTTGATATCGACGCCAAATATATCCAGAATGGCGCTCCTGTGATTGAAGAAACTCCGGCGATTGTATGGCTCTCCCCACCGGCGCTCCCATCGCTCCTGAATCTGCTCCAGATCAAGCCCCGTCGGCGACGCCTTGCTAAAAACATCCACCAACCAGATATATTTGCTTACAAGTTCCTGTACCATATTTGTTTAGGCTGATACTTGTCAGACTTTAAGTTTTGTAAGTCCAGTCCTGGACCCGTGTATCTCTTTAACGCCGGTATATTCAATAAGCTCTGTTGCATTTTCCGGAGTAATACCTGCTCCAGCCAGGATAATAGCCTTGTTGCCGGCCCTCTTTACCATCTTTTTAATGATCTCTTTGCCTTCCGGGGCCGATTCCGCTCCTCCTGAAGTAAGGATTCTGTCCACCCCCAGGGAAAGGACATCGTCCAGGGCCTCCATAATATCGGCAGTACAGTCTATAGCCCGATGGAAGGTAATGGACAATCCATAGCTGCGGGCAAGATCTACAATGTCTTTGCAAAGGGGAATGTCTACGCGACCATCGTCTGTAAGAGCCCCGATCACAACCCCGTTTACACCCACATTCCCGCAATAGGCGATATTGAAGAGAATATGGTGAATCTCTGAATCATTGTAAACAAAATCGCCTTCCCGTGGACGTATAAGAACGTTTACGGGTACGCCAAGGGTCACGGCTTCGTCCAAAATCTCATGCGGAGGTGTAATGCCCCCGCAGGCCAGGTCAGTGCAAAGCTCTATCCTGTCGGCACCTGCACCAACTGCAACACGTGCCGCTTCCAGGCCGTCACAACAAATCTCTACCAGCATTAACTTATCTTGCTATAATCTTTAACATCATATTTGCCCTTGGCCAGCTCTATTCGCAGCAGGCGGTTCTGAGGCTGTTCCAAGGTAGGGTCCTCTGCCAGAACACGCTCTGCGTAGCCCCTGGCGGCCTGGAGTATCATCCCATCCTTGGCCAGGGAGGCAATGTTCAGGTTAATCGGCAGTCCGCTTTGCTGAGTCCCCTCAAGGTCTCCAGGCCCGCGCATCTTCATATCCTCTTCTGCCAGATCAAATCCATTCTCCGTACTGCAAAGGAATTCAAGCCGATGCTGACTCTCCTTGCCTACCTTGTCCCCTTTGACAAGGATACAGTAGGACTTGTCCGCTCCGCGGCCAACGCGTCCGCGCAACTGGTGAAGTTGGCTAAGACCAAAGCGCTCCGCACTTTCTATCACCATCACCGATGCGTTAGGTACGTCCACTCCGACCTCTATCACCGTTGTGGAAACAAGTATGTTGGCCCTGCCGGCCACAAAGGCGTCCATATTGAAGGTCTTGACGTCGTTGGTCTGCTGACCGTGTACTATGGCAACCTTGTAAGGAGGGAAGGGGAAGGCCTCTACAACCTTTTCGTAACCTTGTTCAAGGTTTTGATAATCAAGCTTTTCGCTCTCAAAAATAAGAGGATAGACTATGAACGCCTGGCGCCCAAGGGCAATCTGGTCCTTGATGAACTTCCACAAAGAACTCCTCTGGCGCTCTGTAATGAGCATAGTCTGGATTGGCTTGCGGCCCGGGGGCATCTCGTCAATCACAGAGACGTCAAGGTCTCCGTAAAGAGTCATTGCCAGAGTGCGCGGTATAGGCGTTGCCGTCATTACCAGTACATGCGGCGGCAGACCGTCCGTTGTTTTGCTCCACAGCCTGGCCCTCTGGTCCACTCCAAAGCGGTGCTGCTCGTCAATTATGGCCAGTCCAAGTTTTTTGAAAACTACGGTGTCTTCTATAAGGGCATGCGTGCCTACTATAATGCCGATCTCTCCGCTGGCCAGCGCCGGAAGCAGTTTTTTACGCTCCGAAGCCTTTGTGCTGCCTGTCAGTACGGCAGCCTTGACGCCCGTAGGGGCAAGGTATTTTGATATATTCGCAAAGTGCTGACGGGCAAGTACTTCCGTAGGCGCCATTATGCAGGCCTGGTAGCCGTTTCCTACGGCCAGAAGGGCTGTCAGTACAGCCACCATAGTCTTGCCTGAGCCAACATCTCCCTGAAGCAGGCGATTCATCTGGTGCCCGCTCATAAGGTCTGTGCGAATCTCCTTTATAACCCTTTTCTGCGCCCCTGTAAGCTGGTAGGGAAGGGCATTGTAGCAAAGGTTGAAGTCTTCCCCAACCTTTGGCATCATTATTCCGTTTTCTCCGCGGCTGCGGATGAATTTCTGTTTGAGCAGGGACAGCTGAAGCAGGAAGAGTTCCTCGAACTTAAGCCTGTAACGGGCGCGGCGCAGGGCGTCGGCATCGGTAGGGAAGTGAATGTTGCGTACTGCAAAAGGCAGGGCCATAAGGCCGTTTTCCTTAAGTACGTAATCCGGCAGTGTTTCTTCCATCTCCGGCAACACCATGCGCAAGGCGTTGGCCATTAGCTTGTTCATCACCTTGCCGGTAATACCTGCATTCTTCAGCTTTTCCGTAGACGGATACACTCCGGCGATGGCCTTCGGGGCCTCCACCCGACCATCGGCCGGGTCAATCTCCGGATGAACCATATTAAGCCGGCCATTAAAAACGGAAGGCTTGCCAAAGAAGGTGAAAACTGCACCTGGAACCAGTTTGTCCGATATGTATTTAAGCCCCTTGAAGAACACGAGATCCATCTCTCCCGTACCGTCTTTTATGGTGATTTTCAAGCGTTTGGGCGGTGTTTCTACAGAAACGACCTCTCCCTTGACCTGAACCAAGGCGGCATCCGGCACCACCTCTGCGATAGGAGTGATGGTGCTACGGTCTATGTGTCTGAAAGGGTAGATTTTTACAAGGTCTCCTACAGTTCCAACCCCTAGCTCCCTAGCCAGAAGCGAGGCCCTTTTGGGCCCCACTCCGGGAAGGAATTGGATTTCTGTATCTAAGGCCTTTTTAATCATTCATGGATTTAAGCTGCTCGCGGACCTTTGCCTCGATCTCGTCGCAAAGCTCTACGTTGTCCATCAGCAGCTGTTTTACGGCCTCACGGCCCTGTGCGAGCTTCTGGTCATTATAGCTGAACCAAGAACCGCTCTTGTGGATGATATCCATCTCTACTGCAAGGTCCAGAACCTCTCCGCTGTGGGAGATGCCTTCTCCAAAGACAATATCGAACTCTGCCTTCTTGAAAGGCGGGGCCATCTTGTTTTTAACAACTTTAACACGGGTGCGGTTGCCAAGGGCTTCCTCTCCGTCTTTAATCTGGGTGGTACGGCGTACGTCGATACGTACGGATGCGTAGAACTTAAGGGCGTTACCGCCGGTAGTTGTCTCCGGGTTACCGAACATAATGCCAATCTTCTCACGCAACTGGTTGATGAAGATGCAGCAAGTATTTGTTTTGCTGATGTTTGCGGTAAGTTTGCGGAGTGCCTGGCTCATAAGGCGGGCCTGAAGGCCTACCTTGTTGTCTCCCATTTCTCCCTCGATTTCTGCCTTGGGGGTAAGGGCTGCCACGGAGTCAATCACAATGATATCGATAGCTCCGGAACGGATAAGGTTATCGGCAATCTCAAGAGCCTGCTCTCCGTTGTCCGGCTGGGAAATAAGCAAGGTGTCAAGGTCTACGCCAAGGGCTTTTGCATAGGTGCGGTCAAAGGCATGCTCTGCGTCTATCATAGCAGCGATGCCTCCCTGCTTCTGGGCCTGGGCGATGGCGTGGATGGCCAGGGTAGTCTTACCGCTGGACTCCGGTCCGTAGATCTCAATTATCCTGCCTCGCGGATAACCGCCGATACCCAATGCGTGATCAAGGGCAACCGAGCCGCTTGGAATCACCTGGACATCATATTGTGGCTGATCTCCCAACTTCATGATGGTACCTTTACCAAAATCTTTTTCAATCTTGTCGATTGTTGCCTGCAGGGCCTTGAGTTTGCCTGCATTGTCTTGTGCTACTGCTTCTTTAGCCATAATAAATAAGTTTAATAGTCCTAATAGGATACCGTAATTGCAAAGATATTAAAAAAGGCGCTGAAACTGAAAATAATTTTCAGTATTTTTGCACTGTTATGAGCAAGATAAAATTATTGGGAAAAACTCCCGCGCAGCTTAAGGAAATTGCAGTCGCCGCGGGGCTTCCGGCATTCACCGGAAACCAGATTGCCCAGTGGATGTACAAGAAGAAAGTTCGCAGCATTGAAGAGATGACAAACCTCTCCAAGGCCGCCAGGGAAAGCCTTTCCCAGACCTATGAGGTAGGTGCCATCGCCCCGGAAGAGGCGTTCACCTCTTCTGACGGCACAAAAAAGTATTTGTTCCGCATCGGAGAGGCTAATGTAGTGGAGGCGGTAATGATACCGGACCAGGACAGGGCTACTCTGTGCGTAAGCTCGCAGGCAGGGTGCAAGATGGGCTGCAAATTCTGCATGACCGGCCGCCAGGGCTTTCACGGCAACCTTTCCGTGGCAGATATACTTTCCCAATTCATAACAATAGATGAGTCCGATGCCCTTACCAACACTGTATTCATGGGTATGGGAGAACCTCTGGATAACTTTGACGCCGTGATGGCCGCCATCGAGGTCCTTACGGCCGACTGGGGTTTTGCCTGGAGTCCAAAGCGCATAACCCTGTCAAGTATCGGAGTGTTGCCAAGGCTGAAGGAATACCTGGACGGCTGCAAATGCCATCTGGCCATCAGTCTTCACAACCCTTTCCCGGACGAGCGCGAATCCATGATGCCCGTCCAGAAGGCCTTCCCACTGGCAAAAGTTCTGGAACTGCTGCGTCAGTACGACTTTACGGGGCAGCGTCGCGTAAGCTTCGAGTACACCATGTTCAGCGGCTTCAATGACGACAAGCGCCATGCCGACGCCCTTGCACGCCTGCTTCGCGGCATCCCCTGCAGGGTGAACCTCATCCGCTTCCACAAGATTCCGGACTTCCCTTACGGTACCAGCCCCCAGCCCGTCATGGAGGCCTTCCGTGACCGCATAGAAGCTTCCGGCATCACCTGCACCATTCGCGTCTCCCGCGGCGAGGATATCTTTGCCGCCTGCGGACTTTTGGCAGGTAAACACCAAGAAAAGAAATAATGAAGAAGCTACTCATACTTTTTGCCATACTGCTATCCCTGCCTTCGTGGGGACAGGAGTTGGTGGAATCTGTTGGTTCTGAGGCCGATAGCGTTGCCATAAGGGAAATCAGGGCGAGGATGGACAAAGTAAAAAAGCATCGTCCGGCCGTAGCTTTGGTACTTAGTGGCGGTGGTGCCAAAGGTGCCGCAGAGGTCGGAGCTCTGAAGTATCTGGAAAGCATCGGCATGCCTGTGGATCTGGTTGTTGGAACCAGTATCGGCGGCCTGCTAGGTGGCTTATACTCAATTGGTTACAGATCGGCGGAAATGGATACCCTGATTCGTGGGATGAACTGGCCAAATATGCTAACCGATCCGCTTCCAGGCAGATACCTTTCCTATGACAAGCGTCAATATGATTCAAAATATCTGATATCCGTCCCGTTCTACAATGGCGGCCAGTTTTCGCTTGACGGCGGCAAAAAGAAGGTGGGCAGAAAGATTGCCGCCAGCCTTCCGGGAGGTTTTGTGCAGGGGCGCAACGTAACCAACCTGCTCTCTTCCCTTACCGTTGCCTGGCAGGACACTATGTCATTCGCCAAATTGCCCATACCCTTTGTATGCGTTGCAACCGACATGGTAAGCGGCAAGGCAAAGATATGGTACTCTGGTAGTCTTGTGACTGCGATGCGCTCTACAATGTCCATCCCCGGCCTCTTCGCCCCGGTAAAAACGGACGGCATGGTGCTGGTGGACGGTGGTCTAAGGGATAATTTCCCGGTAGACATCGCCAGGTATCTGGGGGCCGATATTGTCATCGGCATCACCCTGTCCCAGGGCTTTAAAACCTATGAGCAGATGAATAACCTGATGGACTTGTTGTCGCAGGCCACGGACCTTTATGCCCGTCAGGTATACGAGAGGAATCTGCCACTGACCGATGTTATCATCCACCCGGATCTTAAGGGGTATGATATGATGAGCTTCGATCCTGTGGCCGTGGATATTATGATCGACCGCGGATATGAGGCTGCGCTGGCCAAGGCTGATACGCTAAAGGCCGTTTTGCAGCCGGTGCTAGGGGCTGAGTTCGCTACGGAGGACAGGCCCGTAAACCTTGACGAAGGCGTGGTTGTCGGAAGGATCGGCATAAATGGACTTCCTGAAAAAGAGGCCGCCGCCCTGCGCTCTTCCCTTGGTCTAAGGATAGGTCTGTTGAGTACGGAAGAGATTGAAGATGCGGTCAAAAGGCTTGTCGCAACAGGAGCGTTCGAGAATGTGACTTATTCCATTGAAGGCGACTCAGAGCCCTATTCGCTCACTTTCGATTGCCATAAAGGCCCCGTCAGCAGGGCCGGCGTTGGTGTGCGCTTTGACAACGAAGAGATGGTATCGGTGCTTTTGAACATCGGACTTAACGTTAACGGAATCAAGGGCTCGTCTCTGAATATTACCGGTAAAATCGGCACAAATCCTTATGTCTCACTTGCTTACAAGCACAAGACTGGCCTTGGGCTGGCCTTTGGAGCAGAGTCATTTTACAGGTACGTAGACAGGAACGATTTCCTTAATGACAAGCAGAGTTTCAAGGCTGTATACCATCAGTTCCGTCAGGATATTTATTTATCCAATTTCAGCCGTAAGTTTGCTTCTGTCAAGGCTGGTATCAGGGCGGACTATTATAACATAAGTTCCTTACTGGCAGATATTTTCAGTGTCGATGGCTCCGATTTGCAAAACTATGATTTTGGCACTCGCCGGGACACCCACTTCAGCGCCTTTGCCGATATTGTCCTGGATTCCTTCGACGACGAATATTTCCCTACAAGGGGCTTGCGTGTCAAGGCTTCTTATTCCTGGCACCCGGTTGCAATCAAGGTCAAGGGCGATGGCTTCCATCAGTTTGGACTGGACGCGTCTGCGGTAGTGCGTCTTAATCCGGCCTTCACCTTTATCCCGACCGTTTATGCAAGGGGCCTGCATGGGGACAATATTCCCCTGACTTCATGTAATCTGGCCGGAGGGCACATGGCCGCCAGGTACCTGGACAGCCAAATTCCTTTTGTGGGAGTAAACGGGGCCTTCCTGATGTCGGATGTGCTTGCCGTAGGCCGTGCGGACCTGCGTTTCAGGCTTGCGGATAATCATTATATCACTGCAACGTACAACGTGGCCAAGGATTCTCCGTCCCTTAAAGAATGGTTCTCCGGGGACTGGGATCTGATGCATGGTGCGGCTCTGGAGTATGCCTGGAACACCATCGCCGGTCCTTTACGCGCAGGCTTGCAGTGGAATTCACTTACCAAGAAAACCACGCTCTTCCTGTCAATTGGCAAATCATTCTAAGTTTATAGTTATGGACGAAAGGCAGAAAAAGGTACTCGACCGCCTGCAGGCCCAGTGCTCCAGGCGTGAGTATTGTATCAAAGATATAAGAGAAAAGGCCCTTAAGGCCCTGGATGGAGATGCCGATGCTGCCTCTGCCATTGTGGATTCGCTGGTAGAGGACCGTTTTGTGGACGAACTCCGGTATGCGGGCGCATTCGCCCGCGAGAAGGCCCACCTGACAGGGTGGGGGCCGATAAAGATATCGGCTGCGCTGCGCGCCAAGGGCATTGCTTCCGATATAATTAAGGAGGCCCTTGCCGACGCTTCCGATGCGGAGTCCGCCGCTAAACTGGAATCCGTTCTGCGGGCAAAATCCCGTACTGTTGAGGGTGAGCCCGATGCCAAGCTCCGACTTATCCGCTTCGCGCTACAGCGAGGCTATGACTATAACCAAGTCCGTACTGCCGTAGATGCAGTCTTTTCAAATAAATAGAACCATGAAACGCTTTTTATTCATAATCGCGCTGGCATTTTGCCTTTCCTGTACCCAGGACCTGACGGTGTCGTCCCCGGACGGCCATATCAGGGCCGCCATCGGCATAGAAGGTGGAGAAATAAACTATAGCGTGCGGGTAGATACATCGGCTTTCATACTGCCCTCAAGGCTTGGCCTTCAGGCAAAAAGAGGGACGTTGGACAAGGGCTTCAAGCTAATGGGGATAAAGCATGCCTCGGTTGACGAGGAGTGGTCGGCCCCGTGGGGAGAAAACAAGCATCACCGCGATTGCCACAATGAGTTGGCTGCAACCTTCAAAAACTCTGATGGTGTGGTACTTACGGTTCGTGTACGTGCCTTTAATGATGGTATCGGCTTCCGATATGAATACAAGGCGCCGGGCGATTCACTAAAGATAACCGACGAGCTTACAGAATTCCGTCTTGCCCAAAACGGCATGTCATGGTCCATTCCCGGCAACTTTGGAACTTACGAACTTGAATATCGTACTATGCCGCTTGACAGAGTCAAAGATGCCAATACTCCCTTCACTTTCAAGACCGATGACGGCTTGTATGGCAGCATTCACGAGGCTGCATTGTATGATTATCCAGAGATGGTCCTTCGTGACTTCAAGGCTGATCTGGCTCCCTGGCCGGACGGACTTAAGGCCCGCGTTCCTTCAGAATTCCATACCCCATGGCGTGTTATTCTGATTTCCCGCGACGCTCCCGGACTTGTCAATTCAGACCTTATCCTGAATCTTAACGAGCCCTGCGCCATTGAGGATGTAAGTTGGATCAAGCCTCAGCGCTACGTTGGCGTATGGTGGGGAATGCATCTTGGTATTGAATCCTGGTACGACGACGGCCGCCATGGCGCCACTACCGACAATGCCATAAAATACATAGACTTTGCTGCTAAAAACGGCATAGAGGGCGTTCTATTCGAGGGTTGGAATGACGGCTGGGCCTCCTGGGGCTCCCGCGACGACTTTGATTTTACCAAGCCTGCAGACGACTTCGACTTTGAAAAAGTAGTGGATTACGCAGCATCCAAGGGCGTTAATTACATACTTCATCACGAGACTGGCGGCAACATCATCAGCTATGAAAAACAGCTGGATACCGCCCTTGACTGGGCTGCAGCCCATGGCATCCACGCCATTAAAACCGGTTACGCCGGGGGTATCAGCGGAGGCAACAACCATCATGGCCAGTACATGGTGCGTCATTACCAGAAAGTGATAGAAGAGGCTGCTAAAAGGCAGATTATGATAGACGCCCACGAGCCCATCAAGGCTACCGGAATCAGGCGCACATGGCCAAACTTCATGTGCCGTGAAGGTGCCCGCGGAATGGAGTGGAATGCATGGAGTGCAGGTAACAAGCCGGAGCACCAGACTATACTGCCTTACACCCGTTTGCTGGGCGGCCCTATGGACTATACTCCTGGCGTATTTGACATTCTTTACGACCGCGTAAAAGGCAATCCCAACCTTAAGCCCTGGAACGGAAGATCGGCTCTTGAGTGCCGTTGCAACACCACTTTGGCTAAGCAGATTGCAGACTGGGTAGTACTTTACAGTCCCATGCAGATGGCCTGCGACCTTATAGAAAACTACGAGGGTCATCCGGCCTTCCAGTTCTTCCGTGACTATAATGCCGATTGTGACTGGTCGCGTGCCCTTGCCGGTGAAGTAGGGGAGTACATAGTAGTTGCCCGCCGCGCCGGGGATGTCTATTATCTTGGCGCTGTGACTGACGAAAACGCCCGTACGCTTGAGCAGAAACTGGATTTCCTCCCGGAGGGCAAGACCTATGAGGCAACCATCTATGCCGATGGCTCCGATGCATCCATGGAGACAAATCCTCTCTCTTACGAGATTACTACCCGTAAAGTGACATCGGCCGATGTAATCACTATGCGCCTGGCTACCTCCGGTGGCTGCGCCATTGTCTTTAAACCCCTGTAAATGAGAAAATTAAGCATACTGCTACTGTCCTTGATCTGTCTGCCTCTATCTGGCCAGACAGTTCCCAAGATGGTCAATATTCCGGCAGGTTCTTTCACTATGGGAAGCGCCGGCGAGGGCTATAATTACGATGAGGTCCCGGCTCACAAGGTTACTGTATCGGCCTTTAAAATGAGTGCGTATGAGATTACCAATGCGCAGTTCGAGCAGTTTGCTCCCGAGCACAAGAAGCTTCGCGGCAGCGAGTTCGGCCTTTCAAAAGGGGACAACGAGGCCGTGGCCTATGTGACCTGGTATGCGGCCCAGGCTTACTGCGAGTGGCTGTCGCAAAAGACCGGACGCCACTTCCGCCTGCCTACGGAGGCCGAGTGGGAGTATGCCTGCAGGGCTGGTACAACTACTCCTTATTATAGCGGAAAGACTATTCCGGCTGGCTGTGACCGTAATCAGAAGACGGAGCGAAACCTTAAGACCGTGTCTCTGGAAGTAGGAAAGTCCAAGCCAAATGCGTGGGGGCTGTACGACATGCATGGAAACGTAGAGGAATGGTGCTTTGATTATTATGGCCCGTATAAGGCCGATGCTGCCAGAGATCCCGTCGGCCCGGAAGAAGGCGTT
Organism: uncultured Prevotellaceae bacterium; assembly: GCA_947166905.1. Lineage (GTDB taxonomy): Bacteria > Bacteroidota > Bacteroidia > Bacteroidales > UBA932 > Cryptobacteroides. The sequence continues at coordinate 18,609 of CAMVFZ010000005.1, read as the reverse complement.
TTTGCTGTTACCCGCGGCGGCAGCCACAATACCCCGGTAGAGTTTCTTCGCAGCGCGAACCGCAGTGCGGCCTTGCCGGAAGATGCCCACAGCCAGATAGGATTCAGGATCGTGGAGTCTGACTTTACTCCCGTAAAAAAGTCTGGCGCAAAGGCCGGTAAACAGGTCTCTAAGGATGCTTCCTACAGGTGGATAAAGGCGTCAAAGAAGCCTTTCTTCGCAGAGCCCGTGCCTTATGTTATTCCTCCTGTGGATGGCTCTCCGTTCTATAAACATAACCATCAGCCTGCAGTAACCTGGTGCAATAACGGGGATCTACTGGCCATCTGGTTCAGCTGTGATGCGGAAAGTGGCAGGGAGATGGTTGTTCTGGGCTCCAGATTCAGGGAGGGTAAATGGTCGCCGGCATCGCTGTTTTTCAAGGTGCCGGACCGCAATATGACTGGAAGCTCTCTTATCCGTCTTGGCACCGGAGAACTGCTTCACATTAACGGAGTGGGCAATTCCGGAGACTGGCAGAATCTGGCCATGGTGGTCCGCCGCAGCTCTGATAATGGCAAGACGTGGTATTCCTGTGAGCAGGTAACTGGGCACGGAAAACGCCATCAGGTTATAGCCGGTGGCCTTGTTTTAAGTGATGGAACGATAGTTCAGCCCTGCGATGCCGGCCCGGAGGGGAACGATGGCACCGCAGTGCAGATAAGCAGATACAACGGACAGGACTGGACGGATCCCTGGGATGGCGCTCCTTTGCCCGTAATAGAGGGCACGGCTCAGATGCGTGAGGACCAGAGGTCCAGCACCATCGGCGGTATACATGCCGGGGTAGTTGAACTTAAGGACGGTTCCCTGATGGCTCTGGGACGCGGCAATCCGGTTCATGCGCCGGATGGCAGGCTGAACATGCCAAAAAGCATATCCAAGGATGGAGGCAAAACATGGACGGTTACGGCCAGCGGTTTCCCGCCTATCGACGGCGGTCAGCGCCTGGCAATGATTCGTCTTAAGGAAGGCCCTATCATGCTTGTTAGTTTTACTGACCATCCGGAGCGCTCTGCCGAGCGTGGCCTGTACCTTGATGCCGGAATGAGCTACGGAGCCTTCGTGGCCTTGTCTTATGACGACGGCGAAACCTGGCCTGTGCTGCGCCTTCTGACTGACGGCAAAAAACGCACTTTGGATGGCGGAGCCTGGACAGGGGAGTTCAAGACGGATGCCACACACAGCGAGCCCAAGGGCTATCTTGCCGTTACGCAGACTCCGGACGGAATAATTCATGTGTTGTCCAGCCGTCTTCATTACCGATTCAATCTTCCCTGGATAATGACGGGTTTGAGATGATTTCCGAAGAAACTCTTAATAAGCGGGCTCTGGCCCATCATGGCGTGTTCAAACACGTCTTTGCGCGGAACTGTGCTGTGCGTCGCATAAGTTCTGCGGAGGCGGGAGCTTTCCTTGAAAAGTACCATCTCATAGGCCCGTTGAAGGGCCGATATCACTATGGCCTTTTCCTGGAGCGCCCAGGCCGTAGCGGGCTTGAAGCCGGAACTATGGTGGCTGTCTCTGTGTTCTCCGCCGCCAGAACCTGGCAAAAGGAAGATCGCACCGTGCGTTCCTTCGAGTGGCTGCGGGCCGCCTCGCTTCCGGATGTAAGGGTTGCCGGCGGCATGGGTAAATTCCTGCGCGCCTTCATTGCCGACGCCCACCCGGACGACATTATGTCTTATGCCGATGCTTCCTGGTCTTCCGGCGCCGTCTACCGCACTCTGGGCTTTGTTTCTGAAGGCTCAAAAACCTTCCCTGACGGTTCTGTATCCCTGAAATTTCGCCTCACTCTATAAAAACTAAACAAAATTAGTTGCATAGTTAAAAAATTTAGCTACATTTGCGGTAGTGAACGATAAACTACTGCAAAAATGAAACGGCTAACCAAGAAAGAAGAGGTGATAATGAATCACTTTTGGGAGAAAGGCCCTATGTTCGTTAGGGAATTGCGTGAGCTCTACCCAGATCCCAAACCTCATTTTTCCACCCTGTCCACCCAGGTGCGTACTCTGCAGGAAGAGGGCTTCATCGGCCATAAGGATTACGGCCCCACCTATCAATATTTTGCAAAAGTGACGCTGGAAGAGTATAAACAGCGTTCACTCATCGGCCTCATCGACAAATACTTCGACAATTCTTACCTCAGCGCCGTATCGGCCCTGGTGAAAGAAGAAAAGATCTCGGTTGACGAGCTTAAGGAACTTATTGAAATCGTAGAAAAACAGAAGTAATCATGCTGGCCTTCCTTATATATGTCGGAAAGGTGGCCGTTGCGCTGGCCGTCTTCTATATGTTTTACCGGCTGCTGCTCCGCAAGGAGACGTTCCATCGGATGAACCGCATCGTCCTGGTTGGCTCCATGGTACTGGCCTTCGTTATTCCGCTGTGTATCATTACCATCCATAGGCCGATGGTGATGGATGCCCAGCCCCTAGAACAGACTTTGGCGGTGGCGGCTCCGGCGTCGGAAGGCATAGCGCCCGCTGCTGAAGCATCGCATCCATGGTGGCCTGCGGCCCTGGCTATACTGTACTTTGCCGGTGTCGTTTTCATGCTTGCCAGGGTTGTCATCTCCATACTGTCCATCCGTAGGATAGTCCGTCGTGGCCAGCTTGTCAGTGAAGAGGACGGCTGCAATATTATTGTGACAGGAGCCGATATAGACCCCTTTAGCTGGATGAAGTACATAGTGCTGTCCACTAAGGACTGGGAGGGCGAACATACACCGATCATTACTCATGAAAAGGCTCACATCGGCTATAAACACTCCGTAGAACTGCTTGCAGTCAATGTTTTGTCTGCCTTCCAGTGGTTTAATCCGGTTACACAAATGTTGCGTTCCGACCTTCAGGAAGTCCATGAGTACGAGGCCGATGACGCAGTGCTCCGCTCCGGGGCAAACCTTAAAGAATACCAGTATTTGCTTATAAGAAAAGCTGTTAGCAAGAGCGGCTACTCAGTTGCCAACAGCTTTAATCACAGTATCCTTAAAAATCGTATTACTATGATGTCTAAATCAAAATCGCCTCTCAAGAGAGGTTTGCGGGTGCTTTGGGTGTTCCCGCTTGTGTGCCTGGCCGTTGGCCTGCAGGCGCAGACCGTTTACGTCCAACAGGACAAAGATAGTGAAAAAATCGTTTCCGCAGAACCGGATGGGATTGTTTTGACTGTCAGCGTGGACAAAAATGGCAACGGCGTCGTTTCCTGTGACGGAAAGGACATGGCCATTTCCGATGTCGCAGAGTACATCCGCGGGCTTGATTTGCCGATACCGGGGACTACGGTTCATATCGCAGCCGCGTCCAATATTCCTATGGGCTTCATCATTGATGTCAAGGACCAGTTAAGGGAGGCGCGGACCTTGAAGGTCAAATACGTTTCTCCCACAGGCAGTGACGATGTCATCAGATATATGCCGCCGATGCCCAAGAAGACTGAAAAGAAGGCTAAGAGGTATCCGGATGAGTTATTGCCTGGTGTCGATAGAGAAAACATCTTCATCGTGCGCATTAATTCCCTTGACAAATATTTCTTTGGCAATGCCGTAGGAGTGGACGATGAGGACATGGTCAAGCGTGGAAAGGACTTCCTTGAAGAGCGTGGTGCAAACGCAGTTTTCTCTCTGATGTGTGACCGTGGAACAAGCTATGGCGCTTATTACCATATCCAGTCCCTGCTGATCAGGGTTTATTCCGAACTCCGTAACCAAAAAGCCCAAGCCCTTTACGGAAAATCGCTTGCTGAGCTGTCTCCCGAAGAGCTTGAGGCTGTTTATAAAATCTATCCGATAACTATTTCCGAGAGCAATTAGCGCTGTGCTCCATTGCCGCTTTGACAAAGTTGACAAAGATGGGCTGGGGACGCTCCGGGGTGCTCTTGAGCTCCGGGTGGAACTGCACGGCGATAAAGAACGGATGGTTGGGTAACTCCACTATCTCTACCAGATTTGAATCCGGATTGAAACCGCTTACCTTGAGGCCTGCCTGCTGCATGGGTTCAAGGTAGGCGTTATTGAACTCGTAGCGGTGACGGTGACGCTCTGAGATATCCTCCTTGCCGTAAATCTTGTATGCCAGAGTGCCCTTTACAAGGCGGCAGGGATATGCTCCCAGACGCATGGTGCCACCCTTGATTGTGGTGGATTTCTGCTCTTCCATCAAATCGATTACGGGGTGTGTGGTCTCAGGGGCCTGCTCTGTAGAGGCGGCATCGGCATAACCTAAAACATCACGGGCGAATTCTACTACGGCCATCTGCATACCAAGGCAGATTCCGAAGAAGGGAATGCCGTTCTCACGGGCATAACGTACTGCGCAAATCTTGCCCTCAAGACCTCTCTCTCCAAAACCGGGGGCTACCAGGATACCGTCCATTTTGCCAAGTACGTCGGCGGCGTTGTCGGCCGTAACATGCTCTGCTTTAATGGTATGCACGTGAACCTTGCATGAGTTGGCGGCTCCTGCGTGAACGAAGCTTTCCTGTATGCTCTTGTATGCGTCCTGAAGCTCTACATATTTGCCAACAAGGGCGATGTTGACCTCGTGCTGGGGGTGACGGAGGCGCTGAAGGAAGTCTTTAAGTGCGTCCAGGTTGGCCTGGGGAAGGTAATCTATGCGCAGTTTGTTGACTACTATCTGGTCCAATTTTTCTGCCTCCATGTTAAGCGGAACCTGATAGATGCTCCATGCATCAATGGACTGGATTACATGGCCGGGCCTTACATTGCAGAAACGAGCAACCTTGTTGCGGAGCTCCGGAGTAAGGTTCTTTTCTGTACGGCATACTATGATGTCCGGGTGAACACCAACTGACTGTAATTCCTGGACAGAGTGCTGTGTAGGCTTGGTTTTGAGCTCTTTCGCCGACTTAAGATAAGGGATCAGGGTAAGGTGGATGGAGAGGAAGTCCTCTTCCGGAAGCTCCCACTGAAGCTGACGCATGGACTCAAGGAAGGGCTGGCTTTCCATATCGCCTACAGTACCGCCAACCTCTGTGATGATAACATCGTACTGGCCGGTCTTGCCAAGCAAAAGCATGCGGCGCTTGATCTCATCGGTAATATGGGGTACAATCTGCACGGTCTTGCCAAGATAGGCGCCCTCGCGCTCCTTGGTGATGACGGTATTGTAGATCTTGCCGGTGGTAACGTTGTTGGCCTTGGAAGTATATACTCCAAGGAAACGCTCGTAGTGACCAAGGTCAAGGTCGGTCTCGGCTCCATCCTCTGTTACATAGCACTCTCCGTGCTCGTAGGGGTTGAGGGTTCCGGGGTCGATGTTAAGGTAAGGGTCGAATTTCTGAATAGTTACGCGAAGGCCTCTGGCCTGAAGAAGTTTCGCCAGGGATGCGGCAATAATTCCTTTCCCCAGCGATGATGCCACGCCACCCGTGACAAAGATGTATTTGGTGTTCATAATCCCGGTTTTTAAAAAATTCCGGGATACAAAATTAATAATTCTCTTCCGATTTTTAGCAAATATATTTTAGATTTTTGTACATTTGTAGATATTCGAAATCAAACAAAAACTAGATATGTTAAACGTAGACTTGAAAGGTTGCTCCGCCTTTGTAAAACCTGAGCTTTATAACGAGTATGTAAAGAAAGCCCTTGACGCTTTTGATGTCCTCATTAATGAAAGTGGCGCCGGAAACGACTTCCTTGGTTGGAAGCATCTTCCCTCAGAGACAACGGATGGTATTCTGAATGACATAGAGGCTATCCGTGCATCCTGGCAAAAGAAGGGTGTAGACCTTGTGATTGCCATCGGTATTGGTGGTAGTTATCTTGGCGCAAAGTGCGTTATAGAGGCATTGAGCCACAATTTTGCAAAGCAGCTCAAGCGTAAGGATGCTGCAGAGGTTGTTTTTGCCGGCAATAACCTGTCAGAAGAATATCTGGCAGAGCTTATGGACCTTGCTCAGGAGCGCAATGTCGCCTGCATCGTTATTTCAAAGAGCGGTACAACCACAGAGCCTGCCGTAGCCTTCCGTATTGTAAAGCAGTTTATCGAGTCTCACTATGGAAAGAAAGAGGCAGCAGAGCGTATCGTGGCCATTACCGATGCCAAGAAGGGCGCGCTTAAGACACTCAGCACCCAGGAAGGATACAAGACCTTCGTGGTTCCAGATAACGTAGGTGGCCGTTTCTCCGTACTTACTCCCGTAGGTCTGCTGCCGATTGCCGTTGCCGGTTTTGATATCCGTGCCCTTATCGAGGGCGCCAAGAAGGCAGAAAGGGCCCTGGCTGTAAAGACCCCGGAGAATCCCGCAATAACATACGCCGCTATGCGTAACTACCTGTTCAGCGAGCTTGGCAGGAAGGTAGAGATTCTTGTAAACTATAATCCCAAACTCACTTATGTTGCAGAGTGGTGGAAGCAGCTTTACGGAGAATCAGAGGGTAAGGATGGCACCGGTATCTTCCCCGCAAGCGTAAACAACACTGCCGATCTTCACTCAATGGGCCAGTTCATCCAGGAGGGAAGCCGCGTAATGTTTGAGACTGTTCTTCACGTACAGAATGCCCAGCGTAGCGTTGTAATTGAATCCGATCCCCAGAATCTTGACCAGCTCAACTTCCTGGCCGGCAAGCACGTAGAGCATTGCAATCACATGGCAGAGCTCGGTACCAGACTGGCACATATCGATGGTGGCGTTCCTCAGATAGAAGTTTCCATTGAGGTTCTGGATGCCAAGAGGCTTGGCGTTATGCTTTACTTCTTTGAGTTCGCCTGCGGCGTAAGCGCTTACGTCCTTGGCGTAAATCCGTTCAACCAGCCCGGCGTAGAGGCTTACAAGAAGAATATGTTCGCCCTGCTGGAGAAACCCGGTTACGAAGAGCAGACCAAGGCTATCAGAGCCAAGCTTTAATATGAAAAGGTTAATGATTTCAATTCTGGGCCTGCTGGCGTGCTTATCGCTGGCGGCCCAGACTGCTTCTACAAGCACTGTGGCAATAACAGCACATCGTGGCTACTGGAAGGGCAATGCCGCCAATTCCATCGATGCCTTGAAAAAGGCCCAGGACTTCGGGTTCTGGGGTAGCGAGTTCGATGTCCATCTTACCAGCGACGGCGTAGCCGTGGTTAACCACGACGACACCATCGGCGGTGTGGCAATCCATGACAATCCTTTGTCGGCCCTGGCCGATGTTAGACTTGGCAACGGAGAAAAAGTTCCCACATTGGACGAGTATCTGGCCCAGGGAGAAAAATCGGACAAAACCGTACTGGTGCTGGAGATCAAGATCCAGTCGTCAGTGGACAGGACTATAGAGCTTACGAAAAAGTGCATATCGGCCCTGAAAGAACACGGATTGTATGATCCCCAGAGGGTGATTTTCATCTCCTTTAGCTACGATGCGTGCAAGTTCCTGGCCCAGGAGGCTCCGGAGTTTACAAACCAGTATCTGTCCGGTAAAAAGGCTCCGTCTGAGGTCTATGCCGATGGCATCAATGGCCTGGATTACCACTATTCCAACTTCCAGAACCATCCTGAATGGGTAAAGGAGGCTCACGATCTTGGAATGTCCGTAAACGTTTGGACTGTGGACAAGCCGGAGGTTATTCAGGAAATGATTGGCCTTGGCGTAGACTGCATTACTACCAACGCTCCGGAGCTGGTTCGCGAGCTGCTTAACGGCGCAGAAACAGTAATAAAATAAATGGAATCAGGCAGAGTGATAAGGCTGGCCAGGAGTGAGGAAGTCCCGGCTATAATGGCCGTTCTGGATGCTGCCAGGGGCATAATGCGTGCTTCTGGCAACATGCTCCAGTGGGCTGGAGGCTATCCCTCGGAAGACGTGGTCCTGGCCGATATCGCCAAGGGCTACGGCTTTGTGGTGGACGACGGCGGCCGGATCACAGGCTATTTTGCCTTCATACCTTCGCCTGAACCAACTTACGCAAAAATCTATGATGGGGCCTGGCTGGAAGATATTCTTCCATACCATGTTATCCACCGTATGGGCAGTGTCCCGGATGCTCACGGCTTATTCAGAAGCGTTCTTGACTGGGCTGTGGCGCGTGACCCCAACATCCGCATTGATACCCATCGGGACAACCACATAATGCAGCACTGCATTACTTCTTACGGGTTCACCTACTGCGGCATTATCTACCTTGCCTCTGGCGACGACCGGCTGGCTTATCAATTGTGCAAGGGCTAGTTTTATCGGGTTTTTGTCTACTTTATGACTATTTTTGTAGACAATGATACCTCTTGTGCATATTTTGTTACTTTTGGAATATCCTAAATTCGTCATTTATCTCTAATATTGCACTCGAAAAGTAAAGACTCAAACTGAATGGAGATAAATGAGCTAAAACCCAGAACGGGAGCGGACGTCCTAAGTACGTACGACGGAGGTCTTGTCATTACCGACAACTTCGTCGGAGGCCCCGTCGGCAAGGCCAAGCTCATGGATTACGGCATCTTTATCATCTGCACTGCAGGAAGGGCCCAGTTTGAGTACGATGGACAAACCATCCAGCTTTGTCCAAATGATCTTTTCCTCTTTATGGCACGAAGTGTCATGGATAAATTCATGTCATCGGCAGATTTCAACTGTAGGACCGTATGGTTCACGCGAGGCGAAATGTGGGACATGAATATGTACGGAAAGAACGGTCTTACAGACCTGATAGCACTGAAACAGCACCCGAAGGTTTCTCTTACGGAGTCGGACTACACTAAACTTGATACCTACTTCCAACTGTTGTGTCAGCATCTTCGCAACAACACATCTGGGGCGGGTAGAGAGATTATTCTTTCCTTGTTCAGCACTTTCATTCTGGAAATTGTCTCCATCATGAGGCGGAATTATAGTTCTGCCTCAGCGGTCAAAAGTAACCCGGGTAGCGGGAAACTTCACGGTAAATTACTGGCAGAAAAGTTTGTAGAGCTGGTAGAGCAGAATGAAGGAAAAATCCGTCGCGTAGAAGATTATGCGCAGATGCTCAATGTGACTCCAAAGTATCTGTCAAAACTGCTGATAAAGACCATGTCCCGCAAACCAAGCGTAATCATCGCCTTCTTTACCATGAGGGCTATAGAGAACCGTTTGCGTTTTACGGATATGACGATGCAGCAGATAGCGGACGAACTTAATTTCTCCAGTGCATCTTCTTTTGGAAAGTTTGCAAAGGAGCACATGGGAATGACACCTCTGGAATACAGGAAGAAATATAATGAAAACCCTTCGCTATAACTTTCAGGGATAGTATGAACCAAAAGAACACATTAAAGAGTATGATTCCCCAGCGTATTGTAGAGCTGGTTCCGTCTTCTTCTCGTGACAATTGGGCTAATTTAATCGTAGATAGGTTTAAAGAGAGTAATCCTGCCCTTTATGCGGCCGTTGGGCAGTGGAGTTTTATTCCTGAAGATGAGCTTAATGCTGTGGTTAACAAGATCTTGGAGGCGGCGGAGAATATTTATCTGGAAATCCGAAAAGGGGCCCTCAGTTTATAATGTCGGCATCAATAACTAAAACATAACCCATGTAAAAACAAAAAACCAGCCTCTGCGGCTGGTTTTTGCGTTGTATAGCGTTGTTCTCTATTTAAGGAATGCCAGGATTGCGTCTGTGTCGGTAGCGGGGAATGATTTCTGTTCTCCGGTGGCAAGGTTCTTAAGGTTGACCTGGCCGGCGGAGGCTTCGTCGGAACCGTTGATGGAGATAAACGGAATGCCCTTCTTGTCGGCGAAGTCAAACTGCTTCTTGAGCTTGCCGGCATCGGGATAAATCTCGCAGGCTACGCCCTTGTCCCTGAGCTGTTTGGCGATAGGGATAAGGTAGGGGAGCACGCTTGCGTCCATGTTGGCAAAGAGTACCGTCGTTGCAGTGGTAAGGCCCTTGGGGAACTTGTCAAGTCCCTTGAGAACATCGTAGATGCGGTCTGCGCCAAAGGAAATGCCCACTCCGGAAAGGCCAGGAAGACCGAAGATTCCGGTAAGGTTGTCATAACGTCCACCACCGCAGATGCTGCCGATGGCAAAGTCTGCAGCCTTGACCTCGAAGATGGCTCCGGTGTAATAGTTGAGGCCGCGGGCCAGTGAAAGGTCAATCTCTACCTGGTTCTTGATACCTGCTGCGGCGATGAAGCCGAAGAGCTCTTCAAGCTCGTCCAAGCCCTTGAGGCCGGCCTCGGATTTGAGCCCTGATGCGCTGCCGCCGGACATCAGTCCGCGCATTACTGCCAGCTTTTCTTCCGTGGTGCCGCTAAGGGACAGAATCGGCTCAATAACGCTGATTGCCGTTTCTGAAAGGCCACGCTCCGCCATCTCTTCCTTGACTGCGTCAAGTCCTATCTTGTCCAGTTTGTCGATGGCGACGGTGATGTCAACCACCTTGTCCGGGAAACCTGCAATCTCTGCAAGGCCGGTAAGCACCTTGCGGTTGTTTATCTTGATGATTACGTTGATGTCAAACAGAGTAAAAACCTTGTCCACAATCTGTACAAGCTCAAGCTCGTTCAGCTGGGAATTGCTGCCTACGACGTCGGCGTCGCACTGATAAAACTCGCGGTAGCGTCCCTTCTGAGGACGGTCTGCACGCCATACGGGCTGAATCTGGTAGCGCCTGAAGGGGAAGGAAATCTCGTTCTGATGCTGCACTACGTAACGTGCGAAAGGCACTGTAAGGTCGTAGCGAAGACCCTTTTCGCACACCTGTTTTGTAATGGCAGCACTGCCTGCCGACAAGTCGACATCGGCAAAAGCATCTCCGGAATTCAAGATCCTGAAAAGGAGTTTGTCGCCCTCGTCACCATACTTGCCAAGCAGGGTGGACAGGTTCTCCATCGCAGGGGTCTCTATCTGGGAGTAGCCATAGGTCTTGTATACACTTCTGATTGTGTCGAATATATAATTTCTTTCGGCCATTTCTACAATGCCGAAGTCACGTGTTCCCTTTGGGATTGAAGGTTTCTGAGCCATAAAACAATTTCTTAGCGTGCAAATATACCAAAAAAACCGTGAAATGCTTATATTTGCGCAATAAGCAAATTGTTAGGGTTTATGAAAGATTTCTGGAAAATGCTGCTTGCCGCAGCGTTGGGTTGCATTATAGCGGGTATTTTTACCTTCATTTTATTCATTACATTCATCGGAAACCTGTTCTCATTCGAGGCAGAGGGCCCGGTTTTGCGTGCGAACAGCGTGCTTAGGATAGATATGTCCAGCCTGATGTTCGCAGAGAAAAAACAGGCAGCCGACTTCCAGAGCTATCTTACCGGCGATGCCGCACCTTCCGTTACACTGTGGGATGCCGTCAAGGCGATAAAGAAGGCTGAATCAGACCCTTATATCAATTTTATTTTCCTTAAGGCCGATGGCATTTCTGCCGATATCGCCCAGGTAGAGGAACTCCGTCACGCTTTGGAAGAGTTCCGCCAGAGCGGAAAGGCAGTGGTTTCATTCTGCGAATTCCCTACGCTTGGGTCATACTACCTTGCCAGCGTTTCCGATAAGGTTTACCTTAGCGCAAACCATGGCGCCGGCCCTCAGATCTCCGGCGTTGGCTCACAGCTTATTTTCCTTGGAGATCTTTTGAATAAACTTGATGTAAATGTTCAGCTCATCCGTCACGGCAAATACAAATCTGCCGGAGAGATGTTCATAAAGAGCGAGCCCAGCCCGGAGAACATGCTCCAGACCAAGGAAATGATTGGCTCTATCTGGAATTCCATAGCAGAGGAAATCTCCAAATCCAGGGGCGTAGAGATGGAAGACTTCACCCGCCTGGTAGAAAACCTTCAACTGAACACCTGCCAGTCCATGATAGATAATGCTCTGGCCGATGAACTACTTACCCGTGAGCAGCTTAAAGAGAAGCTTGCAAACCTCTCTGGTGTAAACGATTACGCCATGGTCAGCACCATCGATTTTGCTGATTATATCAAGCTTCGCGCTGGTGCCAGCGTAGGTGGATTTAACCAGATTGCCATTCTTGTGGCCAGCGGAGATATCGTAGAGGGTATAGACGAGGCCAATATCGCCGGCGATGCATATGCTACGACAATTGCCCAGCTTCGTAACGATCCCAATGTCAAGGCTGTAGTGCTTAGGGTTGCTTCTCCCGGCGGCAGCGTGTTGGCATCTGACAAGATCAAGACAGAGATTGATCTGCTTCGCGCAGAGAAGCCGGTTATCGCTTCTTACGGCGCTTATGCAGCTTCCGGTGGCTACTGGATTTCCAATAGTTGCGACCGTATTTTCACAGATAAGACCACTCTTACAGGTTCTATCGGCGTGTTTGCAATGATTCCGGATCTTAGCAAAACTATCAAGAACAAGCTTCACGTGAATATCGTAAATGTGAACTCCAGCAAGCATGTGGGCGGCTCTTTTGCCCCGCTGGATGCACAGGAGCGCGAGGCCTTGCAGGCAGAGATTGAGGATATTTACTCTGCTTTTGTAAATACCGTTGCCGAGGGTCGTGGTATGGAAGCTTCCGCAGTTGACGAGATTGCCCAGGGCCGTGTATGGACTGGTGCCGATGCCCTCAATATCGGTCTTACCGACGAGGCTGGTACCCTTATGGACGCAGTGCGCTATGCTGCATCCTTGCTTGGTGACTCATCTCTTTCTGCCTGGAACATAACTACTTATCCCGTGTATGAAAGCACTATCTTAGACGATATCATCGATTCCATCGGCTCTGAATATGGCGGCACAAGCGATGTCTTTGCCGATACTCCTCTGCGCCAGCTGGAGTACACTCTGAAGCGCTGGTACAAGGCTTCTACGCAGGCTCGTTTCTTTGCCAGGATGCCGTACGAGATGTCGATTCGATGAAAAAAATTTGCAAATACAGAAAAAAGCCGTACCTTTGCAATCCAATACCGCGAGGTAGAGCAGTCGGTAGCTCGTCGGGCTCATAACCCGGAGGTCGCAGGTTCGAGTCCTGCCCTCGCTACGAAGTTTTTAAAAACCAGCCCAACAGGCTGGTTTTTTTCTTCGTAGCGAGGGCAGGACTGTCGCAAGCGACAATCCATCTATTTACCGGGGGGCGTACCCCCCGGCCGGTCCTTACGGACCTCCCCCTGGGTCAGCCCTTCGGGCTTCCAAAATTTATGCGGCGTTTCGGCACGCGCCTGACGGCGCCGGTTCTGTCATTTCGACCGTAGTGGAGAAATCTCATTTCCTGTCGCAGGTCATGGCTAAAAGTGTCGCAGGTGTGATTTTTTAGCCCCATCTGCGACGGTTTTCGGCCATTTAGAGCGTATAGCGTCGCAGGTCAGCCATTTTTGTCATACCTGCGACGTTTTTTTGTCATACCTGCGACGGTTTGCGGGGCTGGCCGGACCAGGCGGAGTAGGTGCGGAGACGGGTGCGGAGGGGTTTGGCCGGGGTGCCCAGCTCTTGAAGGCAAAGGGAATCCAGCAGGGCGTGGTACTCTGCGCCGTGATTCATGTGGCGCAAGTGGCAGAGCTCGTGGAGCAGCACCATGGTACGCAGATCCTCCGGCAGTAAAACCAGAGTAATGTTAAGATTGATATTCTGCTTGCTGGAACAGCTGCCCCAATTGGAGCGGTTATGCTTCATAAAAACACGATTGTACTCAAAGCCGTACTTCCCGGCAAGCTCCGCAAGACGGGCCGGAAGCACCGCGCGGGCCTCCTTGCGCAGCGGCTCAAACTTAGCCTTTTCGGCCTCTGACGCAACCCTGCGCCGCCTTCTGAATATCCTGAAGATGTACATCCCTAAGCCTTTTCTGATAGTTCCAGCCAGCGCATCTCCTTCTCTTCAAGAGCCGCATCAATAGCCCCGATACGCTCCGAAGCCTCCTGCAATTTATCGTAGGGGAGTGTGCCGCTACTTATCTGCTCAGTAAGCGAAGCCTTCTCTGCTTCCAACGCCGGTATATCGGCCTCCAGCTGCTCCAGCTCACGCTTTTCCTTGAAAGAAAGCTTCTGAGTAGTAGTTTTAACTTTTTGAGAACCGGTTCGGTTACGATCGGCATTACAAGAATCAGTATTGCCGCGACGAAGCTCGACCTCACGATCCTTAAGGAAGGTGCGGTACTGGGTGTAACTGCCGATAAAGTCCTTGACCTCACCGTCGCCGCACAGTACAAACAAGTGGTCCACCAAGCGGTCCAGGAAATGCCTGTCGTGGGAAACTATGATTAGCGTACCGTGATACTCCTTAAGATACTCTTCCAGCACGTTCAAGGTAACGATATCAAGGTCGTTCGTAGGCTCGTCCAGAACCAGCACATTAGGCTGCTCCATCAGAATCGTCAGCAAGTAAAGCCGCCTCTTTTCACCTCCAGACAGGCGTGAAACGCGCGTATTAAGCATCTCATGAGGGAACATGAAGCGGTTAAGCAGTCGAGTGTCCGCCACCGTCTCAAGCACAGTCTGATCGCCTGTAAAGTCAATGCCCTTCTGGGTGTAATAACCCACCTTCAGGGACTCTCCACGCTCTATTGTGCCAGAAAACTCTCCCGGATCATCGGGATCGAAACGCCCCAGAATAAGGTTCAAAAAAGTAGTCTTACCAGCACCGTTGCGGCCAACAATTCCAACTTTCTCGTACCTCTGGAAATTATAAGTAAAGTCCTTCAGGTAGCACTTGCCACCATAATAGAAACTCGCATTCTTGCAGTTGATAATCTTGGTGCCAAGACGGGACGCCCCGGCAACGTCGTCCAGACTAAGCCTGGACTCGGTATAGACGGCATCGGCCCTGTCCTGAAGGCGGTAAAATGCATCCTTGCGATACTTAGCCTTACCCGTACGCGCGCAAGGAGTACTGCGCATCCACTCTAACTCGCGGCGCAGGATATTGCGCACCTTGTCAGTCTCCGCATTGTAATTGTCGATTCTCTCCTGCCGCTTCTCAAGGTAATTCTCGTAGTCGCCACGGTAGGTGTAAACAGCCCCGTGGTCCAGCTCCATCACCGTATTGCACACCCTTTCAAGGAAGTAGCGGTCATGAGTTACCATCAGCAGAGTACATCTGGACCGCCCTAGGAAGGACTCCAGATACTCGATAGCATCCGTGTCCAGATGGTTGGTAGGCTCGTCCATAATGTAAAAATCGGCCTCCGTGGCCAACATCTGCGCAATGGCAACACGCTTTACCTCACCGCCCGAAAGGGCCCTCATCGGCATGGACAAATCCCCAAGATTGAAGTTGCTAAGATGCTCCCGCAACCTTTGCCAGTATTCAATTCTCTCCTCCGGACCGATTCTGCCAAGGAATCCGGCAGCCCCTGCCTCTACCTGTTCCTGTATGGAACGCTCCGGCAAGTAATCGTATTCCTGCTCAAGAAAGGATATGCGGATATCTTTTAAAAAAGTGATTTTTCCTCCGGAATCGGACTTGTCCTTTCCGGCCAGGATTTTCAACAGCGATGTTTTACCTGTGCCGTTAGGTGCAATGAGGGCGATTTTGTCGCCCTCTGAAATATTGAAACCTATGTTCTCAAAAAGAATCTTGGGACCGTAGGATTTGCTGATGTTCTCTATTTGTAAGTAACTGGCCATCAGCTATCTGAACATCTTGTCCACCTGCTTTACGGCCTCCGGCAACGCAAATACTGCCACTCGGTCGTAGGCCTCTACCTTAGTGCTGCCCACGGCTATGAAGGACTCGTTGCCCCTGATTATACCGCCGATGATGGCATTCTCCGGGAAGTCCAGGTCCATAAGGGGAGCGCGGGTAATCTTGCTGCCAGGAGAGACAATATATTCCAGCACCTCTGCCTGGGTGCCGCTCATATACTTGATAAAGCGGACCTTGTTGCTCAAGGTCATCTTGAAGATCTTGCCGGCGGTAATCAGTTTCTTGTTGATTACTGCATCAACGCCCATGTCCTCTGCCAGCTGGATGTACTCCAGATTCTCTACCTGCGCTACAGTCCTGGGAACTCCGAATTTCTTTGCAACCACGCAGGCCAGGATATTGGCCTCGTCGTTATCCGTTACTGC
Organism: uncultured Prevotellaceae bacterium; assembly: GCA_947166905.1. Lineage (GTDB taxonomy): Bacteria > Bacteroidota > Bacteroidia > Bacteroidales > UBA932 > Cryptobacteroides. The sequence continues at coordinate 2,623 of CAMVFZ010000005.1, read as the reverse complement.
CACGAAGGCATCGTAATCCTTTATTCCCTGCTCCAGCAGGAAGTCTGAATTACGTCCGTCACCGTTGATTACCAATACGTTATCATCGGTCTTTTCACTCAGATCAAGACACATGGCCTTGTCCGTGTCAATGACCTTGATTGTTTCCAACTGGCGGCTGAGGCCCTTTGCTACCATGCCTCCAATCTGGCTGGCGCCAAGAATCATCAGCTTGTTCACCTCTACGTTGCTCTTGCCAAGGAAGGTCATAATAGGCTCGATGCCTTCCCTTGTGGTGATGATGAACACAAGGTCGTGGTATTTGAACTTCATGGAAGCATCCGGGATGATGGTCTCGTCGCCCCTGGATACTGCAACAATCCTGAAGCTCTGCTGGTCTTCTTTGGCTCCCATTGCCGATGTGAACTCTGTAAGAGTCATGTCCAGCAGCGGGGAGTCGTCTTCCAGTTTGAAGACGGCAATACGCAGTTTACCGCGGGCGAAGTCCATGGAATCAGTAGATGCGGTACGCTTCAGATGGTCTACAATCTCTGTCGCTGCAATTCTTTCCGGGTAGAAGAGCATATCGATACCCATTTCTGTGAACAGGTAGCGGTTGTCGTAAGACAGATAATCCTCGTCGTCTACGCGGGCGCACACTTTCTTGCAGCCTAACTTCTTGGCCAGCAATGCGCTAACGACATTGACGTCCTGGTGAGTGCCGGGATTCACTGCAATGAAAAGGTCTGCCTTTTCTATGTTTGCCGTTTTCAGCGAGCGTATGGAAGAGGGCTGTCCTTCCAGTGTAATAACATCTGCACTGGTTGCAAGTTTACTGAGACGCTCCTCGTCCGGATCGATTACAGTAATGTCATTTGCCTCTGCGGCCAGCATCTTGGCAAGGTGAATTCCTACTTCTCCTGCGCCTTCGATAATGATCTTCATACTCTTGAATTAAAGACTATTAACCCCAAATATCGCAATTATTTGATTTTTGGCTGCAATTTTCCGAAGGTTTTTTTACCCCATATCAGTGCGGCTGCCGGTATGCAGCCGTTGTAAATGCCTGATATTGTGGGTATTGCGCCGCTATTTAGCCAATTTTCAATCTCTTGTGCCGATGGTGTCTTGACAAGTTCCCGATACTCATTGTGGGCCTTGACAACGGCTTTGAAACTGCTTGCCCTTCCTGTAAGCAGGAAGATAGCTGCGCTGACTCCGTCCAGAATCATTCTGCTGAATATCCTGCGCCCGGCCTTGCGGCGTCCTTTCGCTGCGGCCTTTGCCGCAGGCAAGCCGGCGTTCCGATAGCTAAGGGCGAAGGTCTTTGACAGGTTGTTGCGAAGCATCAGCAGATTGTTCCTGTAATTGAGCTTGAGTTTGCCCGGGGAATCCGGCCTTAGAGTGCCGCCTCCAAGGTGGTAAACCACTGACTCCGGCACTACGCATACGCGCCATCCTGCAAGTTTTGCGCGCCAGCAGAAGTCAATCTCTTCCATGTGGGCGAAGAACCGGCTGTCCAGGCCGCCCAGAGTCTTCCATAGGCTGGTACGTACAAGGATGCAAGCGCCCGTGGCCCAGAAAACATCGGCAGGGGAGTCCCCGAACTGTCCGTTGTCCTGTTCCGTCCATTTGAGCACGCGGCCACGGCAGAAAGGGAAGCCATAGCGGTCTATGAAACCGCCCGCCGCTCCAGCGTACTCAAAGCGGTCCTTATCCTGCAGTGCATGAAGCTTAGGCGCACAAATTCCGCAGTCCGGATTAGCCTCCATAAAAGCCGTCAACGGCTCCAGCCAACCCGCAGGCGTTTCTATATCTGAATTCAGCAGCAGTACGTACTCGTATTCTTCCAGAAGAGCGATAGCCTTATTGTAGCCACCCGTGAAGCCATAATTCTTGTCAAAAGCCAGTACCTTAACTTCCGGAAATTCTTCCTTCAGATACTCCACCGTTCCGTCAGTTGAGCCGTTGTCAGCAACAACAACCTGGGCGGCTTTAGATGAAGCCACCACCCCCGGCAGAAACTCCTTAAGGAACTCCCGGTTATTCCAGCTCAGTATTACTACTGCTACTTTCATTACACTAAACAACTACAATTTTCTGTATCTCCGACGGTCCAGGTGTGCCACCTGAGGGCCATCGGCCATAATTTCTGGTCCGAGGGTGGCATACCTGGCCGGAGGACTAGTTATGGTGGCAGCAGCCGTCCTTGTGGTCGTGGTGACCGCAGCACTCGCCGTCCTTGTGGTCGTGGTGACCGCAGCACTCACCATCACCATGATGATGGTGACCACAGCCGCATCCGCACTCCTCCTGAGGCAAATACTCGCCATGCAAACCCTCCTTAAGCTCCTTCTCAGTAGCATCGCGAACAGTCAGAATCTCACCCTTAAAGTTGAGCGTCTTACCAGCCATAGGATGGTTGAAATCCATAGTAACAGCATTCTCCTTAACAGCCACAACCTTACCATTAACCACATGACCGGAACTATTCAACATAGGAATAAAGTTGCCAATCTCAAGCAGGTCTTCACGAACCTTGCCATCAATCTCGAAGCTATCCTTAGGAATATCGAAGCAATGCTTGGGCTCGTATGTGCCATAACCCTCTTCCGGGCTCACCGAGAACTCGAAGCTGCTTCCC
>CAMVFZ010000004.1 GCA_947166905.1 uncultured Prevotellaceae bacterium | reverse complement strand
TCTTGGTCACAAACTTCTCATCCACAGCAATCTCCGAAGAATCCCTGGGCGCACGTCCTTCCAGGAATTGAATTCCCATCAGGTCATAGAAATCCGTTGAGCATTCATATTGGTCTGCAATGTTGAATAGTTCCCGGTCATCATTCGGCAGATAAACATTGTCGCCGCTGGGGCCTTCGAAGGGAAGATTATAACTGGCAGCAACGCCGGTGACCTCCGGAATACTTCTCAACGTCTGGGCCGCCCGAGTCAGCGCCTGACGGTCTCCATCAAACATATCAAAGTAGTACAGGTTCTTATAATCATAACCCGTATCAGCATTTGACACTTTCTGATACTGCCTGCCAATGATGAGCATCATCACCACCAGGAACACATTGATAAGCACTTGCACACCCAACAGTCCCAGTTTCCAGTTGCGGGAATTCTCCGTATAGTTCTTCAACGCAGCATAGACTGGGATTCGTTGGTAGAGTTCGGCCGGGGCCACAATCGAGATGACCAGCACGAAGAGAATCAGGGCGGCGATGGCTACGATGCTCTGCGGCACAAGCAGCGTCTGGAAAGGCACGCCCAACAGGTTTTCCACGATGCTCCGGCCGGCAAAGATGATGACGGCCGCTAGTACCAGTGAAAGCACAATATGCAGCAGAGCTTCCTTGGTCAGCATTCCATAGATATGCTTTCCTTCTGCGCCATAGCACTTGCGCACGCCCACTTCCTTGGAGCGTTTCACCATCGAAGAAATCACAATCAGGATGTAGTTCAGCAGGGAAATCAGAATCAGCAACGCCGCCACAATCGAAAGCAGAATCACCTGCGACCTCACATCCGGATCGGACGTGTGCAGCGAGCTGAACGGTTTCAGAAAATACTTGAACTGCATCCCACGGGCTTCAAGTTCGGCCAGCGGCTGATGGGCTTCCTGCATTTTGCGGATGCCATCGGACAGTGTGCCAGGGTCAACTCCAGGGAACAATTTCACATAGCCTTTGTACCGGTCATTCCCGTTCCAGTTATCCGTACTCTGCTTGCCATAGGTATCCATCGACAGCAGGATATCGTATTCCAGCGTGCCATTTTCCGGGAAGTCCTCGAAAACACCTTCAATGGTCAGTTTCAGCCCGTCCATATCTGCATTGCATATCTGCTTGCCGATGCACTCCTGTACGCCGCCCATCTTTTCGGCGAAGCTCCGGTTAACCATCACCGAGCCCCATTTGCCCAGCACCTTCACCGGGTCACCGGCAAGAATCGGCCGGTCGAAGACCTGGAAGAAGCAGGTGTCGGCACAGACAAGGGTACCAGACAATTTATTGCCATTTTCATCCAGATAGGTATTTCCGTTGAACACATATGTGGTGCGGGTGCCAGCCTCAACGCCTGGCACTTCATCCATAAAGCCCACGGCAACAGCGCCGCTCACCTGGCCGTAATCTTTCTCCTCGCCTTGCATGGAATACCAGGTATTGATAGTGTACACCCGGTCGATGTCCTTGTAGAAACTGTCGTAGGACAGCTCAAAGAACACCTTGGCAATGAGCACAATACCCATAGCCAATCCCACACCCAGGGAAAGGACCTTGATTAGAATATCTGAGTTTTTCTTCATATCTTTGCACTACCAAAAGGGTAGGCCCCTTGTATGATTTGTTTTCTAACTACACTCTAAATGAAAAGGATCTGCAAGGGGCTTTCCCATATCTCAACGTCATGCCAGGCCCCGACCGGGCATCTTTTTACAGTTCATTCTTGACATCCGATACTATCTGACCATCAAACAGGTCAATCGTTCTCTGTGCTTGAGCTGCGTCCTTCTGGCTGTGCGTTACCATCACGATGGTCGTGCCTTCGGCGTTGAGCTCCTTCAGCAGATCCATCACTTCCTTGCCGTTCTTGGAGTCCAGGTTACCGGTGGGCTCATCCGCGAGGATCAACTTCGGGCCGGCGACGACGGCGCGAGCAATAGCGACGCGCTGCTGCTGACCGCCGGAGAGTTGCTGCGGGAAGTGCTGGGCGCGGTGGCTGATGGCCATGCGCTTCATAATCTCAGTCACTTTGGCCTTACGCTCAGAGGCTGAGATATTGAGATAGCGAAGCGGCAGCTCGATGTTTTCATAGACATTGAGTTCGTCGATCAGATTGAAGCTCTGGAACACGAAGCCGATGTTGCCCTTGCGGAACTTCGTGCGCTCCTTCTCCTTCAGGCCACCCACTTCGGTGCCGAGGAGTTCATAGCTGCCGCTGGTGGGATTATCCAGCAGGCCCAGGATGTTGAGCAGCGTGGACTTGCCGCAGCCCGACGGGCCCATGATGGCGACGAACTCGCCGTCCTTGATTTCGAAGGAAACGCCGTTGAGGGCCGTGGTCTCGATCTCTTCCGTCCGGAAGACTTTGCAAAGGTTGGAAACTTTAATCATAATGAGTTGTTATTTAATTATTTATTCATTCTTTAACGATTCTACAGGGTTAGCACTTGCGGCTCTCCAACTCTGGAGTGTAACCACGGCCAGTGTAATGGCTGCGACGGCCAGCAGCGCAACAAGGAAGATCCACACCGGCACGGGCGCCTGGTAGGCAAAGCCCTTGCGCCAGGCGGTCATAAGCCAATAGGCAATGGGCGCAGCAATCACGAAGCTGGCACCGGCCATTATTAAGTACTTCTTGTTAATCATCTGCAAAATGCTGCCCACGGTTGCGCCATTCACGCGCCGCACGGCAATCTCCTTGCGGATGAACTGCGTCTCGAAGAATACCAGGCCGATGATGCCGATGATGGCGATCAGCAGCGCCACGAAAGAGGCGATGGTGATGAGTTTTCCCAGCGACTGCTCGCTCTGGTACATATTCTCGATACTCTTATCCAGATGGCTGACGGTAATCATGTCGGGTTCCCTGCGAGGGTCAAACTTGCATATTGCGTCCTTGATATAGTCAGATACTTCCTTGAAATCCGCTCCTGGCGCCGTTCGAACGTACATTTCTCCCAAAGATCTCCATCCTTCCTTGCCCCAATTATAAAGTACCAGCGGGCCCATAGGATGTTGCAGGCTCTTAAAGTTGAAATCCTTCACCACGCCGATAATCTCTGCGTTATCCACGTGTCCGCCCATAAGGCTTCCGACACGGTACTGCGGGAACATCTGCATAAACGTTTCATTGGGAATAAAACATCCCGTCTCGCTTTGATTGTCAGACTCCCGGAAATCACGGCCTTCCATAATCTCCAGTCCGAAGAACCTCACGAAATCAACATCAACGGGCAGCACTTCCATAAACACCTGCTGGCCGTCATCGCCCGTCCGGCTCCAGCCCATCTTCTGGTCCGAAACAAGCTGGGCGTCACAGAAAGTCACGGCTTCAATCGAAGGATTCTGCAGCAGGTGACTCTTCAGGGCATCTTTCTGATTCCCAGCCGGATAACCGCACCAGGTCTGAAGGACGCGGGCTTCATCGAACCCCATGTCCTTTCCCATCATATACTTGGTCTGAACGCCCACGAACAGGGCCATCAGGATAAAGAGGAACGATAGCACAAACTGAAGGCCCACCAGAATGTTTCTCAACGCCTTACCCTTCACGCTGGTTCCATAAGAGCCTTTCAACACCAATGCGGCAGGCTGGGAAGTGGAGTACAGTGCCGGAGCAAGGCCTGCAATGACGGCCGAAACCAGCGCCACGCCCAGCATCAGCGCCAGAATGCCGATATTATTCTTCAGCGTCAGGCTGTCGGACACATACGACGCCCAGGAAGATCCTGCCACTACGTGCATGATCAGGCAGGCTATCGCAAACGCGATGAGTGCGATAAGCCCGGCGTGCAGCAGCTGGCGCACGATCAAAGAACCGCGACCTTCTCCCAGCACCTTGCGCGTGTTGATGTCCTTGATGCGGAAAGGAATCTCCGCAAAAGCGAAATTGATAAAGTTGATGATGGCGATGAGAATCAGCAGGATGGCAATGGCAGCCAGCGTAATGGTAATCGCCTTGTTGGCGCTGGCGATATTGGCCCGGACATCCCGTTCGAAATGGGCATCATGCACGTTGCTGATGCGGAAACCTTTCCGGAATTCATCGGCATCTTCTTCATCCACATTATCGCCCAAATATTCCAGCAAGGTGTTCACCATCTGAGTCTCAGTTTCCTTGGCCAGGGTTGGATCTTTCAGCTTTACAAATGCGGGGAAGGACCACTCATTGGAATTATCAAGGTAATCATCACCCAGATTAACAAGCACGCCATAGTGCATGTTGGAGTTTTTGGGCATATCCTTGAAAACGCCAATGACTCGAACCTCGACTCCGTTACCAGCCTTGAAGTTTTTGCCGAGGGCACTCTCGTCGCCGAAGAAGGTCTTCGCATATTCCTCGCTCACGACCGCCGTCTCGCCGGCGATGAATTCCCTGGCCGAGCCCTCAACCCACTCAAATGGGAACACGGAGAACATGGAACTGTCAACTCTGGCAGAGGGAACGGATAATATCGTCTCTTCCCCGTCTTTCTTTAATGTAGCTTCGTGGGGCATAGTCCAGTAAGTCCCCAGAGCCTCGATATTGGGACTGGCCGTTTTAATGATTTCAATCATCGGCCGGGAAAAGGACGTGCTGAACAACCCCTTGTCCATCCAGTTGTTCTCCATCCGGAACACCTGCTTGTGCCCTTCATAATTGGCGTCAAAGGTCGTATCCCAGCGCACCTGCACCATCAGGATCATCGCCGCCGCAAAAGCGACGCTCATTCCCAGGATATTGATCAGCGTCGAAACGCCTGTCTTTCTGAAAATCTTCATCGCTTAAAATACTAATACATCACTATCACCGTAAGTTTCATACCCGGAGGTAATCACCCTTTCGCCGGGCTCCAGGCCTTCCAGCACCTCATAGTACTGGGGATTCTGGCGGCCGATGCGGATTTCTCTCTTGACGGCCTTGGTGCCTTCTTTGTTAACCACATAGATCCATTTTCCGCCGGTTTTTTGATAGAAGGTTCCGCGCGGGATGATGACGGCCTCTTCCGGCTGGCCCAGCTGGAGGTTCAGGTAGTAGGTCTGGCCACTTCGGATATTGTCAGGCTGCTCGCCGTCAAACTTGAAATCGGCCTTGAATTTGCCTTCCCGCACTTCCGGATAGACCTTTCGGATAACGGTGGAGAAGGTTTCTCCCTGGCGTTCAAAGGTGGCCTGAAGGCCTTCAACAACACGGTCGATATAGTGCTCGTCAATCTGGGCTTCCACCTTGTAGGTGCCTACGCTGTTGATTTGGCCGATTTTGGTGCCGCTGGCAATGCTCTGGCCAAGCACCACGTCCAGCAGGCCCAGTTCGCCGTCGATGGGGGCCTTTACGATGAGGTTGCTCTTACGCTTGCGAATCATCTGCATATTCAGCAGCATGTTGTCCAGGGACTCTTCCATACGGTCAATCTGGGTGCCGCGGTAGAGGCTGTCCTGCTTGGAACGTTCACGGATAAGCTCATATTTCTGCTTGGCCAGGCGGTAATCCTCTTCGGCCTTCAAATACTCCTCGCGGGCAATGAGTTTGTCCTCGTAGAGGGCCTTCTGCTGCTCGTAGGCACGTTTGAGGCGGTCCACTTGGATACCATACTCCAGCACATTCTGGCGTACATCCAGCTTCTGCTGCTCCATCTGGATCTGCGTGTTACGCAGAATGTTTTCCTTCTCGGCCAGCTCGGCTTCGGAGTTCAGAATCTGCAGGTCTAGGTTGTCGTTGTTCAGGATCAGGATAGCGTCGCCAGCCTTCACCGGGGAGCCCTCTTCTATGAGGATCTTCTCCACGATGCCGCCCTCCTGCGGGCTCAACTGGATGGTCGTCATCGGCTGTACCCTTCCGCTGATGCGGATGTAGTCATTGAACTCACCTTTGACGGCGCTGGCAATCGTCACCGTGTCTTTATCCACCCGCAGCGTCTTGTTGTTCGGCCGCGCAATCAGATACACAATGAACGCCAGCAGCAGGGCACCCAGCCAATAGGGCAGGGCTTTCTTCGTAAATGCCACCCGCCAACCTGTTTTCTTTTCGATAATCTTATCCATAGTGTTTGTATTATTCTACTGATTGATGTATTCCACTCCGTTGTAATAGCGCACAACTGCCTGCTTGATGAGGTACTTGAACAGGCTGTTCATTTCATCGGCCTGGGCCTTCAGGAAATTGTTGTTGGCCGTCTGGAACTCCAGCGGGGAGATCAGCCCCTGCTCCAGTTTTTTGAGATTCAGCGTGTAGGCTTCGGCCTGCACCTCAGCCTTGCGCTGCGCCTGCAGGTACGCCGTGGCGGCACCGTCCCGGTCCTGGATGGCCCTTCTGACCTCAGACTCCACATCGCGGCGCTTCTGGTCCAGCTCGGCAGTGGCTTTTTCCAAGGCGTGCCGTTTTCTGGAGATGGCTGAGTGCTTGCTCAAGCGGTTCCAGATGGGAATGGACAGAGAGAGCTCCACATATTCACCGCCGTTGTTCTTGAACTGATTGGCGAAGGTGGCTGTCTGTGAGCCCTGGTAGGTATAGTAGCTGGTGCTCCAGCCGGCATAAAGTCCAAGCGTAGGAAGCAGCTGCCACTTGGCTGTATTCAGCTCCCGTTTGGCATTCAGTTGCTGCCAGGACGCAATCTGGATGGCCGGATTGTGCTCCAGAGCGAAGTCCACCACCGAATTCGTGGACACCGGTTCCACCTCCCACACCGGCATCGATGTGTCGATGACGAGCTCCTCATCCAGCGGCCAGAACATCAGGTCGGCCAGCGTCATCTTCTGGTCCTGATACATATTGTAGGTATTCGTCAGGTCATACTGACGGTCGGCCAAATCGGCCTCCATCTGAATCACGTCGGCGTGGCCCTTCTGTCCCAACTCCTCCTGCCGGCGGGCTTTGGCCAGCGCTGACTCAGCCGTGGCCACCTGTTCCTCATACACATCGCACAGGCGCTTGTAATAGACTACGTTGTAGTACGCCTCCATCACCGCCAGACAGATATCGGCCTCCACCTGCTTCTCCTGGGAATCGGCAATCAACATTCCCGTCTTCGAAATCTTGTAGTTATTCACCGCCTGAAAGCCGTCGAAAAGGTCATAGCCAGCCGAAACGCCATAGTTATTATGGAACGACGTAGTGTTGAAATACGTATTGGTCTGCGGGTCGATGCTTCGGCCGAAATTGTAGTAAGCGTACGTCTGAGCCGTAATCTGCGGGGTGAACAATTTCAGCGCCGCATCCCTCCGGGCGATGCGGGCATCCCCAATCTCCGCCTCTTGAATCCGGATTTTGGTGGAGTTGGAAATGGCGTAGGCCATGCAGTCGTGCAGGGTCATCACACCGCCCTCCTCCGGGGCCTGCGCATTTGCCGCAAGCCCCAGAGAGGCTACACACAAAAACGATATAAAAAGTTTCCTGATCATCGTGTAAATCATTTTCACCATGCCAAATGCAAGCACTCCCCGTGCCAAACCATCTAACACATTGATTTACAGGCAAAATGGAAAAGAACAAGGAGTGTAAAGTCTGTCAAAACTTTACACTCCCTTTACACTTTGTACTTTACACTCTCCAGCAGGAGGTGTAACGCTTATACCATTAACCTCTTGTGAAGAAGCTCAATGTATGCAGTCTTGAGTTCATCAGAAAGGAATGAGCACTGAATCTCTTCCTCAAACTTGGGAAGGAGATCCAAATACTTCTTCTTCACGCGGTCGAAGACGATTTCAGGAACGCCACAAGTACGATATGCGGCTTTAAAGTCAGCATCTTTCATCCGTTTCTTTTTCCCATTGAGATTGAGTGCCAACTCTTCGTCATCGGCAGGATTACTCAATACGGCGCTCAATAAATCGTAAGCCGGGGTGAGGACGGGCTCGCCGGCGGGAGAATACAGCGAGAAATTCTTCAGGTGCATATCGTTGTTCCCCGTAAGCCAGGAGAAATACACAAGCTCCAGAAAATCCACCATATCCAACTGTGCATGGGTCGAATACTTCCGGATGGCCTTGCCTACCTGCTCGTAGGAACTCTTGTACTTATTCTCGGTCTGGCGCTCGGTAAGCTGGCACATATCCTCCATAGCAATCTTCTCTCCATCGGCTTTCCGGTCGATTCGCTTGGTCAAGTAGCCGATGCTGCCGTCTTTCATCCGGATGAGCGTATGGGGAACGATCTTGAGCTTTGCGATTTCGGCCAGGTGCATGGTGAGATCCTCGTTTTCGGGCAGCATCGCAAACCATTCCGTCTGGGGCTTGAAGATATAATCACCCCAAAGGCCCACGATGGTGAGTTTCTGGGAATCCTTATGTTTATCCAGATTCAACGACAGTTTGGGCTGGACGCCGGTCAGGGTGGTCTGCGACTGGATTACCTGGGCGGCCAGTTCATCCATCTGCGCACGAGTATAATCCAATGAAGGAGCAGAGGCAGTCCCGAAGAACTTCCGGCAACATCCCTTGTGGAAATCGACCTCTCCCGGGCCGAGTTCCTTATAGCAATACAAACACTTACTCATCACTGTCCTCCTTTATGGGAATAACACTTACAGCGCCTATGCAGTCCTTGCAGCACAGAAGCAGCAAAGCGAAACGGTCCAACTCGCTGATATCCGTATTGCGCAGGGCCACGTCCAAAAGCCAACCCTCCGGAATGAGGCCGTCGAAGAACGGGAAAAGAACCCGAGACTTGTAGGGCTTCTCCGACAATGGAAGTGTCAGGCTGACGGGCTTGGAGGCCGCATCAGCAAGATACTCCCTGTCATATTGGAACTCATAGCCCTCATCCGTTTCTTCAAGGATGCCGGCTGCCTTCCCTTTGAATTTAATCAATGCTTTACTCATCTAACCTTCTTTTGAGGAACCAGTTCGTATCCGAACAAATCTAACACCTGGGCAACCTTATCGAGGCGGACCGTGGCCTTGCCCTGCTCCAGCTCGCGGACAAAGTTCAGGCCTACGCCGGACTTCATCGCGAGGTCCACCTGCGTCAGATTGTGCTCCTTCCGCAGGGATTTCAATGTCGAAGATATGACGTTACTATTCATAATTACATTCGTTCGGATGCAAATATACGAAATAATTCTCAAATTACATCACATCGAATGTAATTATTAGAAAAAAGTGCCAATTACATCCAAAAGGATATAATTCTCTATCTAAAAATAAGCTGGAACACCGTCTGGTTTACATCACTTCGCACCAGGTCGATAGTGCCATTATGCTGCCGCATAATCTGTCTGGCCAACGAAAGGCCAATGCCCGATCCTTCCTTCTTGGTGGTGTAGAACGGCACGAATATCTGCTCCTGGGCGGAAACGGGAATAGGCGCACCGTCATTGGCCACCTGAACGATAACCTCATCCTCCTTGCCCATCCGGGCCGAGATGTCAATGTGCTTCGCGCCAGCCTGCAGGGCATTCTTGATCAGGTTGATGAGGATCTGCGAGATTTGCCCCTCATCGGCGTAAATCATCAGGTCCGATTCCTCGGGCCGATAGGCGCAGGTCGCGCCGCAAGACGCTGCGTATTCGCTGTTCAGAGATATGACTTGGTCCATCAACTCCTGTAGATCCACAGCCTTTCGCAGAGGCCTGGCCACACCGGAAAGCTGGCGATAGGTCTCCACGAACTTGATAAGGTTTTTGGAAGAGTCGCTGATGGTATCCAGCCCGGTCTTCACGTCCAGTTCGCTGTGGCCATTTTCATCCATCGACTTCGACAGGGCATCGGACAAAGAGGCAATGGGCGATACCGTATTCATGATTTCATGCGTGAGCACGCGGATCAGCTTCGTCCAAGAATCCTGCTCATGAGCTTGACGCTGCTTCTCGAAGATGGTCCTGATACGGTTCAGTGTCCGGTTGAATTTGTTCTTGTCCTGGAAGCGGAAATTCAATTCCCCGTCTTCAAGGGCATCCATCATATAGGCCACCTTCTTGATGTCCTTCCGTCTGGTCCGGATGGTAGCAATCACCGCCGCGAAGACAGCAACGATGACGCACGCTCCAATGATATGCCAGATGGTGAAGGTCATAGCCCGTATTTCTTCATTTTGGCGTACAGAGTAGGCCGGCTGATGCCCAGCATCTTCGCGGCAGCAGAGATGTTGCCATTGCTCCTCAGGACAGCCTCGCGGACCAGTCTTTCTTCCTCCGCATCGCTGACTTCCTTCAGCGTTCCGGCGGCAGGAACCCCGGCCTTCGCCTGCTCCAACTGGATGTCCTTCGCCGTAAGCGTGGTCCCATCAGAAAGGATTACCGCCTTCTCGATACAGTTCTGCAGCTCACGGATGTTACCGCTCCAGCGGCCGCTCTCCAGCACCACCTTTGCCGATTCGTCCAGCCCGGTCAGCGGCCGATGATATTTCTCGGCAAAACGTTCCAGGAACAACTGCGCCAGCGGGGCGATGTCCTCCCGGCGTTCTCTCAAAGCCGGTAGAGCAATATGTACGGTGTTGATGCGATAGTACAAATCTTCACGGAACCGTCCTTCGCGGACCAGCTGCTCCAGGTCCATATTGGTAGCACAGATCAAGCGGATATTGACAGGGATGGACTGACTGCCGCCAACCCGCACAACGCTTCTATTCTGAATCACCCGCAGTAGCTTGGCCTGCAAATGCAGGGGAATGTTGCCGATTTCATCCAGGAACAGCGTCCCTCCATCGGCCTGTTCAAACTTACCCAAATGGTCTGTATGCGCATCCGTGAATGCGCCCTTGACGTGACCAAACAGTTCACTCTCAAACAGAGTCTCGGTAATGGCTCCTGCATCCACCGCCACCATCGGCTTCTCACTCCGGAGGCTCCGGGCGTGAATCTCCCGCGATAGAACGTCTTTACCCGTACCGTTTTCGCCGGTAATCAGCACTGTAGCATCCGTGGGTGCAATCTTATCGACGGTCTTCTGAATCACAGCCATAGCACGTGAAGAACCCCAATACATCGTCGCTGCTTTATCCTCCTCCTTCTTGGCATCCCTTCCCATCGCCTTCCTGGCCTTATCCCGCGCTGCAGTGAGCGTAGCCACCAGCTTCTCATTATCCCAGGGCTTCACGATGAAATCAAACGCCCCACGCTTCATCCCTTCCACCGCCAGCTGGATATCGGCATAGGCCGTAAACAGCACCACTTCCACCTCCGACATCATCTTCTTGATCTCCCCGGCCCAATAGAGCCCTTCGTTTCCGGTATTGATGTCCGTGTTGAAATTCATATCCAGCAGCACCACATCCGGCCGGAAGCGTTCCAGCGTGCTAACCAACGTTGCCGGCGACGGCAGCGTCTCCACCTCTGCAAAGTGCATCGGCAGCAATATCTTCAGCGCCTGGCGGATGCCGGCGTTATCATCTACAATCAGTATTTTGCCCTTCTTTGAAGCCATATCGACAACGAATTTACATAATTATTCCTGCACACGCAAACGCAACTCCCGTGCCGCAGGGTCGATGGCTCTGGAAATCAATTATTTATAATTCAGGCCGATGTGTAAACAGTGTTAAGCGAAAGTGCTTTATTGTAAAAAAACTTTACAATTGTCACATCTGTTGAAGGGATGCTACGTATTGCGGATACAAAGTTAATACTCCCGACGCCCCTACGTGGACAATTTTTATTTGCTCGCGGTGCTTTCCACGCAGTCTTTTTGCTTTGCGTCCGTCTTACTTGTAGAAACTCTCGTTTTAATTATTGATATTACTTCTAATAAACCCAATGACCAAGTCAACGAATGAGCAGAATGAAGCTGACGAAGTCTAATGACCATGTTGTATTAGGCATTTGTGGTTCTTCCAAAGGATTCTTCACCCTGGCCGGTATTCGTTTCTTAAGACGGACTCGTTTGTTATAATGCATCTTTTTATACACCCGGTACACCTTCTTATGGTTCCAAGTGTATCCACTACGTCTAATCCGCTGAAAAATCTTATCGAAGCCGTCGCCAAACTCGGCGGCAGCCCGTATGGCGTCTTCTATCGGCGCTCAGCCCGCCCTCCAACTGCCTCACTGCGCGCACCATTTCATTTTCGCTAAATCTACTCTTCTTCATGTTACAAATTTAATTCTATTTGTAAACTTTTAAACTGCACGAAGAACGGGGGAGGCTACACGACGCTGTAGGCAGCTTTCAGCAGCTTATTTCTGCTTTACGAGTTTGCAACCAATCTGCATGGAACTGAAGTTGCCGGCAAGGCCGCTTACAGTACCGATCGAGCTGTCGACCTTGCTTACATAAGTAAGGGCTTTCTTGGCAAAATCAAGGAACTTCTTACCATTGAAAAGGACCTCGCAGCCAGCGGAGGTCTTCTTGAGTGCGCCGGTAAGTGAAAGGTACTTCATTGTCTGGCCAAACTGCAGCTGAACCTTGTTGTTGTCTTCAGAAGTTCTCCATTTTCCAGTGATGGGCACGCCTTTGATGGTGCAGTTGAAGGTAAGGTCTTCGTTGAAGGTGATGGTGAACTGACCGGGCTTAATGCCGTATTTCTCCAAATAAGTGCTGACCTTGTTCTCTATGGTGCTGTTTGCAGCAGCGCCGGCAACGTTGGTAAGAAGGTTGTCACCGCCAAGAGAGAATGCAGGGCCGGTGTAAGTCCAGGTTCCCGGAAGCAAAACGGCCGATGTGTTGCCTGTGTAGGCGTAAATAACGTTGTTGATGGTGTTTCCAAGACCGGAATTGCCACCCAATGCGCCCAGAATGTCTCCAAGGCCCTGGGCCGATGCAGCGCCGGCAAACAATGTTGCAGCAGCAAGGATAGAAACTAATTTCTTCATCTTATTTGTGGTTTAAACTATTACTCTTCTTCGTCTTCCTTCCAGCCCTGGCTGTGTACGGGAAGCTCTGCGCCCTCCGGCATTACCAGAACCGCGCCCACATCGCTTTGGGCCAGATGGCCGATGATGTCGAAGGTGGGCAGGTTATGACGGAAGTCTTCCATCTTAAGTATCGGTATGGTAAAGAGAAGCCTGTAATCTTCTCCGCCATTGAACGCTGCGGATACGGGATCTATGTCAAGCTTCTTGCCAAGCGCGAAGGTATTGCCCTCGAAAGGTATCTTGTCTGCGTAAACCTTGGCGCCAAGACCGGTGTCGCGGACCAGCTGCTTAAGGGCGTCTGACAGGCCACGGTCTACAAGATATGCGGCCGACGGCACTATTTCAAGCTCTTCCATCTGCGCCAAAACGGCCGCAGGAAGCTCTGGCTTAAGGTAAGAACCCACAATCATTTTATAGCGCTCCATGTCCGGAGTGGTACGTCCCTTGGTATACTCTTCTGCTCCCTGTTCCAGCAGGCTCATTCCAAGATAAGCGGCTCCCAGAGGCCCTGAAACGCAGATCAAGTCCTTTGTCTGGGGCTTGGGCCTGCGGGTATCCCACAGCTTGTCGGTATGGCCCGATGATGCCAGGGATATGATGAGCCCGTTGCGCGAAGGCACAAGGTCAAGGCCAAGATTAGCAAATCCATGCTCTTTGGCAGCCGTCACCATACCCTCCCACAGCTCCTTGATCTGGGGATAATCAAGTTTTGCCGATACTCCGATGCGGACCTCAAGTGAATCAGGATGAGCAAAGGCGGCATAAAGCTGGCCTGCGGCGATTGTAACCGCCTTGTAGCCCAGATGCTTAAGCGGGAAATAGATGAGATTGAAGTCTGTTCCCTCCAGCAGGAGTTTGCTCCTGTTAACCATCACGGAGTCTTTCTTTGCATGCACTCCGCCGGTGGCAAAGGGTTTGTAAGGTGTTCCTTCATACAGAGCGGAAATGGCTCCTACTCTACCTAAATCAGAGAAATTCATATACTTCTTCGTCTTGATAATACAAAAATAGAAAGATTTTTTTATATTTGCTTAATCCAACAATCACGCTTTGAATATATGAGACTTCAAATACTAACCGCGGCACTGCTCCTTTTTTCAATCGGCAGCCTTGCCGCCAAGGACCCCGTCAAACCAGCATCCGTTACAACAATGACCTTCAATATCCGCTATGGTACAGCGGAAGACGGCACCAATTCATGGTACTATCGTGGCGGTGCTGTAATGGAGATGATAAATGACCAGAAACCGGATATCATCGGCATGCAGGAGGTCCTTAGGGACCAGATGGACGTTCTTAAAGAGTACCTTGACTACAAGTGCATCGGCGTTGGTCGTGACGACGGCAAAAAGGCCGGAGAGCACATGTGCATCTTTTATAATCCCAAGACCGTAAAGATTGTAAAATGGGGCACTTACTGGCTTTCAGAGACTCCGGACAAGCCCTCCAAGGGTTGGGATGCAGCCTGCTATCGTACCGCAACCTGGGCGCTTGTAAAGCATAAGGAGACCGGCAAGATGTTCTACATGGTGAACACCCATCTTGACCATGTTGGCGTAGAGGCCCGCAAAAATGGACTGGAACTTATCGTAGAGCGCATCGGCGCTATGAATAAAGAGGGTTATCCCCTTATCCTTTCCGGAGACTTCAATGTTACCCAGGATAATGAGACCCTGGCCCCCCTTAAAGGAAAACTTCGCAATGTAAGGGAGTGGGCCTTCAAGACCGACGAGGGCGCTACCTACAATGCATGGGGACACAAGGAGAAAGAGGCTGTAATAGACCATATCTTCGCTTCCGGCTTTAGCAGCTGCCCTGTATTCGAGGTTGTTCGCAAGCCGTTCCTGGAGCGCAAGTTCATTTCTGACCATTATCCCGTAAAAGCAACTTTAATATTCTAAATCCAAATATGAGACGTACGGTATCTATTCTGGCTGCGGCCATCCTGATTTTTTCTTCCTGTTCTCACAGGGAGGGTCTTAAAATAAGCAAACCCGAGCATCGTGGAATGAACGGGCAGAGACTGGAACTGATTGACAGCGTAATAAACGACGCAATCAGCCAGAAGCTCATGCCTGGTGCAGTTGTTTCAGTGGTTCGCGACGACCGTGTTGTTTATCTGAAGGCCTTCGGCAACCGACAGGTTGTCCCGGATACCGTAAAGATGACAACGGAGACTATGTTTGACATGGCATCCGTGAGCAAGTGCGTAGGAACAACTCTTTCCTTCATGCAGCTCATTGAAAAGGGTCTTGTGCGCCTGTCAGACAGAGTTGACCGCTATATTCCCGGCTTCAAGAACTGGACAGACCCGGAGACTGGAGAAGAGGACGAAATCACCGTCCAGGACCTCCTGACCCATTCTTCAGGCCTTATTCCTTACATCGGAGAAAGGGAATACAGGAACCGTTTCGAGGTTAACCAGCCCGATTCCCTGATGTGGTACATTGCCACCCAGCTGCCGCGCCGCTTCAAACCCGGAACTCGCCAGATGTACAGCTGCCTTAACTTCATCACCCTTCAGAACATACTTCAGAACGTCACCGGAGAGCGTCTTTGCGACTACGCACAGAAGAACGTCTTCGACGCCCTTGAGCTTAAGCATACCACTTATTTCCCCCTCTTTGGCGAGCCCCAGTCCAACCCCAACGCAGAAGAGCTTGCAAAGCTTTGCGCCGCTACAGAGGTGCAGGCCGACGGCAAACCCCTCATCGCCCAGGTTCATGACCCCATCGCCCGTCTTGGCAATGCCGGCAACTCCGGAAATGCAGGTGTGTTCTCTAACGCAATGGATCTTAGCGTAATTGCAGCAGCCCTTATGAACGGCGGCGCCATCCATGGCAAACGCATCCTTGGCAAGGAGACCGTACGCAAGATGTTCGAGATTCCTTTTGACAACGATCCCGCAGTAGCCCGCGCCCTTGGCTGGGACACTTACGAGATGTATCCTGGCACCAGCGGCGACATCCTGGAGCGTCAGCACACCGTTGGCCACACCGGCTACACCGGAACTTCTATCATAATCGACCCAGACACCAAGACAGCTATTATAATCCTTACGAACAGGGTACACCCTACCGACGACGGTAACCTTGGCCGGGTTCGCGCCACCATCGCCAATATTGTCGCTTCATCGATAGAATAAAATGTCCGCCACATCGTTAATGACCCGGCGAATACGCCGGATACTGTTGGTTTGCAACAACTACGACAACTTCTCTATGGAGGAGGACGGCCGTCTGGACGCCCGAATCGCCAGGGAGTATGCAGAGTTGAACCTTAGCAACCCTCCGGTATTCGTACGCGCCGCATCTACCACCGAGGCACTTGCCATGGCCGATGCCGGCGAACGCTGGGACCTTGTAATAACGATGTACAATGTTGGCGAGGTTGATGTATTTACCTTTGCCAGCAAAATGAAGGAATATGCGGCCGACGTCCCCGTGGTCCTGCTTTCCTCTTTCTCTAAGGAGACTTACAGGCAGATGGAAGAGCACGACCGCTCTGCGATAGACTATACCTTCAACTGGAACGGCAGTACAGACCTTATCATCGCCATTATCAAACTGTTGGAGGACAGCGCCAATGCGCCCAACGACATTCTGGACGGTGGCGTACAGTGCATCCTTCTGGTAGAAGATTCCGTAAAATACTATTCTACATACCTGCCTCTGCTGTACAAACTTGTGCTGCAGCAGAACATCGCCGCAGTGCGCGACGCCCTTAACGAAGAGCAGCAGATCTTCCGTAAGCGCGCCCGTCCTAAGATACTGATGGCCACCAACTACGAAGACGCCGTCAATATCTACAATACCTATAAGGAGAACCTTCTGGGCGTTATTTCCGATATCGGCTTTGTGCTGCATCGCGGAGACAAGGCGGCTACGGAGAAACTGGATGCCGGCGTTGACCTTTGCAACCTTATCCGCAAGGAATATCCCAAGATGTCCATACTGATGCAGTCTTCACAGGAGAGCATGCGCAGCGTGGCGGAAAACCTGAAGGCCGGCTTCCTTATGAAGCGCTCTAAGACGCTTACTCAGGAGCTGTCGGAATACATCGGCAGGGAGTTCGGCTTTGGAGACTTCGTGGCTACGGATGGACACGGCAAGGAAATAGCACGCGCAGGAGACCTTCAGGGGGCGGAGCAGATTATCGCCACCCTGCCCGAGGATGTGCTTACCCAGATGCGCAGCAAAAACTACGTATCCCGGTGGCTTCTTGCGCGAGGTATCTTTGGCGTGGGAATGTCGCTCAAGAACGGATCCTTTGAAAACACAGAGGACTTCCGCACAAGGGCAGTTGCCGCCATCCATAAATACAGGATTTCACAGGGTCTTGGAGTTGTCGCCCGCTTTGATCCGGCAACTTATAACGACACTATATGGTTCTCCCGTTATGGCGACGGTTCCCTTGGCGGAAAAGCCCGCGGCCTGGCCTTCCTGAACCATATACTTTACAAGAACAGGCTGTTTGACAAGTGGGAAAACGTGCATGTAATGGTGCCGCGTACCCTTGTTATAACAACAGAATACTTTGACCGCTTCATCCTTGAAAACGGCCTGCGATACGTAATCAACTCCGATATTTCAGACGCAGAAATACTGTCCGAGTTCGTATCCTCGAACCTGCCGTCAGACCTGATTGAAGCGCTTCGCGCCTTCATCCGGGTTGTGCGCAAACCGCTTGCAGTACGCTCTTCTTCAAAGCTGGAAGATTCTTATTATCAGCCGTTTGCGGGAATTTACTCTACCTACATGATTCCTGCGGTAGAGAACGAAGACCAGCAGCTGCGCCTTCTTTCAAAGGCAATAAAGAGCGTTTACGCATCGGTATATTTCGCTTCTTCCAAAGGCTATATCACCGCCACGGCCAATGTGATATCGGAAGAGAAAATGGCCATCATACTGCAGGAAATCTGCGGAGAAGAGGACGGCGGTTATTTCTTCCCCGCCATCTCCGGTGTGGCCAGGTCTGTAAACTACTATCCCATCGGCTATGAAAAGGCAGAAGAGGGTATCGCAAAGATTGCCTTCGGCCTTGGCAAAGCGGTGGTAGACGGGGAACAGGTGCTGCGGTTCAGCCCGGCCTACCCCAACCACGTGCTTCAGACCTCAACGCCAAAACTGGCCCTGAAAGAGACTCAGGAGGTGATGTACGCCCTGAATCTTCAGCCTGAAAAGTTCAAGACTTCCGTAGACGACGCCGTGAACCTGGAGCGCATTCCTATCTCTGACTGCGGCCGGTTCAAGTCCCTGTCCAAAGTGGTTTCTACCTACGACTACGAGAACGATTGCATAGTAGACTCGCCCCTGCCGCGCGGGCCCAAGATAGTGACCTTCGCTCATGTGCTGCGCTACGGCACCTTCCCGCTGGCCCCCATCATCAAGGAACTGATGGATATCTGCACTGCCCAGATGAACTGCAGCATAGAGATAGAATTTGCCGCAGACCTATCTACCGGCATCTTCAACGCCCTTCAGGTAAGGCCGATATCGTCCGATATTATGCGAGCCGATATCGACTGGAAGTCCATAGACTGCTCCGGCGCCATGGTATATTCCGGCAGCGCCCTTGGCACCGGATGGATTCCGGACCTTTGCGATGTGGTTTATCTCAAGGCCGATACCTTCGACAAGATGAAGACGGAAGAAATGGCCGCCCAGCTTCGCGAGCTCAACGCGCAGATGCGCTCGCAGGGCCGCCAGTACGTACTTCTGGGCTACGGCCGATGGGGCTCAAGCATCCCCACTCTAGGCGTTCCCGTTACCTGGAGCGACATTTCAGAAACCAAGGTGCTTATAGAGTGCGCTCTTCCTGACTTCAGGGTAGAGCCCAGTCAGGGTACGCATTTCTTCCAGAACCTTACATCCTTTAATGCGGGCTATGTAAATGTCGACCCTTATTCCCGTCCGGAAGATGTTCTGGACCTGAGCGCCCTGGACGCCATGCCCGCCGTTTACGAAACGGCCTTCCTGCGCCACGTCCGTCTTGCAAAACCTCTTTCAGTGTGCATTGACGGCCGCAGTGGCAAAGCCTTGGTGAAGCTTACTTGACGATTACTTCGTCTATAAAGAACCAGCTGGGGTTGCCTACTCCATAGTGCCAGGTAGGGCAGATTTTAGTTCCGGTAACCTCAACCTTTATATAGCGGGCCTTGACGGGCCCGCTTTCTGTTTTACTCACGCAGTCTTTTTGCCAGCAGTCCGTCTAATATGTAGAATGAACTCTACTTATACTAACTTTTATTGAATGCAATATGAAAAAGATTGTCTTTTTGTTCTTTTTGTTACCCGCATTATTAGGCTCTTGCCATAAAGAATCGATGTCTAGTGGTATTCTTACAACAAAAACAGTAGAAAGTGATGAGGTGGCGGACAGATTCTTTGTCTCCGAGCGCGAAGCAATATCTTTTATCGCAGAGGCTTTTAAAGAAACAGATGTTCTATCAATTACTCCGGTATCCGCAAATGGAACACCCTTAATGTATATTATGAATTTTGAGAGTGGTTGGAAAATTGTTTCCGCCGATAAACGCATGCCGCCCGTTTTGGCTTTTTCCAAGACTGGGCATTTTAATGAAACCTGGGAAAATAATCCCGGGACGAAGTTTTGGGTCAAATCAGCAAAAACAGCCATTTCGACAATAAAAACAAATAACGTTTCGGCGAACAAAAACACGGAAATCTGGGATTCGAATACTTCCGCCTCGGTTAAAAACGTCAAAGATAGTTTAATTAGGTATGACCCAAATGTGTTATGGACAAAAATAACATTGAGCGAGACAACAAACGAAACTCAAACTATGCTATATGGGCCATATACAGAAACAGCATGGGGGCAACTTGCCCCATGGAATAATAACTTTCCAGAGGATCAAGCGCTTGTGGCGAATCCTGCTTTCAATCCATATAATACAAATAATAAGTTTTATACTGGTTGTGTTTCCGTAGCATTGTCTCAACTCTTTTATTATTACCATTACAAGTATAATCAACCCTCCGGTCTATACACATCATTAAACTCCTCTTCTCTAACACCGGTTGACACATTGGATTTTTATTATAATCAACTTACGCCTATTTTAATAGGAACTTATAGAATCAATCTGTTACGTAATAATTATGAGAGCCCATCTTCTCGTTGGTCTCAAATGGCAAAAGACAGCGTCTCCAGCGGCAGCACCTCTTATGTGTCAGATTTAATGTTAGATGTTGGATGCCGCGCAAATATTTCTTATAGCGGCATTATCGGTAGCGGAGGTTCCCCGCAAGATGCTTTTAGTACTTTCCCGTATTTTGGATTACAAGCCTCTATGGGTAGCTTTCAAAAAGATACGGTTCTTACTAACTTGATTCAAGAACGTCCGGTTTTTATAGGAGGCCATGATTACAATGGAAGTGGACACGCTTGGATTATTGATGGATATTATAAAAGCACCATAACAAAGCATACTAGCTATAAATGGATGTTGGGGTATAATCCACAAGAAGGTGTTGGCGAACCAGCCACATATGAAGAGGCCCTTGCTGCAGCTGAATTAATGGGAATGGATAAGCCCGAGGACCCGATGTGGACCGACGAAACAATCGTCACCACTTATGATTATTATAATATGAATCTTGGTTGGGATGGCGATGGGAATGGCTTTTACCTAATGGTTTATCCTGGACTTGGTGTGAATTTGCCTTATAATCCTTACCCTGAAAATGTAACTATTTTTTATAATATCATTCCTTCACAACAATGAAAAATAATATATACAAAAAGATTCTATTTCTTTTTATGGCAGGGGCTCTTTTGGGGGCGTGCGTGAAGGAGGTGGACTTTTCCGGGGCGTTCAAAAAGAAGGTCGTGGTCAACTGTATCCTGAACAATGTTTATTATGAACACCACGATCAAGTTACGAATCAAACATTGTGGAACGGAAAGACGGTTTATCGCGGTAGTACACGTTTTTCAAGCGCTCTAAACGGGAGACAGACTTTATATTTGTCATACAACAAAACCGACGGAGATTACGAGGTAATTCCAGACGCAGAAGCGCTTCTGATTGATGATAATACAGGGGAGATTATAGGCAAATTTAAAAAAGAGTTGGGTCCGGACTCAAACACACCCCTGCCAGGAAGATGGACTTTGGATTATTCTATGCCTTATACTGAGGATGAGAATACTGTAAGTGTAGATGTAAAGTACAGGCTGGAGGTTTCCGTTCCGGGGGAGAAAACAATTGTTGCTAGAACATCATTTAGGAGAACAATTCCCAAAAAGGCAATAATACCAAAAGAGTATCCACAACAAGGGTGGCTTCAAACAAAGAATCTTGATTCTCCCATTTGGCTTATGCCGGAAACATACGAAGTAATCGAAGCTGAAAAAGATACAGGGAGTTATGGAACATGGCATTACAGCGAGAAGGAATCTTGGCTATACCAAGTGCGAAACACATATCCCTTAAATAAAACGGACCTCTTTAATGTTGGCTCAGATAAGGGAAGCCATATTATGGCAATCAGACTGAACGGAGAAAAGTTTGACAAACAGGAATTGCCGTGTGGCTTTTTATTTCCGGAAATAACAGAAATCGAGGGACACGATCACTATCTATCATCAAATTTAATCGTGGCTTCTGTTTCAGAGGATTACGATAAATACATTCGTAGTGTTATTATTGATGCCATCCATCATAACGACAAGGATGATGTTTTTTCTCATCTTAATGAAGACCAAATATATTCAAACATCGAGAACGGACTTGGTATTTTTGGGGTTCAGTTTACAGCATGTATGTCTAACGGCCTAAGACCAGTCGTCTATCAGTATTAAAATGAAGCCGAATATATATATTACAGCCGCTCTTGTTATTCTTGCAAGTTGGACTTGTGCCGCCCAATCCGGACGTGATTCGGCGACATGGCGTTTGAGTATAGATAGCGCCGTGGTAAAGGATAACCTTGCGCATCATCTAAGGGGAAACATATATGTTTCCACGCCTTTGGAGACAGCACGAATACTATCCGTTACAGGGGAAAACGATGTGCTTAAAATAATGGGCTCAAAGCCCGGAGTTTCTTCCGGAGTAGAAGGAACCAATGCGTATTTTGTCAGAGGCTCGGGTAGTAGTAGCGCAAGGATAGAGATGAACGGAGTCCCTTTGTCGCGAGCCAGTCATCTGTTGGGCCTGGTTTCTTCCGTGCCTTCAGAAATAGTAAAAACTATTTCGTTTGCTCCAGGAGGGCAAAGCAGCACCAGCGGCAATTTCACATCGGCATTAATAAGAATCGACCTAAAAGACGGCCTGGTTAAAGAGAAAAGGGAGAAGATGTCGATTTCTCCTTATATGGGAAGTTATTATATAGAATCGCCTAAAAATAAATCTTTAACAACAAGGCTGTCTGTCCGGGGCTCGTTGGCGCCATTACTTGCCAACTCTTTGCTCCAACTTTTCAAAATTGGAAAAAACAACGCAAAGACCTTTGGTGGAGCGTATGATATAGTCTTTACGGGAGATTGGCATCCGACGGACGTATTAAAACTTAGAGGCTTTGTTTACAGGACACATGATATTTTCAATTACAGTTTTGGCTTGAATAAAACTTGGCTTAACTCCAACGAAACTATTGCAAAAGTAGATGGGACATGGCGGGCCGGAGATAAAATATCTTTTAATGCCGATGTCGCCTTCTCAATGTCGGAGGAATCACATAAGGAAGAGTATAAAAGAGCGACAGAGAGTAATTCTAAGGTCAAAACAGGGACGATGTCTTTGAAAGATAAAACTTTTGAGTATAGCGGGAAGCTGTGGATACACTGTCTGGCCGGGAATAATCTGCTCTTTGATACCGGAGCCGATGTCTCCAGAAAAGAATTCAAGTTCGTCTCTCATAAAAAGAATTACAACGAAGAAGGAAAGGGACCGAAAAGCATCGGGACATATACAAATTATCATTTAATATCCCTTTTTAGTGATGCGTACTACGAGGTTGAAAAAAGAATTAAAGTAAAAGGCGGAATAAGATGGAACTGGTACTCGAATCAAATCGGGAATCACGTCCAAACGATTGATGTTCATCTTCTTACGGATATCTTTATAAAAAAGAACTTTGGCGTTGAGGTCACCTTTGACAAGAATTCGCAGTTTCACCACGTCCTTGAAGGATTGCCAAGTGGATGGGGCCAGGATATCGTTGTGGCTTCTGGACAATCATTCCCAAACGAAAAGGCGTGGCAATTCTATGCCGGAGTGTTTGGAGAAAAACAATTTGACGACAAGTCTTATTTGACTTTTTCTGCCGGGGCGTATTCAAAAAGAATGCACGATTTGATTTGTTATGTACATTCTTCCCACGTGTTTGGTGTTATTGATAATCTTTATGACAACGATATTGTTTCCGGAACGGGAAAAGCCTGGGGTTTGGAAATGATGATTGAGCTAAGAACACCAAAGCTTTTTGTGGAAGGCAGCTATACTTATTCTTCTGCAAATAGGCAGTTCTCCGGCATTAACTGGGACAAAGAGTTTCATTTTCGTTTTGAGAGGCCCCATATGCTTAATCTAAGCGGGAGTTATGAAGTGTGCAGAAAGAAAACAAAGACAGGTTATACGTTGATACAAAAGGCAAACGTAGCGACGGTTATTACATCCGGGCATTTAATGACGATGACTCAAGGCCGCTTCCTTTCCATTGTCCCTGGAACCACTATGATTTTCGATAATTACAATTATAATATAATGACTACATTGTCGCTGCTTGCATCCTTTATCGAGCATGATGAGACAGAAAACGTAGCAAGCCACGACGATTTAAGTGTCCTAAATAATTACCGGTTACCATTGTACTTCAGAGTTGACACGGGTTACTCGTTTTCCTGGGAGAAAGGCAAACGGAGCTATGAGTTGTACTTATCTGTTGTAAATCTTCTTAACAGGCGCAACCCATATCAGTATTTTTACGAGGATGGCAAGTGGAAACAAATAAGCATTTTACCAATAATGCCAACGGCGCGGTTTGTCTGGCGTTTTTAAACTATAGTCCAACTCTTATACCAACAGAAAGGTTCATTTGAAGCGGCCGTTCTGTTCTTAAGGTTTCTACATTTCCGCAGGGATTGAAATAGTATCGCAAACGAGGCTCGGCATAGATTCCAATATTATAGTAGATATTATATTGAATTCCCAGTCCGATGCCTGTTGATAGTTGAACAGGTGCCCTGAACGACGTTCTGCCCTTGTAGGTGATGGCGCCGTTTAATATGTGTTTTTCTATGGTTGTACCATTTAGGGGGAGTTCCAGCATTGTATCTACCGACGGCGTGACGCTAAATTTTCGCGTGCTCCAAAGGCTAAATGCCAAACCTACAGGAAGCCCTATGTAATGTATGTATTGATCTTCTTGGATATAGGCGTTTGTCGTTCCGGCCTTAAGTGATGAGTGAAGACGTGTATAATCAACGCCTGTTCTAATATACAGGTTGTTATATAACGGAACGTCAACCATAATACCAAAAGAAACGGGGGCGTCGAACGATCTTTCTGGTTGCGATATTGGCTCTTGATTATTGGCGTTATATTTTGCGATCTGGAACAATGAGATTGTTCTGGCATCGGCATTACCCCGGGCAATTTTACCATCCAAGTAAACCTTATAATCTGTCCAAGTCCCCACTATGGGAATAGCGCCCTGCTCTAGCTTATAATCAGAGGGATAAACAGCGTTTCCAAAAGGAAGCGAACCTGTAAAGTAGATTTTAGGCGTTGATTTTTTCGCTTTAACCTGCACCCTAACGTCATTTTCCCAGATGTTTTTGAATACGGGCTTCGGCTCTTTCTTTTCCAATTGTACCGTCATCGTATCGGATGACGCAAGCTCCTCTTTGCCTTCTGCTATGATTGATGTTGTTTCTTCTGATGAAAACTTGCTGTCTGAATTAGTCATGCGCGGTTCTTGTACATTTCTCTTTTTGTCTATTGCAGACTCTACCCTGTTTTCTGCCGTGCTGTCGGCCGATGCAAAAACGGGTTTTTGCTCTTCTGTATTTTCAGAAATAAGAGATGCGTCCAAACCGGGTTTTTTGTTTGGAGAGTACAGAATAAAGAACAGAAGCAATATAATCGGGATAATCATCCAATACTTGGAAAGTGCTTTTTTGAGCATTATCCTTGCCCGATACAAGTCAGAAGAAGAGGTATGCTCTGCGATATCCAGTATTTTGGCTATCTCTTTATGGCTTAAGCCTTGGAGTGCAGATAGTTTGAAAACCAATCCATACCGTTCTGGCAGGTCTTCAATCATTTTTATCAATTCTGCATAAGAGGGGAGTTTGTCAACAATCTCTGTGGGAAGTTCGTCCAGCTCTACTTCCGATATGGTTTCTATTTCTTTCTTTTTACACCGATAGTAATCAATAGCCAAATGTTTGACGATGATAAACATCCACGCTTCCAATCTGGAGGAATCCCGAAGTGCTTTTATTTCAGAAAAAATCACAAGAAAAGAGTCGTGCATCAAATCACGGGCTATTTCTGGAGAGTCGCTGTAGCGTCGGCAAAGGGCCAGGATACGGGCTGAATACAAATTGTAAAGAGCCTCTCTGGCGCGTGAGTCCCCTATTTTACATCCTGTTATGATTTCTTCTGTTGACACGTACATCGCAGTCTATATTTAATATGACGTTAAAAACACATAAAGACTGCGTGGGGTCTTGATTTTATTTGACGATTACTTCGTCTATAAAGAACCAGCTGGGGTTGCCTACTCCGTAGTGCCACGTAGGGCAGATTTTAGTTCCGGTAACCTCAACCTTTATATAGCGGGCCTTTACGGGCCCGCTTTCTGTTTTGCCCTCTACGGGAACGAACTCCACTTTGCCGGTACGTTTTTCCGGAAGCTCGATATTACTCAGGAGTTTCCAGTTTTCGCCGTCCGTAGAAGTGCTGTACCTTACCGCCTGCGGCAGAAGGATCCAGGCGCCTATCTGATGCAGGAAGTCGCAGCTGACGGATGTTATCTTTCGGGCCTTTTCAAGGTCTATCACAAAGGCGCCGTCGGTGCCTTCCCAGCCAACCCAGCTTTCTACGTAGGTAGTGCCGCCGTAGACGCCGTCGGTGAGAGCTGTCTTGCTGAGTTCCAGGTATTTAGGGCGTGGTTCTATTATATAGGTGACCTTCTTGCCGCGCGCCAGATTGTCTGTCTGCGGTGCAAGATAGCGGTCTTTGTAAAGCTGAACGTATTCCATGGGAGGGTTGTGCCGTTCGTTAAGAGTAGGCACGTCAAACTCGCAGCAGCGCTGCTCGAAAAGAGCCAGCGCCTGCGCGGCGGCCTCCCTGTCCATATCGGGGTTGGTCCTTGCAATCTCGAGGGCGGAGTACTGCAACGGCAGGCGGCTGCGGCGCACGCGGGCAAGTCGCACGGAGTCATCGGCCACAAGGGCTTCGGCTTCGTCGAAATACTCGTTATAGCGCTTCAGCAGGGCCGGGCGCAGGATGTTGTCTTTATAGGAGACCGGTGAATCGTAGATGAACAGGTCTACGTCTGTGCCCACGGCAGCGCCTTCCATAACCCGGATATACCGGTAAAGCGGCTCGGCGGCTTTGCCGTAGTAGGCGCCCAGGAAGTGGCGGATAAGCGAGTCGCAGTTGGCATCGGCATTCCACATAAGGTTGGCGGCAAGGTAGGTGCGGAGTTCGGCCATGTCGCCGCCGCGCTCGGAGGCTATCTGGGAGAAGTGCATCTTTACGTTGTGCTCCTTGAAAATGCGCATATTGTAGCCCATCGTCGAGAAGTTGGGGAAGGGTGACAGGTAGTTGTCGAAGTTGATGCCGTAGTCCCACACAAAGAGGTTGTCGCTTATCTTTGACCAGCCTTCCAGGGCCTTCATGAAATACTGGCCGGAGGGGTTCTCCGTGAGGGCGGTCTGGCGGCGGCAATCGATATCGCAAAGCATTATGGACACGTTTTTACGCGGCTTGGTCACCTTTGGCGGCTGCACTGAAAACAGGTAAGCCAGGGTAGAAATCGTCTTGTCCGGGAAGCGGTCGGCCACCTTGTTTATAAAGCGGATGATGGGGCCGGACGGGCCGCCGTCTTCGTCTATCGCGGCCTGGCAAAGGGGGCATCGGCAATAGGTGTCGCTGCCGTCATTCTGGCTTATGCTGATGGTGCTCTGGCCCGGGTTTGCCTTGAACAGGGAATCCAGCCTTTCGCAGACTATTTCCAGAACATCGGGGTTGCTCATGCACCACTGGCTGGCGCTGCCCGGATGCCTCTGGCCGCCGTAGAATGCATAATATTCCGGGTGATCCTTGCCATATTTGTCTGCCGGAAGAAGATGGTTGCAGGTGTGTACCCACAGGTTGTCGACGAATTCTTCAGAGGGCTCTTCCAGCCTGTACCACCATTTGTACAGGCTGTCGGTCTTCATCATATAGTTCTGTGTCTGACGATAACGGAAAGTGGGGACATCCCGCACCGGCTCGCCCTCTTTCAAGGCCCTGACCGGCATTTCCGCAATATAAAACTCTCCTTCGCCCCAGTAATCAACGCCATAATAATCTTTCAGCAGGCCGATGACGCCATAAACCAGTCCCTTGTCTTTGCCGGTTATATATGTCGTGCCATACTTACGCTGCAGCACATAGCCATCCTCCGGAATTTCTTTCCCATCCGGGCCGATGCTGCTGTTTTTCATCGATATCGGCACCACCTGACATCCGGCGGCGACAGCCTTCATATAGATGCTGTGCGCCGTGGCCTCATATTTACCCGGCAAACTGTATTTGACATTTTTCTGCCCGGCCGCCTGGCAGAACGCCATTGCCATCAGGGCACAAACAAGTGCGAAGCGTTTCATAACCAAAAGATTTTCTGCAAGATACGCAGAAATCCCGGTTTTCGCAAAAGGGTTTATTGAATATCAGGGGCGGTTAGAATAAATGCTTTTAATTTCTCGTTGAACATCTCCGGCTGCTCCATATGGATGAAGTGGCCGCAGGTGGTAAGTTCCGTGTACATAAGGTTAGGATAAAGAGCCTGCATCTTTGCCTGGTTATCCGGATCAAGGCCGCTGTTCTGCGTGCAGATTACCCACGTGGGAACCGTTATCTTTGCGCCAGTCCACCACTGGCGGTCGACAAGATTCTGCATGGTGCTGGAGGCAACGTACTGAGGCGTTTCCGGCATTACGGACATTGCATAATCTGTAATCTCCTGCGGGGTGTCCGGGCCGGCCAGTGAAGACACGAAACCGGTGATTACGTCGCGGCAGTCAGGGCCGTCAAATGCGTGGCCGAAGCCTTCTACGGCCTCTGCATATTCCGGAGTTTCATTGCCATCGAAGAAGCAATATACGCCGTCAACATCTACCAGGCGGCCCTTAACGCTGCTTTGCGCAAGGACTTGACGGCATACAGGCGTACCAAGACTGTGGCCTACGAGGGTGACCGTCTTGATGTTGTTCGCTTTCAGCACTTCATCGATGGCGCGGGCGAAAAAAGGCAGCGTATAATTAACGTGCGGTTTGTCGCTCTTGCCATAACCGGGCAGATCTACGAATACAAGGGCAATGTTTTTGTCCTCGCAAAAAGCCTCGAACTGCTTTTCCCAGGTGTTGAGGTCGCAGCCGAAGCCGTGAACAAAGCAAATTGCCAGAGAATCGGCCGCGCTGCGGTTCCAAATCTTGTAGTGTACCGTGATACTGTCGTCGATTGTAACGACCTCAGACTTTATGTTCTCAAGAGTCTGAGGCGTTTTGTTACATCCGAAACACACACAAATTAACAATATGTAAGCTAAAACTTTATTTTTCATTTTTCTTTTGTTTAATGTTACTTCTTCAGACAATCGAGGTGGGCCAGGGGGGCTTCCATGATGTTCCAGGAGAGAACAGCGCCGTCGAAGCCATGACTTGTTACAGCATTTAAGGATTCCTTTACATATTCCGGAGAGGTCTCTGCAACGCCTTTCCGGTAATTTATTTCTATGCCGGGATATTTGCCGCAGGCATAAGGCTCCATGGCCTCGAGCTGGGAATTAAGAAACGCAAGGTCCATTGCAAATTCAGGGTAACCATCGGCCCCGGGGACAGCCTTCTTTAGCAAATCATATTCAAAACCCATCCCCGCAGGGGCAAAGGTTTGCCGATAGAGCATTGGCTTGATAAAGTCTGCGTGCGCTGCAAGAACCTCGTAATCCTGGCCGACGAACGTTGCCATGAACGGGGCGTACAGGTCCATGCCAACCTCCAGACCGCGGCTGCGGAGGCTGTCGGCGATGGCTGCAACGGCGCCGCTGACTATATGGCCCTTGGCCTTGAAAAATGCGGCGGC
This sequence comes from uncultured Prevotellaceae bacterium, assembly GCA_947166905.1. GTDB lineage: Bacteria > Bacteroidota > Bacteroidia > Bacteroidales > UBA932 > Cryptobacteroides. The sequence continues at coordinate 125,778 of CAMVFZ010000004.1, read as the reverse complement.
AACGGAGTCGGCGAACATGAAGCCGTCGGCCGGAGTATAGCCGGTGACGGAGAAGAAGCCGTCTCCCTTTTCAGCAGCATCGGCCTTAACCAACTCTAAATCAACGCCTTCCGCCTTAAACTTCTCTACGCAAAGGGGGCAGCCGCAATTGAGCACTCCGCCAACACCGCTTACAAAGGACTGGTTGCGAATGCGGTCCATAAACACGCCGTCAAAACCGCAGTCGCTGAAGTTATTGTCGTATATGGCAATGACGTTGGCCGCATTCCCCGGATCCGACGGACAGTTGAAGCTGAAGCCCTCGCCGGCAGTCAGGTCATAATTGGCCGGAACGTTGCCCCAGAGGTCTACGGCAAGACTGCTTTTGCACATCTCCTCCGTCTCTGCGAACACCGGCAGCCAAAACAGCATCTTGATATTCCTTGAATGCAGGAACTCCCCGACCTTTTTATAAATCTCTTTGTCAAGACTCCAGCCGATGATAACCTTTTTCACCGGTATAATGCTGCTGACCGTATCTATGCGGCCGATTATCTGCTCTGCCGTATAATCAGGCGTATGCCAGCCGCCGAGCGACACCTGGACTATATAACCGGGTTCAGTTGCGGCGGGTTTATTATGGCAGGCAATCAGCGCCGACAGCAGAAACAGTAAGGATGCAATCTTTTTCATGGTCATCAGTATATGTTATTTACAAAGTTAGTAAATTTGTGATATGACACGCGAACAGGAGCTCACAAAAGTAACTTTAGTGGGTAGCATCGGGAATCTGGTGCTGCTCACGTTCAAGTTTGTGGCCGGCATAGTGGGACACAGTTCCGCAATGGTGGCCGACGCCGTTCATTCGCTGTCGGATTTTATTACCGATATTATAGTTCTGGTGTTTGTCCGCATCGGCGCAAAGCCGCAGGATTCAGATCACGACTACGGGCACGGTAAATTCGAGACTCTGGCGACGATGTTCGTTGCCCTGGCGCTGGTTGTGGCCGCCATCGGCATTATAGTTTCCGGTATTTTGAAGTTTAGGCGATGGTTACAGGGCGAAGACCTTGAAATGCCCGGCATGCTTGCCCTGTGGGCTGCGATTTTGTCTATCGCCGTTAAGGAGTTTCTTTTCCGATACACCCTGCGGGCAGGCCGGAAAGAGAATTCCCCGGCCGTGGTTGCCAACGCCTGGCATCACCGCAGCGACGCCCTTTCTTCCATCGGCGCAGCCATTGGTATCGGCGGAGCGATTCTGCTTGGGGACAGGTGGGCCGTACTTGATCCGCTGGCCTCGATTATGGTAGGCGCCATGCTGGTAAAAGTAGCCTGGGACTTGCTGAAAGGCAGCACCTGGGAGCTCACAGACAGTTCGCTCCCTGAAGAAACCGAGAAAGAAATTGAGTCAATAATCTGCAGCCTGCCGGAAGTTTGCCAGCCGCACAACCTGCGCACGCGCCGCATCGGCAACCGCATTGCCATAGAGGCTCACGTGCGCCTTAGCGGCAGCATGTCGCTAAAAGAAGCCCACGAAATAGTCTCTGCCATAGAGGCCCGGCTCCGCGACCGCTTTGGTCGCAACACCCTGGTAACCATTCACATGGAGCCGCTGAAAGACCATTAAAAAAAGTCACCCGGAGCGGGTGACTTTTTTATTCGGTTTCGGCTTCGGCGGCCAGGCGCTTGGCAAGGTCCAGGAAGGCCAGGGCGTCCGGGCGGGAAGACAGGGCGGCAGGTTCGCCGGCATCTCCGCATTCCCTGATACTCTGGACGATAGGAATCTGACCAAGCAGCGGCATATCGAAGCGGGCGGCCATCTTGACGCCGCCTTCGCGTCCAAAAATGTAGTACTTGTTCTGCGGAAGCTCTTCCGGCGTAAACCAGGCCATGTTTTCTACAAGGCCGAAGATACGTCTGTGAACTTTTTCGTTGCGGAACATGTCCACGCCCTTTTCAACATCGGCCAGAGCGACAGCCTGGGGTGTGGTAACTATTACCGCGCCCTCCATGGGGATGTCGTTAATCAGGCTGATGTGAATATCTCCGGTTCCCGGAGGCATGTCTATGAGCAGGAAGTCCAGAACTCCCCAGCGCACCTGCAGAATCATCTGCTTAAGCGCGTTGCAGGCCATGGGGCCGCGCCAGATAAGCGCCTGTCCGGCCTGGGCAAAGTAGCCGATGGACATCCACTTGACTCCATATTTCTCTATAGGAAGGATGACGGTCTTGCCGTCCTCTTCAATAGCCTCCGGCACTGCGCCCTCCGTGGCCGTCATAATGGGCACCGAAGGTCCGTAAACATCGGCATCGGCCAAGCCAACCTTGTAACCAAGGCGGGCCAGGGATACGGCCAGGTTTACGGCAACGGTAGATTTGCCCACTCCGCCCTTGCCGGAAGCGACGCCGACGATGTGGCGTACGTTGTTTAGCTCGTCCAGCGTCAAATCGTTGATGTTCGGCTTCTTAGGTTTGGGATCGGCCTGCACTTTGGAAGTTACGTCAATCTCTGTTCCGGCAGGGAGCGCGCGGTACAAAGCCGCACGTACGCTACCAATCAAGTACTCTGCAAGAGGGTCGCGAGTCTTCGGGAAAAGCAGCTCAACGGCCACCTTTCCCGGCTCTTCTCTCACGGCGCCCACCATCCCCAGCTCGACGAGGTTTTTGTCGCCTTTGCCGGGATGCTGGACGGTCTTCAGTATCTCAAGTATATCCATTATTTAACGATATTCATTTCTTTAAGCAGCCAGCCGGCCTTGCCATACTTGTCCATCATGAACAGCACGTAGCGGATATCTACGCAGATGCACCTCTGGAGGTCGGGCTCGAACATAACGTCGCTGGACATAGACTCCCAGTTGCCGTCGAATGCAAGACCAATAAGCTCGCCCTTGGCGTTCAGGACAGGGCTGCCGGAGTTACCGCCGGTAATGTCATTGTTGGTAAGGAAGCAGGTAGGCAGGTTGCCGGTAGCATCGGCATACTGACCATAATCCTTGGCCTTCCAGAGCTCTTTGAGCCTTGCCGGAACGATGAACTCGTAGTTGTTCGGATCTTCCTTCTCCATCACACCGTCAATGGTGGTGTAGTAGTTGCACCACATACCGTTCTTGGGAGAATAACCACCAACCTTGCCATAGGTAAGACGCATGGTAGAGTTTGCATCCGGATATGAAGGCTTGCCTGCCTCCCACTCAAGGATACCTGCGGCAAAGTCCTTGGAAGCCTTGGCCTCTGCCTCGTGGTCAAGTGTGGCATACTGGGCCTTCTTCATGTAAATCTTCAGGAAGTCCTCGTAAAGCTTGGTCTCAGGGTCGTTTTTAACCACATCAAAGTTGGGGTTCTGCGCAAGCTGGTCAAGCTTTTCTGCAGAAGCGAAGACGCTGTTGTCGAACAGATCCTCTACATACTTGTCGATATCCATGGTTGCAAAATCACCGATACCATTCAGGTATGCCGATGTATCTGCATTCTCCCTGTAGTAGTTAAGCATGCGCTTTGCCATCTTCTTCTCCAGAGGGATGTTGACGTCCTTGAAAGCAGCCTTAGCGGTCTCTGCGGCATTCTTAATTATATTGGCAGAATCGGCGGGATTCTTGCGGATTCCCCTGCTGTAAACGCGCATGAAGCGGCTGTAAACATTGTTGGTACCAATGCTGTATATGCTCTCAATAAGAAGCGTCATCTCTTTGGAAGGCTTTGCAGAAAGGTTTTCGATCCTTTCGATATCTTCAAGGGCGCTACCGTATTTCCTTACGCGCTCCGGATCCTGGTTAACCCAGGCCATGAAAGCCTGCTCTTTCTCTTTTTCGCGGCCGATGATGTTCAGTTTCTCGAAGGCAAGCTTCTCTCCCTGCCACTTCTTCCAGCCATTTGCGCTGCTGGCATATTTGTCTGCATACTGCAGGCGGATGGTAGGATCGGACTCCATGCCTTCCCACATAACTTCCTGACGGGCGGTACGGGCACCTACGGAAACCATGTACTCGTCGATCATATTCTGAAGCTGGGCAGCGGTCTGGAAGCGCTGTGTACGTCCGGGGTAGCCCATGATGAAGGAGAAATCACCCTCCTTAACGCCCTTCAAAGAAATCTTGAGGCTCTTTTTAGGACGGTAGGGAACGTTGTTCTCTGAATAATCTGCAGGCTCGTTGTCAGGGCCGGCGTAGATACGGAACATAGAGAAGTCTCCGGTGTGACGGGGCCACATCCAGTTGTCGGTCTCGCCGCCGAACTTACCTACTGATGCCGGGGGAGCGCCTACAAAACGGATATCCTTATATGTCTTATACACAATAAGATAGAACACGTTTGTGTTGTAGAAGCTTGTAACCTGGGCCTTGCAGTTGGGGTGGTCGGCCACAGCTTTGCCAATAAGCTCATCCTCTGCATTCTTGCGAGCCTTCTCTGCGGCTTCCTCGTCCTGGGTGAGCTCCAGGGCAGACTCATAGGCCTTGTTCAAAATGGAAGTAACCTCTGTCATGCTCTCAAGGAAGGTAACGGTAAGACCAGCGGCGGGGAGCTCCTCGCTCAGGTTCATTGCCCAGTATCCGTCCTCAAGATAGTTGTGCTCCGGGGTAGAGAGCTTCTGGATATTGCTGTATCCGCAGTGGTGGTTGGTAACCAGAAGTCCCTGGTCAGAGATAACCTCTCCGGTGCAACCGCCGCCAAAATGGACTATAGCGTCTTTAAGTGAAGAATGGTTGATGCTGTAAATGTCCTCTGCAGACAGTTTGCAGCCCATTGCCTTCATGGTTTTGATGTTCATTTTCTGAAGGAGAGGAAGCATCCACATTCCTTCATCTGCGATTGCCGATGTGCCTACGATCAGCGCAGCGGCGATAGAAAGAAAAATCTTTTTCATATCTTATACTAATTGATCAAACAACGTTGGTTCCAATTCCTTTGGATGGAACGACTTCCTGTGGTAAGGTGTCATCCCGAAGGCCTTAATGGCCTCTATGTGCTCATGGGTAGGGTATCCCATGTTGCGGTCCCAGCCATATTGGGGGAACTCTTTGGCCAGCTGCCGCATATACTCGTCCCTCCAGGTCTTTGCCAATACCGATGCCGCCGCGATGCTTGCATAGGTTGCGTCCCCGTGAACCACGGTTTTATATGCATAACCGTCGAAGGGGCGGAACTTGTTGCCGTCTACAAGCAACAATTGCGGTTTAACCGCCAGCCTTTTTACCGCGCGCTGCATGCCGGTAATCGATGCCCCCAGAATATTGAGTTCGTCTATCTCTTCCGGGCCGACGGCTTCCACCGCCCAGCTTATAGCCTCGCTTTCGATTATTGGGCGCAGCGTGTCCCTGGCTTTCTCTGACATCTGCTTTGAGTCGTTCAGCAAGGGGTGGTAGAAATCCCTTGGCAGTATGACCGCCGCCGCGAATACCGGTCCGGCAAGCGGTCCGCGCCCGGCTTCATCAAGCCCGGCCTCTATCAGATCGGCCGTCATGGACGACAATAGAGATATTCCCTTCTTTTGCATTCCGCAATGCTGCTTACAGTATCGGATTGCTAAGATAGAAACTGTTTTTATGATAAAAAAATAAAGGGCTTATTTTTTACCCTTTTTGATTTTTGAGGTATTCTATGAGCTGGTCTTTGGCCTCTATTATTTGCTTCTGCATAGCTACCTTTTCCTTAAGCTCATAGTTCTCTGCCAAAAGGCGGTCCATTTCCTTGTGGTCCATTTCCCGTTCCTTCTTTTGCTGTAGAGATATATCCTTTTTGAATTTTGCGAGACGCGGATCAGTGTTGATATCCAGTGGATTATATCCCAGAATCAGGCTTTCTACGGAAACGCCCAGTCGCTTTGCAATCTTATCCAGTGCTTTGTGCACAAGGCCTGTCTCCCCGACTTCTATGCTCCGGTATGTATTCCTGCTGATTCCGACCAGGTCTGCCAGATCGGTCTGGGTAAGCTTGCAGTTATTCCTAAACCTGATAAGGTTTGCTTTAATTTGCGGGTCTAAAGAACTGGCCATTTTGACAGTTATTTACAACTGTACAAAATTATTGGTCAAAAACGAATTTTAATGACAAGTATTTCTGTGCATTGCATAAAATAACTTGTCAAAAATCATAAGATTCGTAAAAATTTCATTAAAATTTAACAAAATTTTTGCGGGAAATGACACTATCGGCCTCGTGGCTATTGCATACATAAAATGAAAGCGCCAATTTCGTTGTGGAATTTAAAAAGTCAATGAAAATGAAAGACGATACTCTTGCCTCAAAAACCCAGAAGTTTCTGAAAATGGTCAACGAAGACCACATCTATCTTTGCCCGGCTCTGGATTTCCGTACCGTATGCAAATTGTTGGAAGTGGAGCCGGATGAGCTGGACGCCTCGCTTCAGGAAAGCATCGGCCATAGCGGGAAAGAACTTATGTTTCTGATGAAAAAGGACTACATTTCTTATATAAAAAAGAAATACGGCCTTAATGTTGGTAATGCACAATAAAATTATTAGATTTGCGGGCTAACACTTTTGTCGTTGGAAATAATAATTTAATATAACACAAAATGAAATCTTATTCCACAAAAGACATCCGCAACGTTGTTTTGCTGGGAAGCTCCAAGTCTGGTAAGACTACCCTCGCAGAGGCCATGCTTTTCGAGGGCAAAGTTATCGACCGCAGGGGTACTGTAGAAGGCAAGAATACCGTTTCGGATAACACTGAATTCGAGCAGACCAACCAGAAGTCTGTGTATTCCACCCCTCTGTATGCAGAGTATCTGAATACCAAAATCAACTTTATCGACGCTCCCGGTTCCGATGATTTCAGCGGTGGCGCACTGGCCGCTTTCAAGGTATGCGAAAGCAGCGTACTCGTTCTCAACGGCCAGCAGGGCGTAGAGGTTGGAAGCGAGATTTTTGCCCGTTACGCAGATCAGTACAAGGTTCCTTTCATGATCGCTGTAAACCAGCTTGATCACGAGAAGGCAAACTGGGATCTTTGCCGCACTTCTATCCAGGAGGCTTTCGGCAAGAAGGCAGTGTTTGTACAGATTCCTGTAGGTATCGGCCCGGACTTCAACGGTTTTATCGACGTTCTTTCACAGAAATATTATAAGTTCAAGGATGCCAACGGCACCCGCGAAGAGCTTGAGATCCCTGCAGATCATGCCGACGAGGCTGAAGAGCTGCATCAGGAGCTCATGGAGAAGGCAGCTGAGGGCGACGACGCCCTGATGGAGAAATTCTTCGACACCATGGAGCTTTCTAACGACGAGATCCGCCAGGGTCTTGCCGCAGGCTTCAAGAAGGGCGAGGTTATCCCTGTTCTCTGCCTCTCTGCAAAGAATGACATCGGCGTAAAACGCCTCATGGAGATCCTTATCAACGTAGCTCCTTCACCGGAAGGTACTTCACAGAAGACCGTAGATGGTGGCGAGCTCAAATGCGATGCTAAGGGCCCTGTGAGCATCTTCATCTACAAGACTGCAGTAGAGCAGCACCTTGGTGAGGTTTCTTACTTCAAGGTAATGAGCGGTGTGCTCCAGGAGGGTGCAGACCTTGTTAACCCTGAGACCGGTAACGGCGAGCGTCTTTCCGCTATCTACGCTGTTGCAGGTGCAAAGAAAGAGAAGGTAGCTACCATCGGCGCCGGTGATATCGGCTGTACCATGAAGCTCAAGGCCGGCAAAACCGACGTTACCCTTGCCGCCGCAGGCCAGGAGGCTATTTGCCACATGGTATTCCCCGATGCCAAGTATCGTTGCGCTGTCAAGGCTGTTGACAAGAACGACGAGGCCAAGGTTGGCGACGCTCTTAACAAGATCGCCGCTCAGGATCCTACCATTACCGTAGAGTATTCCAAGGAGCTGCGTCAGACCATCCTTTGCGGTATGGGTGAGCAGCACATCAACCTTGTTAAGTGGAGAATCAACAACGAGTTCAAGCTTCAGATAGAGCTCTTTGCTCCGAAGGTTCCTTACCGTGAGACCATTACCAAGATCGCTACCGCACAGTATCGTCACAAGAAACAGTCCGGTGGTGCAGGTCAGTTCGGAGAGGTTCACCTTCTCGTTTGCCCTTACGTAGAGGGTCAGGAGGCTCCCAAGAACTTCAAGATCGACGGCAAAGACACCGTATTCAACTTCAAGAGCCAGGATATTTCCGAGCTCGAGTGGGGTGGTAAACTTGAGTTCTACAACTGCGTAGTCGGTGGTTCCATCGACCTTGGCTTCATGCCCGCTATCCTCAAGGGTATCAAGAGCAAGATGGAGGAAGGCCCTCTTACCGGTTCATACGCCCGCGACATCCGCGTATACGTATACGATGGTAAGATGCACCCGGTAGACTCTAAGGAAATCGCCTTCATCATCGCTGGTCGTAACGCCTTCAAAGAGGCATTCCGCAACGCCGGTCCTAAGATCCTTGAGCCTATCTATGATGTAGATATCCTTACCCCTAACGACTATGTAGGTCCTTGTATGAGTGACCTCAACGGCCGTCGTGGTATGATTATCAACCAGGATATGGAGAAGGGCTTCACCGTGCTTCACGCACGCGTTCCGCTCGCAGAGCTTTACCGCTACTCCACAACCCTGAGCTCAATCACCGGTGGTGCTGCTACCTTCACAATGAAGTTCGCAGAGTACCAGCCTGTTCCCGCAGACGTACAGACCAAGCTTCTTGCAGAGTACGCTGCTCAGGAGAAGGACGAAGACTAATTACGATTGTAAGCGCTATAACAGCGCCATACAATTATTACGTGAGAGCCAGCCTTTACGGGCCGGCTCTCTTTTGTTATAATTCTTTATTTGTAGAAGGATTTCTTGAAGGCCTGCAGCTCTTCGTTGCGTCCAAGTACGCAGCGCAGCCACCAGGCGCGAAGGAAGCCGGTTCCGTAGCCGGTCAGTTGCACGAACGATGCTGCCACAGCCAGCAGGCCAATGTGAAGGCTGCGGTTACGGGCCGATGCGTCAATAAGAACAGCGATAGACCATGGAATCAGGGGAACTATCAACACTGCGGCGATTGTGAACGCGGCCGGAAGGGTGTGTACCAGCTTCAGGGAAGAAGGATACTTCTTGTAAAGGTTAATGCGCGCGATGCCGGAGTTGTGCACCTGCTTGAAGAACTTCTTAAGGTTTGTACGGCGTTTGTGCCAAACCCAGGCTTCCGGGAACAATCGGCATTTATAACCGGCGTCGAAGATCCTGATACTCAGGTCTATATCTTCTCCGAACCTCATCTTGGAAAAGCCGCCCAAGACTTTGTAAGCATCGGCAGAAATGCCAAGGTTGAAGCTGCGGGGGTAGAACTTGTCCATCTTTACCTTGCCACCGCGGATGCCGCCGGTAGTGAAGAAGGATGTCATCGCGTAGTTGATGGCCTTTTGGACGGGGGTGAAATCCGGATGTGCGCGGTCCGGTCCGCCAAAGGCGTCCGCCTTCTCGCGGGAAAGCTCTGCCTCTATGGCCTCAAAGTAGCCGGGAGGCACCATTACGTCAGAATCCAGGATAATCAGATACTCTCCATTGGCGCGCTCTGCTCCGTAGTTCCTGGTCTGACCAGGGCCAGAATTTTCTTTTGTGAAATACTTGATATCCAGCTCATTACGGAAGCTGTCGGCCACAGCGGCACAAGGCACGGAGGAGCCGTCTTCTACCAACACCACCTCAAAATCCCGGAAAGTCTGCGTACACAAACTCTCCAGCAATTCCTTGACCTCATCCGGCCGGTTAAATACCGGAACTATAACTGAATATCTCATATCAGAACAAAGGTAAGTAAAATTCAAGAAAATTCGTATATTTGGTATTTGAAGGTTAAACAGATATCCGCTATGAAAAAAGTAATACCGTTTTTTATTGCACTGGCTGTTGCCATATTCTTCATAGGTAAGGCCAAGAGCCATTTTATAAGCGACTCCTCCCTGCGCACCAAGGTTCACGAGACCTTCAAGGAGCGCATGGACGCCAACGACGGCATATTGAAACAGTTTTTCCAGATTGAAGGAGAAGACTTGACCACTAAAGAGCGCGAGACCCTGGAATTCCTCTATGCCTACATGCCTCTGGCCGATGTCACCGACTACCCCACAAGCTTCTATTTGATGAACATCCGTGCATCGGAGAAAACCAAGGCCGAAATGCCCTGGGGAAAGCAGGTGCCGGAATTGGAATACCGTCACTTCGTGCTGCCCATAAGGGTTAACAACGAGAATCTTGACAGCGCCAGGGTTGTCTTTTACGAAGAGTTGAAACCCCGCGTAGAAGGCCTTGGAATGAAGGAAGCCATTATAGAAGTCAACCATTGGTGCCATGAGAAGGTGACCTATCAGCCCTCTGACGCCCGCACTTCTTCACCCCTTAACACCGTTAAGAACGCCCTGGGCCGATGCGGCGAGGAATCCACCTTTACCGTAGCCGCCCTGCGTAGTGTGGGCATCCCTGCAAGGCAGGTCTACACTCCCCGTTGGGCGCATACTGACGACAATCACGCCTGGGTAGAGGCCTGGGCCGACGGTCAGTGGTACTTTATCGGCGCCTGCGAGCCGGAGCCTGTTCTGAACCTTGGCTGGTTCAACCTGCCGGCCTCCCGCGGTATGCTCATGCACACCAAGGCCTTCGGCCACTATGAAGGCCCGGAAGAAGTGGTGCTCGAAGGCCCCAACTACACAGAAATCAATCTGATAGATAACTACGCCAAAACGGGTAGGGCAGACCTTCTGGTTACCGATGAAGCCGGCAAGCCCGTTGAGGGCGCCTGCGTAGACTTCTGCATTTACAATTACGCAGAATTCTATCCCGCAGTCAAGAAATATACAGGCGAGGACGGACGCACCTTCCTTACCGCCGGGCTTGGCGATATGCTGGCCTGGGCGTCCAAAGACGGCAAATACGGTTGTGCCCGCATCCGCTTTGGGGCCGATGAAACCGTAACCATCGTCCTTAAACACGATGCCCCTGCAGAGGCCCTGGAAGTTGATATCGTGCCTCCGGCAGGCCATGACAACGTGCCGGAAGTTACCCCGGAGCAGCGCGCAGAGAATGACCGCCGCACCGCTGTTGAAGACAGCCTGCGTCATGCCTACGAGGCCACCTTTGCGCCCAAGGACATGAACAAGTTCATTGTTCTGTCCCGTGGAAACCACAGGGTTATTACCAAGTTCCTTATGGACCACCCGGACGCCCGCGCAGAAGAACTCCTCCAGGGACTGAGCTGGAAAGATCTTCACGATGTAACCACAGAAGTACTTGAAGATCATTACAATGCAACAGAGTCTGTACTTAAGCCCCGCGTAGCCAACGAGTTCCTGACTCCTTACAAGGGCTGGTTCCTTACCAATCTGCCGGAAGAGCTCAAAGTGCAGCTTTCTAAGCCGGAAGCCCTGATAGCCTGGACAAAAGACAACATCAAGTTGCTTGACGACCCCACCGCATGGCGCATTCCTATGTCCCCTGCAGGCGTTTACAAGGCCCGTCAGGCCGATGCCACTTCCCGCGCCGTCTTCTTTGTAAGCCTTGCCCGTACCCTTGGTATCGAGGCCCGCATAGACAGCGTAACCCATAAGGTTCAGTATAAGAAAGACGAGGCCTGGATTGATGTAGACTTCAATGCCGCAGTCCAGACTTCAGCCCCTCAGGGCAACCTGCACCTTAACCATAAGCCCACGAAGCTTGTAGAGAACCCCGCATATTACGGCCACTTCTCAATAAGCCGCATCGGTGATGACGGCCGTACCCAGCTTCTGACCTTTGACGAGGGTCAGCTTGACATGGGCGGCGGCGCATCCTGGGAGAATGTATTCTCAAACGGCATCGCCCTGGATGAAGGCAACTATGTTTTGGTAAGCGGCAACCGCCTGTCCGACGGCTCCGTCCCCGTTACAATGAAGTTCTTCTCTATAAAGGAAGGCCAGACCACAAACGTAGACCTAATTATCCGCGAGCCCGCAGACGGAGTATCGGTTATCGGTGGCTTTGATGCAGAATTGCCGATATCTTTGAATGGCAGCACCGTTTCCATACTCTCCCAGACCGGCCGCGGCTTCTATGCCCTTGGCCTTCTGGAGGTAGGGAAAGAGCCTACCAATCATGCACTTGCAGACATTGCCCGCGCCCGCGAGGCCTTTGAAAAGTGGGGCCGCCCCACAGTGCTTGTCTGCACCGACGAGGCCCAGTTGGAGCGTCTTAAGTCAGAGATTGCCGACGGCCGCTATGGTCAGCTCCCGGCTAACATCATTCTGGCTGTAGATCATGACGGAGCAGTTGCCAAAGAGCTTGTAAAAGAACTTAAGGCAAATACGAACAATAAACCGGTATTTATAGTCGCTGACACCTTCAATAAGGCATATTTCTTGTCGGAAGGTTATACTATAGGCCTTGGAGAGCAAATCCAGACCGTAATCAAGAAACTTGACTGATGAAAAGGATACTACTGATACTGGCAATAATGTTTTTGGGGCTGACGGCAACATCGGCCCAGGAAAAACAGCACCTGGAGTTTGAGGGGGTTACAATCGACGGCACCGTGAACGATGTGGTCGCCAAGTTGCGCCAGAAGGGCTTCAAGCCGGAAAAGGGCACTGCCATACTGCGCGGCAAGGTTATGGGAAAGAAGGCCAAGGTGACGGTTGCATCCACTCCGGACGGCAATACGGTGTATCTGGTATTGGTAGACTTTGACGTCAAGAAGTCCTGGGAAAACGTGCGTACCTGCTACGAATCAATGAAGATGCAGCTTCGCGCCCGTTACGGAGACCCGGTACTTTATAAGGAAGAGTTTGATTCGCCGCTGGCAGAGGCAGACCCCATCAAGGCCCTGCAATACGGCAACTGCACATTTATCTGCCACTATCAGGCCCCCGGAGGAGAGATTATCCTGACGATGACCAAGGAGGCCGGAGTACAGAGCTATTTTGTAGACACATCCAATTCGGTATCATTGTACTAAATAAAAGAAAATTAACATGTTAGCAGTATGGTGGACGGCACTTGGCGCCGGAATGAAAGTTATTTGGATTGTAACCATCGCAGCTACGGTCGTTTTCCTTATCCAAAGCATCATGACCTTTGTCGGAGGCGGCAGCAGCGATTTGGACTCTGATATGGACATCAATTTTGACGGCACTGACGCCGATGTCCCCGATGCCATCTCCGGTGGCACCGGTATGAACCTTTATACCTTCCGCAACCTGGTGAACTTCTGCCTTGGCTTCGGTTGGACATTTATTATCCTGCAGAATAAAATCGCCTCTACAACGGTGCTGGTGATTGTTTCTGTCCTTGTTGGCCTGGCCCTTGTGGCAGCCGTGATGTACATGTTCAAATGGCTGTGGGGAATGCAGCAGAGCGGTAACATCAACCTGGCACAATCGGCCCCGGGGTGCACTGGAACAGTGTATCTGGCAATCCCGGCAAAGCGTAGCGGAGAGGGCAAGGTTCAGATAACCATCAACAATTCCGTACGTGAGTATCAGGCCGTAACGGACGGGGAGGCTATTCCCACTGGAGCGGCGATTACGGTTGTAGAAGCCATCGGCCCTGCACTGTTATTGGTAAAGTAATTTTAACTTAAACTAAATTTGATATGGAAGAAGCATTGGGTACTATTCAGTCAAACCCTATTATTCTGATTCTTATTGTTGTCGCTGTTCTTTTTGTGACTTTTGCGGCAATTCTTAAACGCTACAGACGCTGCCCGTCGGACAAAATCCTGGTTATTTATGGTAAAACAGGAAAGAACCGCACAGGCTCAATCTCTTCTGCAAAATGTATCCACGGTGGCGCCGCCTTTATCTGGCCGGTCTTCCAGGATTATGCGCTGCTAGACCTCAAGCCTATCAGCATAGAGTGCAACCTGACCAATGCCCTGTCTAAGCAGAATATCCGTGTAGACGTTCCCTGCCGCTTTACAGTAGGTATTTCTACAGAGCCTGAGGTTATGACTAACGCTGCTGAGCGTCTGCTTGGCCTGTCCTCCGACAGCATCCAGAACGTGGCCACCGATATCCTCTTTGGTCAGCTTCGTCTTGTGATTGCAACCATGGATATCGAGGAGATCAATGCCGACCGTGACAAGTTCCTTGCAAGCGTTTCCGCCAACGTAGAGGCAGAGCTCCGCAAGATTGGTCTTAAGCTTATCAACGTGAACGTAACCGATATCCGCGACGAGTCCGGATATATCGAGGCCCTTGGTAAGGAGGCTGCTGCAAAGGCTATCAACGATGCCAAGAAGAGCGTTGCAGAGCAGAACCGTTTTGGTGAGATTGGTAAGGCAGAGGCCGATAGGGACAAGGATATCCGTATTGCCGAGACCACTCGTGATACCCGTATCAAGACCGCAGAGGCCAATGCCCTGGCTGTTGAGGGTGAGAACAGCTCCAAGATTGCAATTGCTAATTCCGACGCTCTCCGTCGTGAGAAAGAGGCAGAGGCTGCCCGTGTTGCAGTAGCAGCAGAGAAGGTTCAGGCTGCAAAGGCTTTGGAAGAGGCTTACAAGAGTGAGCGCGACGCCGAAATCGCCCGTGCAGAACGCGAGAAAGCAACCCAGCAGGCCAACGTTGTGGTTCCTGCCCAGATAGAAAAAGAGAAGGCTATCATCGATGCCGAGGCAGAAGCTGAAAAGATCCGCCGCAAGGCAAAAGGTGAGGCCGATGCTATCTACGCCAAGATGGACGCCCAGGCCCGCGGTGCCTTCGAGATTCTGTCCAAGCAGGCCGAGGGTTTCAACAAGATGGTTTCCGCCGCAGCCGGCGATCCTCAGAAGGCAGTGCTCATGCTTATCGCAGACAAGCTGCCTGAACTTGTTAAGACCCAGGTAGAGGCGGTGAAGGGTATCAACATCGACAAGGTTACCGTTTGGGATACCGGAAACGGCGCCGACGGCAAGACTGCAACCTCTAATTTCATCTCAGGAATGATGAAGTCAGTACCTCCGCTTGACGAGCTGTTCAAGATGGCTGGACTTGAGCTCCCTTCATACTTGAAAGGCGAAAAGAAAGAGGAATCTACTGATAATCAATAAGTTATACGTAACACTCTGATTATCAAGCGGTTATGCCGCGTGAGAGATTTTGAGAGTTTTTAGAAATTGCAACAGTCTGATTATCAGGCTGTTGCAATTTTGTATGAGAGAGTTTAAAAAGGCCTAAAAAGTTGGTGGCTGGGAAATATCGCCGTACCTTTGCAAGTGAAGTAATAATTGTATGGCGTCTGATTTGCCAGGAAAATCAGGACCGGTGTATAGTCAAATTGGTTTGCGGGCTATACACCGGTTTTCGTTTGATTAGTTAGCCACTTTGCTTGTCACGTTTTGGCGACAAGCAAAATGCGTAAATCGCTGATAATCAATGATAGGGTTTTTGGAAGCTTTAGAATCGGAAGCCGACGGTGGCAGAGAACTCGCGGAAGCGGGAACTCAGAGTCGTTTTGTCGGAGGGCCTAAAGGAATAGTCACCGAAAGTCTTCAAAAAAGCGATGTGATATTCCGCTCCGACGTATAGCTTTTTCATGAAGAAGCGCATTCCGAACTGGATACCGGTATTAAAACGTGAGCCTCCCATACTGTGATCTCCAACCCATCTGGAAATAAGTTTGTTGTTCCACGTTGACTTTCCTGATAAAATTGCCTTGCATCCAAGACCTACATAAGGGAACAAATATGTTTTATCTGCAAGTTCAAATTGACGAAGCAAGTCAAGTGATATCCTGATGTTGCTGGTCCTGGATTCCAGTTTATTTACTGTGGCAGAGTTAAACGTACCCCTTAAATCTACGTCCCAATATACATGGCCGAAACCGACCTGGCGGATATGGCCAATGCCGACAGTAGCTCCGGGAAGCGTTCCTGTCTTTTGGCTGTTTAAACTGGAAAAACCGGCATAAGCAAAGAAGGAAGTATTATATTCTCCCCAATACTGGGCCGATGAAGGTGATTCAAAGGCGACAATAGCGAAAACGGCTAATAACAGTTTCAGTGTTTTCATTATAGTTATTGTTTATTGGTTTTCAGACGGGTAGCGAAGGCGGCGAGGGCGAGGAGGATGAGGAGCCAGCTGCTGACGGCGGAAATGGTGCGGCCGGTCTTGTAAGACTGGGGCTCGAAGCGCATCACAAGGTCGTACTCACCGGCGGGAAGAAGGGCGCTGCGAAGAGCCCAGTCTGCACGCTGGAGCGTCACATCAGCCACTTTAGCGCCTGAGGTATCCTCCAGCCAGGCTGTCCAGCCATAATTGCACCAGATTTCACTGAAAATAGCAAGTCGCTCAGCCTCGCACGTATAGTGATACCGCAGCTGATTTGGCGCGTACGCGGTTAGAACGATGGAGCCGGAAGGGCCCCTGAAGGCCATCGTCCGCACAGAATGGTCTGCGGGCAGTACGGCGACATGGCCCAGGTCTACGCCGCCAAGAATGGCAATCTCTTCGTCCGGATTATTGGCCACTACGCAAGAATCCGCAAACCAGGCGTTTCCAAGAGCCTTCTTATTAACCAGCGGGGCAGCGGAACCATCCACGATAATGTATCGGCCGTTGAGGGCGGAGAATATATTCAGGCGGGCGGCGGAATCAAGCTGCGCCTGAGCCTCCTGAACGGTTGTAGCGCCGCCAATGGCACGACCGATAGTAGCAAGCTCACCCTGTAAATAATTGTCTATCAGATCCTGATAGCGCTGGAGCTTAACCGGCGAATAGCCGCCGATATTCTTGTGCCAATAGCTTGGCGTAGCGTCGTTGAAAACGTTGGCCGTAAGGTCAACCACGCGGTAAGACAAATCATCATCGGCAAGGATATACTTGTCCACAGGCCTCTCTGTGAAGTGGGAATTAAACTTGCTCTCCGTTACGAAGTGATCTGAATTCAGGTAGCGCTTGCCAACCAGAACCATGTTCATAACAAGCATCACGCAGATGCCGGCCCCCACAAGGATGCTGCGGTTGTCGCGGCGGGATTCTTCCTTGGCCCTGTACATCCAGTAGATAAGCGCTGCGGACGCAAGGATAAGAAGGAAGGAAACAAGGGCATCGGAACGAAGCAATGATGCGCGGTCTGCCGCAAAGGCCGATGCTATACGGGCGTCGTAGCCGGAATCGCCGGATGAAACGAAGTTTCCGGCAACGCCAGGGAAGAGCCAGCAAAGCAGGCAGAAGCCACCGGTCACTATGAAAGCGATGGTGGTTGCGCGCATTACAACCGTCTTATTCTGATTGATTTTGAGTATTCTGTCAAGCGCCAGGAAGCCCAGAATAGGCATAGTAAACTGCAGGATTACAAGAGCCATCGACACCGTCCTGAACTTGTTGTAGAACGGCATATTATTGAACCAGAACTCGTTGAACCCGCGGAAATGATAGCCCAAGGCAAGCAAGATACCGATGATGGACGGAATCAGTACCCACCAGCGGGCCAGGCCCTTTGGCAGACACAAACCAAGGACAAAAAGGAATATGGTTATGGCGCCGATGTACATAGGACCGGCCGTGAACGGCTGAGGGCCCCAATACATAGGAAGAGACTTTGCAATCTCCTTTAACTGGGCCGGGGAATAACTGCCTTTCAACAGATTGATTGTAGCGGAACTATTGGGATTTACCGCACCAGCCGATGAACCTCCGTTATAATTGGGAATCAGCAAGTTAGGTAGTTCTTCCGTACCATAAGACCACTGGGTGGCATACTCAAAGCTAAGGCCCTTTGTGCTGCCCTCACGCGTAAGCTGTGTGCCGCCGCGCATGGTCTCTTTTGTATACTCCCAGGTAGGGATAAGCCTGTTCGCATTTGTAGCTACACCGATGCTGCAGAAAACCAGCAACAAGCCGGAAGTAACAAGGAAAGGCTTAAGCAATTCCTTCTTCTTAAACAGTATCCAAATAAAGTAAACGCCAACAAATGAGAGTATTATAAGTGCCAGGTAATAAGAAATCTGAACGTGGTTGGCCTTGATCTGGAAACTCAGTGCCAGGCCGGCGAATACCGGACCAGCCAGCATTTTAAGTATGCTATTTATGTCTTTGCCGATGGTTCCGTTAAACGCTGTCCTATAAGAATAGATTATCGCGGCCAGAACCCATGGAGCCCAGGCGATAGCCAGCATCTTGGCATTGTGTCCCACCTGGATTATCTGCATATTGTATGAGCAGAAGGTTACTGCAACCGCTCCGGCTGCACCAAGGAAGGGATGAATGCCCAGGGCCAGCATAAGCAGGAACGCTCCCAGCAAAGAAATAAACAGGTAACTTGCAGGGCGTTTACCAAGCAAGAACAAGTCAAAAATGCTTTGCGTAGCATCGCCCTGAGGGTTTCCGGTGAGCATCGTCGTAGGCATACCGCCAAACATGCTGCCCGTCCACGCGGTACGGTCCTCAGGATGCTGGCTGTTCCACTCGTTGGCCTCATGCGCCATTCCGATGTAACCGGTTATATCGCTCTGGTTCACTATCTTACCGCCAAGTACCTGCGGAACGAATCCGTAGGAAAGTAGAAGAAAGGCGGCAATTATACCTACGTAAGCAATTATTTTCTTCTTGACAGGTTTCATTATCTGGATATTTTGTTCAAGAGAGTCGCCATCGATCTGGCGGTCTCTATTCTGGAATACTTCTCAATGTTTGTACCAGAGTACAGGCTTTCTCCCTTAAGGAAGGCCTCCCAAGCCGCGTCCACAAAGCTCCGCAGGCCGGCTTTGTCTTCCCAGCCCACAGTGAGTCCCGCACCGGCATCGGCCACAACGCGCGCCATGGCTCCGTCGGTCTGGCCTATGCCCAGAATGGGCTTCCTGGCACCAAGGTATTCAAAGAGTTTGCCCGGAAGGGTTGCCCGGTACTCCGGTTCCTTGCGAAGCGGCAGAAGCAGCACGCTGGCTCCTGACTGCTCGCGCACAGCGGACTCGTGGTTCACATAGCCAAGGTCTACAAGGTTCATCTCCAGGCCGGCAGTCTTTATTGATTCAACTATCTGGTAATCAGTTTTCCCCGCAAGGCGGATGCGCAGCATCCCGGCAAAACGGGCGTCCTCCCGGCACTTTTCTGCCAGAACCTCCCAGAGGAGGTCCGGGTTACCATCGGCCGCGAACTGACCGGTATGAGTCATGTTGAAGAAGCCGTCTTCTATTATGCCGTCGGCAGCTGCGAAGTCGTCCGGGTCAAAGCCGTTGGTAATAAGCTCAACAGGCGTTTTTGTCATTGTGCGGAACTCTTCCTGTACCAAAGGGGAAACGGCAACTACTACGGTTGCATCGTCCAACACGGACTGCTCCAGCTTCTGATGCTTGCGGACAGTGCGCTCTGACAAGCCAAGATGCTTGAAATAGAAAATTTTGGTCCACGGGTCCCTGAAATCGGCCACCCACGGAATACCGGTGGCGCGGGCCACACCCTGAGCGATAAGATGCATGGAGTGCGGCGGGCCGGTACTTACAATAGCGTCTACAGGATGCTCCTGAAGATATTTTTTCAAAAACTTTACCGAGGGTTTTACCCAGCTGACTCGCGGATCCGGCACAAAGAAACGGCCGCGAATTGCCATCATCAGACGCTGTTTCCAGCTTTTGCCCTGGGCGTTAACCATGTTTACCTGGGCCTGGCTGGCAGACTTCCCGGTAAGCCGGCGATAAATGCTGTAAATCTCTGTAATCGGGCGTTTTACAACCTCTACATCTGCAGGGATATCGGCCTCAAGGGTATGGTCTACTGATTGCATCTCCGGGTTCTCCGGGGTATAGATTACCGGTTGCCAGCCGTTCCCCGGCAGGTATTTGCTGAACTTTACCCACCTTTGAACGCCGCTTCCGCCTGCCGGCGGCCAGTAATACGATATTACCAGAACCCTCTTCATAAACGTACAAAAGTACGAAAAAATATGTTTATATTTGCAAGACTGGCTAACAGGCAGAATCAGAATAGTTATGGCAAACAAGAAGATAGCGGAAGATACCCCGCTAATCAAACAGTTTTTCGAGGTCAAGGCTCAGAACCCGGAGGCGATACTTTTGTATCGCGTCGGCGACTTTTATGAGACTTATTCCGACGATGCCATGATTGCCAGCAAAGTCCTTGGTCTGGTCTTGACCAAGAAGAGCAACGGAGACAAAGGCCATATCGCAATGGCCGGCTTCCCCCATCACGCCCTGGAGGTTTATCTGCCAAAACTGGTCCGCGCCGGCTACAAAGCAGCCGTCTGCGACCAGCTTGAAGACCCCGCCCTTACAGGCCGCAAGCTTGTAAAAAGAGGTATAACAGAGATAGTTACGCCGGGTGTAGCCTTCGGGGAAACGATGCTGGAGCAGAAGGAGTATAACTTCCTGGCCGGCATAGTCTTCAGCAAGGACCGCACAGGAGCGGCCTTTCTGGATGTGTCCACCGGTACCTTCCAGCTCACAGAGGGCTCGGAAGAATTCATCGGCACGCTGATATCATCCCTCAAACCCAAGGAGATTATCACTTCCCGCGCCTTTGAAAAGAAGGTACGCGCCACTTATCCGGATGCCGGCTACATTACCACGCTGGACGAATGGGCCTTTGTGCTGGACACTTCCCGCGAACGCCTCTGCCGCCAGCTTGGAGTAGACAACCTGAAGGGCTATGGTATTGATAATTACCCGCTTGGTATCTGCGCCGCCGGTGCCCTGATGGTATATCTTGAGCAGACGCATCACATTGGACTTGGCAACATTTGCTCACTTTCCCGCATAGACGAGGGCCGCTTCGTATGGATGGACAAATTCACCATGCGCAACCTGGAAATTTTCCAGTCCGACGGCGCCTCGCTGCTGGATGTGATGGATCATTGCACCAGCCCCATGGGCTCCCGACTGCTGCGTAGCTGGCTTGCCCTGCCCATCATGGATATCCCGGAGCTGGACCTCCGCTACAATGCCATAGAGGCCTTTGTCAAGGCCGATGATGTACTGGCCGATGTCCGTAAACGCATCGGCGATCTGGGAGACCTGGAGCGCATAGTTTCCCGCGCTGCGGCCGGCAAGATTGCGCCGCGAGAGGTTATCCAGCTGGGTCGCGGCCTTAACGGAATTATTCCAATAAAGGAAATCTGCACCGCTTATTCTGCCCTGGAAAAGCTCGTGGAGCCCCTAAAGGACTGCACGCCTCTTATCGACGCCATCGGCAGGACGCTTATGGAAGAGCCTGCGGCAGTCATCGGCAAAGGGGATATAATTGCCGCCGGGGTAGACGAAGAGCTGGACAATCTGCGACATATATCCCGTGGCAGCAAAGAGTACCTGCTTGAATTGCAGCAGAAGGAGAGTGAGCGCACGGGAATAGCCTCGCTAAGGATAAGCTTCAACAATGTCTTTGGCTATTACTTCGAGGTCCGCAATACTTACAAGGACAAGGTCCCTCCGGAGTGGATCCGCAAGCAGACTCTGGTGTCTGCGGAGCGCTATATTACCCCAGAGCTGAAGCAATATGAAGAGACGATTCTTGGGGCGGAAGAGCGCATCTACGCCATTGAAAGCCGTATTTATGCTTCTCTGGTGGCCGATATCCAGAAGTGGGTGCAGACCATCCAGGCCAACGCCCGCATCATCGCAAAAGTAGACGTACTGGCAGGGTTTGCAGACCTTGCGATAGAGAATAACTACTGCCGTCCGCAGGTAAACGACGGCGATTCGCTGGACATCAAGGCCGGCCGCCATCCGGTTATTGAAACCCTGATGAAAAAGGGCGAGGAGTACATCCCCAACGATGTTTTCCTGGACCGTACCGCGCAGCAGATTATGATACTTACCGGTCCGAACATGTCAGGTAAGTCCGCGCTACTGCGCCAAACCGCCCTGATAGTGCTGATGGCCCAGGTAGGAAGCTATGTCCCGGCGGCATCGGCCAATATTGGTATCTTTGACAAGATATTTACCCGCGTGGGGGCGTCGGACAATATATCCCGTGGCGAATCAACATTTATGGTGGAGATGCTGGAGACCTCGATGATTCTGCACAACCTTAGCCCCAGGTCGCTGGTGATTTTGGACGAGATCGGACGCGGAACATCCACTTACGACGGTATGTCCATAGCTCGCGCAATTGTGGAATATATTCATGAGTACGGGCATCGGGCAAAGACCTTGTTCGCTACCCATTACCATGAGCTGAACGATCTTGAAGAGCTTTACGCCCGCGTGCGCAACTTCCATGTGGCCGTGAAGGAGTCTGGCAAGCAGATTATCTTCCTGCGCAAACTTGAGCCGGGTGGCACAGCGCATAGTTTTGGTATTCACGTTGCCAGGATGGCCGGAATGCCGCGTGAAGTACTGTCGATGGCAGAAAAGACTCTGTCTGTTCTGGAGGCTAAGGACGCAGAGGAAGCCAGCCAGAGGCAGGGTGCGGGCAAGCCGGTGCAGCTATCGCTGTTCCAGTTGGACGATCCTGCGCTCAACTCGCTGCGAGACCAGTTGCGTAAGGCAGACCTCAACAATATGACTCCGCTGCAGGCTTTTGACCTGCTCCGGGACCTTAAAAAAGAATTAGGACTTTAAGAGATATGGAAAAATCAATCATTGTTGCAGTAGCAAACGGTAACGCCATCGGCCGCAAAAACGAGCTTCTCTGGCATCTGGCAGACGACCTTAAGTACTTCAAGGAAACCACTTCCGGAAGCCCTGTCATCATGGGCTTCATGACCTTCAAGTCTATCGGCCGTCCGCTACCCAAGCGCACCAATATTGTGATTTCCATCTTCCCGTGGCCCGATGCTCCGGAAGGAATCGTTATCGTAGATTCCCTGGAGGCTGCTTATAAGGCAGCTGAGGCTACAGGTGCGGCCAAGTGCTTTGTAATAGGCGGAGCCTACACCTATGCAGAGGCTATGCAATCTGCTGATACCCTGTATATTACGCACGTTCACGCCAGCGCTCCGGATGCCGACGCCTTCTTCCCGGAAATCTCTCCAGAAGTCTGGACCCCCGTCTGGAAGTCTGACCTCCGTCACGACGTCGAAAACGACATCGACTTCCAGTTCGTCCGCTACGCCCGCCGCTAATCGGCCGGGGGATACGGTCCCCGGTAAATTGACAAAAATGGCTGTCGTTAGACAGCCACCGGAGCCTTAATTGTAGGCCAGGGATCGTAGCCTTCTAGGGTGAAGTCTTCGTACTTGAAATCAAAGATAGACTTAACGTCCGGATTAAGATGCATCTTGGGCAGGGCACGAGGCGTGCGGGAAAGCTGCTCGCGAACCTGATCCATGTGGTTAAGGTACAGGTGAGTATCACCCGTAGTATGCACGAAGTCGCCCGGCTGCAGGCCGCAGACCTGGGCAATCATCATAGTAAGAAGCGCATAGGATGCGATATTGAACGGCACGCCCAGGAAGGTGTCCGCGCTACGCTGGTAAAGCTGGCAGCTTAGTTTGCCGTCGGCCACATAGAACTGGAAGAGGCAGTGGCAGGGCGGCAGGGCCATCTGGTCAACCTCTGAAGGGTTCCAGGCGGTAACCAGCATACGGCGTGAATCCGGATTCTTCTTGATTGTCTCTATAACCTGCGAAAGCTGGTCTACAGCCTTGCCGGAGGCGGAATTCCAACTGCGCCACTGATGACCGTAAACAGGTCCCAGCTCACCGTCGGGACCGGCCCATTCGTCCCAAATGGTAACGCCGTGATCCTGGAGATACTTCACGTTGGTATCGCCAGCAATGAACCACAGGAGCTCGTAGATTATAGATTTCAGGTGAACTTTCTTTGTAGTAAGCAGGGGAAAGCCATCGGACAGATTAAAGCGCATCTGGTGGCCGAAGATACTTTTTGTGCCCACTCCGGTGCGATCATGCTTGATGGCACCCTTATCCATTATTTCCTGAAGAAGATCAAGATACTGTTTCATCCGCGCAAAAGCTATTTGGTTGAGAATTCAAAAACAATGGCCTCATTGAAGACCTCGCCGGGACGCAGCTCGGTTGAAGGATAGTCCGGATGATTGGGGCTATCCGGGAAGTGCTGGCACTCTATGGCCACAGCGTCGTAATCGTGGTAAGTAATGCCGTTCTTGCCGGCGGGGCAGCCCTCAAGCCAGTTCCCGGTGTAAACCTGCACGCCCGGCTGGGTTGTGAACACAGTCAGCACGCGGCCGGAAGAAGGGCAGTAAAGCTCTGCAGCCTGTACAAGCTGGCCCGGAGTATAATCGTCAATTACAAAACAATTGTCGTAACCCTTGCCATAATTCAGGGCAGGGAAGTCCGCCTTGATATCCCGGCCGATAGGCTTGGGATTCACAAAATCCATCGGTGTGCCGGCAACGGGCTCAGAATCGCCAAGGGGAATCAAAGTGTCGTCCGTAGGCAGGTATTCCGATGCTGCCAGGCAGAGCTCGTGACCAAGCACGTTCTCCTTAAAACCTGACAGGTTGAAGTAGGCGTGATTTGTAAGGTTCAGGACCGTAGGAGCATCGGCAATGGCAGTAAAGGTAAGCTTCAAGGCATGGTCGTCACCCCATTCGTAGCGGGCGGTCACCTTAAGGTTACCGGGATATCCGGCCTCGCCAGCCTCTGAGAAATACATGAACTCAACGGCGTCGCCATCCTTGCGGCTGTCCCAAACTTTATTCTGGAAGCCATCGGGGCCGCCGTGCAGATGATTGGGACCGTTGTTAACGGGCAGGGTGTACTCTACTCCGTCAAGGGTAAACTTGCCTTTGGCAATGCGGTTGGCATAGCGACCGGGGCATTTGCCGGCGCAGGGGCCATCGGCCATATAGGCTTCGTCGGTAGGGTAGCCCAGGACAACATCGGCCAATACGCCGTCACGGTCAGGAACAACGACGGAGACGATGGCTGCGCCCAGGGAAGAGAGTTCTACATAGGAGCCATCGGCTGCGGTAAGCTTGTATTTGAGTATTTCCTTCATATCCTTAGAATAATAAATCATATAGTTTCATTTCTACTTCTTCGTAAGAAGCGTCCTTCAAAATGACCTTCTTGTCCTTGTCCAGAAGGTAAAGAGAGGGGATAGCACGCAACGAATAAAGGCCGCCGCCAAAGAGCTGGCCCAGATGGTCGCGGCCGCAGAGCCACTCCGTAGGGTAAGTGCGCACGTAGTTCTCCCAGGCCTCAACGTCGTCGTCCGGATAAATGTTTACAACCTTGAAGGAGCCTTTCTTAAGCATATCGCGCAGGGGAGCGTCCTTTTGCAGGTTTTCCTGGTAAATGGCACACATCGGGCAGCCAGGATTACTGAAGATAAGCAGAATAACCGGGGCCTCAACATCGTAGAGCCGCATTATTTTACCCTCCGGGGTAATGAATTTGAAGTCCGATGCCGCCTGGCCAATCCTGTTAAGCGAGCACTGGGTAACGCAATACTCGTAGCGCTGGCGCATGGACTCGTCCGGCAGGGGGCCGGTAAGAGCCTTGCCCAGCAACGTCAGGTAGGCTTCCTCGTTCCTGTTGGGGGAGTTGGGGTCGTACAGATACTTGTCCGCAAATTCCATGAACTTGCCATAGACGGCGGTGCTATCCGACCTGGCGGCATCTACCGCACCATTCACGGCCTTTTCCATTGCAGGGGCCGATGCTGCCTTAAGAAGCGTAGCCCAGAAGCCGAACTTCTCTTCTACTTCCGCCGACGGCAAGCCCTTTACGGTTACCGAATCCGTCTGGCCCGACAGCAGGGCAAACCTGTCCCAGAAGTGCTCTACCATGTAGTCCACCCTGTCCTGAGGGGTGGCAATTACGCCGGGAACGTCTACCATCGGAAAGCCTTCTCCGGCAGCGGAAACGGCAGGGGATCCAGAGTTTCCGGATCCGCCGCGACACCCGCAAAGCAGGCAAATAATGACTATCGGCAATAATCTTTTCATTCTGCGACTTCAGTTATACAAATATACCAATATTTTTCCTTCTACAGTCTGGTTTTAAAGATAAAGCCAACGTTGTTCCTTTTTACTCCCGCACCATCGAGGTACTTGAATGCGCTACCGCCATTGTAGCTCCAGGAAAGACCGACCTCGCAGTCGAAGGGGAACCAAAGCAGGTTGGCCAGACTAACGGTAAAATCTGCTCCGACGCTTAACAGGCCTCCGTTTCCGGAGAGGCCATTGCTGTATTTTAGGAAGGTATAGTCTGCGTGCGGAGTAAAGATAAAGTTCTTTATATAGGCCAGAGGGGACAGGGCGCTGATGTCACCAAGCCAGAAGGGGATAGCGTAGTCTGCTGTGAGCCTTAACTGATCCGGTGCATATAGTGCCAGGAAATTGTTGACGTAGTCTTTGGCCATGCCGCGAGGACGCGTCTTGACCGCATTCTCTGAACGAAGGGCCCCGTACTGGTGCTGGTAAAGCGCAGAGAGGCGCAAACCCTGCTCAGGAGCAAGGCCCGGCAGGTATCCATAAATATATCCGTAAAGCTGCGGGGAATAAATATCCTTCAGGCCCACCCTCCAGTGGTAGCCAAGCTCTGCGCCTACGCCAAGGGAAGGATAAACCTGTGAATGCGCAACCGGCCTTGTAATATATCCGCGGGCCGACAGATACAGGGACTGCATAAGTACGTTATCCCCGTGCTCTACCCCCGAGAACAGTTCACGCGAAATGAAATCCCCGGAAACAGTCCCAGCAGTAAGCATAGCGACGGATCTGTTGTATCGATCATTTGTTGCCACGTAGCGCACCTGAGGGATAAAGCCCCTGTTCCATCCGCCGGAAGAGAAATTGAAGGGGATGTACATCCTGACTTCTGCATCCACCAGCGGCTGGTCTAAATAACTGCCACCCAACCGCTCTATTGCCATGTCCTTAGTGACGATTCTACGGCGGTTATACTGAATTGCCTTGCGGTCGCCCACCTCCAGACTACCTTCGATAACCGGATACAGCCCCGTGTAGGTAAGATTCAGGTGGAAGATATTACGGCCCTCTGAAGGCATAATATCTCCGAACCGATGAGCATAGGAGGCCAGGCCCGACAGCGTTCCAAGTGTGTTTTGGAAGAGCACTGTTGCACCGGCCTTAAGGGACTGGTAAGAATCGTCGGCCGATATTGAAGAAACGGCGTCATAATCTATGCTTAGCGGCACCCAGGAATGGATTCTTATCGCATTAAGGAGTTTGCTGTATTTCTTGGGGGCCGATATCTCCCCTTCCCACTCTGCGTCCAAATCTACCCCGGCAGCCTCTGCAAGCCGCTTTTCCTGGGCAGACAAGGTATCCGCCACAGCATAAGTATAGTATTCCGACGCCGATGCCGGCCTTGGTTTAAGCTGGCGCAGGGGAGCTTTGCAAAGAAGCTCGCCCTCGTACATACGGGCAGAATAATACAGGTCCTTGTCGTTTATTGCAAAGTCTGTTACGCCATACTTTGTATTTGTGAGCTGGGTAAAAACTCCGTCCGGAACATGATACTTGTAAACCTCTCCCACCCCGTTCTTGTCACAGATAAAGTAGAGCTCACCATTATAGCTCTTAAGATGATTAATCTTGCAATGCCCGCCGGGCAGCACGTGCTGAAGGCCGTATTTGGGTTGTATCTCTGCCAATTCAAAACCTTCATCTTCTATGGCCGACACAAAAAGCCGATTCCCCGCCCAGGCGCTTTCTACTATCTGGACGCCATCGGGGGCATCATAATATCTGCTTACATTGCCATTATGGTCAAGTATGACGATGCGGCTGCCGCCTTCTGCGGGATATTCGGTTACCGCAATCTGTCCATCGGGGCCGATAGCAGGGTTATAATATCGCTTGCCCGTTGTTACTGTTCTGAGCGTTCCGTTTTCAAGCACGCGAAGGTTTGATTCGCCAGCCAGAGTCCAACGCTTGTCTACGATGGTTTCCGTGAACCAGAGCTTGTCGCCGTCGGTGGCCAAAGGACTGGTCTGGGAAGAGAACGGTCTGATTGTCAATTCTTTACCATCGGGGGTAATCCTTACAAGAGCGGCAGCACTTACAAAAGAACTCTTGACCGCATACAGGGTTCCATCGGCCGCAAAGGCCATGTTGGAATAGCTTGTATACCATTTTGGTTTGGCCGATGTTAAACTGGGGTCGTCAAAGGGCCCGCGGGCGGCGGCACTGGCCTCCCACTGGCTATGGAAGCTTTCCATAATATCCTTGAAGGCGGCATCGAAGCTCTTGCCGCTACGGTCTTTGAACCAGGCCCGTACCTTGGTCGGCTTAAGGGGCCTGTTGGCTGCCAGATGCAGGTAGTCCGCAGTAAACAAAGGGTCATTGTAAAGATATCGGCCACCGGCAACGGTCATATAGCCAAGGGCATAGTGATTGGGGGCATAACGCTTCCAGGATCCCCAGCGCCATTTTTCCCAGTTGCGATAGTCGCCCTTGTCAAAGGCGGTCATATAATAGGCCATGAAGTCGGAGCTTCGACCGCGGCCAAAGCCAGACAGGGCGGTCTCTGCGGCGACTGCGTCACCTTCTGCCAGCCAATAGCTGGGATAGATTCCCGCGAAAAGGCCGGTTGCGGCCTCTCCAAAGATCCAAGTGAAGGGCTTAAGTATACCGTCGGCTCCAAACTGCAACTGGGCCACGTGGCGGTTTTCATGAATCGCCAGTTCCTGAACCCAAGGCATGGTCTCAGGGCCATAAGCCTCCGGCAGGGTGTAAAGATCCATCCTCATTGGCGCCCAGGCTACGGAGCCGTTGGAATAAGGAGTATAGGCATGAAGCACCACGGGGGTCGCGCCCCAATAGGTCTGGCCGGGCAGATATCCCGCACTCAGGGCAACCCGGGGGCGATTTGTTTCAAGCGCGCGGGCATAAACCACAGCCAGTGAATCCAGGCCACGGGGATAGATTACCTTATAGTTTGGGGTACGGATATAGTTCCACTTAAGGTGTCCGGGATCGTCCCCGGCAAGATAAAACTGGGCCCGCGCCCCGATGATGGTCGCGAAAACCAGGATTGCAGCCAAAAAGAGTTTTCTCATTTAAAATGCTGGTTCACCCAGGAGGAGTCAATCTGCGGGAAGGGCCCGTCCGGGGTAAGTTCAGGATTGCGTCCAAGTATGGCACGGCAATCCTCGTATACGTTGAAGCCTGCCTTTACGCTGTGCATGGCACCCGCAAGCGGGAATACGAATTCAAGCTCGTTGTCCGCGCCGTTAAGGCCTCGGAAACGAAGTTGAACGTCTGCAAGTTCGGCGGCTTTCGCCTGATCTTTTTCTGTCTGTACAAGTTCCATCCTTGTGACATACTTGCACATTTCCATGGCCGCATCGTCCAGGCCGTTGTCAAAGATACGAACCTTCTCTATAAGGGCTCCGGGGTCCTCTACCCTACGGAAAACGTAGTCCGATAGGCCTTCCTTGAGCGACGCCCACATAGACTTCATGGACTGGTCCAGCTTTTCCCTGTCCGCGGCGGAAAGGCTGTCTTCCGGGATCAGCCAGATCATAAGCCTCTGCTCCGGATCATGGTATAACAAGCGGAAGCGGACAAGGTTCACGGTTCCGCAATGGGGGCAATTGTGTACGAAGGCCGATCCGTCCTGAACCCTCTCTTTGAATCCGGGATTGTCGGCAACGTTCACGGCCTCCGGGGCTTCTATGTCAAACGGCTTGCCGCACTGACGGCAAACCGTTGATTGTAAGGTATTTGCTGGCATATTAATCTACTACGCGCGCACCGTCACTGATGATGACGTCGTACACCTTTGGTTTGTGACCGAAGCGGGCCTCGAATTCGTCCACCGTAGTGTCTACAAACTGCTTGTAAAGGTCTTTCTTTACAAGGTTGATGGTGCAGCCTCCAAAGCCACCGCCCATTACGCGGGAACCGGTGACATCCAGCTTGCGGGCCATCTTGTTCAGGAAATCGAGCTCGTCGCAGCTAACCTCGTACAGGCGGCTAAGGCCAAAGTGAGTCTGATACATCATCTCGCCCACGGTCTCCATGTCTCCCCTGCCAAGGGCATCGCAAACATCAAGCACTCTCTGAACCTCTCCAATCACGTATTCTGCCCTCATGATGTCCTCTTCTGTGACACTGCTCCTGACTTCTTCAAGCCAGATACGTTTGGCGTCGCTGAGGCACTCTATTTCAGGGTGATTCTTCTTTATGGCGTCGCGTACGCGCTCGCAGGATTCGCGGCGCTTGTTGTAAGCGGATGATGCCAGCTCATGCTTGACGCAGGAGTCCAGAAGAACCAGCTTGTAGTCCTGAAGCTGGATGGGGAAATACTTGTATTCCATTGTTTTGCAGTCAAGGCGGACAAGGCTGTCTTTCTTTCCGAAGATAGAAATGAACTGGTCCATGATACCGCACTTTACTCCGCAGTAGTTATGCTCTGTGCTCTGGCCTATGAGGGCAAGCTCCATTTTGTCGAAGCCGTTGTTGTTTATAAGGTTGAGGGCATAGGCGAAGGTTGACTCAAGGGCGGCTGAAGAGCTGAGGCCCGCGCCAAGCGGAACATCACCGGCAAAAACGGCATCGAAACCGCCTACTTTGCCGCCACGCTTGATGGTCTCGCGGCAAACGCCGAAGATGTAGCGAGCCCAGGACTGCTCCGGTTTGTCGGTTTCTTCAAGACCGAACTCTGCGTACTCATCAAAGTCAATGGAGAATACTCTTACCTTGTCGGTGCCGTTGGGGTTGATTTTTGCCATGATTCCGCAGTCGATTGCGCCGGGAAAAACATAGCCGCCATTATAATCCGTGTGCTCACCAATAAGATTGATTCGGCCGGCAGATGCGTAGAAAACACCTTCGTTGCCAAAAAGCTCGGTAAACTTCTTCTGGATTTTCTCTTTCATTAGACTTTGCATAGTATCAGTGTTTAAAAATTATCATGTTGATAGCGTGTAAATTTAGACATTATTTTTCATATTTCAAACCTTAGGACTATAGGCAGATGGTCCGATACTCCCCCGGCATAACGCGGTCCGGTATATGTGCGCAGCGGTTTTTCGCCCGCATGGACGTTATCCCTTGTCATCAGGAAGGGAACCATCATTATTTTCATTTGCGCCGATGCCCCCTTTTGCACGTAAAAATGGTCTATCAGCTCCCATCGGCCTTCGTAGCGGATAGTGCCCAGGCCCTTCCGTGCCAGCGGGAGGGCAAGGTTTTCAAGGCCGGCGCTGTCGCAAAAGCCGGCATAGGCAGGGCCGTCCGGGGTGTCGTTGAAGTCGCCCATGGCGATGAACTTGCCGCCGGCAGCCCGGACGGAGTCTGCGATGCCGGCCAGCGCGGCCAGGGCAGCCTCCCTGCGCCAGTCCGAATCTCCGCCTCCGAACTTTGAGGGGTGATGGTTTACGGCCAGGGTTAGGGTGTCACCTTCGGTGGTTACAAAGTCTGCCACAAGGATGTCTCGCGTTCGCAGAGTATCTTTGCCGCGGGCCCCTGCGACCTTCACCGGCCGGGCGGCAAGCAGCCGTAGCCGGCCGCTTCTGTAAATAAGCCCAACATCAATCCCGCGCCTGTCCGGGGACTCAAAATGCACTATCTTGTAGTCCAGTTTCTCCAGGATTGTATACTTAAGCAGACACTGCAGTACAAACTTGTTTTCAAGTTCTGCGAACCCCACGGCGTCCGGCAGTCCGCCCTCCTGGCTGGCGCACCAAAGCAGGGCTTTGGCAACATCTGCGCATTTCTTTTTAAAGCGCTTATAGGTCCAATGCCGCTCTCCAGAGGCGGTAAAGACGGCATCGTACCCGGTGCCGTCGGACCTCCAGTCAAAAAAGTTTTCAAGGTTCCAGAAGAAAATGGAGACGGTGGTTAAAAGCAAAAGTTTCTTCATGCCCAATAGATTTATCAGGCCCCAAATATTAACATTTCTTTTTAGAAATAGGATAAGATTTGTATAATTCGTACTTTTGCAGAATCATTGCTTGAAGTGAATAATAAGATTTATAAATCTTTATATTTGATATGTCTTTAAAATGCGGAATTGTTGGGCTTCCCAACGTAGGTAAATCCACACTTTTCAACTGTATAAGCTCCGGAAAAGCCCAGAGCGCCAATTTCCCTTTCTGTACCATCGAGCCCAACCTGGGCTCTACCAATGTGCCGGACAAACGCCTTGAGGTGCTGACCGATATCTGCAAGCCTCAGAGGACTATTCCCGCAACGGTAGATATAGTAGATATCGCAGGCCTTGTAAAGGGCGCCAGCAAGGGTGAAGGCCTTGGCAACCAGTTCCTGGCCAATATCCGTGAGACCGACGCCATACTGCACGTGCTGCGCTGTTTTGACGACGGCAACATAGTTCATGTCGATGGTAGCGTTGATCCTGTTCGTGACAAGGAGGTTGTGGACGTAGAGCTTCAGATCAAGGACCTTGAGACTGTTGAGGCCCGCCTTGCCAAGGTTCAGAAGCAGGCCAAGATTGGCGCAGACAAAGAGGCCAAGAAGCTTATGGATCTGCTGGAGCGTTACCGTGCAGCCCTGCTTGAGGGAAAGAACTGCCGCAGCGTAGAGTTTAACAACGACGAAGAGGCCGCCATGGCCAAGGATCTTTACCTGCTTACCAACAAGCCGGTTCTCTATGTTTGCAACGTGGACGAGGCTTCCGCCGCCAAGGGCAATGCTTATGTAGATGCTGTTCGCGAGGCTGTTAAGGACGAGGACGCGGGCATTCTTGTGATTGCTGCCAAGACAGAATCTGATATCGCAGAAATAGAGGATTACGAAGACCGACAGATGTTCCTGGACGAGCTTGGCCTTGAGGAGTCCGGCGTTACCCGCCTGATCCAAAGCGCCTACAAGCTGCTGGGCCTTCAGACCTTCTTCACCGCTGGTGCCGACGAGTGCCGCGCATGGACCATCCGTAAAGGCGACAAGGCGCCCCGTGCCGCTGGAACCATCCACACGGACTTTGAGCGTGGCTTCATCCGCGCAGAAGTTATCAAGTACGACGACTTTGTCTCCCTTAAATCAGAGGCTGCCTGCCGCGCCGCCGGCAAACTCTCTACAGAAGGTAAAGAGTACGTTGTCCAGGACGGCGACATAATGCACTTCCTCTTTAACGTCTAACAATTAAGGCTCGGGGGTTTCCCGAGCCTTATATTTTACAGCCAGCCGTGTTGTTTGAGGATGGCGTCTACTTTTTCTGCGGTTTGGAGCCTGTCCCAGTCGTGCTGGTTGGCAAAAATTAGATAGAAGATATCCTTTTCTGGGATGCGGCATTCGATTGTAAAGAAGCCGCCGTTGTCTCCTGTATGATATATCTTAAGGGGACGGTCTGGATACTGCTCTATGAACCAGCCGTAACCATAACCGGTGTAAGGAATATCTGTCTGGATCTTGCTGGAATGGGCGAGCTCCCTCATTTCCTTAGAGAACAGAACGTCTCCGTAAAGGGCCTTGTCCCAGTTTACGAACTCCAGGGCAGAGGTATAAATGCCACCATCGGCCTTGGTGCCAAAGAAATTGGTCTCACCATAATC
Source organism: uncultured Prevotellaceae bacterium (assembly GCA_947166905.1). Classification (GTDB taxonomy): domain Bacteria; phylum Bacteroidota; class Bacteroidia; order Bacteroidales; family UBA932; genus Cryptobacteroides. The sequence goes on along the minus strand of CAMVFZ010000004.1, from coordinate 92,489 downwards.
GTCCTCTGCCCACACGCCTTCCTCATTCTTACTGTAACCATGGGCCATATTGGAAATCTGGCGGTCCGGCTCAAAGTATACAGTCTTGGTCATGCCGGCGGGCACAAAGATATGAGAGTGCATCCAGTCGTCGAAGTGCTCTCCGGTAACCCTCTCAACAATCATATAAATGAGCTGGAAGGTAGGGTTCTGGTACTCGTAAGCGGTGCCGGGCTCAAAGGCCAGGGAATCCAGAGTTATAAGATAACGGCAGGATTCCTCCTCTGCGCAATAACGCTTGTAGTCGTATACGTTATCAAAGATGGACGGGTGAACGGCGCGATACTTCTGCCACTGAGCCTCTGTACGGGGCCTGCTGTCCGGAAGGCCGGAGGTGTGGGAAATAAGGTTGGCCAGGGTAATCCTGTTAAAGAAATCGGCCTGGAACTCCGGGAAATACTTGCTTACCGGATCATCCAAAGAAATCTTTCCCTCCTCTGCCAGGATAAACAGGGCAACGGCAGAGAACTGCTTTGAAACAGAGCAAATATTGAACATGGTGCTGTCAGAGATAGGTGCACCTGTTTCCATATCTGCAATGCCGAAGCCTTTGTCATAGACGATTTCTCCGCCCTTTGTGATGACCACCTGGGCGCCCGGACCGTCTGCCGGGAACATTTCACTGAAAAGGGCGTCCAGAGGACCCTCTACAGTACTTTTTGTGCCGCACGCGGTTGCGAATGCGGCACAAAAAACTAAAAGTATGAATGATTTCCTCATTTTCTATTAAAAGAAGCGGGCCCTGTGGTCCTCTACCTTAGCCTCTTCCATCATTACAGGAACGATCATCTGGGTGGTGTAGAGAGCATACTGGCTAGCAGCAGTCTTAGCATCATCCTCTGTGTAGAAAGCGCCTGTATCGCGGCCGGTAACCTTGAAGATGTATGTACCGATAGCGCCTGCTACAGGACCGGAAACCTTTCCGGGCTCTGCTGCGCATACAGCACCGATGAAAGCGTTGTCAAGGCTCTGGTTGGTAGTAGAAGAGAAGGTGACGCCACTGCGGGTACTGATAGAAGAGTGAAGTTTCTCTGCAATCTCCTCAAGAGTGGTAAGGCCGGCGATCTTTTCTGCAACCTCCTGGGTCTTCTTCTGGGAAAGCTTCTCGTAGTAAAGCTGCTGACGGATGTCATTTGCAACCTCATTGATAGAAGCGGTACCTTCCTCGTGAACACCGGTAACAACAGCTACGATATGATACTTGTTGTCTACGGTCTTGATGTCTGAAACGGCACCAGTCTTATTCTCGAATGCCCAGTTGGTGATAACCCTTGCGTTGCTGATAGAACCAAGGTTGTCTACGCCCTCGGTAAGGCGAGGATAAGTGTGAGAGTAAACACCAAGAGTGTCTACTGCCTTGCGATACTCTGCAAGACCGCCGTGAGCAGCAGCTGCGAAGTTGGTAGCCTGCTGGTAAACGGTGTTAGAGGTCTCGCTACCGGGCTGAGCGGTCATCTGGAAGATAGCCACCTGCTTAACGGGAGCCTGATCTTTCTCTGCCTTAACGCCCATAACCTTTGCAAAGAAGAACTTTGCACCGGACTGGATAACGTCAGAGATAGCGCCCTCGCCATTCTTGTCTACGAAGTCTGCAAGCTCTGAGTTGATGCTCTTGAGCTCATACTCTGTGTACCAGTGATCCTCGTCGTAAACGATCTCTGAACGGTTCTTGTTGAGGCAAGCCTTAACGTTGTCAGTTGTGGTGAACTCGTTGTAAACCCTGCCTACGAAGTCCTTAACGTTCTCTATATCCTTTGCAGAAGGATTGGTCTCGAATACCACGTACTCGATATCGCGGCTCTCTACCTGCTTGAAGAACTTTTTGTGGCTGTTGTAGAAGGCCTTGATCTCTGCCTCAGAAATAACGATGGTTGAATCCTGCTCGTATCCGTAAGGGAGCATGATGAACTCTACGTCGTTGGTTGTATTGTTCTCTGCGATAGCATTGCGTACTGCAAAAGGAGTAGAAACGCTAGCTGCTGCGAAGAGGGAACCGTACTTGTTGATGTACTGCTGATTGTAGATTGTGTTCAGAAGATTATCCCAGTAAAGACGAAGCTGAGGATTGTTCTTTGAAGCCTGGCCAACCTCTACAACCTTCTCTGAAGAGAAGTTTCCTTCCTCATCGTAGAAGAGACCATTCCTGGCAATCATAGGAGAAACCATGCTGCCGGTTACAAGGGCAACTTTCTCATCCTCTCCAAGTCTGATACCAGCTTTCTCTGCATTCTTGATGAAGAGAAACTTGTAGATGATATCCTGCCATGCAGCGTCGCGGAGCTGCTCCTGCTGCTGGGCGTTAAGGGTGCTAACACCCGACATTTTGCTTATTTCAGTAAGCTTGTCTACATCTGCCTTGAAATCGTCGTAAGAAACGGCTTTGCCGCCTACATTACCAACGTCATATTTTGATGACATGCTCTGGAAAGCTCTTTCCAGGTCATCCGGGCTGATGATGAATGAAAGAAGGCCTATAGCGATGATAATAGTCGCTCCAAGACCAAACTTTACGCGAATTTTTTCAAGAACCGCCATTGTTTATAGAATTTTAAATTTTTTACTAATAATATTTAGGGGTGCGAAGATAGCAATTTTCTGTCAATTTTTATTAAATCGGTCTACTTTTTAAGCAAAGGACCTATAAAATTGACCGAATCGATAACAACTTTGGTGGTGTCCTGCACAACAACGAAGTAATTATTGAAAGGCTTGAGGATGCTTGAGTTACGTGCTCTGTCGTCTGAACGCAGGCCATATCCCTGGATGAATCCGTCCGGGGAATATAGGCGCACATAGCAGTCATTGTAGACCTCTGCCGTACTTTTGTTCCAAAACAGAGTATCCGTCTCTATCGTTTCCTGTTTGATTATGTTGTGGAGGTATACGTTTCCGAAGGCCATCCAGACCTCGTCCCCATTGTTTTTGTTCTTTTCATGACGGGCGTTATCGCTGCGCATCTCCGTTTCCAGAAGACCATCTTCTGAATAAGCGAAGATTTCCAGGCCCTTTGGAAAGATTTCCCATTCAAGGGTATCCCTCTGGTATCTTTCCATTACCCCGGCCTTGATTCGCATCTGAAGCATTCCGTCCTTTGACTGGACAACGTACATGCTGTCCACAATCTGGAACGGAATATCCACCGTAGGCTTCTCTGCCGGCGGCAATTTTCCCTTACATGAAAAAACGACGAAAGCAACCGCCGTGGCGGTTGCAATCATCTTGACGATATTTCTTATATCGGCCAATTGTATTACTTCTGGGTTCTTACAGTTGTAACTGCGCGCATACCGCCGCAAGATACAGTGTAAGACTGACCATCGGTGATGTCATACATGAAGGCCTCTGCAGTCTGGGGGAAGTAAACCCTGTACTGGGCAATCATCTTGTTGCAATCATCTGCAAGTGAAGGATCGGCCTCACGGGCTTTCTGCATGTAGTCAACAGCAACCCAGTAAGGAGCACGACGGGAAATCTCGTCGCCACCGCAAGTGGTTGAGCCCCAAACGGAACCGATGATATAGTATGCCCTACCTGCAAGATCCTTGTCAAGTTCAAGAGTCCTCTGAGCAGCCTCAACAGCCTTTGCCTTGTGACCGTTCTTAAGGCAGAAGTTAGCGTACTGGATGTTGTAGTCAGCAGCCTCCTTGGGAGCGGAATCAGCAGAAAGACGTACAGCCTCCTCAAGATAAGACTCAGCGGCAGCAATGTTGTCCTGAGCGGCGTTAAGCCTGTAAAGGAAGTATGCGCTCTGAGCTGAAGGCTCGTTCTTGTGCATAGAAGTAGTAGCACGGAGGAAGAGGTCGTTGTTGATACAATCGTCAGAATTTGACATCATCTTAACGATGTTACCTGCAAGCTCTACGTTGTCAGGATCTGCGTCGAAGCGAGGGGTGAACAGGGCGATAAGGTTCTCGCAGCTAGCCACCTTGCTGGTGATGAACAGACCTTCGATATCAGACTTGGTCTTGTCGATGTCCTCCTGCTTTACGGTCTTGTCGGGCTGAACCTCCTTAACGATGGCTACGTTCCTCTGGTAGGTAGCAATTACCTTCTCTGCGTCCATCTTGCCCTCTTTATAGAGCTCGATGGCAGCGTTGAGGTTGTTTACAAGGATACTGAGCTTGGTCTGCTCCTTGTTTGCTGCTATAACCTCCTCAAGACCGTCGTAAACCTTCTGGTTGTCACCCTTGAAATAGGTGCTGATATCAAGACCCTTATTGTTGGTTGCAATAGTAAAATACTTGGGATAGTTCTTGATTCTCATGTCGTGAAGAGCCATAAGGGTGTCGATAAGGGCAGCCTTATACTCTTTGTTTGCAGCGTTCTTTGCAATAAGCCTGCGTACAAGAGTAGTACCGTCAAGAATCATGTTCTGGTTGGCGGTAGGTGCGCAGATAGAGATAGCCTTTCTCCAGTTGGGAAGAGCTGCGTCATAGTTCTTCTGCTTGAAATACTCGTGGTAGTATGAAAGGTAGGTTACGCAATTTGCGGAATCCGGACCATACTTACCCTGTGCGTTTGCCTTGCTTCCGGTAGTGAATACCATCGCTGCTGCAAATAGTGCAAAGATCAATTTTTTCATAGTACTATCTTATTTTTATTATTATTCAACTTAATTCTATTCGTATCTGTGCTTCTGGAACCAAATATCGTGGATATTGACACCTACAGAGAACATTACGTATCTTTCTTTAACCATGCTGCCTGTTGTTCCGCCCCTCTGGCCGATGTCAACTCCAAGGGAAAGACCGTTGTACCATCGGAATATCGGCAAAGTAACACCAAGCGTTATACCCATTGATTTGACGGCGTTGCCATTGAGGGTATAATAGGATTTGTCCATATATACACCGGCGCGATACGCACACCTGCGCAGGTAATACCTTATATCATTCTTATTAGGAATGTATTCTGCTCCTGCCCTGAGTGACCATGCCTTTGAGCTGGAGAATCTGGCGCTGTTGCTTTCGCTTGCCAGACCGGGAACAACATCCAGGTTGCTCTTTGTCCAGTCAGAGAAGGTGAAGTCTACTTCTACTCTCCACTTGTCTCCCCTGCGAATCGCAATACCAACTCCGGTTTCGCCGGCCAACTTGACACCAGCCCTGTTCTTTCCGAGCGTATCCAAAGAATAACGCAGGGTATCTGTCTGGGTAGACAAAGATGAAAGCTGGTAGTCTTTTATATGACCATTAAGCGATGTCTTAAGCCTGTGTGTTGCACCAACAGTAACTGTAAGGCCGTTGGAAAACAGTTTTTCATACTGGATACCGATCTTTCCGGTAAATGCATTCATATCCACCTCGTATCCGGTATACAGGCTGTTGGACGATGCTGCCTGCATTGAGTAAGTGTAGTCTTTGTCTATCTTACCAAAGTAATACAAAGCCTGTGCGCCTACGGACAGGTCTCCGAATGAAATACCGGCACCTGCAAACAGCTGATACAAACCACCGCTACCCTTTGCTGCCCTGGAGATAAATCCGGTCACAGGAAGGTTGCTGCCCCTCTCTTTGCTGGTGAAGTCAAAGCCCACATTGCTATAAGGGACAAGGCCCATAATGAATGCCGATTTATTGTAAATAGGCACAGTGAAAGCCAATCCGCTTATATTGAATGTGTTATTGACCGATTTTTTGCCGTTCTGGGTGAAAATCTTATTCTGAACGGACAAATTGAAATCCGCCATGAATGAGAGGGTATCACGTGCCGTTACGGCTGCCGGGTTCAAATAGTTGATATACTGATTATTGCGCATTGCTATACCCACGCCGCCCATACTTTTGTTATAGGCCGATCCCTGGGTATACAAATCTCCGATTCCATATACGGAATAAGGAGAATATGAGTTGTGAGCACTCTCTGTCTGTGCGTTCATGCTAACCCCGCAGAGTACTCCTAAAATGCTAAGCAATAAATACTTATAAACTTTTGACATATTCGTCAGCAATTAAAGCAAGGCCCATCAGGACCAAATTACAAACCACAAATATCGAGTTTTTCATCCGTTTTGCAAAATAAATTGCGTCACCGCCTGTAAACACGATGATGTTATCCGGATAAAGACCGATATACCCCTCTATTTCAAACTTTATGCCCGATATAACGCCTGCAACCATACTTCCCTGCAGATTATGGCCCAGAACCTCTGAATATTCCGGGGTATCCACAAGCGGCAAAGCCCTTGAATAACGGTTGAGAGCTTTGAACCTTGTACGGCATCCAAGAGAGATGTTTCCTCCAAGATAAGAACCTTCCTTGCTTGTAAAATCCACAGTCAGGGTTGTTCCGAAATCCACTACCGTGCAGCCCCTGTCCGGGAAAAGATACTTTGCGGCAAGAATCGATGCGGCGCGGTCGTAGGTAATCTGTTCCGGCAAACCCTTTGCCTGGAGCACCTGAGTATGCGATTTATCAAGTATAAGAAGGTGTTTGCACTGTTTGCGGAGTATTTTCTCGTCGTGAGATGATATTCCGTAAACCGATGACACTACCATGACCTCCGGCTTTTCTTTGTTGATCAGTGAAAGAATAAAGTCAAGGACTTTTTCTCCCTGATACCGGAAAGTCTTTCCAAGTGTCATTCCCTCTGACCTGGAAGCTTTTACAGCTGTGTTTCCTATGTCTATAATCAGATTGAACATAAAAACGGGCTTCTAAAGCATAGCTCGCAAATATAGCAAATTTTATAGTAAATACTATAATTTCTGCAATATAGAATATGCATCGGCCATTGTATTTATGTTTCTGGATATGATTCTGAGTTTTTGGTCGGTGTTTTTGAGCTCGAATTTATTATCCATTTCGCTCACCCGTTTGAGTATTCTGGAGAATGTTTCCTCACGGTAATATGGAGACATCGGATTATAGATAAAGAAGGCTATCATTATACCGTTCTTCACTATTACTTTTTCAAAACCGAGCTTTTCTCCAAGATGGCGGATCCTTACAACGTAGATAAGGCTTTCAACCTCCGGAGGCATGGGTCCGAACCGGTCTTCCAAACGCTTTACAAGGGCGTCCAGCTGAGCGTCGCTGGTGGTGGAATCCAGTTCTTTGTAAATCCTTATCTTTTCTGCAGTTACGTCTATGTAACTATCCGGTATCATGGCCGGCTGATCGGTTTCTATAGTACAATCTTTAACGTAGTTTTCGCTGACTGATTTTGTGCTCAGTCCAGTCTCTACGCCAAGTTCTTCCATAGCTTCTGCAAGTATCTTCTGGTAGGTTTCGTAACCCATGTCAGAGATGTATCCGCTCTGTTCCGCACCAAGGAGGTTTCCGGCGCCACGAATGTCCAGATCCTGCATGGCAATATTGAATCCGCTACCAAGATCAGAGAACTCTTCTATGGCCTTTAGGCGGCGTCTGGCATCATCGGTAAGCGTAGTAAGAGGAGGAACTATAAGGTAACAGAAAGCCCTGCGGTTGGATCTTCCCACGCGGCCGCGAAGCTGATGAAGGTCGCTAAGACCAAAGTTCTGGGCCTGGTTTATAATAATTGTATTTGCGTTTGGAATATCCAATCCGTTCTCTACTATTGTGGTGCAAAGCAGCAGATCGTAATCTCCCTGCATAAAGTCCAACATTTTGTTTTCCAGCTCCTTAGCCTCCATTTGTCCATGGGCGATACATATCCTCATATCAGGTACCAGACGATGTAGGATATCGGCGATGGAAGGTAATTCTTCTACCTTGTTATGAAGGAAGAATATCTGGCCTCCGCGGCTTAATTCGTAATTTAGAATTTCTTTAATCTCGTCACCATCAAATAGGATGATTTCCGTCTGGGTAGGAATTCTGTTGGCAGGAGGCGTACTAATTATAGATAAGTCCCTGGCTCCAAGCAAAGAGAATTGCAGGGTACGGGGTATAGGAGTAGCGGTAAGGGTAAGGGTATCCACCGACATCTTCATTTGGCGGAGTTTTTCCTTTGCACTTACACCAAACTTCTGTTCCTCATCTATTATAAGAAGACCTAAATCCTTGAATACAAAGTCATTGGATAGAATTTTATGCGTTCCTACAAGTATATCTATTCTGCCTTCTTTCAAATCTTTCTTAATTACAGAAATCTGCTTAGCGGTGCGCAGACGGCTTACATATTCTACCCTGCAGGGGAAGTTTTTAAGCCTTGATTCAAATGTCTTGTAATGCTGTAAGGCAAGTATAGTTGTAGGAACCAGGACGGCTACCTGTTTATTATCTGCAACAGCCTTGAAAGCGGCCCTTATAGCCAATTCTGTTTTACCAAAGCCTACGTCTCCGCAAACAAGACGGTCCATGGGACTGCTTTCTTCCATATCGGCCTTGATGGCCATGGTGGCTGTCTGCTGATCAGGGGTATCCTCATACATAAATGAAGATTCCAATTCTTCCTGTAAGTAGGTATCGGCAGAGAAGGCAAAGCCCTTGGATGCCTTGCGTTTTGCATAGAGTTGGATAAGTTCTTTTGCTATATCCTTTACTTTTGATTTGGCCGATGTCTTAAGGTTCTGCCAAGTCTTGGAACCCAGTTTATGTATTTTAGGAGGCTCTGAATCCTTTGATTTATAACGGCTTATCTTATGAAGTGAATGTACCGATACAAAAACCACATCGCCATCTTTATACATCAGCTTCACAACCTCGTGCATACGGCCTTTGTCGTCCCGCATCCTTACAAGACCACCGAACACTCCCACTCCATGGTCGATGTGTACAATATAATCTCCTATATTGAAGGCGCTTATATCATTCAGTGTAAGTTGCTCGTTTTTATCTACCGTACGCCTTATTACTACACGATGGAAACGGTCGAATATCTCATGGTCTGAATAGCAGCATATTTTATCACTGTTGTCTATGAATCCGTTATGGATATTCTTTCCTTTTATAAACTCAGGTATTATACCTCCTCCGGCAATAATAATATTGTTTATCCTTTCTATCTGGGCCTCTTTTTCTCCGAATATACATACCTTATAACCGCTTTCTATTTTTGATTTTATATCGGCGGTGAGGAGTTCAAAATTCTTATTGAATACAGGCTGGGGGGTGATATTGAATTTAACAGGTTCTTGATCACATCCACTTATCGGCACCTCCAAAAATACCCGTCTGAAGTTCTCTGTATAAGGGTAGAATTCCTTTTCTTTATACATATCGGAGGAGTCCAGCCACAGAAGTGTATCCTTTGGTATAATATTGAATATACTTGTTACCTCTTCCGATGCGGCCGACAAATCAGGATATATTTCAATTTCATCCTCTTCCGATATGGATAGTTGGGTATTACAATCGAATATATGTATCTTTTCTACTTCGTTGCCGAACAGGGATAATCTGAACGGATTATTATATGAATAGGAAAAAATATCTATTACCGATCCTCTTAAAGCATACTGGCCGGGGGCTGATACAAAATCCGCTTTTTCAAAACCTGACTCTGCCAGAGTATTCCTGAATGATTCATAATCTATATCCTGCCCTTTCTTAATTCTTATTATTGAATTACTTATTTCTTTTCCGGCGGGAATAAGTTCTGAAAGTGCCTCGGGGTAAGATATAATTATTAATTGTTCTCCATCCTTATATGATATAAGTTTACCGATGGAAGCAGTTCTCTGAACAGAAAGGGAAGATTTATAATTACTCTTTTCTATATTCTTTCCGGAGTCTGGAAGAAAGAATACTTTATCCCCTTCTATAAGGTTATAAAAGTCCGATGTGCAGTATTCAGCAGCCTCTTTTGTAGGGAGAATTACCAGGTGTATACCTTTATCCACAAGCTGTGATATTACAAACCATCTTGCAGAGAGGAATAATCCACTACAATAAGTTATGTAAGAACTTGATATTCTTTTATTTAGTATTTCAGTTTCTTTACTGCTTATTAGCATACGGTGTATTTTTTAGTTGTTGAAAAATCTGTGGATAACCCTGTGGAAAAGTATTTATAACTAAATTTTCAATTGTCGCCAGATTTTTGAAAGCAGAATTGGAATTTTTTCTCAAAATTTTCTACCCACAATTTTTTAAAAATTTTTCAGCTTTTTAATCAACAGGTTATTATTTTCTAAATAATTGATTTTCAATTGAATTTATGAGTTATCAACAAATTAACAACTTTATCAATATCATCAATTAATCAATAAATTCATATATTTGTATAAGATAATTTTCAAAAGCGATGGAAGAAGAACTGAGCCCTTACGCATCGGCCACCGACAAAGATAAGTATTTGGAGGGAATTATACGCCCTCAGGAGTTGGAAGATTTTACTGGTCAGCAGAAAATAGTAGATAATCTTAAGGTTTTCATCCAGGCTGCAAAGCTTAGGGGAGAGTCTCTGGACCATGTGCTTTTCCATGGGCCTCCTGGCCTTGGTAAAACTACCCTTGCACATATCATTGCAAACGAACTTGGGGTTAATATGAAGATTACATCGGGCCCTGTATTGGATAAACCCGGTGATCTGGCCGGTCTTCTTACTTCACTTGAAACAGGGGATGTATTATTTATAGATGAAATACATCGTCTTTCTCCGGAGGTAGAAGAGTATCTATACTCTGCCATGGAAGACTATGTAATTGATATAATGATAGATAAGGGTCCCGGTGCAAGATCGGTCCGTATATCTCTTAATCCGTTTACCCTGGTAGGTGCCACAACGCGAAGCGGTTTGCTTACCGCGCCGCTCAGGGCCCGCTTTGGTATTACCTGTGCCCTTGAATATTACAACCAGAAAGATCTTATCAGAATTATAAAGAGGAGCGCATCTATATTAAAGGTAGAGATAGATGAAGATGCTGCAATGGAAATTGCGCTCAGAAGCCGTGGAACACCTCGTATTGCAAACTCTCTTCTTAGAAGGGTACGTGATTTTGCCCAGGTACAGGGAAATGGTCGTATAGACCTTGAAATATCAAAGGTTGCTCTGGATGCTCTTAACCGTGACAAGATGGGTCTTGATCTTATTGATAACAAGATTCTTCATACTATCATCACTAAGTTTAAGGGTGGTCCTGTTGGTGTTAATACCATAGCTACAGCTGTGGGTGAGGATCCTGGTACTATAGAAGAGGTTTATGAACCCTTCCTTATTATGCAGGGCTTTATACAAAGGACACCTCGTGGCAGAATAGCTACTGATTTATCTTACAAGCATTTAGGCTTGGAAAGTTATAAATATGGAAAGGGTAGTGATGGTTTGGAAATTATAGAAAATTCATTGTTCTAATATATGAAAAAAGTAGTTCTTTCAATTTTTGCAATACTGTTTGTTATTCCGGTATTTGCCTGTACATCGGTTATTATATCCGGTAAAAAATCGGCATCAGGCCGTCCTGTAATGTATAAACACAGGGATACAGGCAATCTTGACAACTTCATCGGTTGGTACAAGGGTGAAAAATACACTTTCATCGGCTTGGTAAATTCTAAATCAGGTGGTGGGGAAGTTTGGACCGGAACTAATTCTGCCGGCTTCAGTATTATGAACACTGCAACCTATGATCTTAAGGACGATGATGTTCCGGAGGATCAGATGGATCAGGAAGGTGTAGTTATGTATAAGGCTTTGTCTGTTTGCCAGACACTTGCCGATTTTGAAAATCTGTTAAATACTCTTCCCAGGCCGATGGGTGTAGAGGCTAACTTTGGTGTGATAGATGCCTTTGGAGGGGCTGCTTATTACGAGGTTAACAACCATAGTTGGGTTAAGTTTGATGTAAATGATGAGAAGACTGCCCCGCTTGGATATCTTGTAGTTACCAATTTTACCCAAACTGGTCGTCCAGAGGACAGGAAGGGAGTTGACAGGTATGAAAAGGGTTATGAGATAATGGCCACCCTTGAAAATTCAGATGAAGGTTTATTCTGTAATCATGCTTTCCTTTTGAATGAGTTTTCAAGAAAGGGAAAACCTATACTTAGAAAAATAACATCGGCAACCATAACAATAGAGGGTGTAAGACCCGGTGATGATCCGATGAAGACTGTAATGTGGACTACTTGTGGCTATCCTACTGCTGCTATTTGTGTTCCGCTGATGGTTTTGGATGAGAATTATATTCCTTCGTATCTTTTACCTGATGCCGATGAGCACTGTGTTATATGCGATAATGCACTTAAGATTAAAGAGTCTAAAATAAATGCTGTAAAGGCCTGTAGGAGAACGGAAAAATATATTAATAAGAAGTTCTATCACCTTTATTTGAAATGGGCTGCGGGGGAGATAAGTTTTGATACTTTCAAAAGTAGTTATAAGCAATTTTTGAATAATGTTTATTTAAGGTATACCCGTAATTTTGACAAATATTTAAGGTAAAACCACTTTTAAATTGCTGGTTTGCTTAAAAATTCGTAAAATTGCAGATATTTATTAAAGGACACGCTGATAAACTTATAATAACTATAAAATGGCCGATAAATTAATCTCTAAAATTCCTGAAGGACCTCTGTCCGAAAAATGGACAAAACGTAAGTCTGAAATTAGACTTGTAAGTCCTAACAATAAAAGGAAACTTGAAATTATCGTAGTTGGTACCGGTCTTGGAGGCGCTTCTGCAGCTGCTTCACTTGGAGAACTTGGCTATAATGTCAAGATTTTCTGTATTAGTGACAGCCCCCGTCGTGCACACTCAATTGCTGCACAGGGTGGTATTAATGCTGCTAAGAATTATCAGAACGATAACGACTCTGTTTACCGTCTTTTCTACGATACCATCAAAGGTGGTGACTACCGTGCCCGTGAGGCCAATGTTTACCGTCTTGCAGAGGTAAGCGCATCCATTATTGACCAGTGCGTTGCCCAGGGTATTCCTTTTGCCCGTGAATACGGCGGTTATCTTGCAAACCGTTCATTCGGTGGTGTACAGGTAAGCCGTACTTTCTATGCCCGTGGACAAACCGGACAGCAGCTCCTCCTTGGTGCTTATGCTTCCCTTAACAAAGAGATTGCAGCAGGTACCGTTAAGAGCTATCCTCGCCACGAGATGCTTGACCTTGTAGTAGTTAACGGAGAGGCTAAGGGTATCATCGCCCGTAACCTTGTAACCGGAGAACTTGAAAGATTCGGTGCACACGCAGTAGTTATCGCTACTGGTGGTTATGGAAATACCTATTTCCTTTCTACCAATGCAATGAACTCCAATGGTTCCGCAGCATGGCAGTGCTATAAGAAGGGAGCATTCTTTGCCAATCCTTGCTTTGCACAGATTCACCCTACATGTATTCCTGTACACGGTGACCAGCAGTGCAAACTTACCCTTATGTCAGAGTCACTTCGTAACGACGGACGTATTTGGGTTCCTAAGAAGATGGAGGATGTTGAGAAGCTTCGCAAGCATGAGATCAAGGCTTCCCAGATTCCTGAAGAGGATAGGGATTACTATCTTGAGCGCCGTTATCCTGCCTTTGGTAACCTTGTTCCCCGTGACGTTGCTTCACGTGCAGCCAAGGAAAGATGCGATGCCGGTTTTGGTGTAAACGAGACTGGTCTTGCAGTATTCCTTGATTTTGCCGATGCTATCAAGCGTCTGGGTCATCAGAGGGTTGCAGAGCGCTATGGAAACCTCTTCGATATGTATGAGAAGATCACAGCTTCTTCTCCTTGGGAAGAGCCTATGATGATATATCCTGCTATCCACTATACAATGGGTGGTATTTGGGTAGACTACGATCTTCAGACAACCATCCCTGGCCTTTATGCCATCGGTGAGGCTAACTTCTCCGATCACGGTGGAAACCGTCTGGGTGCATCTGCCCTTATGCAGGGTCTTGCCGACGGATACTTCGTTATCCCTGTTACCATCGGCGATTATCTCTCACATAAGTTTGCAGAGCCTAAGACCGATACTTCCATCAAGGAGTTCGACGAGGCTCAGAAGGCTGTTCAGGAGCGTATCGACAAGCTCTTTGCCGTTAAGGGTAAGAAGACTGTTGATTCACTTCACAAGAAGCTTGGTCACATCATGTGGGAGTACGTTGGTATGGCCCGCAGCGAGGAAGGTCTTAAGAAGGCTATCGCAGAGATTCAGGAGCTTAAGAAGGAGTTCTGGAGCGAGGTTTGCGTTCCTGGAACCCAGTACGAGTTCAACCAGGAACTTGAAAAGGCTCTTAGACTTGCAGACTTCCTTGAGATAGGAGAACTTATGGCTCGTGACGCTCTTAACAGAAATGAGTCTTGCGGCGGTCACTTCCGCATTGAGAGCCAGACAGAAGAGGGCGAAGCTAAGCGCGACGATAAGAATTACATGTACGTTGCCGCTTGGGAATACAAGGGCGAGGGTGTTGAGCCTGAGCTCCACAAAGAGCCTCTTAAGTATGAATTTATCGAGGTTAAGACCAGAAACTACAAAGACTAAGAAGCTATGGAATTCAATTTAAAGATATGGCGTCAGAAAAACGCCAAAGCACAGGGCCACTTCGAGACCTATCATATCTCCGGGATTGAAGAAGATGCTTCTTTCCTTGAGATGCTGGATATCCTTAACGAGCAGCTTATCCGTGAAGGCTGTGATCCTGTCGCAGTAGATAAGGGATGCAAGAGCAGCGGTCCTGTTTCATTTGATCATGACTGCCGTGAAGGTATCTGCGGTGCCTGCTCTCTTTACATCGACGGTAGAGCACATGGCCCGGACGATCACGTTACTACCTGCCAGCTTTTCATGCGTCACTTCAAGGATGGTGCTACCATCACTGTTGAGCCTTGGAGAAGTTCAGGTTTCCCTGTAATCAAGGACCTTGTTGTAGACCGTTCAGCATTTGACAAGATTCTTCAGGCCGGCGGATTTATTTCCGTCCGTACTGGATCTGCCCAGGATGCCAACAATATTCTTATCCCTCACGATAAGGCAGAAAAGAGTATGGATGCTGCCGCTTGCGTTGGTTGCGGCGCTTGCGTTGCTACATGTAAGAACGGCTCTGCTATGCTCTTTGTTGGTGCCAGGGTTAGCTCACTTGCACTGCTTCCTCAGGGTCGTCCCGAGGCTGAAAAACGTGCTCGCGCAATGGTTGCAAAGATGGACGAACTTGGTTTTGGTAACTGTACCAACACCCGCGCCTGCGAGATGGAGTGCCCTAAGGGTATTTCTGTCGAGCATATTGCAAGACTTAACCGCGAGTTCCTCTCAGCTAAGTTTAAACAGTAATTTAACTTACTGAAATATAAATAATTAAGGAGGGTTTCATTAACCCTCCTTAATTTGTATTAATTTAACCTATATTATATTAAATATAGTTTTACCACAGGAAATTGTTGAAGGGATACCTTCCGGCGTGTACTTCTGCCACCATTTTATAGATATCGTTCCTTAATTTCTGTATTCCGATTTTCTCTTTTGCGGAGATGAAAATGCAAGGTGTTTTCTCTCCTGCAATCCAGCTGTTTTTAAGCTCGTCAAGAGTCAGGTTATACTTCTCTTTAGGGGTCAAAGAGAACTCGTCATACTCTTCATACTGGTAGGCGTCAATCTTGTTGAAGATGACGAATATCGGCTTGTTGTCTGCCTTGATATCTTTGAGGGTTTTTTCTACAGTGTGCATTTGTTCCTCAAAATCCGGGGCGGAAATGTCTACCACATGAACAAGGATATCGGCCTCCCTAACCTCATCAAGCGTACTCTTGAAGGCCTCTATAAGCTGAGTAGGAAGTTTGCGGATAAAACCTACCGTGTCACTCAAAAGGAAGGGTACGTTATCTACTACAACCTTCCTTACCGTAGTGTCAAGAGTTGCGAAGAGTTTGTTCTCTGCAAATACGTTTGATTTGGCCAGAAGATTCATTATAGTGCTCTTGCCAACGTTGGTATATCCAACCAGTGCAAGACGTACAAGCGTGCCTCTGTTACCCCTTTGTGTGGCCATCTGACGGTCTACTTTTTTAAGGTCTTCCTTCAGCTTGCTGATCCTGTCTTTGACGATACGGCGGTCAATCTCTATCTGGGTTTCACCCATACCTCCTCTGGTTCCTACACCACCTCTCTGGCGCTCCAAGTGGGTCCACATACCGGCCAGTCGCGGTAGCATATAATTGTACTTTGCAAGCTCTACCTGCATCTTTGCATAAGAGGTTTTAGCCCTCTGTGCAAAGATTTCCAGAATCAGGCTTGTACGGTCAATTACTGCCGAGCATTTAATGGTCTTTTCTATATTCCTTTGCTGGATACCGGTAAGCTCGTCGTCAAAGATTACATATTTAATATTATTCTCTGCGCAGAAGTCCGCTACTTCCTGGAGTTTTCCACTTCTTATATATGTGGAACTTTCCGGGCGGGATAGTTTCTGGATAAATTTTTTATCGCCTTCTATTCCTGCCGTCGTTGCCAGAAACTGTAGCTCGTCCAAGTATTCGTTTACTTTACGCTCGCTTTCTCCGTCACGGATTATGCCTACGAATACGGCAGTTTCTACGTTTTTAATCTCTTCCTCCATCTATTAATTCTTTGTTCTTAATTTAAAATGGGCGATGACCGCTGCCGGCCACCGCCCTTTCTTTGAATCAATAAATTCTTATTACCTGAGCTGGAAGATTACAGGGAAGGTATAGGTTACCTTCACTGCGCGGTCTCTCTGCTTTCCGGGTTTCCACTTCGGGGACTTGGAAACAACTCTTACAGCCTCTTTGTCAAGAGAAGAGTCTACTCCACGAAGCACCTTTACATTGGAAACAGAGCCGTCAGGATTAACGGTGAACTGGAGGATAACCTTACCCTGTACACCATTCTCCTTTGCAATCTCCGGGTAGTCGAGGTTTTTGTTCACCCATTTACTGAACTCGTTAGCATCGCCACCATTGAATGAAGGCTTCTGCTCTACGAGCTGGAACGGGATAGCTTCCTCTTCTACGGTCTCTTCCTGAACTTCCTCTACATAGTCCATAATCTCAACACCCATGTTAGCGTCGTCCTCAAGGGTCTGGAACATGTCCTCTACCTTGATGTCATCGTCAACGATGTCGATCTCATCGGACATAACAGGAATCTTAGGAGCTGCCTCGGGCGGCGGAGGGGTAGATTCCGTAATAGGAACCATATCCTCGATCTCCACTGCGGGACCGTCTGCCTCGAGTGATGAGACGTTTACGTCTCTCGACGTACGCTCAAAAGCACCCCATACAAGCAGCAGGGCAACTACGAGACCAATCTCAGTAAAAAGCAGTTTCTTGTTTTCAAGATTTGCTTTTAGTGATTTTTTGATTTCCATAATTAATAATTTATTAATTCGGTTTGCGGTGCTAAATTACGCACATTTATTATTAATTCCAATTTTTTGCATCTTTTATTGTATTTTTGCAGTTCAAAACAATGATGTATGGTTAGTTACTTTTCTGAAGATATTAAATTTGATTTCAAGGGAAGGCGTGAAAACAACGCCTGGCTTAAGGCTGTAGCAGAGTCAGAAGTCAAGCGTCTTGGAGACATCAATATTATCTTTTGCTCCGATAATTATATATTGGATGTCAACCAGCGCTACCTTGGTCATGATTATTTTACTGACATTATAACCTTTGATTATTGTGAGGGTGATGTTTTGTCCGGAGACCTCTTCATAAGCATTGACACCGTTAAGGAGAATGCCGGTTTTTATAAGGCCGATTCTTTCTTGAACGAGCTTCATAGGGTCATGGTCCACGGAGTTTTGCACCTTATTGGTTATGACGACCATACTCCCCAGGAGCAGAAGGTTATGAGGGAGAAAGAGAATTACTATCTTGACTTCAGGGCTAAAATGTTCCCTGTTAAATAACGTATGGATCTTAATTATGATATTATAGTTGTTGGTGGTGGTCATGCCGGCTGTGAAGCTGCCATGGCTGCTTCTAACATGGGGTCGTCTGTCCTTCTTATTTCAATGGACCTGGACGGGTTTGCCAAGATGTCTTGTAACCCGTCTATCGGTGGAATTGCAAAAGGTCAGATTGTTCGAGAGATCGACGCTCTTGGTGGATGGACCGGAATCGTGACGGATGCCGCCACTCTCCAGTTCAGGATGCTCAACAGGTCAAAGGGCCCAGCTATGTGGAGTCCCCGCGCTCAATGTGATAAAAAAGCCTTTAGTCTGTACTGGCGTCGCGCACTCGAAAGTAATTGTAAATTAAGCATTTACGCGGATTTGGCGACCGAATTCCTCTTTGAGAATTCAAAAATTTGCGGCGTCAAGACTCTTACCGGAGCAATTTTTCACTCTCGCGCAGTAGTTTTTACCGCCGGAACCTTCCTTTCCGGTAAACTTTTCATTGGTCGTACAAATTTTGAGGGCGGACGAATCGGAGAAAAATCTTCTTATGGTTTGACCGAGCAGTTGGTGTCTCGCGGTATTCCTTCCTTTAGGATGAAGACCGGCACTCCCCCTAGGATTGATATTAGAACCGTTGATCTTTCCAAGTCTATTATTCAGAAAGGTGATGCTAGGCCGGAGAAATTCTCATTCCTTCCTTACCTGTCGCCTATTCAGAATGATACCCCTCAGATGGATTGCTATATCTTCCATACTAACGAGAAGGTTCACAATACCCTTAAGGATGGTTTCAAGGACTCCCCTCTTTTTACGGGACTGATTCATGGTCGTGGTCCAAGGTATTGTCCTAGCATCGAAGATAAGCTTCACACCTTTGCGGATAAGGATTCTCATCAGCTGTTTCTTGAGCCTGAGGGCCGTAAAACCCATGAATATTATCTTCAGGGTTTCTCTTCTTCCCTGCCGCTTGATGTACAGTATGATGCCCTTAAGTGTATAGATGGATTTGCAGATGTCCGTATACTTAAGCCTGCTTATGCTGTAGAATACGACTACTTTGATCCCTTATATCTTAAGGCTTCCCTTGAATCCAAGGTTGTAGAAAATCTCTTCATTGCTGGCCAGCTTAATGGTACTACCGGATATGAAGAAGCGGCCGCCCAGGGCCTTATAGCTGGTATTAATGCTGCTTTAAAGGTTCAGGAAAGAGATCCTTTTGTTCTGTCAAGAGACCAGGCTTACATTGGTGTTTTGATTGATGACCTTATTACAAAGGGTGTTGACGAGCCTTATAGGATGTTTACTTCCAGGGCAGAATATAGGATTCTACTGCGTCAGGATAATGCTGATTATCGCTTGACTGAGTTGTCTCATAATATTGGATTGTGCTCAGATGATAGATATGAATATACCATTAAGAAGTATTCAGATGTGTCTTCCGTCTCTGAGTTGCTGCCTTCAGTAAAACTAAAGCCAGACGTTCTCAATCCTTATTTAGAGCGTATAGAATCCCCTATTGCTACTGAAACTAAGAATCTGGAGGATATTATTTCCCGGCCAAATACAAGCCTTAATGAGATTCTTGAAGTTGTTCCACGTGGAACAAAAATCGAGAATCTGAAGGCTATTCCTTCTTTGAAAACAGAAATAAAGCCTAATGTTGATGTCTTCCCCAGTGCAATTACAACTGCCGCCAAGGGCGAATCTGAGACCTTTGATGCTGTTTCTGCCGATTATAAACGGCAGGTATTTGACAGCGTGGAGGTTAATATCAAGTATAAGGGATATATCGATAGAGAGAAGGTTGTGGCAGATAAACTCCGTCGTCTGGAGTATATCAATATTCCGGACAACTATGACTTCAGCAGGATATCAGGCCTTTCTATAGAATGTCGTCAGAAGCTGGAAAAATATCGCCCGGCCACAATTGGCCAGGCGTCCAGGATTTCAGGAGTATCCCCTTCTGATATTTCTGTTCTGTTGATTTACTTTAATCGCTAGAGCCTTTTTAGTGCTTCTTTTATAAGAGCCTCGACCTTTATGCCGGGGTTCTTTTTTATTATATCCGGCAGAACTTTGTTGATGTTCTGTTTGGTAAAACCAAGCATTACAAGCGCAGTAGAAGCTTCGTCTATAACGCCGGGCTCAACCGTATCAACTATAAGAACAGGGCCCTCTGCTCCGCCGCCTTTGATGATCTTGTCTTTCAATTCCAGGATAAGGCGCTGTGCGCTTTTTAGGCCGATGCCCTTGACACTTTTAATCTTGTGGATATCCTCTGCTACTATGGCGTTTCTGATCTCTTCGTCCGTCAGGGAAGAAAGCATCATCCGTGCAGACGCTACGCCTATGCCTGATACGCTGATAAGAAGCTTGAACAGCTCGCGCTCGTCTTTGGTAGCAAAGCCGTAAAAGGAGTGTTCGTCCTCTCTAATATATTGATAGATAAATATTTGCGCTTGATTTTTGCCCTGCAGGAACTCAAAAGTCTGAAGAGAAATCAGCATTTCGTATCCAACGCCTCCGCATTCAATGACAGTCCTTGCCGGCTGGAGTTCTACAACCTCTCCTTTAATGTAATCGTACATATATAAATCGTTATTTCTTACAAAGTTAGGCGTTGTTTCGGTCAATACCAATAAAAATTCATAAATTTGCAGGATTAATTAGCTAAAGCGTTTATAGCATGAACGTAGCAGAAATCAGAAACCAATTTCCGATACTCGCAGAGAAACTTCCCGGCGGGCAGGATTTAGTATACTTGGACAACGCTGCCACCAGCCAGCGTCCTAAACGGGTGTTGGATAAATATTTACAGTTGTCGCTGAAGACAAATGCAAATATCCATCGGGCCGTGCATTATCTTGCCGCAGAGGCCACAGACCAGTATGAGTCTGCAAGGGAAGCGGTTCGTGAATTCATCGGCGCAGCATCAACAAAAGAAATCATATTTACGTCGGGTACGACGGCATCAATCAATACCGTTGCTTATTCTTATGGCAAAGCCTTTGTCGGCAGGGGAGACAACATTATCGTATCCCAGGCGGAGCATCATTCCAACATTGTTCCGTGGCAGCTTTTGGCAGAAAGAACCGGTGCGGAGGTGCGCGCTTTGCCCGTTGATGACGACGGTCAGTTAAGGATAGATCTTTTGCCCAGGCTGATAGATAAAAACACCCGTCTGGTGGCCGTATGCCATATTTCCAACGTGCTTGGTCTGGTGAATCCGGTAAAGGAAATAACCAGGATTGCACACGAAAGGGGAGTGCACGTACTTATTGACGGTGCCCAGGGAATAGTTCACGAGGCTGTGGCCGTAAAGGATATAGACTGTGATTTTTATGTCTTTTCCGGCCACAAGATGTACGCAGTACCGTTTACCGGTGTTCTTTATGGCAAACAAGACCTCCTGGAAGAGATGCCGCCCTTCCTTGGCGGAGGAGAAATGATAGCCTCAGTTAGCCTGGAGGACGGAACAACCTTTGCTCCGCTGCCGGGTAAATTTGAGGCCGGAACGCAGAATCTTGCCGGAACACCTACTCTTATAGAGGCAATAAACACCTGTAAACAATTCAGGGATAAAGAGATAGTAGATTATCAGCAGCGCCTGACGGACTATGTCCTCAATGCCTTGCAGGCCGATGACAGGATAACCCTTTACGGTGTTCCACGTGGAAACGTTGCCAAGGTGCCCCTGTTCTCGTTCTCTGTAAAAGGTGCTCACCACGAGGATCTGGCCCTGATTCTGGATAAGATGGGAATTGCCGTAAGATCTGGCCAGATGTGCGCAGAGCCTATTATGGACCGCTTTGGAGTAACAGGAATGGTCCGCGCATCATTTGCGCCCTACAACACCCTGGAAGAGGCAGAATACTTTATCAAATGCCTTGACAGGGCAATTAAAATGCTTTCATAAAGATGGAACCAACCAAAACAATACAAGAGGTAGAGGCCGATATCATAGAGAACTTTTCTATGTTCGACCAGTGGCTGGACAAGTACGAATACTTGATTGAACTTGGCAAAAACCTAGACGCCTTCCCGGAGGAAGCAAAAACAGAGGAAAACCTGATCAAGGGCTGCCAGTCCCGCGTCTGGCTTGACGCAAAGGCAAGCGATGGCCGAATTTGGTTCAAGGCCGACAGTGACGCCATTATCACAAAGGGTATAATATCCTTATTGATAAGCGTTTACAACGGCAGAACACCGGCAGAAATACTGGCGTCCGACTTCTCTTTCATAGAGAAAATCGGCCTTAGGGAAAACCTTTCTCCCACAAGGGCCAACGGTTTGGTTTCAATGATAGAGACTATCCGCAAAAGAGCTGCGGAAAACAACAATTAAGATGGCAAACGAAGAAAAAGAAGTATTGACAGCGGAAGACCTCAAAGAGCTGGCGCCCCTATATTCAGACGTGGTGCTGGCCCTGAAGCAGGTTTACGATCCGGAGATACCGGTTAATATTTATGATTTGGGCTTGATTTACGAGCTCCAGATCAACAAGAAGCGGGAAGTTCACATAGAGATGACCTTTACCGCACCCAACTGCCCTATGGCCGACGAGGTCCTGGCAGAGGTTAAACAGAGCGTAGAAGACGTTCCCGGCGTTACTGGCTGCGAGATTGAGCTTGTTTTTGAGCCCGCTTGGGACCAGAGCATGCTGTCGGACGAAGCCCGCGTAGACCTGGGGCTTGATTAAAAGGGGAATCGGCATGGCAAAAAGGGAACTCTATTTGTCTTTGGGCTCCAACCTTGGAGACAGGGAAGGCTTTATAACTAAGGCAATAGTGGCCCTGGAAGAGTTTTTAAAGATGCCGGCCGCGTGTTCTCGCATACTGGAATACCCGTCCTGGGGCTTCTGCAGCAACGATTTTCTGAACTGCGTAGTGCGCTTCGACGTCCCGGTTTGCGGGGTAGACACAGAGCTTTTTCTGACCGCCCTGCTGCGGCAGATTAAGGTTGTAGAAAAGGCCTTCGGCCGCGATTGCAAGGTAGAGTTCAATGCCGATGGTACCAGAATATACCACGACCGTCCCATAGACATCGACATACTGTTCTATGGTAACGAAAGGGTGGATACGGACATACTGAAAGTGCCGCACCCGCTGGCCGGAGAAAGAAATTTTGTACTTGAACCGTTAAAAGACGTGGCAAGTAATATAGAAATGATTAATTTTGCAGACTCAAATATTTGATTATGACACAGGAAGAACTTTTTAAGATTCTGGTAGCTCACTGTAAGGAATATGGATTCATCTTCCCTTCAAGTGAGATTTATGACGGACTGGCCGCCGTATATGACTATGGCCAGATGGGCGTAGAGCTCAAAAACAATATCAAAAGATACTGGTGGGAGGCAATGACCCGCCTTAACGAGAATGTTGTTGGTATTGACTCCTGCGTGTTCATGCACCCTAAGACATGGGTAGCATCAGGCCACGTAGCCGCTTTCAACGACCCTCTTATCGACAATAAGGATTCAAAGAAACGCTATCGCGCCGATAACCTTATAGAGGATTACCTTGGCAAGATAGAGGAAAAGATAAATAAAGAGGTTGCAAAAGGACGCAAGAAGTTTGGTGACTCATTCGACGAGGCCCAGTTCCGCGCAACCAACCCCAATGTGCTTCGCGAGCAGGCCAAGTACGACGAGGTTCACAACCGCTACAAGGCTGCCGAGGACGCCAACGACCTTAAGGCATACCGCGACATCATCATAGACTGCGGCATCGTTTGCCCTATTTCCGGTACCTGCAACTGGACCGACGTAAGGCAGTTCAACCTTATGTTCAGCACCCAGGGCTCTACCACCGGCAATGCAGACGATGTTCTTTATCTGCGTCCTGAGACCGCTCAGGGTATCTTTGTAGAGTACCTGAACGTTCAGAAGACCGGCCGTATGAAGATTCCTTTCGGTATCGCACAGATTGGAAAGGCCTTCAGAAACGAGATCGTAGCACGCCAGTTCATCTTCAGGATGAAGGAGTTCGAGCAGATGGAGATGGAGTTCTTCTGCCGCCCTGGAACAGAGATGGAGTGGTTTGAAAAATGGAAAGCCAACCGCATGGCATGGCATGTTAACCTTGGAATGGGCGCAGAGAACTACAGGTTCCACGACCACGAAAAGCTTGCACACTATGCAAATGCTGCTACCGATATCGAGTTCAACTTCCCCTTCGGCTTCAAAGAGCTTGAGGGTATCCACAGCCGTACCGACTTCGACCTTGGCAACCACCAGAAGATTTCCGGAAAGAAGATCCAGTACTTCGACCCTGAGACCGGCGAGAGCTATGTTCCTTACTGCGTAGAGACTTCCATCGGTGTAGACCGTATGTTCCTCGCAGTTCTGAGCCACTCTTACAAGGTAGAGGAGCTTCCCGGCGGAGACAGCCGCGTAGTTCTTAGTCTTCCTGCACCTCTGGCACCTGTAAAGGTTGCCATCCTGCCTCTTGTTAAGAAGGACGGTCTGCCGGAGAAGGCCCAGGAGGTTGTAAACGAAATCAAATACGACTTCGCTTACCAGTATGACGAGAAAGATTCCATCGGCAAGCGTTATCGCCGTCAGGATGCTATCGGAACCCCGTTCTGCGTAACCATCGACAACGACACCATGCAGGACAATTGCGTTACCGTACGCGACCGCGACACCATGGAGCAGACCCGCGTTCCCATCGCAGAGCTTCGTGAGCTCATCGACAAGAAGGTGAACATGCGCAATCTGCTTAAGAATCTGTAAATCAGACAAATGCATCGCTTTATACAGTTATTGGTTCTTCTGCTGCTGGTTCCTCTAAGAGCCGTGGCAGAAGAACCTTTGTATAAAGACTTTCAAGAGCTTCAGTTACGTCTGGAAGAAGCTCACAGCCGAATGGTCTTGATTCGCGTCATTTTCATAGCCGCGCTAATCATTATCATCGTTGTTTTCCAATACCTTAGGCTCCGGGACAAGCGTAAGCGTGAGGCGGAGCGAGAGGAAAACGAGCGCATCATGGCCATCGCAGAGGATCTGCGCGCCCGTCTGGCGGACGCAGAGACCGCTGCGGCATCGGCGACATCGGCACAAAAGACATCCATGATGGAAAAAATGGGTTTCAGCGTGCTGGAAAGGCTGTGTGAGCAGTATTACATCTACGAGGGCACGGACAACCTACAGCCAAAGCTGCTTAAAGAAGCCAAGGCCGTCATAGAGGATTTACGGTCCGATACCGCCCAGTTGGAAAAGACGCTCGACAGCCAGAAAAACGGCCTTGTGGCTAAATTCCGCGCACAACTTCCCAAGGCCAGGGAAGAGGACGTGCGCCTGTTCTGCTTCCTTGCCGCCGGCTTCAACTCCACCACAATTTCTACTCTGATGGAGAAGGATAAGCAGAACATTTATAACAAAATCTGGCGCCTGAAAACGCGAATCAGCGAATCAGACGCCCCGGATAAGGAACTCTTCCTTACCTATTTTTCGAAGTAATTCTTTGGCCGATTATCAATAATTTACGCACTTTGCTACGGGGGCTGAACCCTTATAGCAAAGTGCGTAAATCTTTATATTCAATAAAATTATCCGTTATTCCTTGACTGTGCTGGCAATCTGGAGTTCGTCCATTTGCTCCTGATCAATCTTGGAAGGGGAATCGATCATTACGTCGCGGCCCTGGTTGTTCTTAGGGAAGGCAATGTAATCGCGGATGGAATCGCTGCCGCCGAAGAGGGCACAAACGCGGTCGAAGCCGAAGGCAAGACCACCGTGAGGCGGTGCGCCGAACTTGAAGGCGTTGATTATGAAGCCAAACTTGTATTCTGCATCCTCAGGGCTGATTCCAAGGACTTCGAACATCCTCTTCTGCATCTCTGCGTCGTGGATACGGATACTACCGCCGCCCAGCTCTGTGCCGTTGAGCACGAAGTCATAAGCGTTGGCGCAAACGCGCTCCAGATCCTCTTTCTTATTGCTGTTGAACCAGGCCTCGTGCTCCGGCTTGGGAGCGGTGAAGGGATGGTGCATAGCATAGAAGCGCTGGGTCTCGTCATCCCACTCAAGGAGAGGGAAGTCAACGATCCAGAGCGGAGCGAACACCTTGGGATCGCGAAGACCAAGGCGGTTACCCATCTCTATACGCAGTACGCCAAGCATGGTCTGTACCTTGCGCTTGTTGTCGCCACTGAGAACCAGGATAAGGTCTCCGGCTTTGGCCTCTGCGGCATCGGCCAGGACTTTCAGGTCCTCGGGGGTGTAGAACTTGTCGATGGATGACTTATATGTGCCGTCGGTATTAACCTTGATATAGATAAGGCCTTTGGCGCCAACCTGAGGACGTTTTACCCACTCTGTAAGCTCGTCAAGCTG
The DNA here is from genome assembly GCA_947166905.1 of uncultured Prevotellaceae bacterium. Classification (GTDB taxonomy): domain Bacteria; phylum Bacteroidota; class Bacteroidia; order Bacteroidales; family UBA932; genus Cryptobacteroides. The sequence continues at coordinate 66,391 of CAMVFZ010000004.1, read as the reverse complement.
CTTGCGGGTGTACTCAGAGGCACCGGGAACGCTGATGGCACCAATGTAGGCTGCTCCGTCAAGAACGCTGAAGCCCTTGCCCTTTGCCTTTTCAGTGAGCTCATGGATGGTCATTCCGTAACGGATATCCGGCTTGTCGCTGCCGTACTTGTCCATAGCGTCGTACCAACTCATACGGGGGAGAGGGTTGGGAATATCTACGCCCAGCACGTTCTTGAAGAGGGTGCGCATCATGCCCTCGAAGGTGTTCAGAACATCCTCCTGCTCTACGAAGGACATCTCGCAGTCTATCTGGGTGAACTCCGGCTGACGGTCTGCGCGAAGGTCCTCGTCCCTGAAGCAGCGTACAATCTGGAAGTAGCGGTCATAGCCGGCTACCATAAGAAGCTGCTTGAAGGTCTGGGGGCTCTGGGGCAGGGCATAGAACTGACCGGGATTCATTCGTGAAGGAACCACAAAGTCGCGGGCGCCTTCAGGAGTAGACTTGATAAGATAAGGAGTCTCTATCTCCATGAAACCCTTGGAATCCAGATAGTTGCGAACCTCGTGGGCGATGCGGTGACGAAGCATCAGGGCCTTGCGAAGCGGGTTGCGCCTAAGGTCAAGATAACGATACTTCATACGAAGGTCATCGCCACCATCGGATACATCTTCGATGGTGAAAGGAGGAGTGACGGCCTTGTTAAGGACGTTGATTTCCTCTACTTTGATTTCTACGTCGCCTGTATCCATCTTGGGGTTCTTGCTCTGACGCTCAAGAACCTCTCCTTTTACCTGAATCACGAATTCGCGGCCAAGACCAGTGGCAACCTCTACCAGGGAGGCGGGGGCATCGGCCTCTACAACCAGCTGTGTAATACCATAACGGTCACGAAGATCGATGAAGGTCATACCACCAAGCTTACGGGATTTCTGCACCCATCCGGCCAGTGTAACCTTCTGTCCAACGTTTTCTATGCGGAGCTGTCCGCAGGTATGAGTTCTGTACATATCGAATGTTGATTATTTTCCAATCTGCAAAATTAACAATTTACAACGAATATTGTCCCTAATAATCAGATAAATATTAACTTTGCAATATGGAAGTTAGAGCTAAAAAGGCCCTTGGCCAACATTTTTTGACGGATCAGTCCATTGCCAGGGCAATTGTAGATGCCCTGCAGGCCGATGGAGCCAGTGACGTACTGGAGGTCGGCCCCGGAATGGGCGTGCTTACGCAGTATCTGCTGCAGCGCGAAGATATTAACCTTAAGGCAGTGGAAATTGACGCAGAATCCGTGGATTATCTGCTGACCCACTTCCCGGAGGCGCCTGGCAGGGTAGTTCTGGGAGACTTCCTGCGGGTTTCTCCTGACGCCTTTTTCAAGGGCAACTTCTGCGTTATCGGCAACTTCCCGTACAATATTTCTTCCCAGATTTTCTTCAAGATTCTGGATTACCGTGAGCGTATTCCGGAAGTTGTGTGCATGATTCAGAAAGAGGTGGCAGAGCGCATTGCAGAAGGCCCCGGCAGCAAGACCTACGGCATTCTTTCCGTGCTTCTGCAGGCCTGGTACGACATTGAATACCTCTTCTCCGTGGGCTCCGGATGCTTCGCTCCCCCGCCCAAGGTACAATCGGCCGTAATAAGGCTGCGCCGCGGGGCCAGGAAGACTCTTGGCTGCGATGAGGCCATGTTCAAAACCGTTGTAAAAACCGCCTTCGGACAGCGCCGCAAGACGCTCAGGAACTCCCTTAAGCCGCTTATCAAGCAGAAGGCGGAAAAGGAAGGCTGGAACGATGCCCAATTGGCCGGGTTTACCGCCCAGGCAGTATTTGAGCTGCGCCCGGAGCGCCTTTCCGTAGAAGATTTCATAGCACTGACGCTTCAGTTGACATAGGCCGTGTTCAAAAAGCTGGGACATAAGGTAAAACTGATGCTTCGGTGGTCTTCAATCAAGATCACCCGCACCGTGCGCTTCCTGACCCACGATATCTGGTACCTGAACACCCAGGATTTCGCCCGCTGGAAAGGCAACCTTATCAAAACCCTGCGCACGGCAACCCTGATGATAAGCACCTTCAACCGCCAGAAAATCGGCTATCAGATATCCGCCCTCGCCTATCAGAGCATGCTGGCCGTCGTGCCCGCCATCGCAGTAGGCCTTTATATGACGGACGCCATCGGCCTGAAGGATAAGTTTGCCGATATCCTCTATGAAAACCTGGGGCAGACGCCGCTGGTGGAAACATTGGTATCGGCCGCGGAAAAAATAGCCTCCATCGCGGAAAGCGGGCTTTTCGGTTTCATATCGATGGCGTCGTTTATCTGGATTGTGCTATCACTGATGTATACCGTCCGCCAGGTGTTCAACAACGTATGGCAGGTAGAGAAGGAAAAGAGCGTGCTCAAGGCCTTCGGGGTAATCATCGGCATTACGATACTTTCGCCGTTTGTGATTATCCTGTTTTTTACCGGAACGGTGTTCTACTCCCATATCCTGGACTGGCTGCTGCCGCAGGAGTTTTTCCTGTCCGAGCACATCCGCGGCCTGCTTTCTTGGGCTTCTTTCGCGGGCATAAGCGTTTGCCTGATTTCAATAATGTACAAGTACATTCCGGGAACGAAGGTGCACTACAGGCATGCCCTTAAGGCTGCGGTTTTTGCCGGCATCGCCTTTGCCGCCGTGCAGTTCCTGTACCTTGAAACACAGCTGATGGTGGCCAAGCAAAGTGCCGTCTACGGCGTTCTGGCGGCCATTCCCCTCTTTATGATCTGGTTGAATCTGGGTTGGAGCATAATCCTTTACGGCGCAGAACTGTCCTACGCCTTCCAGAACGTCAACAAGCACAAATCGGCTAAAACAGAATATGCTCGAAATGACGAATCATAAGATTTGTAAAAATTTGCATGTGTTTCGCCACATATCAGCGCTTTTCGCCACAAAGTGTTTGGAGATATCATAATTATCCATACCTTTGCGTTGTATTGTTAACCCCTTCGGGGGATTATCGTTAGCTCTAAAAAGGCATTTCAGCCCTCACTGAAATGCCTTTATTCAATCAAAGAGAAATATTTTGGCTTCCGTCGGGGTACTTCTTACCCTCCAGGATTGCTTTTTACGCTAACGATAAAATAATAATACAATGAAAAAGCGAATCGCTTTGAGCGTAAGCTTGCACATCGAGCAAGAGGCTCACAAACTTATCAGAGTAAGAACGCACAATCCCAAATATAAGGAAAAACAGTCAGGTTAACAAATATGCGTGAAATGTAACACTCTGATCCTTAGGTGATTAAAACAAAGTGGGGTGCCGATTTTTGACACCCCACTTTACGTTATGTTGTTGATAATCTGATGGTTACATTTCACGGACCAATAGGGCCGTCAGGCACTATCTAAATTTTTCGAAGTCCGGGAAGCCGGTGGCCGATGTAAGATCGTTGTAAGCATCGGCGTTGCGGGGACAGATAAGTAAGACATCGTCGGTATCAACCACGATAAAGTTTTCCATACCGCGCACCGCAATCAATTTATCCCGTTTCTCAGAAAGCAGGATATTGCCACGGCAATCCTTGATAAGCTTAGCAGAAGTATTGCAAATGTTGCCAAGCTCGTCAGTATCGGCATTGTTCTCATAAAGCTCCTCCCAGTTATCAAGATCCATCCACTTGAAATTCACAGGGAAAATCCACGCCCTGGAAGTCTTCTCCATAAGGCCGTAGTCAATGGATAGCTTGGGACAATCCGCATACACCTTATTGATAAAGGCCGATTCCGCAGGCGTACCAATATTGTTTTCCCAGCCCTCGAAGAGGCCTGTAATAGAAGGCATCAAGGCCTCACACTCTTCCTTAACAACAGAAGCCTTCCAAATGTAAATACCACTGTTCCAGAAGAACTCGCCACTCTTAAGGAAAGCCTCTGCAATGCGGACATCAGGCTTCTCTGTAAAGGTCTTTACAGGGGCCGGCAGACCGGCGTCACGAGCCTCCTTGCCACCGGAAACCTGGATATAACCATAATTAGGCTCCGGACGCGTAGGAATCACACCCAAAGTAAGCAAAACATCGTGCTCAGCCGCATAAGTCATAGCCTTCTCCATGGTCTGGCGCGTAAGCGCGTCGCGCTGCAGGATGTTATCCGCAGGCATCATAGCAATCACAGCCTCCGGATCCCTCTTAATAAGGGTATAAGCAGAGTAAACGGTACAAGGCGCGGTATGACGGCCAAGCGGTTCAAGAATCAGATTCTTCTCAGGAAGCTCAGGAATGAGCTCCGTAACAAGATCCTTATAGCGATCCAGAGTAGCAACCAGGATATTCTCTGTCGGGACAAGGTCCAGACACCTTTCATAGGCAAGCCTCAGCAGGGTAACGTTTCCGGTGCCGATAGAAGCGAATTGCTTGGGCTTATTTTCACGGCTCCAAGGCCATAGCTTATCGCCGGAACCTCCGGCCAGCAGAATGCAGTAAAATTTCTTATTCAGCATATAAGCGTTATTAATCAGTGTATAGGTATAAATGCATTCGGAAAATAACTGATTTCCAAATGATTGTCGTTATCAATCACAGAGGCCACGTCAAAAAACACCTCTCTCCCATAAAAACGCCCGCCGCCGCTTGTCAGGAAGCGTTTTGCCGCCACCTCCAAACGCCTTTGCTTGGCGTAACCCACGCTCTCTTCCGGCTGCGCAATACAGTCCGATGTACGTGTTTTTACCTCTACAAAATGCAGGCCTTCATCATCCAAACTCACAATATCCAACTCCAAATGCCCGCTTCTCCAGTTCCTGGCCAAAATAGCATGGCCCATTGCCGTAAGATAATCAGCTACGGCTGCCTCTCCCCTCTTTCCGGTCAAGGCTGTTTTCTTTCTCATCCGAAGGTAACAACTGTTACTCCGCTTCCCCCCAGTTGTATATGTTCGTCCCGCGCCTGAACCCCAGGCATGGTCTTGAGTAATTTCTGAATCTCCTGATGCAATACGCCAGTCCCCTTTCCGTGTACAATACGCACAGACGGCATATCCAGCATAATAGCATCATCCACAAAGCGCATAACCTTCTCCAGCGCATCCTGCAGGCGCTCCCCGCGCACATCCAGCTCCGGCTTGAAGTTGAGTTTCCTCTCCATTATGGCCGGATCCTGCACCTGAATCTTCTTTGTAGCGGAAGGCAGGTTTTTAACCGCCGATTTATACTCGTTGGAAGATATCCTCTCTACCTTGTCCGCCGTCAGTTTGCTGGTTATATTCCCAACAATAATGGCAACCGACTTCCCGGACACCTTGCTCACCTCTCCAACCATTCCGTTGGATTTGATCCTGACCTTCTCCCCTACCTTCAGCGGGCCGCTTCGCAGCACAATCTCTTCCTGCTGCGGCTTTTCCGGCGCCGATGCCTCTGCCGTGGCATGCTTTCCTTCCCGCATGGCCTTGCGGCGGGCCTCACGCGCATTGCGGTCTTCCAGTTGCTTTAGTTTGTTCTCTATATAGGAATCGTGATTCTTCTGCTGTGTCTGCTTCTGCTGTGATAGCGCCCCCAGGAAACCCTGAAGCTGCGAGCGGGCTGCTTTGGTGCGCTCCTTTTCTGCCTGGGCCTCCTTGATAGTGCGGATGGTGCTCTCTACTTGCTTGTTGGCACCTTTCACTATATCCTCCGCCTCTTTCTTGGCCTGCTCCAGTATATCCTTTTTCTTCTTGCGGATATCCTCAAGCTCCTTCTGGTAGCGGTCAGTTATATTCTCAAGCGCCTTGTCCGTATGGCGGATCTTCTCCAGTTTCTCGTCCAGGGCGCGGCGGTTACGCACAATCTTTCGAAGATTGCGCTCGATACCTACGTACTCCTCCCCTGCCCGCTCCTCGGCATCCTTGACGATGTTTTCCGGTAGCCCAATCTTGCGCGCAAGCTCAAAGGCAAACGAATTGCCCGGCAGCCCCATTTCCAGCTTGAACAGCGGAACGATATTCTTGGCATCGAACTGCATGGCACCGTTCACCACGCCCACGCCCTCACGCGACGCGTATAGTTTAAGATTGGTATAGTGGGTGGTAAGCACACCGTACACTCCCCTGCGGTCCAGCTCGCTAAGAATGGCCTCTGCGATAGCTCCGCCGGCGGCAGGCTCCGTACCGGAACCAAGCTCGTCAATCAGCACCAGCGTAGAAGCATCGGCCTTTGCAAGCATGTTTTTCATTGACTGCAGGAAAGAACTATAGGTACTAAGATCGCTTTCAAGTGACTGCCCGTCGCCGATATCAACCATTATTCGGTCGAAGATACACATCTCCGATGTTTCCGACGTAGGAATCAGCATGCCCCACTGGAACATGTACTGAAGCAGGCCTACGGTCTTCAGGCACACGGACTTTCCTCCGGCGTTAGGGCCGGAAATAAGAAGGATGTGCTTTACTGGATCAAGGCTGGCGGTAAGGGGAACTATCGGCTTGCCCTCGCGCTTAAGGGCCTTCTCCAAAAGCGGATGGCGGGCCTTGCGCAGCTGCATTTTGCCATCCTCGGAGATTATGGGCATGCCGGCGATATATTCCAGGGCTATCTGAGCCTTGGCCATGATAAAGTCCAACTCCCCTATGCAGATGGCTCCGTTGATCAGTTCCGGAACGTACGGGCGCAGGAAGTCGCTGAACTGTGATAGAATGCGGAAAATCTCGCGGTTCTCTGCGAAATGAAGCTCGCTGATTTCATTTTCAAGCGCAACAATCTCTGCCGGCTCTATGTAAGTTGTCTTTCCGGAGGCGGATTCATCGAAGACAAAGCCCTGGAGGCGTTTTTTCTCCGATGTATTTACCGGAATAAGCATCTTGCCGTCGCGGATGGTTATGGAGGCGTCGGCATCCACGATACCATCGGTCTGAGCCTTCTTCAAAATGGCGGCCGCGCGCTTGGATAGGGAGCCCTCCTTGTCGTGGAGCTGGCCACGAATCTGAAGGAGCTCGTCAGAAGCGGTATCTTTTACATTTCCGAACTTGTCGATGATGCGGTCTATACGGCGGGAAACCTCAGGGAAGACCTTGACTTTGGCCACGAAGCGCTTCAGGTTGGGATAAACCCCGTCCTTGATGCCGTCAAAGAAGGCCGTCACCTTGCGGAGAGTCTCCGTCATGGTGCGCAGCTTGCCAAGGGAGTAAAGGTCTATATTGGCGCCATCGGCCTCAAGAACCTTCAGGAAATCTATGCAATCTATGTAGCCGCTGGTAGGGAAGGACTCCTCGAACATCACGATCAGGCGCATCTCGTCCGTAAGCAGCAGACGGCGGCGGATCTCCTTGGCGGAATTGCAGAATTCTTCCGATGCCGCCCTGCCTGCGGCGTATTCCGTACTGCATTTGTCGGACACCGCCTGACGCACTTTGTCGAAGCCAAGCTTGGCCTCAAGCACCGTATCTATTTGACTCTCTCTCTTATCCATTTACTTTTCACTCGCTCCGGATATCGCTGCGCCAAGCAAAAGCTTGAGCTCGTTCATGTTGCCGATATGCGTTACATTGCCGGCCTTGACATACGAAATCTCTCCGGTCTCCTCCGATACTACTATTACCTCTGCGTCCGTCTCTTCCGTTATGCCGATGGCGGCCTTATGGCGCATGCCGTAGCTGGCCGGAAGGTCTGTACGGGAGGTTATCGGCAGGGTACACCTGGCAGCAACTATCCTGTTGTTGCTTATAATCATTGCACCGTCGTGCAGGGGTGAATTCTTGAAAAACAGGTTCATGATCAGACGCCTGCTTACCTTGGCGTCGATAAGGTCTCCCGTTGCGATTATATAATCCAGTGAATCTCCGTTTGTAAAGACGATGAGGGCGCCGGTTTTCTGGTCTGACATCCTTCTGCAGGCCTCTGCAACCTCATTTACAGCTTCTGAGGTAATGCTGGTGCCCTTGTGGCCGAACAACCTGGAGAGCAGGGCCTTGCCCTTCGAGCTGATTTGGGTCTCTGAGCCCACGCGATACAGGAAGTGGCGGATTTCTGGCTGGAATATGATAATCAGGGCCAATACACCAACGTCTATGAAGGCCCCAAGTAGGGCGCGCATAAGCTTCATTCCAAGGGTATCGGCAACAACCAGCAGTACGTATATGATGATGACGGCAACGAAGATATTGATCGCCGTGGTGTTGCGGACCCAACGGAAGACGGCGAAGATTATCAGCGCTACAATCAATATGTCTATTAAATCGGTGAGCGAGAGGCCCAGGAACCCGAATATTGTTGCTGGCATGTCTTTTACTAAAAATCAATGTACAAATATAATATAATATTGTGGAATATTGCCGAATGCCGTCAGATTGTTGAAAAAATTGTTGAAAAGTATTGAAAATCAGAGAATAATGACTACCTTTGCAGTCCGCAAAAAATGTGCGGAATAACGTAAAGTATTAATTAACAATTAATTAACCAAACCAATGCCTGGATTAATTGGAAAGAAAATCGGAATGACATCCGTTTTCGGTGCTGATGGAAAAAATATTCCATGCACCGTAATTGAGGCTGGTCCGTGCGTTGTTACGCAGGTTCGTACAGTAGAAAATGATGGTTATGCCGCTGTACAGCTTGCCTATGACGAAACTACAGAAAAGCACGCCAGCAAAGCCCTCCAGGGCCATTTTGCAAAGGCAGGAACCACCCCTAAACGCAAGCTTGTAGAGTTCTCTGCAGACTTCAAAGGGGAGCTTAAGCTCGGTGACACCGTTTCACTTACCGACGTTTTTGAGAACGTTGATTTCGTAGACGTTGTCGGAGTATCCAAAGGTAAAGGTTTTCAGGGCGTTGTAAAGCGTCATGGATTCGCAGGTGTAGGCGGCCAGACCCACGGTCAGCACAACCGTCTTCGTCACCCCGGATCAATGGGTGCATCCTCTTGGCCTTCACGCGTATTCCCCGGAATGCGTATGGCAGGTCACATGGGTTGCGACAGAGTTAAGGTTACTAACCTTGCTGTACTCAAACTCATCCCTGAGAACAATCTCATCGTAGTAAAGGGCTCCGTTCCCGGAGCTAAAGGTTCTTATCTGATTTTGGAGGCATAAGACTATGGAAGTAAAAGTATTGAAAATTGACGGAACTGAGTCTGGGAAGACCGTAGTTCTCGACGATAAGGTATTCGGCATTACCCCTAACGATCATGCCATCTACCTTGATGTAGTCCAGTACCTCGCAAATCAGCGTCAGGGCACAGCCAAGACAAAGGACAGAAGCGAAGTTGCATACAGCACCAAGAAGCTTGGTCGCCAGAAGGGCGGCGGTGGCGCACGTCACGGTTCCCTCAAGGCCGGTATCTTCGTAGGTGGTGGTAACATTCACGGTCCCAAGCCGCGCGACTACAGGCATAAACTCAACAAGAAGCTCAAACAGCTTGCAAGATTCTCAGCCCTCTCTTACAAGGCTCAGGATAATGCTATCAAGGTTGTCGAGCCCTTCACAATGGACGCCCCTAAGACCAAAGAGCTCATGGGTATCCTCAATGCTATCAAGGCAGGCGACCGCAAGGTTCTCTTCGTTCTCCCTGAGAACTCTGCTAACATTTATCTTTCATCACGTAACCTCCCTGAGGTTAAGGTCATCACTGTTGACGAGATCAATACTTACAACATCATGAATGCATATTCAGTTGTATTTGTTGACGGCGTTCAGGATGTTCTCGCCTCAAGAGTAAACAGCTAAAATTTTTGAGAGATGGGAATTTTAATTAAGCCAATCGTAACAGAAAAAATGACGGCTCAGGGCGAAAAGTTGAACCGTTATGGTTTCATTGTAGACCGTTCTGCTAACAAAGTTCAGATTAAGGCCGAGATTGAGCAGATGTACAACGTTACCGTTGCTTCAGTTAACACCGTTAACTACAACGGCAAGAAGAAAGCTCGTTTCACCAAGGCCGGTCTTCTCCGCGGTCGTGCCAACCACTTCAAGAAGGCATATGTAACCCTCGCAGGTGAAGACAAGATTGATTTCTATGCAAACATATAGGAGGGATAGGCAATGGCAGTAAAGAAATACAAACCGGTTACCCCCGGACAGAGAAACAAGGTTATCAGCGCATTTGATGATATCACTTGCAAGACTCCTCAGAAATCATTGCTGGAGCCCCTCAAGAGAACAGGCGGACGTAACAACACTGGTCAGATGACCATGCGTTACATCGGTGGCGGTCACAAGAAAATGTACCGCATCGTTGACTTCCGTCGTGACAAAGACAACTGCACAGCGACCGTATTGACTATTGAATACGATCCTAACCGCAGCGCCCGTATCGCCCTTGTACAGTACGAGGATGGTGAGAAGAGATATATCATCGCCCCCAACGGTCTCAAGGTAGGTCAGGTTATCGCTTCCGGTTCAGGTGTTGCTCCTGATATGGGCAACGCGCTTCCTCTCGCAGAGATTCCGGTAGGTACTCTCGTTCACAACATTGAGCTTCGTCCCGGTCAGGGTGCCGCAATGGCACGTAGCGCCGGTACCTTCGCTCAGCTCGCAGCCCGCGAGGGCAACTACGCAGTACTTCGTCTCCCTTCCGGTGAGACCCGTATGGTACTCGTTAGCTGCCGTGCAACTGTAGGTACTGTTTCCAACCCTGAACACAATCTGGAGTCCTATGGTAAAGCCGGCCGCAGCCGCTGGCTTGGACGCCGTCCCCACAACAGAGGTGTTGTTATGAACCCTCATGATCACCCTATGGGTGGTGGTGAAGGCCGCGCCTCCGGTGGTCACCCTCGTTCACGCAAGGGTCTGCCTGCAAAGGGATACAAGACGCGTAATCCTAAGGCTACTTCAAACAAGTTCATCATTGAAAGAAGAAAGAAATAATCGGAATTAAACTTTAGGAATTATGAGTCGTTCATTAAGAAAAGGTCCATATATCCAGGAAGCCCTGGAGAAGAGAATTCTTGCTATGAATGATGGTAGCAAGAAGAAAGAAGTTGTCAAGACTTGGTCACGCGCAAGTATGATCTCTCCTGACTTCGTCGGCCACACCATCGCTGTTCATAACGGAAATAAGTTCATTCCGGTTTATGTTACAGAGAACATGGTTGGTCACAAGCTTGGCGAGTTTGCACCTACCAGAAATTTCAGAGGCCATTCGGGCAACAATAAGAAGTAAAATTTTAATGATTTGAAATTATGGGAGCTCGTAAAAGAATAATGGCCGAAAAGCTGAAAGAAGCTAAAAGGCAGACAGCTATAGCAAAACTCAATGACGTCCCTACTTCTCCTCGTAAGATGCGTCTCGTAGTAGACACAGTGAGAGGTGTGGAGGTTAACCGTGCACTTGATCTTCTCAAGTTCTCCAAGAAGGCCCCTTCAATCCCTCTTGAGAAGCTTCTCCGTAGCGCCATCGCTAACTGGGAGGCTAAGAACCCCGAGCAGAGCAAGGAACTTGATAATGGTAACGTATACATTAAGACCATCATGGTCGGTGAAGGCCGCACCCTTAAGAGAATCCGCCCCTGCCCTCAGGGCCGTGCCGGACGTATCCGCAAGCGCAGCAATCATGTTACCATCGTACTTGATGTTAAGAAAACCGCAACAGTGGAGGCATAAATATGGGACAGAAAACTAATCCTATCAGCAACAGAATCGGTATCACCCGTGGTTGGGACTCTAACTGGTGTGGTGGTAACTATGCGGAGAAGATAGCAGAAGACTATAAGATCCGTAAATATCTCGAGAGCCGTCTTGCTAAGGCAAGCCTCTCCAAGATTGTCATCGAAAGAACTCTCAAGCTCATCACCGTGACTATCCAGGCAGCAAGGCCCGGTGTAATCATCGGCAAGGGTGGCGCAGAGGTTGACAAACTTAAGGAAGAGCTCAAGAAGGTAACCGGTAAAGAGGTTCAGATCAATATCTACGAGGTTCGTCGTCCGGAAGTTGACGCCCGCATCGTAGCTGACTCTATCGCTCGTCAGATCGAGGGCCGTGTTTCCTACAGAAGGGCCATCAAGATGGCAATCGCATCTGCAATCCGCGTTGGTGCAGAGGGTATCAAGGTTCAGATCAGCGGCCGCGTTGGTGGTGCTGAAATGGCCCGCAGCGAAATGTTCAAGGAAGGTCGTACACCTCTCCATACTTTCCGCGCCGATATCGACTATGCACTCGCAGAGGCTCACACCAAAGTTGGCGTTCTTGGCGTCAAGGTTTGGATCTGCAACGGTGAGGTTTACGGAAAGAAGGATCTTTCCCCTAACGCCGGTGTAGCAGCTTCTGCAGCTCAGGCTCAGGGCCAGGGTCGTCCCGGTCGTGGCAACGAGCGTGGTGGACGTGGCGGTGCACGCCGTCCTCGCAGAAACAACGAGACCAGAAGTGAGTAAGACTTTTGCATATTTGCATATTTAAGTTTTATTTACTAAATTTACAACCTGTTCCGTAACAGCAATTTACGGAGCAGGTTTTTTCGATAACTTTACAACAAGTCCTGGCATATGAAAAAGTACGTTGCTCTTGTTATTCTGGCTTTGGCTTTTCTGGTTGTATCGTGCGGTTCGGGTACCACCGTTGTGGTGGGTGATTTTGGGAAAAAGCGTGCTCCAGACAGTGTAAGTGTTATAATCTCAGGTGGCGAAACTCTTCGCTTCCCCGTTGTAAACGGGCAGTTCACAGCAGAGATTCCAACAACAAAGACAACGTCGGCCCTGGTGGAAGGTGTATACCTTATCCCGGATGGCAACAAGATGTCAATAGACTTTACGGCGTCGGAGCCTATCCTGGATCCGAAAAAGTCAGAAATCAACAAGCGTGTCATAGAATTCCTTGAAACTGAGAACGGCATCCTTAAGGAAAGGAATCAGTTCATGGTTGAATACCAGGACAAGATCAACAAGAGGGAACTGGTCTCTCCGGAATTCCTTGGTGTTTACTCCGATATCCAGGGCCGTCTTGTAGACCTGTGTAATAAAACCATCAGGGAAAATCTGGACAATGACCTTGGTGCCCAGGCCCTGAAGATGATTTATCATGATCTGAAAGACACAGAGATCAGCGGCATCCTTGATAGCCTTTCTCCGGAAATGAAGGGACACGAGTTCATTTCTATGCTCTATATGGAGCTTGAAAAGCGGGCTCAGACGTCAGAGGGTCATATGTTCGCCGATGTGATTATACCTGCCCACGGCGATTTCCCGGAGGCAAAGCTTTCGGACTACATCGGCAAAGGCAAGTACATACTTGCAGACTTCTGGGCCTCCTGGTGCGGCAGCTGCCATGTCATCCTTCCTCGCCTGAAGAGGATTTACGAAAAGCATAAAGGAGACAAATTCGATATCCTGGGCATTGATGTATGGGATAACCCCAAAGATGGACAGAAGTCTATGAAAGAGCACGGGATTCCATGGCCCTGCATTCTGGGTACAGACGTACTTGTAGCGGACGAATACGGCATCAACGGTATTCCTACCCTTATACTTTTCGGCCCTGACGGAACAATCTTGCATAGGGACATCAGCGCCAAGGAAGCAGAGGCGATTTTGGAAGAGGAGCTGGGAAAGTAAAACTTGGACATCAAAGAAAAAATATCGCTTTTTCCTCATTCCCCCGGAGTCTACAGATACTATGATTCCGAGGGGAAAATAATATATGTCGGCAAGGCAAAGGACTTGCACAAGCGCGTAGCCCAGTACTTCGTGCCCGCGGAGCGCCTTAACACCAAGACGCGTATCCTGGTTTCCAAGATTGCCGACGCCCAGTATTCCGTGGTGGACACAGAGGCCGATGCCCTCCTTTTGGAGAACAATCTTATCAAGCAGTACAAGCCCAAGTACAACATACTGCTCAAAGATTCCAAGACCTATCCCTGGATCTGCATCACCGCAGAGGAATACCCCAGGGTTTATCTTACCCGAACGCTCAAAAAGGACGGCTCCCGCTATTTTGGCCCCTATAGCAGCGTAATGCATGCCCGTGTTCTATTGGAGATGTTCAGCGACCTTTACCCCTTGCGCACCTGCCGCTATAATATAAATGTCGATGCTATCCTGCGCAAGCGCTACCGCCCCTGTCTGGAGTATCATATTGGCCGGTGCAAAGGCTGTTGTGTCGGGGCTGTATCGGTCCAGGAATACAATGGCTGGATTGATGAAATAACAAGCCTTCTGAAGGGCGGAGGCCGTGAACTGATAAAACACTATCGCTCCCTTATGGAAGAGGCCGCAGAAAGGCTGGATTTTGAGCAGGCCGCAGTGTACAAAGAAAAGATGGAGCGCCTGGACGGTCATTACTCCAAGTCTGTAATCACCGCAGCCTCTGATGCCGATGCGGATGTATTCTCTCTTCTTTGCGATGCCGGTGAAGCCTACGGTAACTTCCTTCGCGTTCGTGGCGGAGCCGTTGTGCAGTCTCTGAACCTTGGCTTTAAAATGAACATAGAAGAGGAGCCCGCCGCCATACTCAGCGAGTTTATCGCGGAAATACAGGCCAAATTCGGCGCTTTGGCAAAGGAAGTGGTTGTCCCCTTCAAACCGGACGTAGAAATGGACGGTTCAGCCTTTAAAATACCTGCAAAAGGGGATAAGCTGGCTCTGCTGGAACTGAGCACCCGCAATGCAAGGGAATACAGGGCAAACCATCTTCGCCAGAAAGAGAAGGCCGACCCCGGGGAGTATCGGACAAAGGTGCTGGAAAACCTTAAAAAGGCCCTTGGAATGGATGTGCTGCCTGAGCACATGGAATGCTTCGACAACTCCAATATCCAGGGTACGAATCCGGTTGCTTCGTGCGTTGTCTTCCGCGGCGGAGTGCCCTCCAAAAAGGACTATCGGCGCTTTAAAATTAAGACGGTGATCGGAGCCAATGACTATGCCTCCATGAAAGAGGTGGTGAACCGCCGATATTCGCGGATGATGGCAGAGGCTCCGGACGACTTGCCGCAGTTGATTGTTATTGACGGTGGCAAGGGACAGCTGGACTTTGCTTACCAGGCCCTGCAGGAACTGGGCCTTACTGACAAGCTTACCGTAATAGGCCTTGCAAAGAGGCTGGAAGAGGTCATCAGGGTAGGGGACCCGTACCCGCTTTTCATCGACCGTGATTCGCTGGCCCTGAAGGTGCTTCAGCAGATTCGCGACGAGGCTCATCGCTTCGGTATTACTTTCCACAGAAATTTGCGCAGCAAGGCACAGATAGACTCTGCGTTGCGCTCTATAAAAGGCGTAGGAGAGCGCTTGGAGCAGCGACTTCTCATGCATTATGGCTCAGTTGCCAGAATTGCTGCAACGTCTCAGGAAGATTTGGCATCTTTCCTTGGCAATGCTCGGCTTGCAACACGTATACTAGAATCTTTACAACAATGAACGAAAAGAAATTCAACAAGATATTCGGTACGGTCCTTATGACCCTGATGGCTGCAACCATCGTACTGATTACTCTCTTCAAGGCCCGCCAGGAAGACGCGCGCCTGGCAATGCTGATAATCGCATCGTTTGGTACTCTTACCGGCTTTGCTGCCGCCCTGCTGTCAGCCAACGGCATTATCTGGACCTTCCTGTTCGGAATCCTGGACGTTGTGGCCTGCGCCATAGTAACGTCGGACAACGGGGCCTGGGGAGACTTCGGCCTGCATGTGTTCTATCTGTTGCCGATGCAGTTCGTAGGCATCTGGCAGTGGCGTAAAAGGGGAGCGAAGGGTGCCAAGAAAGAGGTTCAGGCCAGAAGGCTTACATGGAAGCAGCGCGGTTACATCGCCGCCGGCTCGCTGGCCGTCCTTGCTGTCGCTTACATTATCCTGCTCAAAATACAGGCTGCTACCATCGCCCCCGGAATGGAGGTGAATAAGGCAAAGGTTTTCTTTGATGCGGCCGTCCTCACCTTCAACATCGTCGGCCAGATACTGATGTCCCTGGCTTATATGGAGCAGTGGGTGCTTTGGAATATCGTCAACGTGTCCAACATCGGCCTGTGGGGAATCATAATGATAACGGAGCCGCAGGGCGACTATACTATCGTCATGTTCATCAAGTACTGCTTCTACCTGATCAATTCCATCAACGGCTTGCGTATCTGGTTGAAGCTCAGCCAGGCCCCCTCCAGCCATGGCCACTGCTGTTAAAAGAACAAGCCACTAATTATTTTACTTTGAAATATCAAAGAGCCGTTATTATTTGTTTCGTTGTTGCTGCTTTATTGTCATGTACAAAACAACCGAAAAATATCTATAGTGGAATTTAATTCAGATCAAACGTTCTTTTATAATATTAGGGCTAGTGATCCAGAATAGACATTCAGCAAATACGCTAGAAGATTCCATCATGTGGGGTGACATCGTTGGCGAATCGTATTGTAATGATGTCGCTCGCTTTTGATGTAATCACGATGTTGATATCTGAATCTTTATTTTGATGTCCGTCATTATCAATGTATGATGCGAACTTATAGGATTTAATCTGTACGCTCTTAATTAGGTCATTACCACCATTATATTTTCCTTGATCCATTGGAATATTAAGGCAAGAACCAAATCCAAGCGATTCCTCGAGTCCATTAATAATAATTTGGTCAATATACTGCCCAGGCTTTGTATACGTTCTATTGCTATATTTAAAACCCCAAATCTCGATTAATGCTTTTTCTTTATTCAAATTGGGAGATTCGTCTGCTTTCTTTTGAAAAAAGTGACATCTGTGAGAGGATCCTTCATCAGGATTTACAATGGATCCACCCCAGAACACAGAATCGATGGCGTAAACGACAGAACCATCTTTGGTTGATATGCCACTCTCGGTTTTTGTGGACTTGGCTGGTTTAATAATAAGGGCTTTTTCTAGAGTGGGTTCTATAGTATTATCATCTTTCTTGCATTCAAGAAAGCAGCAACATATTAGGAAAAATGATAATAAGGAAGATATGTGTCTCATATAAAGGTTTTCTTGCTTCAAAGATAGAATTTTCCGCGCGTAAATCCAAACCTGCAACAGCGCTTAGCTCAGGCCCCCTCCAGCCATGGTCAATGCTGTTAAACCGTTTTTTAAAGCCGAAAGTTTTTATTTCTCGGAAATTATTATTTACTTTGCAGCGATAATCCGGAAAAATATTTCCGATTTGGATTGAAAAAGTGTATTATTAACATAAACTAAACTTATTTTACTATGGCAAAGGAAGATGTTGTAAAACAGGTAAAAGCCATCATCGTTGACAAACTCGGTGTTGAGGAGTCAGAGGTTACCGAAAGCGCAAACTTCACCAATGATCTTGGTGCAGATTCTCTTGACACTGTAGAGCTTCTTATGGAGTTCGAGCGCGTGTTCGATATCAAGATTCCCGATGAGGATGCTTCTGGTATCAGCACTGTTGCTGACGCTATCAACTATGTAGAGGCTAAAGTTGCTGAGAAGTAATTTTTTCGCGCAGTATGAATAGGTTTAACAACAATATGCATCATCACCACCATATCTCACAAGGATAGGGCGGATAAATTGTTGTACATTCATACTTAGAATATTTAAAGCGTTAGGACCTGCCCTTGTTACAAGCGGCAGGTCTTTTTTTTTGTGCACTTTTGTCAAACACTTTTCTTATGCTTAGAATAGCTATTCAGTCCAAAGGACGGCTTAATGAAGAGAGCCTTTTGCTGCTCCAGAACATTGGGATAGAGGTTGACGCCCCTAAACGTAAACTACTGTCCAAATCGCAGACCTTCCCCATAGAGGCGCTTTATCTTAGGGATGACGATATCCCCCAGGTGGTTGCAGGCGGCACCGCAACCCTTGGCATTGTAGGCCTCAACGAGATAGAAGAGCGCAAGGCCGATGTCGACATTCTTTACCGCCTTGGTTTTGGCACCTGCAGGCTTAGTCTGGCTGTGCCCAAGGGCGAGGACTACAGCGGTCCGTCCTGGTTCAGCGGCCGACGCATTGCCACGTCCTATCCTAACATCTTGCGTAAATACTTGGAGGAAAAAAAGATAGATGCAAGGGTAGAGGTTATTACCGGCTCTGTAGAGATTGCCCCCGCAGTTGGCATTGCCGATACCATCTTTGATATAGTCTCATCCGGCAGCACCCTGGTTGCCAACGGACTGAAGGAGGTAGAGACCGTATTTGAATCAGAGGCCGTTCTGATTGCGAACAAAAGCCGCGGAGTGCAGGAACAGGCCGTGATTGACGACCTGCTGTTCAGGATTGAATCGGAGACTGTAAGCCGCGGCAAAAAGTATTTGCTGATGAACCTTCCTAAGTCTGCTCTGGAAGAAGCCATAAAGATAATTCCGGCCATGCGAAGCCCTACGGTTATGCCTCTGGCGTCGCCGGACTGGTGCTCGCTTCACTCTGTAGTAGACGCCGCCGACCTTTGGATCAAGGTTCGCCAACTCAAAGCCATCGGCGCAGAGGGTATACTGGTTATGGACGTAGATAAAATCATCTTATGAGGATAATAGACCAACCTTCCCGCTCTGAGTGGGATGCGCTTTGCCGCCGCCAGGGCGTGGACTACGAGGGAATTCGCCCGCGCGTAGAGGCCATACTGCGTGCCGTAGAGGAAGAAGGAGACGCCGCCCTGCTGCGCCTTATGAAGGATATTGACGGGGTTGAGGCCCCCTTGGAGGTGTCTTCGGCCGATATCGACAAGGCTTGCAGTCTGGTTCCGGCAAGCGTTCAGCAAGCTGTTCTGGCAGCCAAGAAGAATATAGAGGCCTTTCACAAGGCCCAGATGCCCCGGGAGATTCGCGTGGAAACCGTGCCCGGGGTAATTTGTGTCCAGAGGCCTGTGCCGATTAATCGCGTAGGCCTGTACATCCCCGGAGGCAGCGCCCCGCTGTTCTCTACCGTGCTTATGCTGGCCGTTCCGGCAGCCCTTGCCGGTTGTCGCGAGCGCGTACTTTGTACGCCCTGCCGCAAGGACGGTTCTGTAGCGCCTGAGGTGCTCTTTGCCGCCCGCGAATGCGGCATTACTCGCGTCTTCCGCATAGGTGGCGCCCAGGCCGTGGCAGCTATGGCCTTTGGAACCAGAACCGTCCCCAAAGTGGACAAGATCTTTGGCCCTGGCAACCCTTACGTAACCCTTGCAAAACAGATGGTAAGCGGGCGCAACACTGCCATCGATATGCCCGCTGGTCCGTCGGAAGTAATGGTGCTGGCCGATGCCACGGCAAATCCGGCCTTCGTGGCAGCAGATCTGCTGTCGCAGGCAGAGCACGGAAAAGACAGTACCGCAGTGCTGGCTTGCCTTGACAGGGCTTTTGCAGAAGACGTGCTCCGCGCCGTAGAGGAACAGAAGAAAGCCCTACCGCGCGACGCCCAGGTAGACGGAGCCCTGGAGCACAGCTTTGCAGTAGTGCTTCCCGGCCGGGAGGCTCTTGTTGACTTTGCAGAGGCCTACGCCCCGGAGCACCTTATAATAGCGACAGAAGACGCTACCAGTCTTGCCGGCGGGATTACAGCCTCCGGCAGCGTATTCATCGGCCAGTGGAGCCCTGAAAGTGCTGGCGATTATGCCTCAGGGACTAACCATACCCTTCCTACCAGCGCCTGGGCCCGCTCCTGCAGCGGAGTTAACATGGACAGCTTCTTCCGCAAGATGACCCTGCAGGAAATATCCCGCGACGGCCTTAGCCGCCTTGCCCCCACCATTGTAAATATGGCAAAAGCCGAGGGTCTTGACGCCCACGCCCGCGCCGTCACCATAAGAATAGAAGGAAAATGAGCAGTATAACATCACTTGTAAGGCCCAACATCGCGGCTTTAGCCCCGTACTCAACCGCCCGCGACGAATATGACGGCCCGCTTGGCATCTTTCTGGACGCCAACGAGAGCCCTTATAATAACGGTTATAATCGTTATCCGGACCCTCACCAGGCTGCCCTCAAGGCCAAAATAGCCCCGCTCAAGGGCATCGGTCCGGAAAACCTTTTCCTTGGAAACGGCAGCGACGAGGCCATAGACCTTGTCTTCCGTATCTTTTGCACTCCTGGCAAGGACAATGCGGTAATTATGGCCCCCAGCTACGGAATGTACGGCGTTGCCGCTGCGATGAATGATATTGCAGTTAAAAGCGTGCGCCTGGAGGAAGACTTTTCCCTGGACGCTGAGGCCCTTTTGGGTGCCTGCGACGCATTTACCAAGGTTATCTTCCTTTGTTCCCCAAACAATCCATCCGGCAATGCCTTCCCCAAAGAGCAGCTCCTTGATATATGCAACCGCTTTGCGGGTATAGTTGTGGTGGACGAGGCCTATATAGACTTTTCAGACAAGGGAACCCTTGTGCAGGAGGCGGTAGAAAGGGAGAATCTTATCGTATTGCAGACCCTTTCCAAGGCCCGTGCAATGGCCGGCCTTCGCATAGGGATGGCAATCTCCAGCAAGGAAATCATCGGCCTGATGTCAATGGTAAAATACCCGTATAACCTTAGCCGGGCAGCCATGGAAAAGGCCTTTGACATACTTGAAAAGCCTATTGCCAAGGAGGTGGAGACCATCATCGGCGAAAGGAAGCGGTTGTCCGCCGCCCTCGCCGGTTATCCCTTTGTATTAAAGGTCTTCCCCAGCGACGCAAATTTCATCCTTGCCCGAGTGACCGATGCCGATGGTCTATATGACTACCTGCTCAAAGAGGGAATCATCGTCCGCAACCGTACGCGCGTTGCCGGCTGCGAGGGATGCCTCCGCTTTACCGTAGGCCTGCCGGCCGAAAACGACGCACTTCTTAACGCCCTTAACCTATACGCCCAATGAATACTTTAAAGAAAGCTCTTTTCATCGACCGCGATGGAACCATACTCGCAGAGCCTTACGACGAGCAGATTGACGCCCTGGACAAGTTCGCCTTTGTTCCTGGGGTAATATCCGCCCTGAAAGCCCTCTCCGGCTTAGGATATGAATTTGTGATGGTGACAAACCAGGACGGACTGGGTACGCCCGCTTTCCCGGACGACACCTTCTGGCCTTACCAGAACCTGATGCTTAATACTCTGGCAGGGGAGGGGATAAAGTTTGACAACATTTTGATTGACAAGTCTTTCCCGGAGGATAATGCTCCTACCCGCAAGCCGCGGACCGGAATGTTGGGCGCCTATATGGACGGATCCTACGATCTTGCCGCAAGTTTTGTAATAGGCGATCAGGATACTGATATGCTGCTGGCCGCCAATCTTGGGGCAAAGGGCTATAAGGTTGGTCCGATGTCCTGGGAAGAGATAGCAGAGGCTGTCCGTAGCAGCTCCCGCCAGGTGACAATAACAAGGAAGACCCGCGAGACGGATATTGAGCTTATCCTGGATTTGGATGGAAAAGGCCCGTCCGGCATAGCTACGGGGCTTTATTTCTTTGATCACATGCTGGACCAGATTCCCCACCATGGCGGCGTAAGCCTGAGCCTTTCCTGCGACGGAGACCTTAAGGTGGACGAGCACCATACCATGGAAGACGTGGGTATAGTGCTGGGAGAAGCCATCGCCCAGGCTCTTGGCGACAAACGCGGTATTGAGCGCTATGGTTTTGCCCTGCCGATGGACGAGTGCAAGGCCATGGTACTGCTGGACTTTGGCGGGCGCGCAGACTTTGTCTGGAAGGTGAACTTTACCCGCGAGCGCATTGGCGACACCCCTACGGAAATGTTCAAGCACTTTTTCAAGTCCCTTTGCATCGCCGCCAAGTGCAACTTGCGCGTTGAGGCCGAGGGCGAAAACAACCACCACCTGGCAGAAGCTGTCTTCAAGGCCTTCGCCAGGGCCCTGCGCCAAGCCGTCAGGCGCAATGTGTTCGACGGCACCCTCCCGTCTTCAAAAGGAACGCTATGATAGCCATCATCGACTATGATATGGGTAATCTCCGCTCGCTGGAGAACGCCCTGGACCGCCTGGGGGCGGAATATACAGTTACCTCCGATGCCGATGTTATCCGCAGCGCAGACAAGGTCATACTTCCCGGAGTAGGGCATGCAGGCCTTGCTATGGATAATCTTGTAGAGCGCGGCCTGCCGGATGTTATCAGGGCGCTGCGTCAGCCCGTACTTGGTATTTGCGTTGGAATGCAGGTGCTTTGCCGGGATAGTGAAGAGGCTCCGGGCAAACCTTGCCTTGGCGTTTTTGACGCCCATGTGCGCCAGTTTACTCCCGCCCCTGGTTGCAAGGTGCCCCACATGGGCTGGAACAATCTGGGAAACACGGAAGGGAAGCTGTTCAAAGGGCTGGAGGCATCGCCTTACGTTTACTTTGTACACTCTTATTACGCCGGCCTTTGCCCTGATACAGTTGCCACCTGCGCTTACGCTGGCGCCATGTTCGGCGCCGCAATGCGTTACGAGAACTTTTACGGAACCCAGTTCCACCCGGAAAAGAGCGGTGACGAGGGAGAGGCAATAATTAAAAACTTCCTGGCTATATGATAGAGATTATTCCTGCAATTGATATTATCGGCGGCAATTGTACCCGCTTGTCTCAGGGGGATTATTCTACGCAGAAGAACTATGAAGGAGATCCCGTGGAATGGGCCCGCGCCTTTGCCGGCTGCGGAGTGCGGCGGCTTCACCTTGTAGATCTTGAAGGTGCCAAAAGCGCCTCTCCAAAGAATCTTCGCACCCTTGAGAGGATAGCTTCCCTTGGACTTCTAACTCTTGAATGGGGAGGGGGAATAAAGGACGATGAGGCTCTGGCGTCTGTCTGGAATGCTGGTGCAGATCAGGCTATCATCGGCAGTGTGGCGGTTAAAGACCCTGAAAAGATGCTGGGATGGCTTAGCTCCTATGGGGATAAGCTTATTCTTGGGGCCGATGTCCGTGGCGGCAAGGTTGCCGTAAGCGGCTGGCTAGAGGATAGCAGCGCCGGACTGAAAGAGATTCTGGACCGCTTTATTCCGGCCGGGCTCAGGCGCGCGATAGTTACCGATATTTCCCGCGACGGTATGCTGCAGGGGCCTTCCTTCAGTCTTTATGAGGGCCTTAAGAAGCGTTATCCCGCCTTGGAAACCATAGTCAGCGGCGGAGTATCCTGTATAGAGGATATCCGCAGGGCCAACACCCTTGGCCTTACCGGCATCATCGTTGGAAAGGCTATTTATGAAAAACGTATCACATTGAATGACATTGCCTTATGCTTGCAAAAAGGATAATTCCCTGCCTGGATGTAAAGGACGGACGCGTAGTTAAAGGTATCAACTTCGCGGGCCTTAAGGATGTGGGCGATGCTGTAGAACTTGGCCGCCGATATGCCCTTGAAGGGGCCGACGAGTTGGTTTATCTGGATATCAGCGCAACCCTGGAAGGCCGAAAGACCTTTGCCCGCCTTGTGAGTCGCGTTGCAGAGGCCGTGAACATCCCTTTCACCGTAGGCGGAGGCATCGGCAGTCTTGACGACGCTTCACGTTTGTTAGATGCGGGGGCGGACAAGATAACCTTGAACAGCGCCGCCATCGCCCGCCCGGAGCTTATAGGGGAGATTGCTGCCAAGTACGGCCGGCAGTTCGTAGTAGTTGCCATTGATGCCAAATCTGGCCCTGACGGCCTCTGGCACGCCACAACCCATGGGGGAAGCCGCCCATCGGACAAAGAACTTTTCTCCTGGGCTCGAGAGGCTCAGGAGCGTGGCGCCGGTGAGATTCTTTTTACCTCCATGGACCATGACGGCACTCGTGGCGGATACCCTTGCCTGGTGTATGCTGCGCTGTCCGACAGCCTGGTCATTCCTGTAATAGCTTCCGGTGGAGCCGGTAGCGTAGAAGACATCGCCGCCGTACTGACGGAAGGCAAGGCCGATGCTGCCCTGGCTGCCAGCATCTTCCATTACGGGCAGTACACTATAGGGGAGGTGAAGCGGTATTTGGCTTCCAAAGGCATACCTGTACGTATTTAAACACTTGACTATCATGACATTCGACGATTTTAACCTTAGCAAGAACGCCGACGGGCATCTTCCCGTAATCGTTCAGGACGCAACAACCCTCAAGGTTCTGATGCTTGGCTATATGAACCGCGAGGCCTTTGAAAAGACCGCCGCAGAGGGCCGCGTAACCTTCTATTCCCGCACCCGCCAGGCCCTGTGGACAAAGGGGGAGACCAGTGGAAACTACCTTACTGTCCGCAGCATGTTCCCTGACTGCGATGCCGATACCCTACTTATTCAGGCCGATCCTGCCGGCCCCACCTGCCACCGTGGCACTACGGCCTGCTTTGATACTCCGGAAGAAGAAGGCTTCATCCGCTCCCTTGGCAAACTAATCCAGAGCCGCCATGCCCAGATGCCGGAAGGCTCCTATACCACCCGTCTTTTCATTAAAGGCCCTAAGGCCATCGCAAAGAAGGTAGGGGAGGAGGCCACGGAAGCCGTCATAGAGGCAGTGGATGGCAACAAGGCCAGATTTACTTACGAGGCTTCCGATCTGGTGTATCATCTCCTTGTTCTAATGGAAGCCATGGGTGTCTCTGTCAGTGACGTAGAGCGCGAGCTCAGCCTAAGGCACAGGTAGGCGTTGTTGGAATTGTTTTTGAAGAGTGCTATTTTTGTGGCGTGAAAAGATGGATTTCATACGCGATAGTGGCTGTTGCCGCGATGTTCCTGTGCTTGCCTGCGCAGGGGCAGTCGGGGACATTCCTGCCCTATGTGGTGCAGAACGGAGATACCATCTATTACGATCAGATTACCCCTTCTTATGTGTATGTGGGTAAAAAGAAAGGGCGCAAGTGGGCAAAGTACTATCGGCTAGTACATAACTTTGGAAAGGCCTATCCTTTTGCTTTGCTGGCAAAGGAGATAATAGAAGAGACGGACAGTACTTTCGATGCCAAAAGAATGGGTTCGCTGCGCCGTCAGTCCTATGTTGGCAAACTGGAGAAAAAGCTCTTTAAGGCCTATGAGAAGCGGCTGCGCAACCTTACTATAACCCAGGGCCAGCTGATGCTGCGGCTTATAGACAGGGAAACGGGAATGCCTCCGTACGATCTTATCAAGCTATATAAAAACAAAATGGCCGCCGGCTTCTGGCAGGGCGTAGGCAAACTCTTTGGGGCGGACCTAAAGAAACACTATGACCCGGAAGGTATAGACAAGCAGACGGAAGAACTGGTGCAGATGTGGCACCGTGGGGAATACGAGGGCTTTTATTTCTCTATATTCGGCAAGCTGCCGGATATTCCTGATGTAGGACTGAAGCACAAATACGGTGCGCCCTCCATCCAATCATCCAATATCAATAACTCTGCGCCGGTAGACAAGGAGGCGCGATAGGGGCAGTGATAATGCCCGAAGATGCAGTAATCTATCTTCTGCCCGGATGAAAGCTCTTCCGCCCATCCGTACAGCGGCTCCGATTCACCTTTGAATACGTATTTTTTCTGTTTGGCAAGGCGGCTGCGTTTAGACCAGGTGCGCCCGATGCCAAAGGCTATGCGCGGGTGAAGAAGGCTGAAGAGTACCTGGAAGAATCGGCCATGGAATATGGCCCTCATAAACTTGTAGCCTGTCATTCCGTGTCCAAGGCCGTCTCCGTGGCTAAGGCAGAAGGTCTTGCCTCCAATCTCCTTGATAAGCCAGCGGTCGCGGACAACGGTCATTCCAAGGCTTTCGAAGTAATGATAAACCCAGATATCATGATTGCCGGGGAAGAAGTAAACCTTAACTCCGGCTTCCAAAAGTTCAGTAATTGCGGCAAAGACTTTTACGTAGCCCTTGGGAACGACGTGCTTATACTCGTACCAGAAATCCCAAATATCTCCCAAAAGGTACAGGCCCTCTGTCCTGTCGGCCGGAATGGACTTCAAAAAGTCCACGAAACGGGCCTCGCGGGCGGCGGGGTCTGCTACATCCAGGCCAAGATGGACGTCGGACGCAAAGATATTCAGGGTGCGGTCTGCCATGGGCTAAGTCAGGACAAGTATGAGTACTGCAACTGCAAGGCAGTAAATAGAGAACCAGCCCAGGCGGGCCTTGCGAACCAGGGCAACCATGGCCTTGCAGGCGAAGAGTCCGCTTGCGAAGGCAAAGATGAAGCCCAGGATAAGGCATACTACGCTTACGCTGCCGGTGGATTCTGCGTGGCCGGTGACGGCTTTCAGTATTCCAAGTGACTGCTCTCCGATGATGGGCAGCAGCACCATAAGGAAGGAGAACTGTGCCATTACGTCACGGCGTACGCCGATGATAAGACCTGTTGCGATGGTGGTTCCGCTGCGGGATACGCCCGGAGCTACTGCCAGGGCCTGGCCGATGCCAACTACAAGGGCCTGCCACCAGGTGATGCCGTTACGGGCTTTCTCTCCTGCGCGGGCCTTGAATACCTTGCCGGCGACATCGGAAAACCACAAAAGTATGGCAGTAACTATAAGGCCATAGGCTACGAAGGTGATATTCTCTCCGAAGAGGGCCTCTACCTGATCCTTGAATACGAAGCCTACAATGGCCACGGGGATCATTGAAATGAGGATTTTTACTACGTAGTCGGTTTCCTCGTTATATTTGAACTTGATCAGGCCAACGAGCAGCTTGCGGATAGCGGCCCAGAATACGATCAGCGTACTGAGTACCGTTGCAAAATGAACCGTAACCGTAAAGTCCAGGAAGCCCTCGGCATCGGCGCCCAAAATCTCTTTGAATATCATAAGATGGCCGCTGCTGCTGACGGGAAGGAACTCTGTCAAACCCTGGACGATGCCAAGGATAATAGACTGCCACCACTCCATACCTTATTCTTCTTTTTTGTTTTTGAATGAACCCATGATGGCGATGATTTCTATCACTACTCCGCAAAGGATAACCAGGGGAGCTGCCACCAGACGGCGGAAATCGAACATTGACTCGTTGAATACGGCAGGATCGTCACTGCCGCCGCCGGCCAAAAGTATATATCCCGCAATCATGACCACCAGTCCTGCAATCAGCAGCCTGAGGCCCTTGGGGGTTATTGCAAAATTCTTATCCATATTTAATAATACAATTCAGATTTGTCCAAAGATACCATCTTGCCTACCAGGAAGTATGTGCTTACAACGCAGATAAGCAGGCCGGCGGCAATCACAACGCCCATTACAACAAGCAGCATGCCGGGAGTGAAGAGTTCGAACAGCTGCGGCAGCTCCCGTTTAAGAAGGAACAGCAGCGCCACCATCATAATAATGGCCAGTATTGCGGCGAACAGCCCCAGGAAGGCCGATTTTATCAGGAAGGGTTTGCGGATGAAGCCCTTTGTGGCGCCCACCAGCTTCATGGTGTGGACGGTAAAGCGCTTGTCGTACACATTCAGGCGGATGGTGTTGCCAATCAGTACGGAAGATACAAACAGCAGCAGTATTATTGCCACCAGCAGTATGAATGATATACGTCCCAGGTTGGTGTTGAGGGCGTCAATCAGCGTTTTTTGGAAGACAACCTCTTCTACTATCGGCGACTGGCCGATGACTCCGGTAACAAGTTCCAGGCTGTCTGCCCTTACATAATCCGGGCTGAGGGTGATTTCTGTGGAAACCGGAACGGGGGATGTCTCAAAAACGGAAAGGAAGTCTTCTCCCAGCATAGCCCGCATCTCCTGCTCTCCTCTTTCCCTTGAAATGAATTCAGAGGTGGCTACAAAGGCCAGGGCATCCAGCTCTTTCTGGTGTAGAAGTGCCTGCTGCTCGGTTACTTCCGGTTTATACATCACGGACATCCTCATATTCTTTTTGAAGTAGTCCGATACGTTCCTGGAGTTGATAAGCAACAGGGCCGCAATACCTACCAGCAGCAGAACAAGGCTGATGCTGACAAGGGTGGAAAGGTAAGCGCTTGCAAGGCGGCGCTTCATTATTTTGTTTTCTTTATGGACCATTGCTTACCAAATATCGGTCAAAGATAGCAAAAAATTCAAAAAATCTCCGTACCTTTGCCTATTAGAATTATTTATTATGGCTGATTCCGCAAAAAGAGTCCTGTTTGTAAACTCAGAGATTTTTCCTTATCTCCCTGAGTCCAGGATGGCTACGATTGGAAGGTATTTGCCGCAGGGCATTCAGGAGCGTAAGAAAGAAATACGTTCCTTCATGCCGCGTTGGGGAAGCATTAACGAGCGCAAAAACCAGCTCCATGAGGTCATCCGCCTTTCCGGAATGAACATAATAGTAAGCGACGTAGACCGCCCTATTGTTATCAAGGTGGCCAGTATTTCCGCAGCGCGCCTTCAGGTTTACTTCATCGACAATGAAGACTTCTTCAAGCGCAAGCAGCTGGCTTATGACGATTCCGGCAAATTCTTCGAAGATAACGCAGAGCGTGCAATCTTCTTTGCCCGCAGTGTCCTTGAAACCGTCAAAAAGCTTCGTTGGGCACCGGATATTATCCATTGCCACGGCTGGATATCCCACCTTCTGCCCGCTTACCTTAAAAAGACTTATATAGACGATCCGATATTCTCTTCCAGCAAGGTTGTACTTTCCCTGTACAACGAGATTGCAGAAGAAAAGTTCCCGCAGACTTTCGCAAAGGACGCCCTGTTTGGCAACATCACGGAAAAGGACCTTCCTTTCCTTGAAAATGCAACTGGCATAGAACTTGCGAAAACAGCAGTCCAGTACTCCGACGGCGTTATCCTTGGCTCAGATGCAATTGCACCCCAGTTGACGGATTATTGCAAGGAGCTTGGCCTTCCGATACTCGGTTTTGACGAATCCAAGATTGAGAGCGGGGCTTACGTTGATGATTATAACAGTTTTTACGACCAATTGTAAAAAATGAAGCTAAGACTGATTGGCAGCTTTGTGGCAGTGATTGCCCTTGCAGCCTCTTGTATTAATGTAAACGAAAGACTTGGAGAGGAGTTTATTCCGGACAACCAGAATTATACTTTCTATACAACTTCCCTGGATATCGACGATATGCGTATGGAGATGGCGGACAGCCTGTCCGGCTATAACATCTACCGTATCACCTTCGGTGCAATCCGCGACGAAGGCACCTTCGGCCTTACCAAAAGGACTACGGCCTTCTACATCGTCCCTGTTGCCGATACCCTGGATTATGGAAAGCCCGGAACCCAGACCTTCAAGTACTTCCATATTTCCGCTCCGTACGATACCGTATCCTGCCAGCGTTTGGACCAGGCTCATATACTGCAGAACGTAAACGTTTATGCGCTGGACGAGCCTATGAACCTTTCCCAGGGCGCTCCGGAGCTTGTTTACGACAATACAAAAAGGATTACGCGCGGTATTCCTGTCTGCAATGGAGTTGACTCCCTGTCCTTTGACTTGACGGAGGAATACGCCAAGAAGTACATGACCATTACCCAGGAAGAGCTCGATTCCCTTGACCTTTACCTGGAGCGCTTCCCCGGCATCGTTCTTTCTACCGATGATCCCGTAGGGGAGGGTGGTCGAATCAATATGTTCAAGCTCCCTATCAACGTAACATCCGGTTCCATTGCCGGTAGCTTCGCAAGCCTGACATTCTCTGCAGAATACGACGGTGAGGTTAAGGATACATCCTTTGTATTCTACCTTGGCCCTGTCAGCAAATACGACATGTCCAGCGTCACATCTACAAACATAAGTTCTTATCCTCAAATTGTTTACACTTTGGCTGAGCATTCCAGCAAGGACATGGTGGGCGATGTTTCGGATGTGGCTTACTTCGAGGGCGGACGCGGCATCAAGCCTGTTGTAAAGGCCAAGTCCATAAGGGATAAACTTGCTGCTGAAATCATCAAGAACGGCGGCAATCCCAAGACGACCGTAATCAACAGGGCTTATCTGGAGATGCCGTTTGAGTTCCCGGAAGACTACGTAGACATGAGGTTCTTCCCCACAACGCTCAGCCCTACCTGCAGGGTCGTTGGAGACGATAATACAGAGACATTCGTAGGTATTACGGATTCCAGCGTTTCCGACGAGGATCCCGGTACCATCAACCGTTCCCTCCTTGAGTACACTCCTTATGTAACCTATCATCTGCAGCAACTGTTGCGCCTTGAGAACGAGGACAAGATTGACAACTACGATATCTGGTTCCTGGCAATGGCCGATGAGAAGATAACCACCAACTCCAGCACCTCCAGCGAGTTGTCTGATTATTACACCCAGCTGGCCTACGCAAGTTACTACAACTCAATGTACGGCGGATACGGTTATGGCAGCGGTTACGGTAGCTACGGCAGCTATTACAGTAACTACTACAATTACATGATGATGGCTTCTATGATGAACTCTTCTTCCACTACTACTGAGACTCAGACTGTAATGGACGCCAACCGCTACTATTGCGGCAAGATCAATGGTCCCGCCGCAGAGCGCAAGCCTAAACTCCACGTCATCTACGCTATCCCTCACGAGGATTAGCTTCAAATCAAATAGAATCCTATCGCCGGTCCGTGTGGCCGGCGATTTTTTTTGCCCCTGTTTTTATCGGCTCCGGGGGCGTGTCGAAAATTCACGGAAAAAGTTTTCAACAAGGATTGTAAAGTGTTGAAAAACAAGAGAGTTAGCTGTTTGAAAGTTGTGTCGAAAATGTGTAAAAATTATTGAAAAAATATTTGCATTTCAGATATTTTTACTAACTTTGCAGTCCCAAAATTGAGGATAACTCTGCCCAACCAGCTGATACTCAATTAGTTAGGGATTTTAGGAAAAAATTTTTAAAAAGTAATACAGCAATGTTACAACCTAAGAGAACAAAATTTAGAAGGGAACAGAAGGGCCGTATGAAAGGTATGGCTCAGAGGGGCAACCAGCTTGCGTTTGGTTCTTTCGGTATCAAGACCCTTGAAAATTGTTGGCTTACCGCTCAGCAGATTGAGGCTGCGCGTCAGGCTATCTCCCGTAGGATGAACCGTGAAGGTCAGATCTGGATCAGGGTGTTCCCTACCAAGCCTTTCACCAAGAAACCTCTTTCAACCCGTATGGGTAAAGGTAAAGGTGACCCTCAGGGCTTCGTATGTCCTATCACTCCCGGCCGTATCCTCTTCGAGGCAGAGGGCGTATCCCTTGAGATCGCAAAAGAGGCAATGCGTCTTGCAGCTAATAAACTCCCTGTAGCAACCAAGTTCGTGGTTCGCAGAGACTATGTTGTTGAATAATTTAATGGTAGAGAAAGATGAAAATATCTGAAGTACGCGAGATGTCCGTTGCGGATCTGAAAGACCGCATTGCAGCAGAGAAGGCAAATCTTGATTCTATGAAGATCAATCACGCTATCTCTCCATTGGAGGACACATCCAAGTTTAAGAAGACCAGGACCGACATCGCCAAGATGATGACCGTTCTTGCCCAGAAAGAAAAACAGAACTAAATTGACGCCCTATGGAAAGAAATCTTCGTAAGGAAAGAATAGGTGTGGTTGTCAGCAATAAGATGGACAAGACCATCATCGTGGCTGTTAAGACCAAGGAAAAACACCCCATTTACGGTAAGTTCATGAACAAGACCACCAAATTCGTTGCTCAGGACGAAAAGAACGAGTGCAGCGAGGGTGATACCGTTCGCATTATGGAAACCCGCCCCCTCAGCAAGACCAAGAGGTGGAGATTAGTAGAAATTGTAGAAAAAGTTAAATAACGATGATACAGCAGGAAACACGTTTACAGGTGGCAGACAACAGCGGTGCTAAGGAAGTTCTTTGCATCCGCGTTCTGGGTGGTACCCACCACCGTTATGCAACAGTAGGCGACCAGATCGTCGTTGCAGTTAAGAGTGCTATCCCCGGCGGCGATGCCAAGAAAGGCAGCGTTACCAAAGCTGTGGTAGTACGTACCAAGAAAGAAATCCGCAGGCCGGACGGTTCTTATATCCGTTTCGACGACAATGCTTGTGTTCTTCTGAACAATGCAGGCGAGCTCCGTGGAACCCGTATTTTCGGTCCCGTTGCAAGAGAGCTGCGTGATAAGTATATGAAGATTGTTTCACTGGCACCGGAGGTCCTTTAATTTATAAGAAGTATGAAAAAGTTCAATGTAAAGAAAGGCGACACCGTGTTTGTGAACGCTGGTAACGATAAGGGTAAGACCGGTAAGGTTCTTAACGTCCTCAAAGACAAAGACCGCGTTATCGTAGAAGGTGTCAACATCATCAGCAAGCATACTAAGCCCAATGCAAAGGCTCCTCAGGGTGGCATTATCAAGCAGGAGGCTTCAATTCACATTTCCAACGTACAGCTTCTGGACCCCGTTAAGAACGTTCCTACCCGCGTAGGTCACAAGGTTGTTGACGGCAAGAAGATCCGCTACGCTAAAAAATCAGGAGAGGAGATCAAGTAATTATGGCAAAGAAGAAAGAAACACCCGTAGAGGTTGTTGCATTGCCCAAGGGCTATGTACCTACTCTTAAGAAGGTTTACAAAGAGGAGATCGTTCCTGCTCTCATGAAGCAGTTCTCCTATACTACTATAATGCAGGTTCCTAAGCTCGTCAAAATCACCATCAATGAGGGTGTAGGCGATGCTACCCAGGACAAGAAGCTTGTAGAGGAAGCAGCAGAAGAGCTCGCACTCATCGCTGGCCAGAAGGCTGTCATCACTTCTTCTAAGAAGGACGTATCCAACTTCAAGCTCCGTAAAGGTATGCCTATCGGCACCAAGGTAACCCTGCG
This sequence comes from uncultured Prevotellaceae bacterium, assembly GCA_947166905.1. GTDB lineage: Bacteria > Bacteroidota > Bacteroidia > Bacteroidales > UBA932 > Cryptobacteroides. The sequence goes on along the minus strand of CAMVFZ010000004.1, from coordinate 33,940 downwards.
TAACGTAAAGATGTATGAGTTCCTTGAGAAGCTCATCCGCGTATCCCTCCCTCGTATCCGTGACTTCAACGGTATCGCAGAGAAGCTCGATGGTCGTGGAAACTACACTCTTGGTCTCAAAGAGCAGATCATCTTCCCGGAGATCGATATGGACAAGAACCCTAAGATCCACGGTATGGAGATCACTTTCGTAACAACAGCTAAGACCGATGAGGAAGCTCACGCTCTCCTTAAAGCATTCGGTCTGCCTTTCAAGAAACATAACAACTAAAAAGGTTAAGAAATGGCAAAGGAATCAATGAAAGCCCGCGAGGTTAAACGCGCGAAGTTAGTTGCCAAATTCGCAGAGAAGAGAAAGGCTCTGAAAGAGGCTGGTGATTGGGCAGCACTTGACAAGCTCCCTAAGAACTCCTCTTACATCCGTCTGCACAATCGTTGCTCCCTCACCGGTCGTCCGAAGGGTTACATGCGTGCATTCGGCCTCAGCCGTATCCAGTTCCGCGAGATGGCTGCAAATGGCCTGATCCCCGGCGTAAAGAAGGCTAGCTGGTAAAAATGAAGCCCGTGACGGGCAATACAATATTATATTATTAACAATCGGATATCGGGCGGAACTTCCGCCGGTCCACAAAAAGACAAAAAAATGACTGATCCTATTGCAGATTATCTGACAAGAATCCGTAACGCTTACCGCGCTGGTAAGAAGGTTGTTGAGATTCCTTCATCTAAGCTGAAGGTTTCCATCACCAAGATTCTTATGGAGAAAGGTTACATCCTTAGCTACAAGGTAGTTGAAGGCCAGCCTTTCAACACAATCAAAATCGCTCTCAAGTATCATCCTCAGACCAAGGTTGCTGCCATCAAGGGTATCGACCGTATTTCAAAGCCCGGTCTTAGGCAGTATGTAGATGTTGACAGCATGCCCCGCGTACTTAACGGTCTGGGTGTTGCTATCCTTACTACTTCAAAGGGCGTCATCACTGACAAAGAGGCTCGCGAGCTTAACGTTGGCGGTGAGGTATTATGCTATGTCTATTAATTAAAACAGAAAGACAATGTCAAGAATAGGAAAATTGCCTGTAAGCCTTCCGGAGAAAGTGAGCGTTGAACTGCTCGCCGGAAACGTTGTTAAGGTTAAAGGCCCCCTTGGTGAGCTCAGCCAGAAGGTTGATCCGGATATCACCGTCACCATCGAGGACAATCAGATTAAGTTTACCCGTCCCACCGACCAGCCTCGTCATCGTTCAATGCACGGTCTTTATCGCGCACTTGTACACAATATGGTAGTAGGCGTTTCTACAGGTTTTGAGAAGAAGCAGGAACTTGTAGGTGTAGGTTACCGCGTAGATGTTCAGGGCCAGCTCCTGACCTTCGCTCTTGGTTACTCACACGACATCCAGCTCCTTCTTCCCGCAGAGATCAAGGCAGAAGCTGCCCAGGTTAAGAAAGGTGAGAACCCCGTTCTCATCCTCAGGAGCTATGACAAACAGCTTCTCGGACAGGTAGCCGCCAAGATCCGTTCATTCCGCAAGCCTGAACCTTACAAGGGCAAGGGTATCAAGTTCGTCGGCGAGCAGCTTCGTCGCAAGGCCGGCAAATCAGCATCTGCTAAATAATTAGGAGGACAGAATTATGGCATTGAGTAAAATCGCAAGAAGAAAGAGAATACATTTCCGTATTCGTAAGCACGTCAACGGTACTGCTGAAAGGCCTAGACTCGTCGTCTTCAGAAGCAACAAGCAGATCTATGTGCAGGTCGTTAACGACCTTGAGGGCAAAACTCTCGTAGCTGCAGCATCCAACGATAAGGAGCTTGCTGCACAGTGCAAGGGCAAAGCCGGTAAAGAGGCTGCAGCCATCGTAGGCAAGGCTATCGCAGAGCGCGCTCTGGCAAAGGGTATCTCCGAGGTTTCTTTCGACCGTGGCGGATATCTCTATCATGGTAGAGTTCAAAGTTTGGCAGACGCTGCCCGTGAAGGCGGCCTTAAATTCTAATCGGGACTATGGCAAATATGAATGTTAAAAGAGTAAAGACTTCAGATCTTGAGCTTAAAGATCGTCTGGTCGCCATCAACAGGGTAACCAAGGTTACCAAGGGTGGTCGTCACTTCCGCTTCGCAGCCATCGTTGTAGTTGGCGACGAGAACGGTGTCGTAGGTTATGGTCTCGGAAAGGCCAACGAAGTTACCGCAGCTATCCAGAAGGGTGTTGAGGATGCCAAGAAGAACCTCGTAAAGGTTCCCGTTATCGGCAAAACCATTCCCCACGAGCAGGTTGCTAAGTTCGGTGGCGCAGAGGTATTCATGAAACCCGCTGCTCCCGGTACCGGTGTAAAGGCAGGTGGTGCAATGCGTGCCGTATTTGAGTCCGTTGGTATTCAGAACGTGCTTGCAAAGAGCAAGGGTTCTTCTAACCCTCACAACCTTGTTAAGGCTACTGTAGAGGCTCTCACCCAGATGAGGGACGCTTACACCGTAGCAGGCCTCCGTGGCATCCCTATGACCAAAGTATTTAACGGATAAGGAGGATAAGCTATGGCAAAATACAGAATTACACAGGTTATCAGCAAGAACGGAGAGACCAAGAGGCAGAAAGCCAATCTTCTCTCTCTCGGTATTCACAGAATGCATCAGACCGTAGAGGTCGAGAAGACCCCTATCACCACAGGTATGTTGGAGAAGGTCCGTCATCTCGTGAAAGTTGAAGAAATCTAATTTGGGAGGATCGAGATATGAATTTGAACAACATCAAACCCTGCGAGGGTTCTACACACAACACCAAGAGACTTGGTCGCGGACAGGGTTCCGGTAAAGGTGGTACTTCCACCCGTGGTACCAAGGGTGCTCAGGCACGTGCAGGATACGAGCATAAGATCGGCTTCGAAGGCGGTCAGATGCCTATCCAGAGGAGACTTCCCAAGTTCGGTTTCAAGAATCCTACAAGGGTAGAGTACAAAGCAGTTAATGTTTCCGCTCTCCAGGCTCTTTATGAGGCTACCGGTATCGACAAGATTACCCTCGACGTTATCGTAGAGGCCGGTCTCGCTCCTATCAACGAGCTCGTAAAGGTTCTTGGTAACGGTGAACTAACCGCTAAGCTTGAAGTTTCCGCCGATGCATTCTCCAAGTCAGCTATCGCTAAGATTGAGGCTGCCGGAGGCAAGGCAATCATAGTTGAAGAGTAACAGATGAAGAAGTTTATTGAAACAATTCAGAACATCTTCAAGATTGAGGAGTTGAAGAAGAGGATAGTCTACACTATCCTCCTCATCCTCGTTTACCGAATCGGCTGCTTCATCGTACTTCCCGGTATCGATGCATCCGCACTGGCCGAGTCTTCACTCGCTAAGAACTCTCAGGAAGGTCTTGTAGGTCTCTTGAACATGTTCTCCGGCGGTGCTTTCGGTAACGCTTCAATCTTCGCACTGGGTGTGATGCCTTACATTTCGGCGTCCATCGTTATCCAGCTTCTGGGTATGTTCGTGCCTTACTTCCGCAAACTGCAGATGGAAGGCGAGAGCGGCCGTAGGAAGATCAATCAGCTTACCCGCTATCTGACCGTTGCAATCCTTGCAATCCAGGGCCCTGCCTATATGGCACAGGTTTATGGCCAGGTAGGAAGTAACGCTATTCTCGCAACCAACCAGCTCGGGTGGTCCGCATTCTCCTTCAACCTCGTATCCACCATCGTCCTGATGGCCGGTTCGATGTTCGTGATGTGGCTCGGTGAGCGTATTACAGACCGCGGTATCGGTAATGGTATTTCACTTATCATTATGATCGGTATCGTTGCCCGTCTGCCTTTCGCTCTGTTCTCCGAAATCGCTACCAAGCTTACTACAACCAACGGCGGCCTTATCTTCGTCATCGTTGAGTTGGTGGTTCTCTTCTTTGTCTTCATTGCAGCTATCGCTCTTGTACAGGCAGTAAGAAGGGTTCCCGTTCAGTATGCTAGAAGGGTAATCGGCAACAAGCAGTACGGTGGCGTACGTCAGTACATTCCTCTTAGAATCAACTCAGCAGGAGTTATGCCTATCATCTTTGCACAGATGCTCATGCTCTTCCCGATTGTATTTTCCAAGTGGGATGCTACCCGTGGCCTTGCCGCTACTCTTGGCAACTACCAGGGCTTCTGGTACAACTTTATATTCGGACTTCTTGTCGTTATCTTCACTTACTTCTATACTGCCGTTACGGTTAACCCCACAATGATGGCAGAGGATATGAAGAAGAACGGCGGATTCATACCTGGAGTTAAGCCCGGAAAGGCAACCAAGGATTATCTTGACAACATCATGTCAAGGGTAACCCTCCCCGGTTCAATCTTCCTGGCTATCATCGCTATTCTTCCTGCAATGGCAATGATCCTTGGTGTTACCAACCAGTTCGCAAGCTTCTACGGTGGTACTTCACTGTTGATCCTTGTAGGCGTTGTGCTTGACACCCTCCAGCAGATAGACAGTTACCTGACTATGCGTCATTACGACGGTCTTATGAAGACCGGTCGTCTGAGCGGCAGGATGGGTATGTAATTTTGATGGTAGAAGGAAGATGGTAGCACCGAAGACAGAAGAAGCTATTGAACTCCTCCGTATAAACGGACAGCTGACCAGTCGTGCGTTGGCAGAAGTCGGTAAAGCGGTCGCCCCTGGTGTGACAACTATGCAGTTGAATAAGGTGGCCGAGACTTTTATCCGTGACAACGGCGCAGTTCCTAACTTCTTGGGTTACGACGGCTATCCCGCAGCCATCTGTGCTTCTGTCAACGATTACGTGGTACACGGTTTCCCGTCAGACTATGTTCTCCAGGAAGGAGACATCGTTTCGATAGATCTGGGTACCAAGTACAAAGGATATAACGGAGATTCGGCCTTCACCTTTCCTGTAGGTGAGGTGGATGCCGAAACCCTCCAGCTCCTTAAAGTTACTAAGGAATCGTTGTACAAGGGTATAGAGAAGGCTGTGGCAGGAGCCCGTACCGGCGATATCGGACACGCGGTGCAATCGTATTCGGAGTCATTCGGTTTCGGAGTAGTACGTGAGCTGGAAGGCCACGGAATAGGCCGGGACATGCACGAGAACCCCGGGGTGCCCAATTACGGACATCAGGGAAGGGGAACAAGGCTCGTGGAAGGAATGACTATATGCATAGAGCCTATGATCACGGCGGGTGACCGCCACGTGTACCTTGCAAAAAACGGTTGGGCGGTACGCACAGTGGATCACAAAAAGGCTGCGCACTTCGAACTTACGGTTGTTGTCCGTAAAGGCTACGCGGAGCAACTGTCGACCTTTGAATTCATTGAGAAGGAAGTTGGTATAAATTTTTAAAGAGATATTTCAATGTCAAAACAAGCAGCAATCGAGCAGGACGGGGTTATCGTCGAAACGCTCCCTAACGCAATGTTTAAGGTAGAACTGGCGAACGGTCACGTCATACTCGCACACATCTCAGGAAAGATGAGGCAGAATTTCATCCACATCCTACTGGGAGACAAAGTTAAGGTTGAGATGTCACCTTATGATTTGACCAAAGGCAGAATATCCTTCAGATACAAATAAACAATTTTGCAATATGAAAATTAAAACATCCATCAAAAAGCGCAGCGAAGATTGCAAGATCGTCCGTCGTAAAGGACATCTCTATGTAATCTGCAAGAAGAATCCCAAATTCAAAATGCGCCAGGGATAAAATTCAATTGTATAACAATTAGTAAAAGATAACAGATTATGGCAAGAATAGCCGGTGTTGATTTACCTAACAACAAACGAGGAGAGATAGGTCTTACCTATATCTTCGGTATCGGTCGCTCATCAGCAAGGAAGATCCTTGAAGCATGTGGCATCGACTACGACACTAAGGTTAATCAGTGGGATGACGACCAGATCGCCAAGATCCGTGCAGAGATCAACGAGAACTACAAGATCGAGGGTGAGCTCCGTTCCACTGTTCAGATGAACATCAAACGATTGATGGACATTGGTTGCTATCGTGGTGTACGTCACCGTATCGGCCTGCCCGTACGTGGTCAGAGCACCAAGAATAACGCACGTACCCGTAAGGGAAGAAAGAAGACCGTTGCAAACAAGAAGAAAGCAACCAAATAATTGATGAATTATGGCAAAGAAAACAACAACAACGAAAAAGAGAGTCGTTAAAGTTGAAGCTGTTGGTGAAGCTCATATTTCATCAACTTTCAACAACGTTATCGTATCTCTTACCAATGGTGTGGGCCAGGTTATCAGCTGGTCTTCAGCCGGTAAGTGCGGCTTCCGCGGTTCCAAGAAGAACACTCCTTACGCTGCCCAGATGGCTGCAGAGGATGCTTCCAAGACTGCTTTCGACGCAGGTCTCCGCAAGGTTAAGTGCTATGTAAAGGGTCCTGGTGCCGGTCGTGAGTCCGCTATCAGAACTATCAACAACGCAGGCATCGAGGTTATCGAGATCATCGACGTTACTCCTATGCCTCACAATGGCTGCCGTCCTAAAGGTCGTCGTAAAGTTTAATCTATTAAAGCGTAAAATATTATGGCAAGATATACTGGTCCCAGTACTAAAATCGCCCGCAAATTCGGCGAGCCTATTTACGGCGCAGACAAATACTTCGAGAAAAGAAACTTTCCTCCGGGACAGCACGGTGCAGCCCGCAAGCGTGGCCGTAAGGCTACCGAGTATGGTAACCAGCTGAAGGAGAAGCAGAAAGTTAAATACATGTACGGCGTTCTTGAGCGTCAGTTCCGCAACACATACGACAAGGCTTCCCGCATGGCAGGTCAGAAGGGTGAAAACCTCCTCTTCCTCCTTGAGAGCCGTCTTGACAACATCGTATACCGTCTTGGAATCGCTCCTACAAGGGCCGCTGCACGTCAGCTCGTTCTTCACCGCCACATTACCCTTAACGGCGCTATTTGCAACATCCCTTCCGCACAGGTTAAGGCTGGTGATGTAATCGCAGTTAGGGAAAGGTCTAAGAGCCTTGAGGTTATCCAGAACAGCATCGCATCTGCAAGCAAGTATTCTTGGCTTGAGTTCGACGCCAACACCCTTACCGGTAAGTATCTTAACGTACCTACCCGCGAGGAGATCCCTGAGAACATCAACGAGCAGCTGATCGTAGACCTCTACTCCAAGTAATAATTTAACACCTTAACAAGAAATAATATGGCAATCTTAGCATTTCAAAAACCTGATAAGGTGATTATGCTCGAAGGCACCGAGACCGTCGGCCGCTTCGAATTCAGGCCTCTTGAGCCCGGATACGGACAGACCATCGGTAACGCCCTCCGTCGCATCCTCCTGTCATCCCTGGAAGGTTTTGCTATCAGCTCGATCAAGGTGAGCGGTGTGGATCAGGAATTCCAGACCATCCCCGGCGTTATCGAGGGTATGCAGGACATCATCCTTAACCTCAAGCAAGTGAGATTCAAGAGAATGGTAGAAGGCGTTGACTCTGAGGTTGCAAACATCACCGTAAGCGGCAAACAGGAGTTTACCGCAGAGGATATCTCCAAGGGATTGTCTTCTTTCAAGGTGCTGAATCCGGATCTTCACATTTGCTCTCTTGAGCCTTCTGTAAAGATTGAGATTTCTCTTACCATCACCAAGGGCCGTGGCTTCGTTCCCGCCGATGAGGAAAGAGACGTCAACACTCCTATCGGAACAATTCCGGTGGATGCAATCTATACTCCTATCCGCAAGGTCAACTGGACTGTTGACAACTGGCGCGTAGAGCAGAAGACCGACTATGAGAAGCTCAATCTGGAGATCGTTACCGACGGTTCCATTTCTCCTGAGGCAGCCCTTCAGGAGGCGGCTAACATCCTTATCTATCACTTCCGTCTCTTTACCGACGACAACAAGCTCACTCTTGAGAGCACTGTAGAGGCAGAGAGCAAGGAACTTGACGAGGAGTCACTCCGCACCCGTCATCTCCTCCTTACCAAGCTTTCCGACATGGGCCTTTCTGTAAGGGCTTACAACTGTCTGAAGGCTGCCGATATCGACACATTCGCAGACCTCGTATCCTATAGCCGCGCCGAGCTCATGAAGTTCCGCAACTTTGGACGCAAGAGCCTTAACGAAATCGATATCATCGTAGAGAAGATGAAGCTTTCCTTCGGTATGGATGTCAGAAAATATAATATTGAACCTAAGAAAAAGAACGTTTAGATATGAGGCACAATAAATCATTCAATCACCTTGGACGTCAGAGCGGTCATCGCAAGGCTTTGCTTGCAAACATGGCTACCTCCCTTATTCTCCACAAGAGAATCGAGACAACAGTTGCCAAGGCTAAGGCTTTGAAGATGTACCTGGAACCCCTCGTAACCAAATCCAAGGACGATTCTACTCACTCACGTCGTGTAGTATTCAGCTATCTTAAGGACAAGAATGCAACTGCAGAGCTTTTCCGCACCATCGCACCCAAGATCGCTGACCGTCCCGGTGGATACCTCAGGATTCTTCACACTGGCTTCCGTCAGGGTGATGGTTCAGAGATGGCTCTCGTAGAGTTCGTAGACTTCAACGAGGCTGCTCTCGCAACCGCTCCTAAGAAGGAGACCAAGAAGACTACCCGTCGTAGCCGTGCAAAGAAGTCAGAGGCTGCTCCCGCAGCTGAGGCTCCTGCAGCACCCGCAGCAGAAGAGGCTAAGGCAGAGTAATCTTAACCTAATAATAAAATCAGGCCACTCGAAAGAGCGGCCTGATTTATTTTTATTATAACTTTATTACTGTTTCTCTGCAGCTTCTACTGCCTTGAAATAACGGTAAGAGTTAACCTTCAATTCGCCTACAGAATTCTCGTCACAGACGATTGTTCCGGCCGGGTGACCCTGGAGTCCACTCAAGGTGCAGTAATGCGACATAGGGCCTTCTATGGCGTCTTTAAGGGCACGTGCCTTCTTGCTTCCGAATGCAAGGATAACGACCTCCTTAGAAGAAAGGACTGTAGCTACGCCAACGGTAAGAGCCTGGCGGGGAACCTTGTTGAAGTCACCGTCAAAGAAACGGGCGTTAACCTCGCGGGTATCCTGGGTAAGGGTAACTACGCGGGTGCGTGATGCAAGTGAAGAGAAGGGCTCGTTGAAGGCGATGTGGCCGTCTTCGCCGACGCCGCCAAGGAAGAGGTCGAAGCCGCCAGCGGCAACGATAGCATCTTCATAAGCCTGGCACTCTGCAACGGGATCAGCTGCGTTACCGTTAAGGATGTGGATATTCTGTGCGGGCTCGTCGATATGATCGAAAAGATAACGATGCATGAAGGAATGGTAGCTCTCCGGGTGAGACTCCGGCAGGCCTACGTACTCGTCCATATTGAAGGAGATAACGTTCTTGAAAGATACTTCACCGTCCTTAACCATGCGGATGAGTTCTGCGTATGTCTGGATAGGAGTTGAACCGGTGCAAAGGCCAAGTACGAAAGGTTTGTCGCTTACCTTTGCCTTTGCGTTGATTTTTTCTGCAATGTAGTGAGCTGCCCAAAGTGAGCCTTCAGCTGCATTATTTCTGATGATAATGTTCATGGTATATTAACAAAGTTTAAGAAATACTTCAATTGCCTGATATTCGGCCATGCCCAGCTCGTCGTACAGGCGTGCGGTGTTCTGGGTTCGGTCTTCTGCACGCTGCCAGAATTCACGGGGATCGTCGCCGGGGAAGGGAACGATATCCTTCTGGGACAGATGGCGGAAGATAGCGTGACGTTTCTTTACAAGCTCGTCCGGGCTTAGCGGAACGGCCATATCAACGCGGCCTAGCTCCCACTCCATCCAGGCGCCCCTGTACAGCCAGATATTGGTCTTTTTGAGCCAGTCCTGGCCCTCTGCCTGTAGCTGCTCTACGGCCTCCAGGGCGGCCTCTGTACATACACGGTGCGTTCCGTGAGGGTCTGCAAGGTCTCCGGCCATATAAATCTGGTCCGGCTTAACCTGCATTATAAGCTCTTTGATAATGTCAACATCGGCCTGGGTGCGCGGATTCTTCTTGATGCCGCCGCTCTCGTAGAACGGAAGGTTCAGGAAGTGTGCGTTGGTGTTGTCGTTAAGGCCGAAGGAGCGGACGGCTGCACGGGCCTCGCTGCGGCGGATTGCGCCTTTGATGTCAAGCAGCTTGCGCGGCTCCGGCTGTCCGGGTATCTTGCTTTCAACAAGCTTCTTAACCTCTTCGAACTTGTCTGCGAAGCCAAGCTGGAAGGCGGCATCCGTAAGCTGAAGCACAACGTCGTCGTGAACGGCAACGTTGCCGGAGGTCTCGTAGGCAACATGGACGTCGTGGCCTTGCTCTACCAGTCGGATGAAAGTACCACCCATGGAGATGACATCGTCGTCCGGGTGAGGAGAGAAGATAAGCACTTTCTTGGGGAAGGGTGAACTCTTCACGGGACGTGTGGAGTCATCGGCATTGGGCTTGCCACCGGGCCATCCTGAAATGGTATGCTGAAGGTCGTTGAAAACGTCTATGTTTATCTTGTCGTAAGGGCCGAACTGCTCCAGAAGAGCGCTCAGATAGTTCTCAAGATAGTCGTTCTGTGTAAGTTTGAGTATGGGTTTGTGAACCTCCTGAGCCAGCCAGATAACGGCTTTGCGGATGAATTTGGGAGTCCATTCGCAGGGGCCTACTGTCCAAGGGCAGACGATGCGGGACAGATTGCTGGCTGCGGTTTCGTCAACATACAGAGTTATGTTGTTGTGGCGCTGCAGGTAGGTTGCCGGGTATGCGTGGTCGATGCCGCCTTCGGAGATAGCTTTTACTACCTCTGCCTTGGCCTCGCCCCAGGACATCAGCACGATTTCCTTGGCGCTCATCATAGTATCAATACCGATGGTGATGGCAAGTTCCGGAGTAACTGTGACGTCGCCGCCGAAGTTGCGGGACTGCCTTTTGCGGCTCTTGTAGGTAAGACGGACGCAGCGGGTGGTGCTTGTGCGCTGGGAAACGGCCTCGTTAAAGCCAACCTGGCCAAGTTCGCCTACGCCCATTATCAGAAGATCCAGGTCGCGAACCTTCTTCTCGTAATCTGCGCAGAATGAGGAAACCTGATCCTGGGGGATATCGGCATAGGGGATATGAACATGGTCCATATCGGCATCAACTTTATCCAAAAGCTCTATGAAAAGGTTTCTGTTACGTCCGTTTACGCGGGGTTCGGCAACAACGGGATAATACTCGTCGATGGAGAAGATTTCCATATCCTTGAAGGAAATCTTACCCTCTGTATAGAAGCGCCACAGCCACCTGTAAAGGGAAATGGGGGATGAACCCGTAGTTAGACCAAGGCGGAATCTCCTGCCCGGATTGGTGGCCTTGAAGGCGTTGTATGTTTTAATCAGATTCTCTGCGATAACTACGCTGGCCTGTGTGGAATCCGGATAAATCTCCGTTTTGATGCGTTCTCTTGAGTGAAGTACACCCTGAGGAAGGCCTTCTTCGATAAGACCTCCGTCTTTTGGTAAAGTAAAGTGTTTCATCCTGGTCTAAAGGTCTGAGTATCTGTAATTAAATGTGTTTCCCTGTGAAAGGTCTCCGGTCTGGATGCCTTTCTTAAGCCAGCGGGCGCGCTGGGCGGCGGTTCCGTGCGTAAAGCTTTCAGAAACCACGTAGCCCTGAGATTTCTTCTGAAGGTAGTCGTCTCCAATCTTTGCGGCGCAGTTCAGAGCCTTTTCAATATCCCCGTTTTCAAGGGATTTGAAGCGCTGGTTGTCGTGGTGGGCCCATAAGCCTGCGTAGAAGTCTGCCTGAAGTTCAAGGCGCACGCTAATCTCGTTAGCCTCTTTCTTGCCGACGCTTCCCATTTGCTGGTGCGCCTTGCCCAGTATTCCCAGCAGGTTCTGCACGTGATGGCCTACCTCGTGCGCAATTACGTACGCATAGGCAAAGTCACCGTCGGCGCCAATCTGGGACTTCATGGAGCTGAAGAATGAAAGGTCTATGTAAACGCTTTTGTCTGCAGAGCAGTAGAAGGGACCCATCGATGCGCTTCCACGGCCGCAACCACTGTTGGTAGAGCCGGTGTAAAGCACAAGTTTGGGTGGAATGTATTCTCCAAGGTTGTTAGCAGAGAAGTAAGCCGTCCATACGTCTTCCGTTCCAGCCAGAATCTGACTTGAAAAGATTGCAAGCTGTTCTTCCTCCTGTGTAATCTCGTGCTCGGTGCGCACTGTAGCGCCGCTTCCAAGCACCTCCTGCAACTGGCTCAGGTCTACTCCACCGCCAGAAATCAACTGGATTACAAAATAGATTACGACACCGGCTATACCAAGACCGCCGGCTGTGCCGGCGGCGCTTGAGCGGCGTCGATCGTCAACATTGCTGCTTTGACGTCTGCCTTCCAGTCTCATTTTCAGAAAAATTTACTTCTTTCTAGCCTCTGATGAACCACCTCTAATAAGTTCAGGAGAAAGGATGATCTTCTCAGGAGCCTTGCCCTCTATCATTTCTACGAGAACTTCTACAGACTTTTCTCCCAGAATCTTGAGAGGCTGAACTATATGGGTGATGGTATTGCTGTAAAGGCTGTAAACATCGCTCTCGTCGAAGCAAACGATTGCAACATCCTCAGGGGTGCGCAGATTGTTCTTCTTAAGAACGGCCAGAACCTGTGCGGACAGTGAATAAGAAGGCATGAAGAAGGCCTCTACGCCACGCTCGATACCGTTGAGGATGATGCTCTCAATCTCTTCTGCGGCTTTTGCGTAAGTGGTGTGGTGAATCTTTGCCTTGGTCTTGAGTGAACGGTCTGTCATTGCGCCGATGTAGCCGGACTCACGCTCAGAGAAGCTGGAGATGCCCAGTGAGTAGGAAATCATCTCTACCTTCTTGTAGCCCTGCTCCAAAAGCTCGCTGGTAGCCAGGTAACCGGCCTCCCAGTCATCCAGGAGCACTTTACCTACGCTGTCAAGGGAATCAATGTCCCTATCCAGGAGCACTACGGGAATTTTGTAGTCTACCAGGCGGGCGATAATCTCGTCGCCGCCGGCGCAGGGTGCTACGATGATACCGTCCACGTTGTGGGCCATTACGGCGTCAAGGACGGCGGAAAGGCGGTTGGGATCCTCCTCCGAGCTGGAGAACAGAACATTGTAACCAAGGGCCTTTGCCTTGTCTTCTATATACCGGGAAATACCGGCAAAAAACTTGTTGGATATGTCGTTAGGTATAACGGCGATGGTGTTAGAACGGCCGCTACGCAGTGATGCGGCAGCGAAATTGCGTTTGTAACCCAGTCTTGTAGCTACTTCCAGAACCCTCTTTGCAGTATCTGCATTAACGGGGCAGTTGAGGTTGCCGTCGGCATCCCTCTTTGCGTTCATTACGAAGGAAACAAGAGTCACGGAGACATTGGCCTCTCTTGCGACATCGCGGATTGTAATTCGTTTCATAAGAAAGAAATATGTTTAACACCGCAAGTTACTAAAACTTTGCTTTTTGTCAAAATATTCCTTATATTCGTGTCTGCATTTTTGCGCAAATTGTAACTACTAAACACTAATACTATATGAACGGATTATTCTACTTAGTGCCCGCAGCGGCTGTTCTAGCCCTGTTTTTCGCGTGGTTCTTCTTCCGTCAGATGATGAAAGAGAGCGAAGGCACAGTAACAATGAAAGAAATTGCACAGTACGTCCGCGAGGGCGCAATGGCCTACCTCCGCCAGCAGTACAAAGTGGTGGTTGTAGTGTTCATCGTTCTTGCAATATTCTTTGCCGTCCTGGCTTATGGTTTCGGTATTCAGAATTCCTGGGTGCCCTTCGCCTTCCTGACCGGCGGTTTCTTCTCCGGACTTGCAGGCTTCATCGGCATGAAAACCGCAACTTATGCATCGGCCCGTACGGCAAATGCAACTATGCGCAGCCTTAACAGCGGTCTTAAAATCGCCTTCAGAAGCGGTGCGGTAATGGGGTTGACCGTCGTAGGCCTTGGTCTGTTGGATATTTCCATCTGGTGGAAGGTCCTGGATTTCTTTGTAGACGATGCCGATACCAGCCATAAGATGGTGGTTATCACAACGACGATGCTTACCTTTGGTATGGGTGCTTCTACCCAGGCCCTCTTCGCCCGTGTGGGAGGTGGTATTTATACCAAGGCTGCCGATGTTGGCGCCGATATCGTCGGTAAAGTAGAGCAGGACATCCCGGAGGACGACCCCCGCAATCCCGCTACCATCGCCGATAACGTAGGTGACAACGTAGGTGATGTCGCCGGTATGGGTGCAGACCTCTACGAGTCCTACTGCGGATCCATCCTTGCAACCATGGCCCTTGGCGCATCAGCATTCTTTGGGGATACCGGTATGCAGATGAAGGCTATCCTTGCGCCGATGACTATCGCCGCCCTTGGCGTAGTCTTCTCTATATTAGGTATTTACGCCGTTCGCACCAGCGAGGGTGCTTCGCTGCAGAAGTTGCTCAGGTCGTTGAACCTGGGAACCAACCTCAGTGCTGTGCTGATTGGCGTTGCCACCTTCGGAATCTTCTATCTTATCGGTTTTGAAAACTGGTGGCAGATGTCGCTGTCCGTTATTTCCGGTCTGGTGGCCGGTGTTATCATCGGAGAGGTGACGGAATATTATACATCGCATGCTTACAAGCCTACCCGTAAGCTTGCAGAGAGCTCCCAGACAGGCCCTGCAACCGTTATCATCGGCGGTGTTGGCCTTGGTATGATATCTACCGCCATTCCGGTTATTACCATTGCCGTGGCAATTATCTTGTCCTACGGCTTTGCAACCGGCTTCAGCTTTGATACCGCCCTCCTTAGCAATGGCCTCTACGGCATTTCCATTGCGGCAGTGGGTATGCTTTCCACCCTTGGAATTACCCTTGCTACCGACGCCTACGGCCCTATTGCCGACAATGCCGGCGGTAATGCCCAGATGAGCGAGCTTGATCCTTCAGTCCGCGAGAAGACCGATATTCTTGACGCCCTTGGAAATACTACTGCAGCTACCGGAAAGGGTTTTGCCATTGGTTCCGCCGCACTTACGGCCCTGGCTTTGCTGGCCTCTTACATAGAGGAGATTAAGATTGGCTTCGGACACATCGCAGAAAAAGGCGGAGAGCTTGCAGATCAGTTTGCACAGCTTGCACATTCTTCTATTACACAGATAGTTGAGCACTTCAATATTACCTTTATGAACCCTGTCGTACTGGTTGGTGTATTCATCGGCGCGATGATGGCCTTCCTGTTCTGCGGAATGACTATGAATTCCGTAGGCCGTGCGGCTTCCAAGATGGTGATTGAGGTAAGGCGCCAGTTCCGCGAGATTGCCGGCATCCTTGAGGGTAAGCAGCGTCCGGACTACACTTCCTGCGTACGCATTTCCACCAAGGCAGCCCAGCACGAGATGATTCTTCCTTCCGTTCTGGCTATCATCGCTCCGGTTCTCGTGGGTGTTATCCTTGGTCCTGCAGGCGTTGTCGGTCTCCTTGGCGGCGGCTTGGGCGCAGGCTTCGTCCTGGCCATCTTCCTGGCCAACTCCGGCGGTGCCTGGGACAATGCCAAGAAGTATGTCGAGGAAGGTAACTTCGGCGGCAAGAACTCAGACTGTCACAAGGCTACCATCGTGGGCGACACCGTAGGCGATCCTTTCAAAGACACCAGCGGCCCGTCCCTGAACATCCTTATCAAACTCATGAGCATGGTTTCAATAGTAATGGCCGGCCTGACGGTGTTGATTCACGGATAGGCGAGCGTGGCGCATTCTCGCGGCATGTGCCCGTGAAATGTAACTCGCTCAGCTATAGCTACTTAACGCAAAGTGGGGTGCCAAAAATCGGCACCCCACTTTTGCATAAAATGCTGCTGCTTAGTTAGTTGCATTTCACGGCAACAATTCCTACCTTTGTGGTGCTATGAAAAAGATCTTCTTATTATTCGCATTGTGTGCCGGGCTTACAACTGGCCTGTGGGCACAGGAATACGAGCCTTATCTTTCCGAGGCCGACGTTACCAGTTCAGTTAAGCTGCTGCCTCCGCCGCCTGCCGAAGGCTCCATTGAATTCCTTATGGACAAAATCGCTTACTGGGAGTACTACAGGCTTCGTTTCGCCGACACGGCAAGAGTCAGGCAGGCTCTGATAGACGCTGATATGAGCGATAAGGTTCTGCTTCAGTTTAAGGAGTCATTCGGCCTTGAGATTACCAAAGAAAAGATGCCGGAAACATATCTGCTTCTTATGCGTTCCAAAGAATGCTTCGGCTCAAGCGGCAGCAATGAGGCAAAGCGCACATACAAGAGAACCCGTCCGTTCGTTTACTTCAACTCTCACACTATTGATCCGGAGCACGAAGAGTGGCTTAAGTATAACTACTCATACCCCAGCGGCCACACTGCAAACTTCTTTGGTATGGCATATATTCTTATAGATTTGCGTCCTGAGTGCCGCGAGGCCTTGCAGAAAAGAGCCGAGCAGGGAGGTGTTTCGCGCGCAATTTATGGTGCCCACTGGGCATCTGACCTTATGGCCGGCAGAACCGTAGCAGCATCGGTTTTTGAGATACTGAAACGTAATCCAGAGTACCAGAAACAGTTTAAAAAGGCCCAGGAAGAGGTTAACCGCGCAATAATTCTGCAAAAAAATTAAAAAAAATTTGCAGGTTACGAAAATTGCCGTATCTTTGCAATCCCGTTTCACCAAGCACGGGAATTCAATGCGGAAATAGCTCAGTTGGTAGAGCACGACCTTGCCAAGGTCGGGGTCGCGAGTTCGAGTCTCGTTTTCCGCTCCAAAAAGGGTGGCGCATCAACTGCGTCACCCTTTCTTTTTTGTATATAATTCATTATATTTGCGCTACTATGAAGCACTTTTCCATACTTTCGATAATGGCATTAGCCCTGATCCTGTTTACCGGCTGCGGCGTAATCAAGCAAACCCCGGAGGAAAAGAGGGCCGAGGAAGAACGCGTTGCAAGAGTCGTTAAGGATAATCTGGACAAGCGCTCTTATAAGATAGACGTGAACTATATGATTCCGACACGATGGGCTGCCAGCGAAGTTCGTGGCTACTATATCATTGTGGACAGCACGGTTATAAAATCAAAGCTCCCTTATGCCGGAATTGCGCACTCCGTAGCCATCGAGCAATCAAAAGGACTTACTTTCACGGATAATATTTTGGAATATCACGATAGCGGGCGCACTGCCAACGGACGTCACATTTCCATCACCGTAAAAACCAACGAAGACCTTTATGATTATAAGTTAATCGTCTTTGATGACGGAATCGTCGATATCCACGTTCACTGCCGAAAGCTAAGCGATATCAGCTATCGTGGCGAAGTCAACACTAAATAATAGATAAGACCAAGTATCCCCTTATGAAAACGCTTCGAATTCTGTCCGCCGGCGTTATATTATTGTTTGTCGCCATCTCGGGTTTTTCTCAGGATAACCCGAATTACGAAAAGTACCTTACCCTTTTAGAGCAAAAGGATACCATCAGCATCAAACAACTCCTTACCAAATGGAACCAGGAGGATCCGGAATACTATGTTGCCGCATTCAATTATTGGCTTCTACGGGCAAAGAAAGAAGTTATTTCAATCAATGCCGGAGAGACGGATAATGAGGATTCATTTATTCTTTATGACAAAAACCACAAGCCGGCGGGCTATATGTCCGGTGATATTGTGTATGAAGAGTCCCTTCTGAACAGGGCCCTTGGCGTTATCGAAAAGGGAATAGAAAAGTTCCCCGATAGACTCGACCTGCGTTTCGGCATGGCCACCATATACATTGATTCAAAACAAACAGACAAGGCCCTCGATGTTATAAAAGGTGTACTGGATCAGACCAGAGACAACAATGATGTGTGGTTTTGGAGTTTAAATCAGCCGGCCGAGCCGAATGCGGTTACGGAAGGAATGCAAGGATACTTTAACACTTTCGTTCAATCCGTATCTGCAAAGGAAACAGAGGCCCTTGCAGATTTATTAGTCGAGTATTATCCCAAGAACCCCATCTTTTTAAGCGATAAAGCCTCCTGCCTGTATAATAATTGGCAATTCGAAGACGCTCTGCATTTGTATGAAGAGGCATTCCAGCAAGATACAACTGATTTGTTAATCGCAGGAAACATTGCATTTGGTTATTATGAACTCAATAGATATGATGAGTCAATACCATATCTTGAAACTGTTTATCGACAAAGTCAGGATGCCCGAGAAAAAGATTGGGCGATGGGATTGTTAGACAGGATCGAAAGCCTCAAGGCTACGGTATATAAAAAAGTAAATATCAACGAATTAAAGCAGTTTGCGCAAGGCCGTCGGGAAGAGTTTGATGCCTTGCTTACCCGTTTCCAAAACGCGGATACGACATTGACTGACGATGAGGTTTTTCTGCTATACTACTCATCTGCTTTTACCGGGTATAAAACGGATGAACATAAAATAAAGGGTATTGACGAACCCCTGGAAAACGACGATTACGAAAAAGCATACACAGTTGGAAAGGAAATACTGAAAAACAGCCCATTCTCTTTGAAAGTACTGTATTATACCTGCATGCTTGCCGATGAACTGAAAAAAGAGGATGCGGTTAGCCTTGCGAATCAATTGTATATGGTTTCAGACGCTATTATGTCAACCGGCAACGGCTGTTCTCTGGATTGTCCGATCGCAGTAACCAATATGGATGACGAATACTTCCTTTTGCGGGCATTCGGCATGAAAAAACTGAATAAACAAGCGACCATCAGATCAAGTGATGGTTCGGGTGTCGTCGATAAAATGGATTTTGTCTCAGACGGCGGAGCAAAAACCAGATATTTTAATGTCGATATCCTGTTTTGCTTCTACTAAAGCCTCCAGAAATCAAAGACGAATCGTTCCCTAGCGGCCGCGGTTACTCGTTGCTGTTCTGGTAGCGGTAGGCCAGTTCTTCGCAGAAGAAGCGCTGCTTGGGGCCTTCGCCGGCGTAGAACAGAACCCTCTCCATCTCATTATCGTCCTCTGAAACATAAGGAATCCTGGCGTAGATACCGGTATTGCCCATAATATCCAGAAGCCCGTCAACATCGGAAATAGCCATAACCCAAGTAGGAACATCGGCGGTAAAACCTACGCCAGTGGCCGTAAGCGTGCCGTACAACATCGTCAACCTCTTACGTAAAGTCTCTGCATAGTTCTCATCCTCCTCCATCAAAGCCTGCTTATACATATTATAGGTCAAACTAATAGAGAAAGGACAATTATTCTCCACCATGCGGATACCAGCGCTGTAAGCCTCTGCAGTCATCCCCTGCTCAATCAACTCATTGATAGAAGCGACATCACTGTCATCAGTGCGCAAACCCATGCAAGCCGAGCCATAATACAGAAGGGCCACATCCTCAAAATTCAAAGAAAAATCCCCCGCCAGGAAGCGGCTCTTAAGCTCTGAATACTCGCCCTCATCGGCCTTAAGACGCTCCTCAATAGCATCCATATCTACCTGATAAGGAACAAAGCCCTGAATAGAACGGACGTTATCCTGCATGCTGGCAGCCCATCCCTGCTGATCAACATCTTCACTAAGCGCAACCAACTGCAGATACTTTAGAGCCTCGTCATAGCGGCACTGCTCAAACAGCAGAATAGCCAGATTCGCAGCCACAGCAATGTTATTATTGCCATTATCCTCGTCCAACTCATAGGCCACCTCAAAGTAACCTATAGCCTCATTAAACTGGAAATTCTGCAGGCAGGTAGAGGCGGAATCGCAGTAAGCCTTCACCGGATCTTCACCCTGCGCGTACGCGTTGCACAGGGCCGCAACCAAGCAGACCGATGCAAGTAAAGATTTGAGCTTCATGTTGTTATGTAAGTTTAGACGTCTACGCAAGTAGAGAACTCACGCAGGAAGCGCATATCGTTCTCGAAGTAATGACGAAGGTCGTTCACCTGCCACTTAAGCATTGCGATACGCTCTACGCCCATACCAAAGGCAAAGCCACTGTACTTCTTAGAGTCAATGCCAGAAGCCTCAAGGACGTTAGGATCTACCATACCGCAACCCAGGATCTCCAGCCAACCGGTACCCTTGCAAATGTTGCAGCCCTTGCCATGGCAAATATTGCAGCTAACATCAACCTCTGCCGACGGCTCAGTAAACGGGAAGTAAGAAGGCCTCATGCGGATTTCAGTCTCCGGACCGAACATCTCGCGAGCAAACAGAAGGATAGCCTGCTTAAGGTCTGCGAAAGTAACATTCTCGTCAATATAAAGACCCTCAACCTGATGGAAGATGCAGTGAGCACGTGCGGAAATAGCCTCATTGCGGAATACACGGCCAGGGCAAACCACGCGGATAGGCAACTGGCTCTTCTCCATTGTACGAACCTGTACGCTGGAAGTATGAGTACGAAGCAAAAGCGGATTAAGATGACCGTTGGATACGAAGAAAGTATCCTGCATATCCCTGGCCGGATGGTTGGGAGGGAAGTTCAGCGCCTCGAAAACGTGATAATCGTCCTCGATCTCCGGACCCTCTGCCACATCGTAGCCAAATTTACGGAATATATTGACTATCTGCTCTCTAGCGATGGAAACAGGATGGCGGGAGCCAAGCTGATGGGGCTCGCCAGGCATGGTGGTATCCTCTCCGCTGCCGGCAGAAGCGCCACTGGCTGCAGCCGCAGCCTTAAGCTCCTCTATCTTGGCCATTGCATCCTTCTTAAGGACGTTAAGCTTCTGGCCGAACTCCCTTTTGAGCTCCGGAGCGATGGTGCGGAACTCGTCGAAGAGCTGGGTAATCTCTCCCTTCTTGCCAAGCAGGCGCACCCTTGCGTCTTCTACTTCTTTTTCGGTTTTGCACTTAAGGGCATTAAGCTCTTCTGTGATCTTCTCAATTCGCTCTTTCATATATAGTTACGTTTTTCTTCAAATAATTATTTCTGCTCTGCAAGCTCCTTTGTAGCCTTGGCGGCTTTCTCACGGCGTTTCTCACGCTCCTTCTGGGCCTTCTTAGCACCACTCTTAAGGTACTTCTTCCACTGCTCAGGAGTAAACCACTTCTTAAATGAATTGTCAATCTGCTCCATCCAGCGGTCCTGAATCTCCATGTAAAGGTCTACATTGCCCACCTTTGCCTGCTGCAGGCTCTTCATCTCCGCATCAAGGGCGGCATAGTCATGCTGAAGGGTTGAATCCACGTAAAACACCTGCCAGTCCTCAAGTTTAAGGGACTTTTCCAGGTTCTCGGCCACCATAGTCGCCATCTCTTCCGGAGTAGGCTGCTTTTCCTTATTCTGCGCCGATGCAGACAAAAAAAAGACCATAAGGACAACCGGACAAAGTACAGCGGATATCAGAAGCTTTTTCATTTTAGCACAATTTTTTATAGCTTTGCAATTCCCATCGGCCCGAAACATCGGGAATAATGGGACTACAAATTTAGAAAAATACATAAACATTTCAAAAATGAAGGTTAAAACTATAGCAGGGCTCCTGGCCTCAGTAGCCATGATGCTCTCTGCAAATACCTGGACATCAGAGGCTTGCACCAATATTATCGTAACCAAGGGCGCAAGCGCCGATGGATCTTTTTTGGTGTCATACGCCGCCGATTCCCACACCCTCTTCGGAGAACTCTACTTCCAGGACGCAAGAGACTGGAAGCCCGGCAGCATGCGCGCCATCGTAGACTGGGATTCAGGCCGTTTCCTTGGAGAGATTGACCAGATTGCCCACACCTACAAAAGAGTAGGTAACATGAACGAGCACCAGCTCATCATCGCCGAAACTACCTTCGGCGGCCGCCCGGAGCTCCACGACGCCAAAGGCGGAATTGACTATGGCTCACTTATTTACATCGCCCTTGAGCGCTGCAAGACAGCCCGCGAGGCCATTGAGTGCATCACAGAGCTGGCCAACGAGTACGGCTACTATTCCAGCGGCGAATCCTTCTCTATCGTAGACAAGGACGAGGCCTGGATACTGGAAATCATCGGCAAGGGTACCAACCTCAGGAATGGCCGCAACATCAACAAAGGCATTGTATGGGTGGCTGTCCGCATTCCGGACGGATACATCTCCAGCCATGCAAACCAGTCCAGGATTACAACCTTCGCGCTGAACGACCCTGAGAACTGCCTCTACGCAAAGGACGTTATATCATTCGCCCGCAAGAAGGGTTACTTCGAGGGTGAGGACGACGAGTTCAGCTTCTGCGACGCCTACGCACCCCTTGATTTTGGTGCACTTCGCGCCTGCGAGGCCCGCGTTTGGAGCGCATTCAACATTCTTTGCAACGGTTGGTTCACCTTCGAGGACGAGACCGGCCGCATGGTCACCAAGGACGCTTATTCCTACTTTGACTACGCCTTCGGCACCAATCCCAAGAACCATATGCCCCTTTGCGTCATGCCTTCCAAGAAGCTGACCGTCAAAGATATAGCCGATGCCATGAGGGATCACTTCGAGGGTACTCCCATCGATATGACAGCCGATATCGGCGCCGGCGGGAATGCCCTCCCCTACAGATGGAGGCCGATGGAATTCGAATACGACGGCAAGACCTACGTTAACGAAAGGGCAATCGCCACCCAGCAGACCGGTTTCTGGTTCGTAGGCCAGACAAGGCCTACACTTCCCGACCTCATCGGCGGAGTAATCTGGTTTGGTACCGATGACGCCGCAACTTCTTATCTTACACCTATTTACACCAACACCAACGAGGTTCCGGAGTGCTTCAAAGAGGGTAACGGCAATATGATTACCTACTCCCCTACGGCATCATTCTGGCTTAACAACCGCGTGTCCAACGCCTGCTACAAGATGTACGACAAGATGGCACCCTTCGTTCGCGAGCGCATAGACAAGTTTGAGCTTGAGCAGATCGCCGGTCTTGGCGAGGTTGACCAGCACGCTCTTGACATGTACGTTGCAATCGCTGACAAACAGAGCGAGAAGGCCGGAAAGAAGGGCGTATCATATGACCCCAAGCGCGACACAGGAGACGCCTTTAGCGCAGTTAAGAAGTATCTTACAAAATACAGCGTAGAGACCGCTCAGAACCAGTTTAACGCCTGGAAGAAGATGGAGGAGATTCTCCTTGTCAAGTTCATTGACGGCAACATCAAAGCCCAGAACGAGGACGGCTCCTTTGTTCACAACGAGTACACAGAGTCAATCCCGGCCGGCATCAAGTACGGCGGATATAACGAAACCTGGAAGGCTGCAGTGGCCACCCAGAACGGAGAGATTCTGGAAGCAAAAGAGCCGTGAAATGCAACTAACTAAGTAGCTATAGCTGAGCGAGTTACATTTCACGGGCCTCCTACCAACTGAAATCTACGGTAGTTCCGTCGCGGAGGTGAAGGCCGGAAATGCTGCCGGAGGGCCAGGCGGCGGGCAGACAGTCCCTGGGGGAACGGGACTTGGCGGCAATCTGCAGTAATTCAAGGATGCCGGCGGTGCCGCCGAAGTTGCCGTCAATCTGGAAGGGCGAATGAGCGTCCAGTAGATTGGGATAGGTGCCTCCGCCGCGGCGGGCGTCCGGGCCGTCGTAACCATCCGGGCTTACATAGCGCAGAAGCCTGCGGAACATCTTGTAGGCATTTTCTTTGTCGCCAAGGCGGGCGTAAAGGTTAATACGCCAACCACAGCTCCATCCCGTGGTCTCGAACCCCCTTTCTACCAAAGACTTATGCGCTGCTTCGGCTAAAGGCCCGTCGGTAATCTGATGCCCGGGATATACACCGAACAGATGGCTCTGATGACGATGGTGAGGGTCGGCGTCGGCCCAGTCGTGATACCATTCTTGAAGGCGTCCGTCGGCGCTAATTTTATATGGTAGAAGTTTCTCCAGGGCCTTTTTGGCTTCCCTTCGGAAATTGTCCAGTTTTAAGGATAATATAAAATTGACCACCTTGAGTTCTGTCTCTGAAGCATCTTCCATTTGGTAGGCGGAACCTTCGGCTATCCAGGAAAGAACCAGATCCGTGGCTTCTAGGGCGTCTGTTAGGCATTCGCGTATAATGGCGACATCGGCCGTTGCGCCATAAAGTGTTGCGCCTTTGAAGCCATCCGGGGTAACATACAGGTTTTCCGGAGATGTGCTGGGAGATGTAATCAGATACCCATCTTTTTCTATCAGCCATGACAGGCAGAACTCTGCCGCTTCAAAAAGGACATCGAAGTCTTTTAAAAGTCGCTCTTTGTCCCGGGAATAAAGCCAGTGTTCCCAGATGTGGGTGCTAAGCCAGGCTCCGCCCATATTCCAGTTAGCCCAGCAAGGGTCTCCAGCGCCAAGGCCAACAGGGCAGGACATTGCCCATATATCCGTATTGTGCCCAAGGCACCATTTGACGGAAGCGCCATAATATTTATGGGAAGTCTCCCAACCCATCTTTGCAATATTGTGCAGAAAATCCAGCAGGACTTCATGAAGGCAGCCTAGTCCGGCGGCTTCTGCCAACCAATAATTTTCTTCAAGATTGATATTGGTAGTATAATTGCAACTCCAAGGCGGATCTACAGATTCGTTCCATAAGCCCTGAAGATTGGCCGGAACGCCGCTGGTTCTGGAACTGGATATAAGCAGGTATCGCCCATACTGGAAATACAAGGTCTCGAGCTCCGGATTTGCTTCTTCAAGGTCGCTGTATCTTTTCAGTTGTACATCCGTAGGTAAAACCTTAACGGAATCCGGGGTCTGCCCAAGGTATAAGCTCTGCGTATTGAATAGTGCCTGATAATCAGTTGTATGGGTGCTATATAATTCTGAAAACGACAGCTCATTAATCCTTTTTGCATTAGCCATTGCAAGTGCTTTATAATCCTTGCCTTCCTTCACTGGATTCTTGTCAAAACCATTGAAACTAGTTGCATTTACAACGGTAATCAGAATATAATTTCCTTTAACTGTTAGTTTCCCGTCCGAAGCGGTCGTATTGCCATTTGTGCGGACAGAAACAACGGTCCTGAAGTGTATGCCGCGGTTCGGGTCATAAAGGAACTGCCCTTCGCCCTGTTTGTAGTAGCCTGGATATGCGTGCCATGCCGCGTAGCCGTCAGTCGTTATTGTGCCGACATTGCCTGTAACATCGGCCGCAGATTCCAATATGGGGAGCGGCGTTTCAAGGCCGATTTCAAGATCCATCGGCTTTTCGCTTTTCAATTTGATTACGATGACCGAATCCGGCGCAGAAGCAAAATATTCTGCCTTATAGGGCGTGTTGTCATGATTGTAACTAACTGAGGCTGTGGCGTTTGAAAGGTCCAGCTGGCGACGGTAACTTGTTATGGCGCCCTCAGTTTTATGCGTAATGAATAGGTTGCCAAGTGGCTGGTAACTTTCGCTAAAGTGGCCTTGGATCTGCTTCTGAAGACGCTCGGCTTCACGGTAGTCCTCTCGGTCCAGTGCTGCGCGAATCTCGGAAATCTCGCCTTTTAAATCCTTACCTAAGGGGAACTTGTCTTTTAAATCATAATGGAATGTTCCCCAATCCGGTTCGCCCGTCCATAATGTGATGTCATTCAATGAAATCTTCTCGCGGGTCGTGCCGCCATAAATCATAGCTCCAAGACGACCGTTGCCAATAGGTAGCGCCTCTTCAAAGTACTCTGCAGGAGCATCGTAATGGAGGATTAGGTCCTGCTGAATATCTTGCTTTTCCTTTCCGCAGCCGTATAAACACGCAGCGGTTATAAGTAAGATAAAGTAGTTACAAGTCTTCATATTATACATCCTGTATGGTAAACAGTCTGGGATCAAGGGTGTAGCCTTTAAGTGGACCATTTTTTAAGGTATCGACTTGCTTGAAGAACGGCTCCTTTTTAAAGTCTGTGGCGTTGGGGCATACGGCGGCGACCATGGCTTTCTTGCCTTTGAGTGCCACTATATCTATATAGTCAGGCTCTTTTTCTTCTGCGACTACTTTTGCTGCTAGCTTCTTTTTGCTTACCCGGGCCGATGCCTCCCAGTATGAACCCACGGAGGTAAATACGCCCTCCTGGTTGAATTTTTCTATAAGGTAGCCCTTTAAATCTTCCTTAATATAATTGTCCAGAACGCTGGAAGCCTGGACTCCGGCACCGCCGTCGGCATAAAGCAGGCGGAACCATAGCGCCAGTGAAGGATCTGCCAGGCTGTAACGAACTACGCCGCGGCTATCCGGGCTACCAAGCAGCGGACGCGACTTGCGCAGCATCTGGTACTCGTTCTCAAGCTTGGCCAGATGGCCGCCTATAATCATACCGCCAAGGCGCTGCTCAAGCTCTGCCTGAGCCTTAACACCGCAGGCAACAAGCTGTAATATAGAAAGATATGTATCTGAATTCTTTCCAAGCAGGCTGTAAAGAGATTTCTCGCAGAAGTTGGCAAGAGGGGAGTCCGCCTCCATGAACAAATCCAAAAGTTGCTGTTTGGTGACGGCCTCGTTCTTAAGCGCTATGCGCACCGCGTCCGGGCGGCCGCCCGTAAACTGCCAGAAAGCAAGCACATCTTCCGGCTCCGCTCCGGCCGGAAGCATATCCCGCAGGAAATCTATGCCAAGAGGATTGATCTTAAAGCCTGCCGCGCCAAGTCCTTTCAGCGGAGCGCCATCGGCAAAGAACATCTCTTCCGCCGCAGATTCGTCGCCGCAAATAAGGACAAGATTCATCTTTGTCCTCTTTGCCTCCGAGCGCCACTTGCGAGCCAGGTGCTGACAGAATTCAGGATACCGTTTAGGCACCTCCTGGAAGTTATCCAAAACAAGGGAGAAGGTCTTCTTCCAAGCCTCGTCGCAAAGGAAGTCAAACAGCTCTTCCAGAGAGCCGATGCTTCTGGGAATAAAGACCCCAAGACCCTTCCCGCAGTGACGCTTGTACTCCTTAAGAGCAAGGAAGTCGTTCTTGCCTCCAAGAGACAAACTAAGCACCGTACCCTGTCCCGCCAGGGCATCCGCTACAAGCGCGGACTTGCCCAGAAAGTGGCCTCCGTATACTACGCTCATGCGGCTGCAGTCATTTTGGGACAACCAGAGCTGTCTCTGTAATCCGTCGCGTTCTGTGGTCCTGTAAGGATAACTAAATGAATTCATATTCAGCTATTTATAAAATAAAGCATAACGCCCGTTATCTTAACAAGCGTTATGCAAATATAGTAAAATTATTTAAAATACGTTCCCTGTGGGGTCAGAAACTTATTTATTTTTTAGCAGAACCTGCCCCGCAACGGCATCCACCACAACCTCTGAATCCCTCTTGATCGCACCGGACAAAATGGCCGTCGCCATCTGGTTTATGAGCTCTCTCTGCATAAGCCTTTTTACAGGACGGGCTCCGTAAGCAGGGTCGTAACCCTTCTCTGTCATCAGGTCTTCGAAGGCACGGGTGAAGGTGATTTTGATACCATCGGCAGCCATCCTGGCAGTCAGGTCTGCGGTTTGGATTTTGACAATTTCGCGGATGTCGTCAGAGGTCAAAGGCTCAAACATTATGATCTCGTCGATACGGTTCAGGAACTCCGGACGGATGCTCTGTCGCAGCACGCCAAGAACCTTGTCCTTGCACTCGGCCAACAGGCTTGTACGCTTTGCAATGTCTCCCATGTTCTTTGTCCCCGGCAACTGCTCCATATAACTTTGGATAATGTCGGATCCGGCATTGGAAGTCATTATCAATATGGTGTTTTTGAAGTCTACCGTACGGCCCTTGTTATCCGTTAGACGTCCATCGTCCAGAACCTGCAAAAGGGTATTGAACACATCTGGATGGGCCTTCTCAATCTCGTCCAGCAAAACTACTGAATAAGGTTTGCGGCGAACGGCCTCTGTCAACTGGCCACCCTCATCGTAACCAACGTATCCCGGAGGCGCACCAATGAGTCGGCTCACGGTGTGACGCTCCTGGTATTCACTCATATCGATACGGGTAATCATGTTCTCGTCGTTGAACAGGAACTCGGCCAATGCCTTGGCCAGCTCTGTCTTACCAACGCCGGTAGTACCCATGAACAGGAAGGAACCAATCGGCCTCTTTTCATTGGAAAGACCGGCCCTGTTACGCCTAACGGCATCAGACACAGCCCTTATTGCCTCTTCCTGGCCGATGACTCTCTTATGCAAGGCCTCCTCCATGCGCAGCAGCTTGTCCTTTTCGCTTTCCAGCATCCTCTTTACAGGGATACCGGTCCACTTGGCCACGACCTCTGCGATATCTTCAGGTGTAACAGCTTCTGTTACAATAGGATCCTTGATTGCAGCCTGCTTTGCAGTAAGCTCATCAATCTTCTTCTGAGTCTCTGCCATACGGCCGTAACGCAGCTCAGCTACCTTGCCGTAGTCTCCGCTACGCTCTGCGCTGGCCGCCTGAATCTTGAAGTCTTCAAGCTGCTGGCGGGCCTCCTGCAGGGAAGTAAGTATGCCTTTCTCGTCGTTCCAACGTTTCATCAGCGCATCCCGCTGCTGGGTGGCCTCCTTCAGCTCCTTCTCCAGGTTCTCAAGCTTGACGCTCACGCCCTCACGTTTGATAGCCTCTTTCTCTATTTCCAGCTGGCGGATACGGCTGTTAAGCTCGTCGATAGGCTCCGGAACGGAATTCATCTCCAGACGAAGCTTTGATGCAGCCTCATCCACAAGGTCGATGGCCTTATCCGGCAGGAAACGGTTGGTAATATACCTGTGTGAAAGGTTGACGGCTGCAATCAGCGCATCATCCTCTATGCGTACACGGTGATGGTTTTCATATTTCTCCTTCAATCCACGGAGGATAGATACGGACTCGGCCACGGAAGGCTCGTCCACCATAACCATTTGGAATCGGCGCTCCAGGGCCTTATCGGCCTCAAAGTATTTTTGATATTCATCAAGGGTAGTAGAGCCGATGGTCCTGAGTTCTCCACGGGCCAGAGCCGGCTTCAGGATGTTGGAGGCATCCATGGCGCCGGAAGTCTTGCCGGCACCTACAAGGGTATGGATTTCGTCGATGAACAGGATGATCTGTCCCTCGGAATCTACAACTTCCTTAACGACGCCTTTAAGCCTTTCCTCGAACTCGCCCTGGTACTTTGCACCGGCGATAAGCGCACCCATATCCAAAGAATAAACTAACTTATCCTTAAGATTTTCAGGTACTTGCATATTGACGATCTTCTGTGCTATACCTTCCGATATAGCCGTTTTGCCCACACCCGGCTCGCCTACCAGGATAGGGTTATTCTTGGTACGCCGGCTAAGAATCTGCAAAACTCGTCGAATCTCGTCGTCGCGGCCTATTACAGGGTCCAATTTGCCGGCCGCAGCCAACTCGTTCAAGTTGGTAGCAAATCTGGGCAGAAATTGATACTGTTTGTTCATAATACAAAAAAATTAACCGTCTGTCCGCTGGGGGACAAACGGTTATGGTCAAAATATATTCCAATCCCAAGAAACTGACAATCTGTCAGTCCCCTGTGGTGGGATAATTACTCGTTGGACTCTGTAGTGGTCTCTGTAGTAGGAGCCTCTGTGTTCTCAAGAGGAACAGCCTGCTCGAAGTCCGGAGTTGTAGTAACAGCCTCTACCTTATCGGTGATATCACCCTTGTTGGCCTTGCCGCCGATGGTGAAGGAAGAGATGATGGATACAACGAGGACGAAGGTTACAAGACCCCAGGTCACTTTCTCAAGCATATCGGCGGTCTGACGTACGCCGAAGGTCTGGTTGCCGGCTACGAAGTTGCTGGCAAGACCGTCACCCTTACCATTCTGCAGGAGTACTACCAGGATAAGGAGCACGCATGCGATAATGATGAAAACGGTCAGAGTTACAAAAAGCCAATTCATATCTTATTCTGTTTTATTATCTTAAATTTTCAATAAGGGCTGCAAAGTAAGCACTTTTTTCCGGATTTTTCAATAGTAGTTTGGAATAAATGTGCTTTGCCTGGTCCAAATACCCCTGTTCGGCGTAAATTTCTGCCATTGTTTCAGTACAAAAGTCGTCATCTACCAGCGGAGCCTTGTCTTTTTCCTTGTCTTCTTCTTTGTTCGCCTTCACTGCAAAACGGGAGAAAACATTGTCTTCGATTCGCTTGGCGTCGTCGTACTGAGACTGCGTAAAATAGTCACCTCCAACTACATGAACCGTCCTGCGATACTCTTCTGCGGGCTTGTCCTCCTGGATGAAACTCTTGATGAGTTCTGCCAGTCCCTTGTCCGACAGGTCCTCTTCCCGGCCGGCACGGAAGATATCGGCAATTATCCTGCGGTCCGCTACATACATGGCAGACTCTGCATATTGCTCCTTGTCCCAGGACTCCTTGCCCATTTTGGACATCCGGAGGCAAAGTTCCTTTCTTGCCGATCCGAACCATGGATAAAGGTTGACAACGCCGGCCAGCTCGTCCAGCGTAAGGGCCTTGAGGTTTATGTAGTCGGTCAGAGCCATAATTACCAGTTCGCTACGGTTGCGTTAAGAATATCCTCACAAAGCTTCTCTACAATTTCTTCGCAGAGTTCTGCCTCAACCTCGTCCAGAGAACGCTCTGAGGGGTAATCTGCGTATGCCGAGAAGGATTTTTCAAAGTCCTCTTCCGGGTATTTCCTGTTGGTGAAAACTATCTTGACAGAAACGGTAAGGCGGTTCTGTGCGGCAACCTCGTCTGCCGTAACGGCTGTTGCGCGGATATCGTAGCCAGTGACCTCGCCTACAATCTCAAGGTCTCCGTCCTGCTCTACCTGCTCCAGACGGGTCATCTTGCGGAACTTGTCCTTAAGCTCCTCTGTAAGGTCGTTGCTAAGCGAGGGATTGACGCGCAGGGCCTTGTACTCGAAGTAATTGATGGTTACTGTCTTGACGTCCGGCTGAATGGATGTTCCGCTGAAGGAATATATGCCGCACGCCGTAACCAGGGCGACGGTTACAGCCAGGAGTGCAAGTGCTATGGCTCTGCTTCTGCTCATTTAGTCCTTTGTGTTCTGAATTCCGGAGGCAGTTTGCGGTAAAGCGTACGCTCCGATATTCCAAGTTCCTCTGCGGCCTTTTTACGGTTGCCTCCGTGCTTTTCAAGGGCCTTGCGGATCAGGTCTTCGCTGGCCGCATTAATGGAGAAATTATCCTCCTGAGGCGTCTCTGCCTGCTGATCTTCAGGCTCGTCCTGAATGTCGATATCGGCAGTATTGTCCGATATACGGGCGGGTTCCGGCATGGTCTGGCCGGCCGATGCGGCGGTGTGGCCACCCTCTACTATGTTGCGAAGCCTTGCAACCTCTGCGTTAAGGTTGTACAGGGCCTTGAAAATCTCCTGTTTCTCTGAGTCGGACATTCCGCTGCCCTTGCGTTCTACCGTTACCGGCAACATCGACGGCCCGTCTTTGGGTATGTAGTGGGCCAATACGGCTGCGCCGATTTCCTTGCGCGGTCCGCGGGCGTCACGGGACTCCAGGGCCGACACAGTCTCTGCTATATTTTTAAGCTGGCGGATGTTGCCTGGCCAGCGATAGCTCATAAGCAGGTTTACAGCGTCCGGAGACAGTATGATGCGCGGCATGCCGTATTTCTCAGAGAAATCTGCGCAGAACTTGCGGAAGAGAAGGTGTATGTCTTCCCCGCGTTCGCGGAGTGCCGGCATCGTAATCTGCACCGCGTTAAGGCGGTAGTACAAATCCTCGCGGAACTTGCCCTGGGACACTGCGTAGGCCAGATCTACGTTGCTTGCGGCAACTACCCTGACGTCTGTCTTGGATACCTTTGAAGAACCCACGCGGGTGTATTCTCCGGACTGCAGAACTCGCAGCAGCTTAGCTTGGTAGGGGAGCGGAAGCTCTCCAATCTCGTCCAGGAAAAGCGTGCCTCCGTCGGCCTCTTCAAAGTAGCCCTTGCGTGCCTCTATGGCGCCGGTATAGGCTCCTTTTTCGTGACCGAAGAGCTCTGATTCGATGGTTCCCTCCGGGATGGCACCGCAGTTCACGGCAAAATACTTGCCGTTGCGTCTGCGGCTGTTCTGATGTATTATTTTGGGGATGTTTTCTTTACCTACGCCGCTCTCTCCGCATACAAGAACCGTAAGGTCTGTAGGTGCCACAGCCACAGCCATTTCTATGGCCCGGTCCAGTTTGGGATCGGCCCCTACAATGTCATACTTGTTCTTTATTTTCTGAAGTTCCTGATAATCCATAGCGTATGGTATCGTTAACCGGACTACAAAAATAATAAAAAATCTTCTTTTGGTATATCGTTTGAAAGAACTATATTTGCAATACCCATCTTATAATGGGGTGCTATCGGCATTAGTGAATAAAACAAACATACTATATTAATATGAAGAGAACATTCAAACTTTTGGCAGTTGCAGTGGCAGGATTGGCCGTTGCAGCTTGTTCTTCTGCAGAGAAAATGGTTCAGCTTGCAGAGAACGTTAAGATTACTTGTGACCCCGAGGTCCTGGAGGTTGTGGCCGGTGAGGTAGAGGCCAACGTTGCCGTTACCTATCCCGCAGATTACTTCCATCCGCAGGCAATCGTAGAGGTTACTCCTGTTTTGGTTTATCAGGGCGGCGAGGCTTCAATGAAGGCTTTCAAATATCAGGGAGAGAAGGTTAAGGATAACTACCGCGTTGTTTCCAAGGCTGGCCAGACCGTTCGCGAGAAGGTTCATTTTGACTATGCAGAAGGCATGGAGAATGCTTACCTTGAGCTCCGTGGCGTCGTTAAATATAAAACTAAGGTTTGGAATCTGCCCGCAAGGAAGATCGCCGTTGGTTGCAACACTACCTACATGCTCGTAGAGCAGGATGGCTATCTTAGCCTTAAGAAAGATAACTATCAGGAAGTTATCAAGCAGACCGCAGAGGGCCAGATCCTTTACAAGGTTAACTCTGCAGAGGTTCAGAACTCCCAGCTCAAGAGCCAAAGCGTAAAGGACTTCCTTGCAGCTCTTGACGAGATCAAGGCTAACGAGCGCAAGACCGTAACCGGCACAGAGATCGTTGCTTACGCATCTCCGGAGGGTGGTGAGAAACTCAATGCCAAGCTTTCTGACAACCGTGGCGTTTCTGCCGACAAGGCATGGGACAAGCTTACCAAGGGTAAAGATGTTGCCGATCCTGCTGTAAAGAGCATCGGTCAGGACTGGGAAGGCTTCAAAGAGCTTGTAGAGGCTTCCGATATCCAGGATAAAGACCTTATCCTTCGCGTCCTTTCAATGTACAGCGATCCTGCAGTACGTGAGAGCGAGATCAAGAATATTTCCGCTGTTTACACTTCACTTCAGACCAGCGTTCTTCCTGAGCTCCGTCGTGCACGCTTCATCGCCAACGTAGAGTATAAGAACTACACTGCCGAGGAGCTTGTTACCCTGGTAGACGAGAACATCGACGTTCTTGACGAGGAGGCTCTGCTTCGCGCAGCTACTCTTGTACGCGACCTTAACAAGAAGAACGAGCTTTACACCAAGGCAGTTGAGAAGTTCGGCAGCGACCGTGCTCAGTACAATCTTGGTGTTATCGCACTTGCTCAGGATAAGCTTATTTCTGCAGAGCAGGCATTTGCAAAGGTTCAGACCAAGGATGCAGACCTTGAGAACGCTCTTGGCGTAGTTGCACTCCGCAAGGGTAACCTTGACAAGGCTGTAGCTCAGTTCCGCAAGGCTTCAAACGACGATGCAAAGCACAACATGGGTATTGTTGACATCCTTAACGGTGACTATGCAAAGGCAGCTCAGGAGCTTGCAGACGCAAAGGGATGCCCCTTCAACAAGACTCTTGCTTATATCCTGAACGATCAGCTTGACCAGGCTTCCAAGGTTGCTACCTGCAAGAGCAACGATATGGCATATCTTAAGGCTATCATTGCCGCCCGCCAGGGAGACCAGGCTGCTTATAAAGAGAACATCGAGAAAGCTTCCAAGGACGCTAAACTTGCAGAGCGTGCAAAGAACGATATAGAATTTGCAATGTTCAAATAGAACGTTGCTTTTATAAGACAAAAAAAGACCGGCTCGAATGATGTGACCCCCAAAAGTTGGACGGTTTAACATTAGTTACGAGGCCTTAGATT
>CAMVFZ010000003.1 GCA_947166905.1 uncultured Prevotellaceae bacterium | reverse complement strand
TTTTGTTCCAGGCATAACCCCATAAAGTTTTGTCTAACTTTTGGGGTGCACATCACCGGTCCTGCGGACCTCCCCCTGCGTCGGCCTATGGCCTCCAACTTTATTTCAGTTTAGCCACCCCTCGATTGGGATGGCTTTTTTGTGCGTATGGCAGGTGCAACGGGCCGGTAGGACTGGGCCCTTTAACGGAGTGCGTTGGGAAGTTTAGGGGCTTGGGGGAGCGAATAGTTCCCCCAGTATAGACAACCCCCGTGGTTGCGCAGCAACCGACGCTCTTCGTGGTCGAGCGGCCGCGGTGCCTACCTCCCGCCCCGCTTCTTCCGGGGATTACGCAAGTTTTTGGTCAATTATCTGCGCTATCCCCTTAAAAAGGGTGGTATTGCGCAAGTATTTAGCCATTTTTCTGCGCTATCCCCCTCCAAAAACCGAGACTACGCAAATATTCGCCCCAAAACTTGCGCTATCCTCTTTCGCCTAAGCACTGACAAAGTCTATCAGCATAAGTTCATATTGACAGCAAATAATATGGCTTTTTTTGACGAATCATAAGATTTGTAAAAATTTTTATAAGTTTCGTAAAAAGATGAGGCATGTGCTGATTATCGTAACGGGAAAAATGCCATCTTGCAAAAAAAATGTTCGCGAAATCTTTTAGTGAAACTTGTTATGTATTACCACGTTTATTCCTCGCCGTTACGAAATTGTCCGCTGTTCAGGGATGACGCGGATCGTCGCTTTTTCCTGAATCGAATTGTTCTCTGCCTGCTAGGCACGAACATCCGGATTTATGCTTATTGCCTGATGGACAACCATATCCATTTCTTGATCAGCGGAGAAGAAGCTTCCATAATGAAGCTATTTGCCGATGTCAAACGGGAATACGGACGCTGGTTGAGCCGTTCCCGCGGCCCGATAGAGGTCGACCTTGATGGGTTTGATATATCGATGAGGCTGATAAAAGGCGAGGAGGACTTCAGAACGGTTGTAGCCTATATTTTGAGAAATCCAGTTGCAGCCGGACTAGGGAGTGTAACGAGTTATAAATGGAGTTCCGCGTTCCTATACTTTAATCCCTGGCTGAATCAGTTTAACGGTATTTCTGTCAAGGAATACGGAATCACAAAACTGCGTGCCGAAACCAGCCGACGCAATGAATTGCCAACAGATATAACAATACTGGATGGAATCTTCAACCCCGTGCAATGGTGCAGCTACAAGAAAGTAGAGCAGGTCTTTGGCCGGCCTATAGAACTATCTAAACTACTGAGTAAATACGGCATAGAGAATGAAGAGGAAAGCAAAATGGAGCAGGTAGAAAAGAACTTACATAACGATAGCTTTATCCTGTCAAAGGTGCAGGAATACTGTACGATTAACGGCGTTGACAGAGTAGAACAACTAACAACGATTGAAGTGCGGGCTCTTACTCGCTCCCTGCGTGACCGCTGGGGTGCCTCCAAAAAACAGATTGAAAGAATACTCGGAAATGCACTTCCCTCGCTTAGATAATGCGCAGAAAATCGCAACATAATTTGCGTTATACCTCAAAAAAGCAGGGTATAGCGCAAGTATTTATTGGTTTTTCTGCGTTATCCCCCTCAAAAAACAAGGATAGCGCAGAAATACGCGTAATTATCTGCGCTATCCCTCTAAGGCGCGATAGCAGACACAATTCAGGAGACTAAAATGCACGGATGTGGGGACTAGATAGCGCCGGTGGAGGTCCATTCGTCGGCGAAGAAGGTGACGACCTGGACGCCGAAGATGCCGATGCCGCCTTCTATGTTGGAATGAGTGGAGCTATTGGGCAGAATACCGGGAAGGCCCTCGTCAGAGAAGGGTGTAAGTCCTTTTTTCGCGCAATAGGAAATGCCGGTTTTAAGGAATTTGTCAAAGTCCTCTGAGACATAGCTGATTGTAGCCTCCGTCTTGTGGACAGAGATGGCACCGCCGATGAAGGAGGAAGTGCCGTCATAAGGCTTCTGCAACAGGTGGTATCGGCCATCCTCATCCTTCTTTTTGTACTCCTGCAGCCTGATGGCAAACTGATAACCGGTGTTCTTGCCCTGAAAATTGAACTGATCGCAGTTAAGATAATCCGTCAGCAAATAAGACGGAGGCGTCAGCTTTTTTGCACTTGTAACAGTGGCGCCATTGTAAAGCACCTCATAGGAATTGACAAAGAGCCATGCATTAAAATTGTACGCATCGCTCTGCGAAAAAGGATGATAAGTGAACTTCCTGGAATCGTATTCAGTATTGTCGTAATCTATGACAAAATAATTCCTGGGGAAGGTCTCATTGACCTCTGCATACGAAGAAATAATATCCTTGCCAGGGATACCGGTAATATCCAGCCGATACTTAAGCGAATAATGCTTGTAGTTGTCGTCAATAACGGTTCCGGTGGGCAGATAACGGAGCTGCCATTCATAGTCTGACACCCGCTCAAAAGTGCCGATCGGGCTGTCCATAGTCTCGTTGTACAACACGGGAACGGCATTCTCTACCTTCTCTGGTTTCCCATTCTTGAAAGTATTGTAACACAAGTACAAACGCTGAAGGTTAGCCTCCCTGGCATACTGGGAAAAAGAGGACTTCGGCCAATCGGGATACTGCGCATGGATAACGCAATGGACAACAACAGTTTTCTCATCTGAATCCGAAGGCTTTACCGGCTCAACGGTATTCATATCTCTGCCACATGAAATCATCGAAAGGAATATAATTCCCAAAAAAATCACACCACGATTAGCCATCTCCGTTTTTTTGAGGAGCAAATATAAACATTTTTTCAAAATCTATAAGATTTTCACTATTTTTGCAGATTGGTGTAAAATAGGCGCAAAAGGCGCCAAAAACACCGCTGAATAAGTAATTAAATTTTTGCAAAAATATGATTTCAAATCTTTTGTTCATTCAGAGCGACAGCGTCGTAGAAGCAGTCAACAACGTAACAGAAAATGTTACCGCTGCTGCTCCGGCAGTAACAGAGCAGAGCTTCGACCTGCTTAGCATGGCAGCCAAGGGAGGTTTCCTGATGATTGTCCTTGCAGTGCTTTCAATAATTGCAATCTACATCTTCGGCCAGAAGTGGTGGATGATCCACAAGGCCGGCCAGATTGACAAGAACTTCATGAAAGACATCCGCGACTACATCCACGACGGCAAAATCAAATCTGCAATCGACCTGTGCGAGCACTATGACTCCCCCGTCGCCCGCCTTGTCCAGAAAGGCATCGAGCGTCTTGGCCGTCCTCTGAGTGACATCCAGGCATCGGTAGAGAATACCGGCAACGCAGAGGTAGCACGCCTTGAGAAAGGCCTGCCCATGCTTGCAACCATCGCCGGCGGCGCACCTATGATCGGATTCCTTGGTACCGTAATCGGTATGGTACAGGCATTCTTCAACATGTACACCGCAGGCAGCAACGTTGATATCGCCACCCTGTCCGGAGGTATCTTCACCGCAATGATCACCACCGTAGGCGGTCTTGTCGTAGGTATCATCGCATACTTCGGCTACAATTATCTTACATCCAATATTTCCAACCTGGTATTCAAGATGGAGAACGCAACCATCGAGTTCATGGACGTTCTTCACGAGCCCGCATCGGAGGAGTAAACTATGGCATTGAAAAGAAGCACAAGAGTACTGTCGGAAACCGGTATGTCTTCAATGACAGACCTGGTGTTCCTGCTGCTTATATTCTTCCTGCTTACATCTACCCTGGTTAACCCCAACGCACTCAAGCTCCTGCTCCCCAAGAGCACCGGGCAAGTATCGGACAAAGCCAGCGTTAGCGTATCCGTGAAGGATTGGCATCAGGACGACAAGTTCACATACCACATCAACGGGGACGAGACTCCCGTACCCTTCGCAGAGGTTGAAGACAAGCTCATCGACCTTCTGCAGGCAGAGGAGGATCCCACTTTCTCTATTTACTCTGACGAAAGCGTACCCGTAAAGGAGGTTGTGGCCCTGATGAACATAGCAAAGAGAAATCATTACAAGGTAATTCTTGCAACATCACCGGAATAGAATGGACTACAGGCAGTTAAGGGAAAAGAACAACCGCACCAGCACTGTGAGCGGCGTCATCCTGGCCGTGGCGTTACATGCCGGCCTGGCCGTGACGTTGCTTAGCAGCGGCCTTACCTACCTGGATCCCCCGCCGCCGGAAGACACCTTCCTGATAGACTTCACCCAGGTTGTAGAGGAAGAGCCGATGGAGCAGAAAGTCACCAGCCAGCAGCCTCAGGTAGAGGAGCCGGATCCCAGCCGCGACCACGAGCTTGTCCAGAAATCCAAGGCCCAGCACGTTGGCAAGAAGCCCAACAAGGCCCCCGAAGCCACAGTGGGAGACAAAGGCGACGTAGAGGTCAAGGAACCGGATAGGGAGAAACCCATAGACAACAGGGCCCTCTTCAGCGCGGCCAAGAACAAGGCCGATAAGGACACCCTGGCAGCCCAGACGGCATCATCGGTGAGCGACAAATTAAAGGCAGGACATCCAAAGGGCAATACCACCTACGGTAAAGTTGACGGAGACCCCAACGGAGTGAAAGGCCGCTCGATTGTGAACGGTAACATCCCTGTCCCCAACTACCCGGTTCAGGAATCCGGTATCGTAGTGGTAGCCGTGAAGGTTAACCAGTACGGAAAGGTGGTGGAAGCCAAGCCCGGAGCACCGGGAACCACCACATCCAACAGCACCCTGTGGGCAGAGGCCAGAAAGGCGGCAATGAAGACCGTCTTCAACCAGGCCGCCGACGCCCCGGTACTGCAGGACGGCACAATTACTTACAAGTTTAATTTAAAATAACAGATAAACGCCCGTGAGGGCCTTTGATTAACTTTATTTTTAAAACGCCCGAGAGGGTCTTTACAATGGAAGAATTTAAGAAAAAAAGAACATTCAGCAGCCACAACAGTGGCGAGCACAAGCCGTACGGCGAGCGCAGAAGCAACAGCAGCTACGGCGAACGTAAATCATTCGGAGAGCGCAAAAGCTACGGAGATCATAAACCCGCATTTGGCGAGCACAAGTCTTACGGTGAGCACAAAGCTTACGGCGAGCGTAAATCCTTCGGAGACCACAAGCCCGCATTTGGCGAGCACAAGTCTTTTGGAGAGCGCAAGTCTTATGGTGAACACAAGACTTATGGTGAGCACAAGACTTACGGTGAGCGCAAATCCTATGGAGAGCGCAAGCCCTTCCGCAGCTATGACTCCAACGAGGCCGGCGAGAGCCGCAAGCCTTATGGCGAGCGCAGAAGCAACAGCAGCTTCGGCGGCGAGCGCAAATCATACGGAGACCGCAAGAGCTTCGGCGGCAGCCGCAAGCCCGGCTTCGGTGGCCGCAAACCTTCATTCGGCCGCAAGCCTAACCGCGAGGACGGCATAGAGAGAATGATCAGCCGCAAACCTCTTGTTTCCAAGATGCAGGCACCCAAAGAGGTGGAAGTTATCGCAAAGGACGAGGTTCGTCTTAACAAATTCATCGCCAATTCAGGCGTTTGCTCCCGCAGGGAGGCAGACACCATGATTCAGGCAGGTGTAGTTTCTGTAAACGGTGTAGTAGTAACCGAGCTCGGTACCAAGGTTAACGTCTTCAACGACGAGGTTCGCTTCAACGGCGAGCTCCTCCGCGGAGAGAACAAGGTATACATCGTAATGAACAAGCCCAAGGGCTATGTTACAACAGCCAGCGATTCCCACGCAGACAAGACCGTGATGGATCTCCTCAAGAACTGCACCTCAAGGGTATTCCCCGTAGGCCGTCTGGACAAGAACACCACCGGCGTACTCATGTTTACCAACGACGGCGACGTAGCAGAGAAACTTGCACACCCTTCTTACGACAAGAAGAAAATCTATCAGGTAACCCTTGACCGCGACCTGAGCCAGGAAGACTTCGACCAGATCATGTCCGGCGTAGAGCTGGCAGACGGTACCATCGCAGCCGATGAGCTCGAGTACGTAGACGAGGGCAACCACAAGAAACTTGGCATAGAGATTCACTCCGGAAAGAACCGCATCGTACGCAGGATTTTCGAGCACCTTGGCTATGACGTGAAGGGCCTTGACAGGGTTTACTTCGCAGGTCTTACCAAGAAGGGCCTGAAGCGCGGCGAATGGCGTTATCTTACGGAGAACGAGGCCAACATCCTTAAAATGGGAGCCTACATTTAATGGAAGGAACGCAAAAGAAACACAAGGCAGGATTTGTCAACATCATCGGTAACCCGAATGTTGGCAAATCTACCCTTATGAATGCCCTGGTGGGCGAAAAGCTGTCCATCGTGACGGCCAAGGCCCAGACCACCAGGCACAGGATCATGGGTATCGTCAATACCGATGATTACCAGATCGTATACTCCGACACTCCGGGTATTCTGCAGCCAAGCTACCGCCTGCAGCAGAATATGATGAACTTCGTTGACACCGCTATCGGTGACGCAGACCTTATTCTGTATGTAACCGACGTGGTGGAGAAGGCAGACAAGAACGTGGAGTATATAGAGAAGCTGAAGAAGCTGGAGTGCCCGGTTATACTGGTAATCAATAAAATTGACATAAGCGACCAGAAGACCGTTACCGGTCTGATGCAGTGGTGGCAGGAGCAGCTTCCCAAAGCTATCATCTTCCCTGTATCGGCCCAGGAAAGGTTCAACCTGGAAAACGTTTACAATACCATAGTGGAAAAGCTCCCCGTGAGCCCGCCCTGGTATGACAAGGATACTTTTACCGACAGGAACCTCCGGTTCTTTGCATCGGAGATTATCCGCGAGAAAATACTTCTTCTTTACGACAAGGAGATTCCTTACAGCTGCGAGGTTGTAGTGGAGCAGTTCCTGGAAGGCCAGGAGAAGTACGACATCAACGCAGTAATCTACGTGATGAGGGATTCCCAGAAGGGCATCCTGATAGGCAGGAAGGGAGAGGCCATGAAGCGCCTTGGCACCGCCGCCCGCATAGAAATGGAAGACTTCTTCCAGAAGAAGGTTTTCCTGAGCCTGTTTGTAAAGGTAGACAGCGACTGGCGCACCAGCCGCAAGGAATTGAGAAGATTCGGATACGAAGAATAGGAGACAATAATGAGCGAAGATTGGGACGATATCAAGACAGTCGATGACGACGATGCCGGCGAACCTTTGGACGATTCGGCAGCGCCCAGCGGGCGTTACAACCGCCTTTTGGGAGAAGACAGCGCAAAATTCAAGCTTTCCGGAATGTTCAAGGACTGGTTCCTTGACTACTCGTCGTATGTAATCCTGGCCAGGGCCGTGCCCCACATCGTGGACGGTCTTAAGCCTGTTCAGAGGCGTGTGCTCCACGCAATGTACAAGATGGATGACGGCCGATTCACAAAGGTCGCCAACATCGTTGGACAGGCAATGCAGTACCATCCGCATGGTGACGCATCAATCCTGGGCGCACTGGTGCAGTTGGGCCAGAAGGGCTACACGGTAGACTGCCAGGGAAACTGGGGTAACATCCTTACCGGCGACAGCAACGCCGCGCCGCGATACATAGAGGCGCGCCTTAGCAAGTTTGCCAAGGAGGTTGTCTTCGACCCCAAGATCACCAACTGGATGACGTCTTACGACGGCCGAAACCAGGAGCCTACAGAGCTCCCGGTACGCTTCCCGTTGCTGCTTGCGCAGGGTACGGAGGGCATCGCCGTAGGTATGGCTTCCAAGATTCTGCCCCACAACTTCAACGAACTTCTGGACGCATCCATCTCCATCCTCAAGGGTGAGCCATACGAGATTTACCCTGACTTCCCTACCGGCGGCTTTGCCGAGTGCTCAAAGTACATGGCCGGCAAGCGCGGTGGCGTAGTTAAGGTTCGCGCCCGAATCGAAAAGATAGACAAGAACACCATCGCCATCACCGAGATTCCTTACGGAAAGACATCGGGACAGGTGATTGATACAATACTGAAGGCCAAGGACAAGGGCAAGATCAAGATCAAGAAGATCGAGGATATGACAACGGAGAAGGTGGAGATCCTTATCCATCTGCCCAACGACGTATCCCCGGACAAGACTATCGACGCCCTTTACGCCTTTACCGACTGCGAGACTACCATCGCCCCCAACGCCTGCGTTATCGTAGACAACAAGCCCCAGTTCCTTAGCGTAAACGACGTTCTGGAATACAGCACCAACCACACCAAGGAGCTTTTGGGCCGCCAGCTGCAGATACGCCTGGATGAACTTGAGGACGACTGGCACTACAATTCCCTGGAGAAGATCTTCTTCGAGAACCGCATCTACAAGGTTCTGGAGCAGGATCAGAAGACCTGGGAAATCCAGTTGCAGGAAGTCTTCGACGCAATGAAGCAGTACCAGAACATGGTACGCCGCGAGATTGTGATGGACGACATTCTGAAGCTGGTAGAAAAGCCGGTACGTAAGATCTCCAAGTTCGACGTCAAGGCCGTAGAAGAAAAGATTCGCGGAATTGAGGAGCAGATTGCAGTTCTCCGCGACAATCTGGAGCACCTTACAAGGTATACCATCGACTGGTTCAAGTCCCTTAAGAAGAAGTACGGCGACATGTTCCCTCGCCAGACGGAAATAACTAATTTTGAGACGATTGCAGCCACCAAGGTGGTCAACAACAACGCCAAGCTCTACGCCAACCTGGAAGAGGGCTTCGTGGGCATCGGCCTCAAGAAAGACGACGGCGGCGAGTATGTCTGCGACTGCTCAGACCTTAGCGAAATCATCACCATCGGCAAGGATGGCAAGTACCGGGTAACCAAGGTTACCGACAAGGCCTTCATCGCCAAGGAATTGATTTATGCCGATGTCTTCAACCGCGGCGACGACCGTACCATCTACAACGTGATCTACCGCGACGGCAAGTCATCTATCTACTACGCCAAGCGTTTCAGCATCACCTCTGTCACCCGCGACAAGGAGTACGATATCACCCAGGGCAAACCGGGCAGCCAGATTATGTGGATGACGGTGAACCACAACGGCGAGGCAGAGAGCATAAGGGTTACCTTCCGCCCGAAGCCGATGCTTAAGAAGAGCTCCATCGAATACGATTTCTCCGGCCTGGCTATCAAGGGCCGTAGCAGCCGTGGTAACCTGGTGACCAAGAATGCCATCCAGAGGATTACCCTTAAGAGCAAGGGCGTATCCACCATCAGCGGCAAGGATATCTGGTACGATGCCGATGTTCAGCGCCTTAACGAGGACGGCCGCGGAATACATCTTGGCCAGTTCGGTTCAGAGGACAAGGTTCTTGCAGTATTCAAGAACGGAACCTTCTATACTACATCATTCGACCTTAGCAACCGCTATCAGGGAGATGTACTGCTAATAGAAAAGCTGGACACCAACAAGACCTACACCGCCCTTTATTGGGACGGCGCAGCTAAAGCCTACTATGTGAAGCGCTTCAGCTTCCCTGTAAGCGACAATACCCCGCTTGATTTCATTTCCGATTCCAAGGGCAGTTACCTTGTTGCACTGTCCGATGACGAGCGTCCGGTGATAGAGCTTACCTTCGGTGGAAAGTTCGCCCACAGGCAGCCGGAAACAATTGACGCAGAGGAGTTTATCGGCAAGAAGGGCGTAGCTGCCAAGGGCAAGAAGTGTAGTGCTTACGACCTTAAGAGCGTGGCCTTCGGAGAGCCTCTGCCGGTAGAGCACGAGGATGAGCCGGTTCAGGAAGAGGATACTGCTGTTGAGGATACTGCCGAGGAGGTTGTTGAAGAAGCTATCGATCTGATTGAGGATCCGGAAGGAGATCAGGTCGAAGTCGCAGAGAAACCTGCAGAGAAACCCGCAAAGAAGACAGAAGAGAAACCTTCCAAGAAACGGGAGGCTGTGGCTGGAGACGTGATTGATCTG
Organism: uncultured Prevotellaceae bacterium; assembly: GCA_947166905.1. Taxonomy (GTDB): domain Bacteria; phylum Bacteroidota; class Bacteroidia; order Bacteroidales; family UBA932; genus Cryptobacteroides. The sequence continues at coordinate 148,715 of CAMVFZ010000003.1, read as the reverse complement.
GGTATCGACGACCTGACCTTTGACGGAGACGAGCCGAATCTCTTCAATATATGAGAATTATAACTTTTGCCGGAATGCCCGGAAGTGGAAAAAGCTGTGCTGCAAGAGACCTTGCGGCGCAGCTTTCCTGCAAATGGGTAGACCTTGATGCAGAAGTTGAGAGCCGTGCTGGAAAAAGCATCGCGCGTATTTTTGCCGAAGATGGCGAGGAAGCGTTCAGACAGCTGGAAAAAGACGCCCTAAAAGGTCTGGTCGGAACGACTGCACCAGACCTGATTATATCACTTGGCGGAGGAACTCTGCAGGATCCGGAGAATCTGGAGCTGGTAAAGGAGCAGACGTATTGCATCTGGCTGAATACTCCGCTGGAAACCATCGCGGAGCGTCTGTGGGCTCATGGAGACATCGGCGCAAGGCCGCTGCTGGCATCGGCCAAAACAAAAAAGGAGCTCCAGGAGCTCCTGCAATCAATCTACGAATCCCGCAAACCGTCTTACATGGCTGCATCCAAAGAAGTTAGGATCAGGGAAACTACGTCTGTATAATAAATTAACAGAAATGTATCAAATAAATATCTATTGGTTACGTACTTTAGTCGACAATCCTGGAATTAATCAAACGCTTATTTATCCTTTTTATTAAAAATGCGTAATATATTATTATTAACGGTTTTTGCATTGGTCTCCTGCTCATTGATTCAGAACTCAAACTCTGGAATTGAGCGATATGAAGAAGAATTGCTACCTGTAGGGGAGAGCAATCCTTACAGAAAAATGGAAATCATTATTCAGGATAGTATAAATTGTGTTTTAGTTAATACATTTTACTGCAACACTCTTCCGAATGAATATCGTACCATAACTCAGCATTGTAAGTATAAAAGAGACGGGAAAAACATTATCTTTGTTTCAAAAGATAATGATACTGCCAAGTTGGATTACATTAGGATCCCGCCACAAAAAGATTGTGAATGTGAAGTGTTTAAGCAAAATAATCAAACGCACTCTTCGTTATTTGGTCGTATCATTTTAAGTGATTATGATAAGTATTGTCTTATTCCAAAAATTCAAACAGATACTTTGTATTATTTGGGTGTTATCCAGAAAAAGAGTTTATTCTATTTAAAAAAACCCGATCCATTCAATATTGAAAATAATTGGACTTTTGTTTTCTCTAGGAACTGATTATTATAATAGAGTAAACTGTATAAAAAGAGGCTGACTCATTTATAATACTATCGTGATTTGTAGCCTCCCCAGTTCTTCGTACAGTTAAGAGTATACGAATAGTTTTTTATTTGTATAATGAAGAAGAGCTGATTACTAAAAATGAAATAGTTCGAGCTGAGAATAATCAGATGACATCCTCGCGCTCGCGGATGTCCTTGATGCGGAGTTGGATGGTGGAGTTGCCGCGGTAGTAGTTCTCCACGATAGAATAACAGATGTCGAAGGGATTGCCGGCCTTTATATGGTCGAAGTACTCCGACATGTTGAAGCCGATGGCACCGATCTGATGGTACGGCTGGCTCTCCTGGATAAGTTCCAGTTTAAGGTGCTGGGCGGCGGGACCGACCTTGCGGCCGTTGCCGTCGTCGTATACGTTCTCTGTCATGAATACAGGAGCGCTGTTGCCGGGGCCAAAGGGCTGGAACTGCTTCAGGATCCTGAAGAACTTGGGGGTGATGTGAGAGAAATCCAGCACTGAATCTACCTCAACGACCGGCGTAGACATCTCTTTGCTAAGGTGGGTGGCGACGTACTCGTCTATACGGCGGGCGAACTCCGGCAGATTTTCTTCCTTCATGGTAAGACCGGCGGCATAAATATGGCCTCCGAAGTTCTCCAGAAGGTCTGCCTGGCTCTCGATGGAATCGTAAAGGTCAAAGCCACGGACACTGCGGGCAGAACCGGTAACGAAGCCGTTAGACTTTGTAAGCACGAAAGTAGGCTTGTAGAAGGCCTCGACCAGGCGGGATGCCACAATGCCCACAACGCCCTTGTTCCAGGACGGGTTGTAAACTATGGTGGCATTCTCTGAGGATATACAGTTGCCCGTCATAACCATCTCTATGGCCTCACGGGTAATCTCGCGGTCTATACTCTTGCGCTCGTTGTTGTTGTCGTTGATCTGGGAGGCGATGCGCGCAGCCTCTGCATCGTCCTGAGCAGTGAGAAGCTCAACTGCAAGACGGCCGGACTCAATACGTCCGGCAGCGTTGATACGCGGGCCAATCTTGAAGACTATATCGTCTATGGTAACATGGCTGCTTTCCAGGTTGGAAAGGTTGATTATGGCCTGGAGGCCCTTGCGGGGCTGTTCGTTAAGCCTCTTGAGGCCGAAGTGCGCCAGCACGCGGTTTTCTCCGCGGACCGATACAAGATCGGATGCGATACTTACAACCAAAAGGTCCAGAAGAGGAATGAGTTCCTCGAAGGGAAGGCCCTCTACCTGGGAATAGGCCTGGACAAGCTTGAATCCGACGCCGCATCCGCATAAGTCATCGAACGGATAGTGGCAGTCTTCGCGCTTGGGGTCCAGTACGGCCACGGCGTTGGGAAGGCCTTCCTCCGGCAGATGGTGGTCACAAATAACCACGTCGATGCCCTTGGAGGCCGCATACTCTACCTTCTCTATGGCCTTGATTCCGCAATCCAGAGTAATAATCAGCTTGAAGCCATTCTCTGCGGCCCACTCGATACCCTTGCGGGATACTCCGTAACCCTCGTCATACCTGTCGGGGATATAGAAATCTACACGGGAAGTAAAGCGGCGAAGGAAGGAGTAGACAAGCGCAACGGCTGTGGTGCCGTCTACGTCGTAGTCTCCGTAAACCAGGATTTTCTCTCCAGAGATTACAGCCTTGCGAAGACGCTCTACAGCCTTGTCCATGTCCTTCATAAGGAAGGGGTCGTGAAGCGAATCAAGATCCGGGCGGAAGAAGGCGCGGGCCTGCTCGAAGGTTTCTACCCCGCGCTGGACAAGAAGCTGAGACAGAACCGGGTCTATACCCAGCTCTGCAGACAAACGGCTGACGGCCTCGGGATCCGGGGCCTCGCGTATTATCCATTTCCTGTCTACGGCGTTCTCCATATTTTGCAAATATATAATTTTTTGTCGGGAAATCAAAGTGAAATAATTTTCCTATATTTGCAGTTTGGAATTAAAATAGGAAAAATGGCAACACAACAGCTAAGTGAACAGGAAATCCTGAGACGTGAGTCTATGAACAAATTGCGCGAGCTGGGCATTGAGCCCTACCCCGCCCCGTTATACCCCGTAAACGCATCTGCAGCGCAGATTGCAGCAGAGTATAAACCGGAAGAGAACAACCTCCAGGATTTGTGCATTGCCGGCCGTATTATGTCCCGCCGTATCATGGGCGCCGCTTCTTTCATGGAGCTTCAGGACGAGTCTGGCCGCATTCAAGTATATGTAAAGCGTGACGAAATCTGCCCCGGAGAGGACAAGACAATGTATAACACCGTATTCAAAAAACTTTTGGATATCGGCGATATCGTTGGTATAAAAGGCTTTGCCTTCATTACCCAGACCGGCCAGCTGTCGGTTCACGCAAAAGAACTTACCGTACTTAGCAAGTCCCTCAAAGTGCTTCCTATCGTAAAGGAGGCCGATGGCAAGGTACACGACGCCTTCACCGATCCGGAGCTCCGCTACCGTCAGAGGTATGTGGATCTTATCGTGAATCCCCAGGTTAAGGACGTATTCGTAAAGAGGGCCAAGATTATTGCCACCATGCGCGAATACTTTAACGCAGCCGGCTGCCTTGAGGTAGAGACTCCTATCCTTCAGGCCATCCCTGGCGGCGCAACCGCACGTCCTTTCATCACACACCATAACGCTCTTGACATTCCTCTTTACATGAGAATCGCCAACGAGCTTTACCTCAAGAGGCTCATCGTGGGCGGTTTCCCTGGCGTTTACGAGTTCGCAAAGGACTTCCGCAACGAGGGTATGGACAAGACTCACAACCCTGAGTTCACCTGTATGGAAATCTATGTCGCATACAAGGATTACATCTGGATGATGGAGTTTGTAGAGAAGATGCTGGAGAAGGTTTCCACTGCCGTCAACGGCACCACCAAGGTTACCATCAACGGCAACGAGGTAGACTTCAAGGCTCCTTACCGCCGCATCGGCATTCTTGATGCCATCAAGGAGTATGCAGGTGTTGATGTTGCAGGCATGGGTGTTGACGAGCTTCGCGCAGTCTGCAAGAAGCTGAACGTAGAGATTACCCCTTCCATGGGCGTTGGCAAGCTGATTGACGCTATCTTCGGCGAGTACTGCGAGAAGAACTTCGTTCAGCCTACCTTCGTGATTGACTATCCCGTAGAGATGTCCCCTCTTACCAAGAGGCACAGAAGCAATCCTGCCCTTACAGAGCGTTTTGAGCTCTTTGTTTGCGGTAAGGAGCTGGCTAACGCTTACTCAGAGTTGAATGATCCTGTAGACCAGCTTGAGCGCTTTGAGGATCAGGCTAAGCTTAAGGCCGGTGGTGACGATGAGGCTATGTTCATTGATTACGATTTTGTTCGTGCTCTTGAATATGGTATGCCTCCGACTTCCGGTCTTGGTATGGGTATCGACCGTCTGACCATGTTCATGACCGGCCAGACCACCATTCAGGATGTTCTGTTCTTCCCTCAGATGCGTCCTGAAAAGACTCTGTAATAATAGTATAGGGGTCTAAAACTTTCGCTTCGCTCATCCCTCCCATCGCAGGCGATGGGCCCCTCCCTCTAACATTGCCGAGGGTGGCATGAGTTTTAGACCCCTGTACTATTACAACAACTATCAACAACTTATGGCAGAGTTAATCACATCCGGTCAGAATCCTAAGATAAAAGATTTGCTGGCGTTGCAGGAAAAATCAAGACTGCGCCGCGAGAAGGGTCTTTTTGTGGTAGAAGGCCGACGTGAACTTGAACACTGCCTTGAGGCCGGATATCAGATTGACACCCTTTTCGTGTGTCCCGATATCCTGGAGCTGACCGATGAGACGCCGCTGCTTAAGAATGTCATTTCGACCGAGCAGAGCGAGCGGAGAAATCTCACCGTCTTCGAGGTCTCCCCTGCCGTTTACGGCAAAATAGCCTACCGCGAAGGTACGGAAGGCATTGTAGCAGAGGTGGTTACACCGGAGCTTACACTGGCTAAGTTAAACCTTCCGGAGAACCCGCTGGTTATGGTTCTGGAGGCTGTAGAAAAGCCCGGCAACCTTGGCGCAGTACTCAGGAGCGCCGATGCAGCCAAGGCAGACGCAGTTATTATCTGCGACCCTCTGACAGACCTTTTCAATCCCAATCTGATACGTGCTTCAATCGGTGCGGTGTTTACCGTACCGGTAGTCACAGCAACATCGGAAGAGGCAATCAAATACCTGAAAGACAAAGGTATACGCATACTTACAGCGCAGCTTCAGGACTCCGTGCTTTACTACGAATCCGATATGCGCCACGGGGTTGCGCTGGTTATGGGAACTGAAGCTACCGGCCTGTCACAAGCCTGGCGCGAGGCCGCCGATGCGCACATCCGCATACCTATGCTGGGCAGGCTTGATTCCCTGAACGTATCGGTATCGGCCGCAATACTTCTTTTTGAAGCCGTAAGGCAGCGTCAATGAAAAAGTTCGGACTCATAGGCCACGATATTGCCCATTCCGGAAGCCCGGAAATGTTCCGCGGCGCCTATCAGGGGCGCTGGGCTTATGACCTTATAGAAGGCCCCGAATTTGAGCCTCTTTGGCAAACGTTTCTTAAAGATTATCAAGGAGTTAACATAACCGCACCTTTCAAGGAAAAGGCTTTTGAGCAGGTAGCTGCGCTTACAGCCAACGGCCAGGGTGCGCTTACCGGCCCGTCGCTTAAGGCAGGGGCTATCAACCTTGCCGTAAAGACTCCGGAAGGCATTCTGGGCGACAATACAGACTTTTCTGCCGTAGTGCTTTGCATTGCAGAAGCCACCTTCCCCGGCATTGTCACGGAGATGTCCGACACCTTCGGCACCGGCTTCCACAGAAAAGTTCATCAGTTCTTCAAGGAGCAGCGCGGAAATGTTTACCCCGAAAAGCCTGCGGCACTTATAATCGGCTGCGGCGGGGCTGGCAAGGCTGCCACTGTAGCCGCAGCGGAGCTGGGGTTCAAGACAATGCTTATGAACCGCACCATAGAAAAGGCGGCAAGCTTTGTTATGGATATTCCGGAGTACGAGGTTGCGGTTTGCCCGGCAAGTCTTCTTCGCGGAGCGGTACGCGACTGCGACGTACTGGTTTACGCCGCATCGGGCCCGCTGGCCGGCCTCGAGAGCCTTACTCCGGCCGATTTTGAACCCAAACCGGGACATCCGGCCAAGATTATAGTCGAGGCCAACTACAAAAACCCCGCATTCAGCGGGGCCCTTCTTGAAACCGCCAAACGTGGCGGCGCAATTCTCATGGACGGCCATGCCTGGCTGGTTCTCCAGGCCTTCGCAGGCTATCCGGTTCTTACAGGAGAGTTTCCTGAATTATAATATTACCACTGCTCCCAGTGGATGTTTTCCGGTTTCCATTTATCCTTGGGCTCCGGATTCTCTGCCGGTACGCCTATTGGAATAATGCAAAGCGGCACAACGTTCTGCGGCAGGCCCAGAGCCTCTGCGATGGGCGCAATGCGCTCCTGGGCGGGATAACCGGCTGTCCAAACGGCTCCAAGGCCGATGGCATGGGCGGCAAGGAGTATGTTCTCTGCTGCGGCTGAGCAGTCTTCGTACCAGAATATATTGGGCTGCTCGGTCTCAGGGGCATCGGGCTGGCCGAAAGGCTTGCGCATCGATGTGGTCTGGCCACAAACTACGATAACCGCACCAGCGGTAGTGAACATTCCGCTACGCGGGCCCTGTCCGAAGATATCGGCAATCTTGGCCTTGTCTGTTACAACCACAAAGCGCCAGGGCTGCATATTAATGGCGGTAGGGGCTGCCATACCGGCCTTGAGGATGGTCTCCAGCTGTTCCTTTGCAACCGGCTCTCCGGTGAAGGCGCGAATGCTGGTTCTGGTCATGATTACTTCAAGTGCCGATGGCTCTTTGGCCACGTTTTCCTGACCTTTGCAAGCGGTCAACAGAGCCACTGCAATTACTGCGGACAAAACAAGGAATTTTTTCATATTTTTCTGGAATTATTCTTCGCGAATATACGAATTTTTTCCGTAACTTTGAACGTTATCTGAAACGGCTGTTTTTCGATACGAATAAAACCTATATAATACTATGTCACTTAACAAAGCAATGCTTATCGGTAACGTGGGTCAGGATCCTACAGTACGTTACCTTGATGGAAATTCAACCAACGGCGCAAATGCCAAAGTAGCAACCTTTACACTTGCAACAACAGAGCGTTACCGCGACCGCTCCGGCAATCTTCAGGAGAATACGGAATGGCACAACATCGTAGCCTGGAGAGGCCTGGCAGACACAGTGGAGCGCTTCGTAAAGAAGGGCAGCCAGCTTTACATAGAGGGCCATCTGCGTTCCCGCAGCTGGACGGACCAGGCAGGCCAAAAACGCTACATCACAGAGATCGTAGCAGACACCCTGCAGCTCCTCAACCGCAAAGACAGGGAAAATGATGTTCCCGCAGGTTTCACCGCCCAGAGCTCAGCTCCGTCGGCTCCTGCAGTCCAGGAGGGCGATGATCTTCCTTTCTAAAAATCATGAAGAAAGATATGCACAAGGTAGACGTGGTTCTCGGCCTCCAGTGGGGTGACGAGGGCAAAGGAAAGATTGTTGATGTATTGGCCGGCCGTTACGGCGTAGTAGCGCGTTTCCAGGGCGGCCCCAACGCAGGTCACTCCCTGCATTTTGACGGCAAGTCATTCGTAGTAAGAAGTATCCCTTCCGGTATCTTCAGGGAGGGCTCTACCAATATCGTGGGTAACGGTGTAGTACTGGATCCCATCTCCTTCATTTCTGAATGCGACAGCATCCGCGAAGCCACCGGTATCCAGCCGGAGAAGAAGTTGGTCATCGGCCGTAAGGCCCACCTGATCCTTCCTACCCACAGGCTGCTGGACGCTGCCCGCGAGGCCGCAGCCGGCAAGGGTAAGATCGGCTCTACACTTAAAGGCATCGGCCCGTGCTACAGTGACAAAACCGGCCGCAACGGAGTTCGCGTAGGTGATATTGAGCTCCCGGACTTCAAAGAAAAATACCAGAAGCTTACCGCAAAGCATAAAGAGCAGCTTAAAGACCTTGGCTTCACTTATGAAGAGAAAGATCTTGAGGAAGAGAAGTTCTTCGCTGCAATAGAGCGCATGAAGGCCTTCAAGTTCGTAGACTGCGAGTTCTTTGTAGACGATGTTCTTAAGGAGCAGCCCATTCTTGCAGAGGGCGCTCAGGGCTCAATGCTGGATGTAGATTACGGTTCTTATCCGTTCGTAACCTCTTCCAACACCACCGCCGGAGGCGTTTGCACCGGTCTTGGCGCAGCCCCCAGCCGCATCGGCAAGGTATACGGTATCTTCAAGGCATACTGCACCAGAGTTGGTAGCGGTCCCTTCCCTACAGAGCTGTTCGACGCTACGGGAGAGGAGCTCAGGCGCATCGGCCACGAGTACGGCGCAGTAACAGGACGTCCCCGCCGCTGCGGATGGATAGACCTGGTTGCCCTCAAGTATGCAGTTACACTTAGCGGCGTTACAGATCTTATCATGATGAAGTCCGACTGCCTGGATACCTTCGACACCATCCGCGCATGCACCTCTTACATAGTGGACGGCAAAGAGACTGACCGCTTCCCGTTTGATATTTCAGACGGCCGCGTAACTCCGGTTTACACAGATTTCCCCGGCTGGAAGACCTGCCTGGCTGACATCCGCAAGGAAGAAGACCTGCCGGAAGTATTTATGAACTACGTTAAATTCATTGAGAATTACTTAGGTACTAGAATTTCTATCATCTCCCTTGGTCCTGACCGCGAGGCCACTATCGAAAGAGTATGAAACGCTTTTTAATATTATTTTTAGTTTTACCGGCTTTCCTTTGCAATGCACAGGAGGCCGGTAAAATGCAATGGTTCGACGATGCCAAGCTGGGTATCTTCATCCATTGGGGCATTTATGCCGTTGACGGCGTAGGTGAAAGCTGGTCCTTTTACAACAGGCAGCTAACGCACGAGGATTATATGGCGCAGGCCAAAAGGTTCACTGCCGCAAAGTACGACCCGCAGGCCTGGGCGGACCTGATTGCATCCTCCGGAGCAAAGTATACCGTCATTACATCCAAGCATCATGACGGCGTAGCCCTTTGGGACACCAGGGCCGATGACAAATCCATAGCCAAGATGTCCCCCGCTGCGCGCGACGTACTGACCCCCTTCGCAGAGGCGGTGCGCACCCGCGGAATAAAGCTCGGGCTCTATTACTCCCTGTTGGACTGGTCCCACCCTGACTATCCCAACATCTACAGGGACGGCCCGGCCAAATACGACATCAAGGCCGATCCTGCCCGCTGGCAGCGATTCCTGGACTTTGACGACGCCCAGCTTCAAGAGCTTTACAACGCCTATCAGCCAGACCTCTGGTGGTTTGACGGCGACTGGGAGCAGGACGCCGAAACCTGGAAGGCAAAGGAGATTACAGACAAACTTCGCAGCCAGAATCCAAAGTGCATAATCAATTCACGCATACAGGGTTACGGAGACTACGGCACCCCGGAAATTGGCGTGCCGGTAGTACGTCCGGCGGACAGATACTGGGAGCTTTGCTATACCATCAACGACTCCTGGGGCTTCCAGCACAGGGACGTCAATTTCAAGAGCCCGCAGATGGTGCTCCGCACACTGGTAGACTGCATCTCCAACGGCGGAAACCTGCTTCTGGACATAGGCCCGCGCGAGGACGGCACCATTCCGGAAGAAGAGGTGGAAGTTCTGCGCGAACTAGGGCGCTGGACAGCCAAGCACTCAGAGGCTGTCTATGGTACGCGCGCCGGTATCCCCGGAGATCATGTAAAGGCTTACACCGCCGTGAATGCAAAAGGTGATGTGCTCTACCTTTACCTGCCATATAAACCCATCGGTCCGGTAGAAGTCAAAGGTCTGATTGACCATATTAAAAACATCCGCGTAGTGGGCAGCGATATTGCTCCTAAGTGGAAGATATTCAACAAGTTGTCTTGGACGGAAGTACCCGGCCTGCTGGAGATTACAGTGCCGGAAGAAGCCCTTGACAGCGCCATAACCGTAATCGCCATAGAAATGGACGGCCCCGTGCAACTTTACCGCGGTCCGGGGCAGGTAATTACCTTCAACGAGTAGGTTTTCTGTCGGTTGCCATCCACTCAAATTTTCCCTGTTAATAGTTTTGTGGAAAATTTTGTAAAAAAGTGGAAGAAAGTGGAAAACTTTTTATTATCTTTGTGCCCAGCGTGAAAGAATAACGAAGATAATGAACACATCCACATTCATAGGCGACTTCGCAGCCAAGTTGGACGACAAGGGAAGAGTAGTCTTCCCTGCCGCCCTGAAGGCTCTCGTGGCCGATGAGTACGAGATGAAGTTCGTCCTGCACAAAGACATCTACCAGAACTGCCTTGAAATGTACACATTCCAGGAATGGCAGGAGCAGGCAGAGTCTATCAAAAGCAAACTAAACTTCTTCAATCCCAATCACGCCAACTTCTGGAGGAAATATATGCAGGACAGCGCTATTGTGATTCCTGATCCGAAGCTTGGCCGCATATCCATCCCCGGAAATCTGAAAGAAATGTCAGGTTTAACCAAAGACGTGATATTCGCAGGCAAAGGCTTTAAGATAGAGATCTGGGACGCAGCCGCCTATAGGGAGAAGGAGATGTCCAATTCAGATTATCAAGCACTTGCCCAAGAATTATCTCAGCAGAGATAGGAGGGCAAGAAATGAGCGAATATCATATACCCGTTCTGCTTGACGCGAGCGTAAGCGCACTGATTACCAATCCATCAGGACTATACATCGACGCCACCTTCGGAGGCGGTGGTCACACCGCCGAGATACTTTCACGCTTAGATGGCAGTGGCAAGGTCATCGCCTTCGATCGTGACACCGATGCCCTCCGGAACGCTCCGGAAGACAAACGACTGCTGTTGGTACACAACAACTTCCGCTTCGTTCAGAACTACCTGCAACTGTTTGCAAAGGAACAGGGCACGCCCGCTTTGGCCGATGGCGTACTGGCAGACCTGGGAGTATCCTCCCACCAGTTCGACACCCCCGAGCGCGGTTTCTCCTTCCGCTACGACGCACCGCTGGACATGAGAATGAACACCCAGGCCCCGCTTAGCGCCGCAGACGTAGTGAACAACTACGAGGCAGCAGACCTTGAAAGGATACTGCGCCTGTACGGAGAAGCAGACAAACCCGGCCGCCTGGCCTCCCTGATAGTTGCAGCCAGGTCCAAGGCCCCGATTGTGACAACCGGAGACCTTGACAAGGCCCTGGAGCCCGCCCTGCCCAAGATGGCGGAGCACAAGTTCCTGGCAAAGGTTTACCAGGCCCTGCGCATAGAAGTGAACCAGGAAATGCGCTCCCTGGAAAAATTCCTGAAGGCCCTACCCTCTGTGGTAGCTCCGGGAGGAAGAATATCCATCATCACCTATCACTCCCTGGAGGACAGGATGGTGAAGAACTTTATTAAGACTGGCAATGTAGAAGGCCGCCAGGAGAAAGACACCTTCGGCCGCCTCATAACTCCCTTCGAGGCTCTGGACCGTAAACCGGTACTCCCCTCCGAAGAGGAAATACAAAGCAATACACGCGCCCGCAGCGCAAAACTTAGAACTGCTGTAAGAATATGAAAAGGGTATTTGTCGGCATAAAGAACACGTTCATGGCGATTCTGAAAGGAGAGTTGCTCCTTAGGATGCGCCTGGACAAGTACTTCATCCACATTGCATACACCTTCCTGCTGGTATGGCTTATAATACTGTACAGCATGATGGTGCAGAATACCCTTGCCAAAGTAGAAAAGAACCGCAGCGCAGTGAACGACCTCAAAATCTTCCACGCCCAGAAAACAGTCAAACTGGTAGGCCTGGGCAGGCTGCAGACCGTTGAGAAACTGCTCAGGGAGCAGGGCTCAGAAATAACACTTCCGGAAAAACCGGCAAACAGACTTGACGATTAATGGCAAAAACTGGAAATAGCGACAAAGGAAGGCACATAGGGAGATTCCTCTATGTGATATATCTGGGATATCTGGTGGCAGGAGTGATCCTGTTGCTCAGGATCGTGGATATTCAGCTGCGCTATGAACCGGATCCGACGATAGCCAGCCTCTTCAAGCCAAGGAGCATCAAACAGCCCCTGTACCCGGAGCGAGGCTCCATTCTTGCACGCGACGGCAGGCTACTGGCTATGTCCATACCCATGTACCGAGTATTCATCGACTGCACCGTAAGGAAAGAGGAATTCGCAGACATGATGAAGAGCTCCAACCCCAAGCGTAAGGAAAAGGGAGAAGCCAAGGAGAAGGAATGGAAGGAAAAGGCCAAGATACTGGCCGATGGCCTTGCAAAACTCTACAAAGACAAGTCTGGCGCCGAGTATTACAAAGAGATACTGAAAGGCCGCGAGACCAACAGGCGTCACCTCAGGATTGGAGGCCTTGTAGACCATGAATTCCTGCTGGAACTCAAGAAACTTCCGCTCTTCAACGAAGATCCCAACAAGGGCGGAATGATAGTGGAAAGCGAAGATACCCGTCAGTATCCGTACGGAAGCCTGGCCCGCAGAACCATCGGTTATGTAAAGAATAACCAGGAGACCAACAGCCACATCGGACTGGAGGGAAAATTCGATTTCTACCTTCATGGAAAGGACGGCCACAAGTGGATGAAGGACACCGACCTCCACGGCAAGATACAGAATTACGACAGCACCTGGGTTGCCGCAGAAAACGGACTTGACCTTCGCACTACCCTGGATATCGACATTCAGGACATAGCCGACAACGCCATGCGTAACAGCATGAACCTGAACGAGAACATCTACGGCGGATGTATGGTGGTAATGGACGTGGAAACTGGTGGCATCCGCGCAATGGTCAACCTGCTTCGCGGCGACGACGGTTCGCTCACTGAGACCTACAACATGGCGGTTACCAGGGCCGGCGAGCCGGGTTCAGTATTCAAGGTAACCACCGTTATGAGCCTTTTGGAAGACGGTTTTATTAAGGTTGACGACCAGATACCTACCAACCGCGGTATAGTGCCCGGATACTCAATGTTCGGATCCGACCACTACATTACCAACTACATGGCCAGGACCAAGAGCGATTCCATCACCATCAGGCACTGCCTTGAGATCTCGTCCAACTACGCATTCCGCTACCTTGCTCTCAAGTATTATGGCAAGACCCCCAAGCAGATGCTGGACAAGCTTTACCGCTACAAACTGGGTGACGAGCCGATGGAGTTCGACCTTGACGGCCTTGCGACGCCGCTGCTGCCTAACCCGGACAACCGCCAGACCTGGAGCCTTACGGACCTTCCTTCAGTAGCCATCGGCTATACTGTGAAGGAGACCCCGCTGCATATACTTATGTTCTACAACGCCATCGCAAACGGTGGCAAGATGATGAAGCCGTACCTGGTAGAAAGCCTGGACCGCGGGCCCAACGTGGTAAAGAAACTTGGCCCCACAGTACTTAGCGCCAGCGTATGCTCCCGCAAGACGGCGGACACCCTGCGTTCTGCGCTTGCAGGCGTAGTCAGCAACCCTAAGGGAACCGGTCACTCCAAGCTTTTCAAAGCCAGAGTGCCGATAGCCGGAAAGACCGGTACAGCCCAGATGGTGATTGAGCCCAAATACCTGAACGGCAAGAAGATAGCAACCAGGGAGCTGGACGGCAAGCGCCAGTATCAGGCTACCTTCGTAGGCTTCTTCCCGGCAGACAAGCCCAAGTACAGCGCCATAGTTACCATGTACACCGTGCCCGTATACGTTTCACAGGCAGTTTACGGAGGTAACAACCCTGCGCTCGCCTTCAGGGAGCTTGTAGACAATATATATGCGTTTGACCCCGACGGCGGAGAAGTTCTGGAATCCAGCGGAGAAGCTCCTAAAATTGAAGCAGCCCAGATGCCGGAAGCAGAGGAAGGCCATATTCCTGACGTAAGAGGCCTGGGCCTGATGGATGCCGTTTACGCACTTGAAAGCCGCGGATACACGGCAGTATGGAACGGCACCGGCCACGTTAAGAGCCAGACCCCGGCGGCAGGCAGCAAGTTGGGCAAAGGACAGACAGTTCAGATAACACTTAAATAAAATGACGATAAACGGAATAAATATAAGTCTTGTTACCGCCGATTCAAGGAAGGTGGTTCCCGGCAGCCTCTTCGTGGCTGTCAGGGGTTACGCCGGCGACGGTCATGCCTACATTCCCCAGGCAGTGGGAAAAGGAGCTGCCGTTGTAATGTACGACTCCGACGACCTTACCCCGGAGGCCAAGGCCGCACTTGAAAAGGTAGAGGCAGTAAAGGTAGAGGATTCCAGGCTTGCCCTGGCCCAGGCCGCAGACGAGTTCTACGACCACCCTTCACAGAAACTCAAACTTGTGGGTATTACCGGCACCAACGGAAAGACCACTACAGTTACGCTTCTGTACCAGCTGTTCATGAACCTTGGATACAACTGCGGACTGCTCTCCACCATCGCCAACTATGTTGGACGCACAGAGACGGAGACCACCAATACCACATCGGACCCGGTGACCATAAACAGACTTATGGCGCAGATGGTGAAGGAAGGCTGCGAGTATTGCTTCATGGAGGTCAGCTCCATCGGCATGGAGCAGCAGAGGGTTGCCGCCCTTAAATTCAGGGCCGGTATCTTCTCTAACCTTACCCACGACCACCTGGACTACCACAAGACCTTCGCAGAGTACCTGCGTTGCAAGAAGCTCTTCTTTGACAGCCTGCCCAAGGATGCCGTGGCCATCATCAACGTAGATGACAAAAACGGCCCCGTAATGGTTCAGAACACTGCCGCAAGGGTTATCACCTACTCCCTTGGCAAGATGGCGGACCACAGCTGCCGCATTATGGAAGAGAGCTTCGACGGCATGCTGCTCAAGATTGACGGAGAAGAAGTGTGGACCCGCCTGATCGGCCGCCACAACGCATATAACATACTGGCCATTTATTCTACGGCTATCGAGCTTGGCGCCACAAAGCAGGAGGCTCTTGTGGGCATCAGCAAGCTGGAGTCTGCCAAGGGCCGTCTTGAGACCATCCGCGGCCCCAGGAACCTGTCCATTATTCTGGACTACGCCCACACCCCGGATGCGCTTGAGAACGTACTCACCACGCTCAAGGACATCGCCTGCGACGGCCAACAGCTGGTAGCAGTATTCGGCTGCGGCGGAGACCGTGACCGCACAAAGCGCCCGGAAATGGCCGCAGTGGCAGAGAAGTACGCCGACAGGATAATACTGACATCGGACAACAGCCGTTCAGAGAAGACAGAAGATATTATCGCAGAGATGAAAACCGGCCTGAGTCCCCGTGGCCTGGCCAAGACTCTTTGCATCGCAGACAGGGCAGAGGCTATCCGCACCGCGATAATGACATCTCCGGACGGAGCGGCTATCCTGCTTGCAGGCAAGGGCCATGAGACCTATCAGATTATAGGCACAGAGCACCGTCACTTTGACGAAAGAGAGATTGTAAGAGACATATTTAATAGCATAGAGGCGTTATGATTTATCACTTGTTTGAAGCACTGAAAGGTGTAGACATCCCCGGCCAGGGCCTGATGACCTATCTGTCGTTCAGGGCCTTTGCCGCAGCTGTAATTGCAATGCTGATTGCCCTGTTTGCAGGCAAGAACATTATCCGCAGGCTGCAGAAGCACCAGATTGGCGAGACTATCCGCGACCTGGGCCTGGAAGGCCAGCTCAGCAAGAAGGGCACCCCTACCATGGGCGGAGTCATCATTATCATTGCAGTACTGGCATCGGCGCTTCTGGTTTGCGACCTGACCAACATTTACGTACTCTTGCTAATCTTCACCACCATCTGGTGTGGCGCCATCGGCTTCAGGGACGACTATATAAAGGTTTTCAAGCATAACAAGGAAGGCATGAGCGAGCGCATGAAGCTTGTACTGCAGATTATCCTTGGCCTTATAGTAGGTATCACCGTATGGCAGAGCGACAGCATCGCCGTACGTGAAAAGGTTCCCGCAACAAACGAGGCAGCCGTAGTGGCATTGCAGGCGGATGGCCAGCAGGAGCTTACCCGCGATACAGAGCTTCACGTTAAGTGGAAGAACGAGGATGTAGTCAAAAGCACAAAGACTACAATCCCCTTCGTAAGCAGCCACGAGTTCGATTACAAGAGCCTCTCCCCCTTCAGCGGCAAGTGGGGCTGGTACTTCAAATGGCTGTTCTACGTACTTATGATTGCAATCGTAATAACCGCATGCTCCAACGGAACCAACCTTACCGACGGAATGGACGGACTGGCCGCGGGAACATCGGCGATAGTGGGTATAGTACTTGGAATACTGGCCTACCTGGGAGGTAACCTGGTAGACTCCGACTACTTGAATATAATGTATATACCGGGCTCCGGAGAGATAGCAGTGTTCATGTCCGCCTTCGTGGGCGCGCTGATTGGCTTCCTCTGGTACAATTCCTACCCGGCACAGGTATTCATGGGAGATACCGGAAGCCTTACCATCGGCGGTATAATTGGCGTTTGCGCAGTGCTTATCAGAAAGGAGCTGCTGCTCCCGCTTCTATGCGGAATCTTCTTCGTAGAAAGCCTGTCAGTGCTGATGCAGCGCTTCTACTTCAAGTATACACGTAAGAAATACGGCGAGGGCCAGCGCATCTTCAAGATGTCTCCCCTGCACCATCATTTCCAGAAAGAGGGCATCCCCGCAAAGATTCAAAAGCCCGTCAGGGCCATCCCGGAGGCCAAGATTGTTACCCGTTTCTGGATTATAGGAATTATTCTGGCAGTTGCCACAATGGCTTTGTTGAAAGTAAGATAAAAGATAGAGATAGATTATGTCTAGACTGGTTGTATTGGGTGGAGCTGAAAGCGGCGTTGGAGCTGCAGTGCTTGCCAAGGTGAAAGGATTTGACGTTTTTTTGTCTGACAATGGCAAAATCGCCGACAAATATGTGGAGATGCTTAAGAAATGGGACATCCCCTTCGAAGAGGGTGGCCACACAGAGAGTCTTATCCTCTCTGCCGACGAGGTTGTAAAAAGCCCCGGTATCCCTTCATCGGCGCCGATGGTAAAGCTTCTGGAAGACAGGGGCACCCATATCATATCGGAAATTGAATTTGCAGGCCGATACGACACTGCAAAGAAGATCTGCATCACCGGCAGCAACGGCAAGACAACCACCACCTCCCTTATCTACTATCTGCTGAAGCAGGCAGGCCTGAACGTTGGACTTGGAGGAAACATTGGCACCAGCTATGCCTACCAGGTTGCAACGGAGCAGCACGACTACTACGTGCTGGAGATAAGCAGCTTCCAACTTGACAACTGCTACGACTTCCGCCCGGACATCGCTATCATAACCAATATAACCCCGGACCACCTTGACCGCTACGAGTACAAGATGGAGAACTACGTACGCTCCAAGTTCCGTATTATCAGGAATTTGCGTAGCGACGACTGCTTTATCTTCGACTCCGACGACGCCATTACCGTGGGCCATCTGAGCAAGATAGTGACCCAGGCCAAGATGCTGCCCTTCACCCAGAAAGAGAACGTAGAACTGGAGCAGGGAGCCTTTATCAAGGGCGATAAGATGGTTGTACGCTACGAGAAGGATGACTGCGACATCTACCTTGAGGAACTGGCCCTTGGCGGAAAGCACAATATCTACAACTCCATGGCAGCAGCCCTGGCAGCAAAGGCTTCCGGCATAGACAACAAGATAATCCGCAACTCCCTGGAGACCTTCCAGCCCATTGAGCACAGGCTTGAGCCGGTACTCAGCGTAAAGGGAGTACTTTATATCAACGACTCCAAGGCCACCAACGTAGACTCTGCATGGTACGCACTTGAGTGCCAGAAGAAGCCGGTGGTTTGGATAGCCGGCGGCAAAGACAAAGGCAATGACTACAGCGTACTGAACGACCTTGTACGCGATAAGGTCAAGGCCCTTGTATGCCTTGGCGTAGACAACACGAAACTCCACGCCAGCTTCGGCCCCATACTTGGCGAGTCCAAGATCAAGGATGCAGGCAGCGCAGAAGAAGCCGTCAAGATTGCCAGCGAGTTCGCTGCCGACGGTGACGTAGTACTGCTCAGCCCCTGCTGCGCAAGCTTCGACCTTTTCAAGAGCTACGAAGACCGCGGAAAGAAATTCAAAGAGGCCGTAAGGAACCTTTAAAACCCATCAGAAGGCAATGAGCGAGAACAAGAAAAAAATGGACATATTCCGTCTGATTGACAGGATCGAGGGTGACAAGGTCATCTG
The DNA here is from genome assembly GCA_947166905.1 of uncultured Prevotellaceae bacterium. Taxonomy (GTDB): domain Bacteria; phylum Bacteroidota; class Bacteroidia; order Bacteroidales; family UBA932; genus Cryptobacteroides. The sequence goes on along the minus strand of CAMVFZ010000003.1, from coordinate 130,226 downwards.
GATTATCGTATTCATGCTGATTATGATATCCATCGTGACCATATCCTCCTCTACCCCGCTCCTTGCCCTTATGAACAAGAGCACCAGAGGCGCCATCATCCACGAGCAGGTTATCATTTCACTGCTGGGACTGGGCATCATAATGTTCTTCTACACCTTTGTAAAGAAGATAGGGGTATTGCGCTTCTTCTCCAAGCTGGGCTTCCTGTTCTCCTTTATAATGCTATCCTTGCTGGCCATACGAGTCAATACCCCGTTTGTAAGGGCGCTAAGGGTGAACGACGCAGTGCGAACGCTGTCAATATTCGGCTTCCAGCTGCATGTATTCGAGTTTACCAAGGTACTGATGATCATGTACTTAGCCTGGGCGATCCAAGCTTACAACGAGGGTCGTATGCGCCTTGCGGACCGCATGGTTCGATGGGGATGGAAGTTCATGGCCAAGAATGGATATCGGCTAATATTATATATTTTCCTGCCGATGGTGGTAGTTTGCCTTCTCACCCTGCTTGGAGGCGTATCCAGTACGCTGTTCGTAGCCCTGGTGATGACGGTTACCATAATGATCGGAGGTATCAAGTTCAAGTATATAATGGGCCTGGCGGCTTTCGGCGCGGGACTGTTCATAGGATGTATCGGCATTTATAGAATTAGTGACGGAAAAGTATTCGGACGTATTGGAACAGCCATAGAAAGGCTTTCCATGGCCAAGGAGAACCCGGAGGAAGAGCTTGTCCGACTGGTAAAAGAGGGTAAGCGCAACACCAAGGAGTTCAAAGAGGCGGAGGGCCGAGTCAAGCAGCCGATAAGCGCAAAGGTAGCAGTCAGCGAGGGCGGTATCTTTGGAAAAGGCCCGGGCGGCAGTACCCAGAGGTACGTAGTGCCGATTATGTTTGAAGACTATATGTTCAGCTTCATAGTAGAGGAATATGGAATTCTGGGCGCATTGCTAGTCATTATACTGTACGGCAGCCTTCTGGCCAGGGGAACGATCCTTGTCAGGAATTCTTCCAATACCTTTACCAAGACGGCAATCGCAGGCCTTGTGGTGATGATATCCGGGCAGGCGCTGATGCACATGTTCATCAACGTGGACCTTGGACCTTTGACAGGCCAGACGCTACCGATGATCAGTCACGGAAAGGCGTCGTTCATAGCCTTCAGTATGGCCTTTGGAATTATACTGGCCGTATCGCGCATGGTCAAAAAGAAGATGGACAAGGAGGTTGAAGACGCTACCCCGCTGCTTTCCAGCGGAGACCATGTCCAGGATAGCCTGAACGACCTTGACCAGCTTGAAAGCCTGAACAACATAGAGGATCAGATAGACGAACAAGAACCTTCAGAAGAAGTATAATATGGAATACAGGAAGTTAAGAGTAATAATCAGCGGCGGCGGCACGGGTGGACACATTTTCCCGGCCATATCCATTGCAAACGCCCTCAAGGAGGCCAACCCGGAGACAGAGATACTGTTTGTGGGCGCCGATGGCAAAATGGAAATGGAAAAGGTTCCGGCCGCAGGATACAAGATTGTTGGCCTGCCGATAGTAGGCCTTCAGCGCCAGCTTAACCTTCACAATATAATCAACGACCTGAAGGTTCCCTTCAAGCTTTTGGCCAGCTCCCGCAAGGCCAAGAAGGTATTGAAGGAATTCAAGCCAGAGATTGCAGTGGGCGTGGGCGGATACGCCAGCGGACCGCTGCTCAAGGCAGCCCAGAAGTTGGGCATCCCTACCCTGCTTCAGGAGCAGAACGGCTTTGCAGGCCTTACCAACAAACTGCTGGGCGGCAAGGCAGACTGCATCTGCGTGGCCTACGAGGGCATGGAGCGATTCTTTCCTAAAGACAAGATAGTAATGACCGGCAACCCCATCCGCAGCGACATCGTTCCCGCAACTGTGCAGATGGTACATGACGGAATAGAGTATTACAGGCTGAATCCGGGAATGGACCACATTCTTATCCTTGGCGGAAGCCTTGGCAGCGGCACCCTGAACAACGCCATGAAGGCGTGGATAGAGGCCGGTTGCCCCGGAGGAGAAAACACAGAGGTTCTGTGGCAGTGCGGCAAGTATTACAAGGCCGGCGTGGATGCCTTCATGGAGGAAATGAAGGCCAAGGGCATGAACCTGGAAAACATCCACCATACAGACTTCATCGGCCGCATGGACCTGGCTTATGCGATGGCGGACGTGGTTATTTCCCGTTCTGGCGCCAGCACCGTATCGGAGCTTTGCGCAGCCGGTAAGGCTTCCATCTTCGTTCCCTCACCGAACGTAGCTGAGGACCATCAGACCCACAATGCGATGGCTCTTGTACGCAAGGACGCAGCCCTAATCGTAAAGGACGCGGACGCCGTAAAGGACCTTATGCCCACGGCCCTTGCCCTTATAAAAGACGAGGAGAGAATCCAGACACTTGAAAAGAATATATCGGCACTGGCACTTACCGATGCCGGCAGGACAATAGTTGACGAAATTTATAAAGTACTTGACAGATAATGGACTGGAAAGAGGTATATTTCATTGGAATCGGCGGCATTGGAATGAGCGCCATCGCTAGGTATTACCATCGCAAAGGCTTGAAGGTCAGCGGATACGACAAGACGCCGTCCGCCCTTACCAAAGAGCTGGAGCAGGAGGGCATCAAAATCCACTATACGGATAACTCTCTCTTTGTACCGGCCGACCGCGACCATACCCTTGTGGTTTACACTCCTGCAATCCCCCACGACATGGGAGAACTGGTTTATGTGAACGCCCATGGTTACACTGTAATCAAGCGCTCCGCTATTTTGGGCGAGATTACCCAGGGACAGCGCTGCCTTGCAGTTGCCGGCACCCACGGAAAGACCTCTACATCCACCCTCGCAGCCCATATCTTCACCGATTGCGGAGAGGGTTGCAGCGCCTTCCTTGGCGGCATCTCCAAGAATTACGGCACCAATCTTCTGGTTAGCCACAACCCTGTAGTTGTAGTGGAGGCCGATGAATTCGACCGCTCCTTCCTGCAGCTTCGTCCGGCCATAGCGGTCATTACCGCCATGGATGCGGACCATCTGGATATTTATGGCACGCTGGAGAGCTATCAGCAGGCCTTCAGGGACTTCGCAGCCCTTACCAGCAACACCCTCATCATAAAAGAGGGGCTGCCGATATCCAAAGGCGACACTAACGCACGCATACAGACATACAGCCTGAACAGCGCCACGGCTGACTTCCACCCGGAGAACACCCACATCGACGAAACAGGCCACTATATCTTTGACCTGGTTTGGCCGGGCGGAGTAATCAAGGACGTAAAGGTTGGCACTCCCGGACGCTTCAATGCAGAAAACAGCGTAGCAGCAGCCGCACTTTGCCTTAGCTACGGACTTGAGCCTGCGGCAGTAAAGGCCGGCATCGGCACATTCAAGGGGGTTTCCAGAAGGATGGACATCCACGTGAACAAACCGGGCCTTGCATACATCGACGACTATGCCCATCATCCGGAAGAGTTGGCATCGGCCATCCGTTCCATCAGGGATATCTTCCCGGGACGCAAGCTCACCGCCATCTTCCAGCCCCACCTTTACACAAGGACAAGGGACTTTGCGGCCGATTTTGCCCGCTCCCTTAGCGCAGTGGACAAACTTATACTGCTGGATATCTATCCAGCAAGGGAAGAGCCCATTCCCGGGGTGACATCGGAGATTATCTTTGACAAGGTGACCGCCCCGGAAAAGATATTGATTAAGAAGGAAGAGCTGATGCAAACACTTGAAAACGAGAAGATTGACGTGCTTGTAAGCTTTGGCGCAGGCAACGTTGACAGATACATCGGCCCTATAACTGAAATGCTTGAAAAAAGATAATGAAGGCTTCGCTTAAATATGCCATATACGCCGCTGCGGCCGTAGTTTGCATCGCGCTTCTGGTAGTTCTTAACAAAGAGAATTCCAGACGCCGCGCCCTGCTTACATGCCAGGACCTGAAGATTACCATAGTGGACAGCACCATGGGCTCTTTTGTATCCGCCGCAGATGTAAAGGAGTATATAGTTGCGGAGGCAGGTCCCTGGAAGGGCCGCAGGCTTGATAGCATCAAACTGTGGAAACTGGAAGAGATTCTGAACCGCAAGGCCGCCATTCTTGGCAGCGAGGCATATATGAGCACGGATGGCATACTTAACATAGAAATCAGGCAGCGCAAGCCCCTGGCCCGCTTCCACAGTTCTTCAAGCAGCTTCTATGCCGATGCTTCCGGTTACATTTTCCCGATAAGGAAGATTTATTCCGCCAGGATTCCCATCGTGGACGGAGAGTTCCCCTTCAAGGAAGACCGCGAGTTCAGAGGCGAGATTACTGACAAGAAGGGCCGCGAGTGGATGAACGGAATGATAGGCCTGCTGAAGTATATAGAGGGGAACAAAACTTGGCGTAACGCCATAGTCCAGATAACATCGGCAGCCGATGGTTCCCTGACGCTTGTACCGGCCCAGGGAGAAGAGGTCTTCCTCTTTGGCTATCCGGAGCACTGGAAAGAGAAGTTCAAGAAGATTGAAAAGTACTACGAATACATTGCCCCCAGGGAGGAAGGCAAAAAGTACAAGACCGTGAATGTAAGGTACAAAGGCCAAATAATCTGCAGATAAAACTAACACTATATGGAAGAGAAATACATAGCCGCGATAGATATGGGATCGGCGTTCATAACGCTGACGGTGGCCCGTATTACCGGCGACGACGTTCAAATTGTCTACTACAAGAAACACAAATCCGACGGTATCCCCAACAGCGCCGTTCTTAACCCGCTGAAGGCTTCAGTTCCTATCAAAGCCGCCATCGACGAGGCCGAGAAAGAGCTGAAAATCAGGATTTTGCAAGTTGTCGTAGGCCTGCCGCGCTGCGATGTCCGCCAGGAGACCGCAACCGCACGCGTAGAGCGCAGCAACCCGGACGACAGCATTACCAAGGAAGAGGTAGAAAGCCTGAAGTCCCTTGCACAGAACGATTATCCCCTTCAGGATTCTGAAAGGGAGGTTATCTACGGTGCCATAGCCCAGTCTTTCTCTGACGACGAGAATTTCCAGTTGATCGAAGACGACATCATCGGCGTAATCAGCCGTAACTTCGAAGGCAACTTCAAATTGTTCATCGGCAAGAAAAGTGCGGTAAAGAACGTCGACAAGGTCTTCAATATCATTGGAGTAGCCCTGGCCAAGAAGTACTTCTCCCCTATCGCTCAGGCAAAGGCCGTGCTTACAGAAGACGAGATGTCAAGCGGCGTAGCCCTTCTTGATTATGGTTCCGGTGCCACCTCCGTTACCATCTACGAGGGCAATATACTGCGCTACTATGCCTCCATACCGTTTGGCGGCAAGGTCATCACTTCCGATATCCGCAGCGAGTGTTTTATACCGGAGAAGCTGGCAGAAAACCTTAAGCTGGCTTACGGCGCCTGCATTCCGGAGAAGCTGCAGACCCTTGGAGAAAAGATTATCCAGATAGAGGGCAGCGAACTTGAGGGCTTCAAGCAGATTCCTGTCAAGTACCTTTCAGAGATTATCACGGCTCGCGTCAAGGAGCTTACCGACGCCATGCTGTACGAGATCCAGAAGAGTGGTCTGGCCGACAAACTCCGTGGCGGCGTGGTCATCACCGGAGGTTGTGCAAACCTTACCAACATGGCCATGTATGTAAAGGATATATCGGGCTATAACGTAAGGGTAGGTTATCCCCGCAGGAAGTTCTCTGCATCGGGCTATCCCGGAATCTTTGATCCGGATGCCTCTACCGCCCTTGGAATGATATTCATGGCTAAGGATGACAACCTGATAAGCTGCATAGACGAGCCGCTTCCGGATCCGGATATGATTCAGCAGAAGGAAGACGCCAAACCCGCAGAAGAGACTCCTCATCACGAGCCGGAGCACGCTCCTGTAGAGAATAACGCAGAGGAAACTAAGGAGGCGTCACTCTTTACCGATGAGGTTGTTAAGGAGACTGAAGATCCCAAGAAGACCAAGGAGGCCAAAGAGCCCAAGGAGAGCAAGCCTAAGGGTCCTGGTTTTGTCAAACTTACCTGGGATAGGTTTAAGAATATGATTGACAACTTGTCAAACGAAATGGATAACGATAACGTATAAGGCTATGAACGACTATATCAACAATTTTGACGTTACTCCTTCCGATTGGGACGCCGAGCCCGCCATCATTAAAGTCATCGGCGTAGGAGGAGGCGGTTGCAATGCCGTTTCTTATATGTACAGGCAGCGTGTGAAGGGTTGCAACTTTATAGTTTGCAACACCGACGCCCAGGCGCTGAACAAGTGCCCGGTTCCGCATAAGATTCAGCTTGGAGAAGGCCTTGGTGCAGGTACCAACCCTACCGAAGGCCGTAATGCCGCACTGGAATCCCAGGAGCTGATAGAGGCCAAACTGCTTACCCCTGAGACCAAGATGGTCTTCATTACCGCCGGTATGGGAGGCGGTACCGGAACAGGAGCATCCCCGGTTATCGCAAAGATGGCAAAGGACAAGGGCATACTTACCGTTGCCGTTGTTACCATACCCTTCCGCACAGAGGGCGATGATACCATTTCCAAGGCAATTGACGGAATACACGAGCTTGAGCACAATGTAGACAGCCTGCTCATCATCAATAACGAGAAGTTGTACGAGTACTACGGAAACCTGCTTGTTCAGGATGCTTATCCGCTTGCAGATGAAGTACTTGCAACAGCCGTAAAGGGTATTACGGAGATTATTTCCACCACAGGCTACCGCAACGTGGACTTCAAGGACGTGCGCAATATGATGAAGAACAGCGGCATGGCCCTGATGGGTTGCGGAGTTGGAGAAGGCCCTGACCGTCTGCAGATGGCAGTTAACGGAGCCCTTGATTCCCCGCTCCTCAACGACTACGATCTTAAGACTTCCCAGAACCTGCTTGTGAACGTTACTTGCGGTAACAACGAGAAGGGGCTCAAGATGGACGAAATCAAGATAATTGAAGACCTCATCGCAGAGCGTACCGGTGGAACCCGCCGCTTCAAACACGGACTGGTACTGGAGGACGACCCTGCATTCGGCGACAAAGTGCAGATTACAGTCATCGCCACAGGCTTCAAAATGAACCTTATCGGCATTACAGGAGCCGATCTTGGCAAACTTATCATCGTCGACAAAGACTTTGAATATCATAAAGATGAGCCCGTCGGAGAGATAATTCTACCCGATGATGACATCAACATTAATAAGATTGGTTACAGTACTACGGAAAATGTTCGTAAATTTGCATTTTCTCCGGAGAACAAGCCTGTCCTTATCCTGAACCCGGGAGAGAGCAAGAGCGAGCTGGAGAATATTGCAGCAATTAGAAGAGTTATTAAAAAACACAACGACGACGAATAATGGATAAGAGAAGGACAAGAGTAAGATTTGCTCCCTCGCCTACCGGCCCGCTTCACATGGGCGGCGTACGTACTGCGCTTTACAACTACCTGTATGCCAAGCAGAACGGCGGAGATTTCATAATAAGGATTGAGGATACTGATTCACACCGCTTTGTTCCGGGTGCAGAAAAATACATCATCGAGGCCCTTGCATGGTGTGGCATCAAGGCCGATGAGGGCGTAGACGAGGCAGGAAACGTCGTTTCCGTAGCATCGGCAAAACACCCGCATGCCCCTTACCGCCAGAGCGAGCGCAAGCCCATATACAGGCAGTACGCAGACCAGCTGGTTGCAAGCGGCAACGCTTACTATGCCTTCGATACCGCAGAAGAACTGAACGAGCGCCGTGCTGCAGCAGAGGCCGCAGGACAGACCTTCATCTATAACCAGAAGACCCGCATGGAGCTGCGTAACTCCCTGACGCTTAGCGCAGAAGAGACCGCGCGCCTGCTGGAGGAGCGTACAGACTGGACAGTACGTTTCAAGATGCCGGAGGATACCGTGGTCGCAATGGACGACCTTATCCGCGGCCATATTGAGGTAAATACCTCTACGCTTGACGACAAAGTGCTTTGGAAGCGTGCCGACGAGCTCCCCACTTACCACCTGGCCAACATTGTGGACGACCATCTGATGGAGATTTCAGAGGTTATCCGCGGTGAGGAGTGGCTGCCTTCGCTGCCGCTTCATTACCTGCTGTACAAGGCCTTTGGCTGGACAGATACCCAGCCGCGCTTCGCCCACCTTTCCCTGCTGCTTAAGCCGGACGGAAAGGGTAAACTGAGCAAGCGTGACGGCGACAAGCTGGGCTTCCCCGTATTCCCGCTCAAATGGGTTAACCCGGAGGGCGAGGTTTCCCGTGGCTACCGCGAGGACGGATACTTCCCGGAGGCCTTCGTAAACCTTCTGGCCTTCCTTGGCTGGAATCCCGGCGACGACCGCGAGCTCTTTACCATAGATGAGCTCATCCCTGTATTCTCACTTGACCGTATAGTTAAATCAGGCGCACGCTTCAACCCCGAGAAGGCCCGCTGGTACAACCGCGAGTATCTTAGGATGAAGTCCGACGCAGAGCTTGCAAAGCTTTTCATGCCTGTTCTTGAGGCTCACGGCGTAAAGGCCGATGCCGCCTACGTAGAAAAGGTAGTGGCCCTTATCAAAGAGAGGGCTACCTTCGTAGCAGACTTCTGGGATATCGCTTCCTATCTGTTTGCAGCACCTAAGGAGTTCGTGCAGAAGGACGTGGACAAGTTTTGGAGAGAAGAGAATGTGGCCATGGCCTACGAGGCTGCTGACTGCATTATCAAGGGTGACTTCCCGCTTACCAAAGAGAACGTGGAAGAGCATCTTGAGGCCTATATCCGCGAGCGTGAATGGCCGATGGGCAAGGTTATGAACTGCCTGCGCCTGGCCCTTACCGGCGCATCCAGCGGCCTTGGAATCGCAGACATCGTGTCCTTTATCGGACGCGACGAGTTTGCAGCCCGTCTTGACTTTGCTAAAACCAAAAACAGCTAAATATGAGCAAGTTAGCATTTTCCGGAAAGATTGGCATTGCCAACGACCACGCCGGAGTGGAATATAAGAACAACCTTGTCGCCTGGCTTAAGGGCAATGGAGTAGAGGTTGTAAACTTTGGCACCGATACTACCGACAGCATGGACTACACTGATGTTGCCCATCCGCTGGCAGAGGCCGTACTGGCCGGAAAGGTAGACCTTGGTATTGCGCTTTGCGGCACCGGAAACGGAATGGCTATCACTCTGAACAAGCATAAGGGCATCCGCGCAGGCCTTGCATGGGCTCCGGAAATCGCCGCCCTGGTAAAGCGTCACAACAACGCTAACGTGCTTGTTATGCCGGCCAGATTCATCCCTTACGAGGTTGCTCAGGAGCTTGTCAAGACCTGGCTCGAGACCGAGTTCGAGGGTGGACGCCACCAGAGAAGAATAGACAAGATAGACTGCAAGTAATGGCGGCGCTTGTGGCAAACCGTGGGACGGGTGTACTGTCCCGGGACATCGGCGACTACCCGGAGGGTATAATTATCCCTGTGGACAAGCCTTACAGATGGACGTCGGCCGATGTTGTTAGAAAACTCAAGTTTGCCGCAAAGAAGCACTTCGGACAGAAGAATTTGAAAGTTGGGCACGCCGGTACGCTGGATCCTTTGGCTACCGGGGTGCTTATTATATGTGTTGGCAAGGCTACGCGTCTTGCAGAGGAAATCCAAAGAAGCGATAAGGAGTATGTGGCTGGGGTGACCTTCGGGGCTACTACGCCGTCTTACGATTTGGAGAAGCCGATTGACAGGTTTTATCCCGTGGATGGGGTTTGCGAGGCTTCTGTGGCTGAGGCGCTAAAGGGTTTCGTGGGAGAGCAGGAGCAAATTGCTCCGCTGTTTTCTGCCAAGAGCGTTGATGGGGTGCGGGCTTATGAGCTTGCACGTAAGATGTACCGGGATGCCCGATCAGGGTCGGGCATGACCGTCATTGCCGGCTCCGACCGGCAATCTCTGGACAGTGCCGCCGAGACCCTGCTTAGCAAGCAGATAATACGCATCACGGAGGTAGAGATACTGAGCTTTGCCACGGAGAAAAAGATACGGCCGGAGGCCGTGGGGGTTTGGGGGAGCCCCTCCCCCAGTATTGACAAATCAGGCAGTCCCCAAACCGCAAGTTCACGCATTTGCGTGAACGATTATAGCGGTTTGGGGCTGCCGCGCGCAGAGGTGCGCATCGCGTGCAGCAAAGGCACGTATGTACGTGCCTTTGCACGCGATCTGGGCGAAGCCCTGGGCACAGGCGCCCACCTGGACAGCCTGTGCCGCACCGCCTGCGGCGGCTTCAGGGTAGAATCTGCGCTGTCTTTGGCTGACGCCGCAGAACTTTTTGCTCCACCCAAAGCGTAATGAATTGAAAATCAGAAGAAGCGTATGAAATACAAAGTAGCTGGGATAGTGTTTGAAGTGAAACTGGAGGCTCCGCTTTGCGAGATGGAGTACTCCCCGGTGGTTCAGGATCGTATTGCCAGGGCAAGCCGCGGAGAGGCTGGCCTGGATATCCGCCCCACTAGAGCCGGCGACGATGTTCCCCACCGTACGCTAATCCAGACCCGCGAGGAGATCCTCCCCGGAGCCCGCGGCCTGGATCTTTCACAATACGCCCCGTTTATCTGCGACAGCGGCGATCCGGCTTTTACCATAACCGTACGCCGCGGACTTGACAAGGCTCCTCAGCTGGGCAAGCTTATGACTCATGTGCAGTCGCAACTCCCCTACTTCAGTATTTACGAGCACGACAATTGCCCCCGTTTTACTCTGGACGAGCATCCGGAAACCGGGGAACCATCGGCAATTCTGAGCATGAGCGAAGACTTCAGGGAAAGCGAGCTTTACGTAGCGAAGAGCCTTGGGGCATCGGCGATTGTATTCCAGCTTTCTACCGCCCTGATGATGAATTTTACCTACGTGAGCGCGCTGAAAGGGGTTCTACTGATTCACGCATCGGTCATTGGATACAAGGGCAAGGCCAATATCTTCCTGGGTAAGAGCGGTACAGGCAAGAGCACCCACAGCCGCCTTTGGCTGGAGAATATTCAGGGAACGGACCTTCTGAACGACGACAACCCCGCACTTGGCTTTGCCCAGGACGGAAAGCCCTGCGTTTACGGCACCCCGTGGAGTGGCAAAACTCCCTGCTACAGAAATGTTTGCGCCCCGCTTAATGCCATCGTCCGTCTGGAGCAGGCCCCGGAAAACAGCATTGCACGCGACTCCGGTCTCAACGCCTACGCCGCCCTTTACGGCTCCGTCTCTGCAATACGCTGGAACCGTCCAATAATGGATGCCATCACCAGTTCCGTAGAAAAGATTGTCAGCTCCGTAAAGGTCTTCCATCTCTCCTGCCTTCCGGACCGCGCAGCCGCTGAACTCTGCTGCAAGGAAATATCAAAATAATTTCTATCTTTGCGCGACGTAAAACGGACCTGCTGGTGTTTTACACGTAAAGACAGACAACCTATGAAACAAAAAGCACATACTATTTACAGGATTATTCTTGGCTCACTCATGACAATTCTTGGCTTTGGAAGCTGTTCTAAGTTCTCTTCCCCCCGCAAAGAAATGTACGGTCAGCCGTATGCGATTTTCAAACTTGTCGGTACGGTAAAGGACGAGTCCGGTAATCCCATCAAAGGTATTCGCATCGTATTCAATCCGGAATCAAAGGTGGATCCCAGCTCTCCCAATTACGAATTCTACGTCAAAGGGAATGTAGACACCTTGTATACCGATGAAAAAGGAGAATTCTGTTCCGAAAGGCTCAAGTATGCGGCAGGTTCCCTTCCCGGTGATGCCATTGTAGCCCTGGACGATGTGGATGGCGCCGCAGGCGGCGGAGAATTCAAGAGCCAGATTCTTGAAAAGAGGCAGATGAAAATAGAGCACGAAGAAGGCTCCGGCACTTATTATAAAGGCCGATACACCATTACAGCCGACGCCACCTTGAAGAAATAGAAAAAACCGCTCTGGGTTCAGAGCGGTTTTTTATTTTACTGAGTTGATTTCCAAAAGTCGGCAAGTCAGGAGATTGCCGTCTGCATCACGCAGATGCATGCCATTGCCCTGGCAGAATTTGAAGTACTTGCAATCTGCGCAAACACCTTTTTTCATCCAGGAGCGGTCCCTATACTGCTTGTAACCGTTTTTCCAGACAGTCATGAAATCATCGGTGTAAATGTTGCCCTGGTGATAGTCGGCGCGGATGCTGGGGCAGGCGGATATGGAGCCATCGGCCAGGATGCCGGCAACCGTAACGCCCGCATGGCATTTGAAGAAGTGGTCGCGGACCTCGCCCTCATATCTTCCCATGAAGCCCTCGCAGCCGTAGGAGCATTTAATCCGGCCCTCCTTGCGGGTTGCCTTGATAAACTCCATCATGGTGCGCAGGCCTTCGCCACCCAGCTTCATGTCCGGATCAGAGGCCGCACGGCCGGCAGGGAATATGGTAAAGAGACGCCACTCCTTGACGCCTAGACTAATCAGGTATTCTTTTATTTCTGACAGAAGGCCAAGGTTTCGGCGGTTTACGCAGGTGACTACGTCGAATTCTATTTCTCCACTGTCCACCACCATTTTAATGGCCGCAGCAGCGCGGTCGAACGAGCCCATCCGGCCTCGCATCCAGTCGTGATCTTCCTTTAGGCCGTCAAGGGATATTGTCATGGCCCTTAGGCCACTTTGAAGCAGGGATTTATAGCGCGCAGGAGTAAGTGCAAAGCCGTTGGTCACCATGCCCCAGGGGAATTCCCGCTCATAGATAGCCCGGCCGCAGCGCTCCAAATCCGGGCGCATCAGTGGCTCTCCACCGGTAATGTTAATCATCACCTTATGCGAATCATACACCTTTGCTACTGAATCCAGGACCTTGCAGAAGTCTTCTATCGGCATGTCCTTAACCGTGTTTACGGTCTTGCAGTCGCTGCCGCAGTGGCGGCAGGAAAGGTTGCATCGAAGCGTACATTCCCAAAAAAGCTGCCGGAGAGGATGCTCTTTATCAACATCGTCCTGCAGCTTTCTGTGTATTTCAAGCGCCAGGCGCTTTCTGAGCGAAAGCTCTGCCATAGGCTAGTCCTTCTTTTTTAAAACGGCATTGGCGGTAATTCCGTAAGTTCCGGTGTTCCAGCCTTCCTTCTTTTCAATTACCTTTACGCTTACCTGATTCTTGTCAAGGCTCACACTCTGGAACTCTCCGCCGCCTGCGGCACCGTCAACATCGTCAAAAACAACCAGAGTCTCGTTCATTAAAGTGATCCCGTCATACTTTAGCCTGTTCGTAGAGAACTCACCCTTATCATTCGTATAAAGGGTATCCACTTCATATTTGCAATAATCCTTAAAAGATTCCGATTCCGGGGTTATCCTTGAATCAGGGTGGAATACTACCCTAATCCCCTTTATCGGCTTACCGGCTTCATCCTTTACTGTACCAGTAAACTTATAGGTGGCAGTAGGCTGGCCATACATAACGCGATAATCGTCAGGGTCAGTGTCGCTCTTGGCACAGGAGCCAAAACCCAGAAGCCCCATCAAGGCTCCAAGGAGAATTCTATAAAAACTAATTGCTTTCTGTTTCATACCCTATAAACACAGAAGAGCGACGTTTACGTCTTTATAATGCCAAAAACTTACGCAGCGCGCTTTGCCTGGAGCTCTGCCTGAATCTCCTTCATCTTTGCAGATGTAAGGGGATAAACGGCAAGGAAGCCTATTGAAATGAGGGCTCCGATGGCAGGTACCCAGCTCATAACGGCCTTGATGGCGCCAAGCGTCTCAGGAGCCTGAACCATAAGGTCTTTGTTATAGCCGAAGATACCAAGCAGCGTCAACAGCAGCCAGCCACCGATGGCGCCGCCAAACTTCTGGGCCATCGATGAAGAAGAGAAGATAAGGCCAGTGGAGGCATTGCCGTTGCGGAGCTCGCTGTAATCGGCGACATCGGCAAACATACTCCAGGTAAGAGGAGCGGCAACGCCGAAGGCAAGGCTGACCAGTATCTGCAGTCCGATGAGTATCCAAAGGCCTGAAGGTGCCCCAACGGGGATGAACCAAATCAAGCTGCTGAATATGATAACGGCCACAAGAGAACCGATGAAGGTATTGCGCTTGCCATAGCGTTCAGATAGCGGCACGGCAAAGGTTACACCTATCATCTGGGCTATTTCTCCGATGGTTAGATATACTGCGCAGGTAAGCCAGATATCGGCCCCAAGGATATTTGCAAAATAGTATGCAGCAGCGCCGCCGCGGATAGAACCACAGAGCAGCTGGCCGATTGCGGCGCCAAGAAGCAGCCACCAGGGACCGTTGTGTACAAGGGATTTAAGGTCTTTGCCGATGGAGGATCCGGTTTCCTTCTTCTCTATCTTCACATGCTCACGAGTCATAAAGAAGGACAGGAAGAACAGTATGGCGCACAACAGGGCCACTATGGCAACGGTAAACGTCCACTGCGAAGGCGATGCATCACCTACTCCCCTGCCACCCTGGCCGATGACAATCTTCTCGAAGATCCAGAAGATACCCATGGCCACGAAGCTGCCGATATAGGCGAAGAACATCCTGAAGGAAGAGAATACGCTCTTTTCCCTGGAGTCGTCCGTCACAACGCCCAACATGGCCCCGTAAGGCACGTTGATGGCAGTGTACACCGTCATCATAAGTATGTACATCACATAGGCGTATACGTGCTTGAAGGAATAGGAGCTGTCCGGCACATAGAAGGACAGCACGCCGATGATGGCAAAGGGGATGGCTATCCAAAGCAGATAGGGACGATATTTACCCCACTTGGAGTTGGTACGGTCTGCTATTATACCCATCAGAGGGTCCGATATCGCATCGTACAGCTTGGTTACCAGCAACAGGGTTGCAGCGTGAACCGGTTTCAAACCAAAGACATCGGAATAGAAAATGGGCAGATAATAGGAAAAGATTTTCCAGAACATTGATGACGCGAAGTCACCGAATCCATAGCCGATTTTCTCTGATAGTTTTGCTTTTGCCATTGATCTTAGTATTTAGTTCACAAATATAAATTATTTTGTGAATTTTATCAAGGATAAAACCGGCAGGATCATTATTGTATTGTAATTCAGATGCTTTGATACAAAAATTTTGTATATTAGCAGGAGATAAACATTAAGCACTATGACTATCACCATGATTATTGAGCTGCTAATTGTTCTGGCAGCACTGTATGTAGGATCTCGCTACGGGTCCCTGGCCCTTGGCGCCATCAGCGGTATCGGCCTGGCCATTCTTGTATTTGGCTTTGGTCTAAAGCCGGGCACGCCTCCTACCGACGTTATCTATATCATCATTGCAGCCGTTACCTGCGCAGGCACGCTACAGGCTTCGGGCGGTATGGACTGGATGATACAGATTGCCGAAAAAGTGTTGCGAAAACATCCGGAGCACATCACCTTCCTGGGCCCGCTGGTTACCTTCTTCCTTACGGTTCTGGTTGGTACTGGCCACGTGGTGTATACCATTATGCCCATAATCTGTGACATAGCGCTTAAAAAGAACATCAGGCCCGAACGTCCCTGTGGCGTAGCGTCCATCGCTTCTCAGGTAGGTATTACCTGCAGCCCCATTGCAGCCGCAGTAGTGGCCTTCGTTACCATCTCCAACGCCAATGGTTATATGGTAAGCATCCCGCAGGTTCTGATGGTAACCATTCCTTCCTGTGTGATAGGTCTTATGTGTGCTTCCTTGGCATCTTACAAGCGTGGCAAAGATCTGGACGACGACCCCGAATTCCAGGCTCGTAAAGCCGATCCTAAGATTTACAAGTACATGTACGTGAATAAAGCCACCACGTTGGACAAGGAAATCTCTTCATCGGCCAAGCTTTCAGTTATCGTTTTCCTTTTTGCCCTGCTGGTAATCGTGTGCTTTGCTTTTTGTCAGATGATTCACGTCTCTAGCGGAGAGACTCTGGCCCAAGCCATCAACCTGCCCAAGATGAACATCTGTATCCAGATTATTATGCTTGTGGCAGCGGCCCTGAACATTATGTTGTGCAAGGTAGATCTTAAGAACTGCGTGTCAGGATCGGTATGGAAGTCCGGTATGGTGGCCGTGATTGCCATCTACGGAATTGCCTGGCTGGCCGATACCTACTTTGGCAATTACCTGGACTCAATGAAGGCAATGCTGACAGACCTGGTTACTAACGCGCCTTGGACCATCGCACTGGTGTTCTTCATGGTGTCGGTGCTCATTAATTCACAAGGAGCCGTGGTTGTGGCCATGCTGCCACTGGCCTATGAGTTGGGCATTGCCGGTCCGGTCCTGCTTGGTATACTTCCCAGCGTTTACGGTTACTTCTTCATTCCTAACTATCCGTCAGATATCGCCACGGTGAACTTTGACCGAAGCGGCACAACGGTTATAGGCAAGTACCTGCTGAATCATAGTTTCATGATGCCTGGACTAATCTGTGTGACGGTGTCCACTATCCTAGGCTATCTGATCACCAACGTCTTCTTTACCGGCTATTTTGCCAGCTTCCTAAAGTAGCGATAGTACTTGGAGGCACATGCGGGTGTTGTGGTAGGGGCACTTCCAGAAACCGGCCTTGGGCTGGGAGAGGTCCTTGCTGCCGTCCGGCAGTATAGCCCACCACCATTCGCCGCCTATCGGATCTACCAGATTCTCTCTAATATACTCCCACGCCCTTACGGCATTGCAGGGCAAATTACCTGCAATGCCGTGGTATTTCCAAAGCCAGAGGTTGCCCACGACGGTTTCGGCTTGAACCCACCACTGGCGGGAATCGTCGAAGGTACCGTCAAGAAGACGCTCGTAGCGCATTGAACCGTCCGGGAGCAGGCCCTCGTTGCCAGCCTGAGCCATAGCAAGGGCCCAGGGGCGCACGCGCTCCACTACGGCATCGTCTTTAAGTGCGAAAGCGCATTCCAGTGCCAGCCAGGAAGTCTCTATGTCGTGACCATAGGAAATGCCTCCGGGAAGTACGCTCCAGTCCCTGCGGAAGTAGAGTTGAAGGTGGCCGTCGGTATTCATTACCTTGGTGCCGATGATATCCAGAAGCCTCTCAACAGCCTTTTTCAGGCCGGCATCGGGCCATACCTGATAAAGGTTGGCATAGGCTTCCAGTATATGCAGATGGGAATTCATTGTCTTGTCTGCATTGATATCGTGGGCGCTCAAGGACATGTCTTCCAGAGGAGAGAAATCCCTTGCGAGGGCTTCTGTATAGCCGCCGAACTCTTTGTCTGCAAAGAAGGTTTCTACCACACGGTAGATATTAACCGCCGCTTTCAGGACTTCATCGTCTTTGGTAACCTTATACAGCTCTGAAAGGCCATAGATGGCAAAGCCCTGGGCATAAAGCTGCTTCTTGGTATCTTCGCGGGTGCCGTCGGCAGCTACTGACCAGTAGACACCACCGTATTTATGGTCGCAGAAATGCTTTAGGAACCAGTCTTTGGCGTGGACTGCTGCCATGAGGTAACGCTTTTCCGGTATTGCCTGATAGGCTGCAGCGAAGGACCAGATGATGCGGGCGTTCAGAATAACGCCACGCGATGCGTCGCGAAGCACGGTACCATCAGCCTTAACCTCTCCGTAGAATCCCCCTCTAGGATCCAGCAATCGAAGCCAGTAAGGTAATATATTGGAGGTCAGGTTTTCCCTGACCTCCAATTTCATTTGATCTAAAGTCATATCTTAGATATTGGGCTCATCCCAAACTTTTGTTTTGATACACTTGACCATGGCAGACTGTCCGCCGCAGCTGATACGGAAATCACCCTTCTCAAGACGCCACTTGCCATCGTTACCAACGAATGCAAGAGCGGAAGCAGGAACCTCAACCTCTACGGTAACGGTCTTGCCGGGCTCAATGGCAACCTTTTCAAAGGCACGCAGACGCTTTACATCGGGAATGAGTGAAGCTACAAGGTCTGAACTATAGAACAGAACAGCCTCCTTGCCAGCCACCTTGCCGGTATTGGTAACATCTACCGATACCTTCAATACATCATCGGCAGTGAACTCATTTGCAGAGACGCGAAGGTTAGCATACTGGAAGCTGGTATAGCTGAGACCATGACCGAAGGGCCACTGAACATCCATGACAGCATCGTAATTGTAGGAGCCTTCCATAGTCTCACGATACTCTGAAACCTTATAATCGTAGGTGTGCAGGGCGTTGATATGCTTGGAATAAGTGAAAGGCAACTTGCCAGAGAAGTTCTCGTCGCCAGCCAAAAGGGCAGCAAGAGCATCCGCTCCGTAGTTGGAAGGCAGCAGAACATCTACTACAGCCTTTGCAAGGGGCTCGATGTCGCCGATAAGGCGGGGACGGCCCTCGTTCAGAACAAGCACTATCGGCTTGCCTGTAGCGGCAAGAGCCTTTACCAGTTCCTTCTGGTTGGAAGAAAGGTTAAGGTCGTCCATATTACCAGGAGTCTCGCAGTAAGAATTCTCTCCAACGCAAGCGATAATCACATCTGCAGCACGGGCGGCAGCAACTGCGCGGGAGATGCCGGAAGCATCCTCTGCCTGCCAGTCAGCACCGGTTTTGTAAACCACGCCAGGCTCATAGCCAACATTCTTGAAACGGGCCTGCATGGCCTCCAGAATAGTATTGTACTGAGGAGCGAAGTCATCGGCATAACCCTGCCAGGTATAACTCCAACCGCCATTCAAAGTACGCATAGAGTTGGCATTGGGACCGGTAACAAGGATGCGCTCAGTTCCCTTGAGCGGCAGTATGCCCTCATTCTTAAGCAGAACCTCAGACTCTACGGCAGCTGCGTAAGACTCCTTGGCAAAACGCTCAGAGGCGAACTCCTTGTAATCATAATCCCATACAGGGTTGTCAAATAGGCCAAGACGAACCTTCAGACGAAGAATACGACGTACAGCATCGTCAATACGTGACATAGGAACATCACCGGACTCGACTACTGCAATAAGGTCATTGACGCATTCGGGATCGTAAGGGTCCATAATCATATCAATACCGGCATTGATACCCATGGCTACGGCTTCACGCTTGTCGGCAGCAACGTGGTCACGATTGTAAAGATTGTCGATATCGGCCCAGTCCGTTACAAGCATACCGTCCCATCCAAGATCTTCCTTGACCCAGCCGGTAAGGAGCTCCTTGTTGGCATGGGTAGGAACACCGTTGATTGATGCGGAGTTAACCATTGCGGTAAGCGCACCAGCCTTGAAGCAGGCAAGGAAGGGAGCGAAGAACTTCTCGCGGAGATCGTTTCTGGCAATAATGGCCGGAGTACGGTCCTTGCCGGAAGCCGGAACGCCATAGCCCATGAAATGCTTGATAGAAACAGCTGCATGCTCCATGTCGATATGGTTGGGGTCTGCACCCTGGATGGCTACAGTCTCTTCTTTAGCCATTTCTGCCTGCAGGTAGGGATCTTCTCCGAAGCTCTCCCAGATACGAGGCCAGCGTGGATCGCGACCAAGGTCCATTACTGGAGAGAACACCCAAGGAACCTGGGCGGCGCGGGTCTCATAAGCCATTGCAGCACCAAGCTGGCGGGCATATTCACGATTGAAAGTAGCCGCAATATTGACCTCCTGCGGATAAAAGGAACCATCGGTAAGGTAGGTGGCACCATGAATCATATCCAAACCATAGATACACGGTATGCCGATGGCCTCCATACTCTTTTGCTGAATCTGGCGAACCATGGCTGCAGTAGCTTCGCGGCTATGGGCTGCGTCGTGCATTACGTTAAGGATGGAGCCTACGCGGTACTCCCCTATTATCTTGTCCAGCTTGGCAGGGTCGATCGCCTCGCGGGTCTCGTCCTCAAGGACGGAGATGTTTAACTGAACCATCTGGCCGGCCTTATCCTTAAGGCTCATACCCTTAAGTACGCTCTCAACCTTTGCCTCAACGGCAGAATCGGAAGGGATTACCTTTGACTCATTGTCATTTTTGCAACCGGAAAGGGCGGCAGCCGTCAAAACCACAGAAGTCATCTTAAAAAAAGTCTTTATTTTCATATCGTTGATAATTATTTACAAGTTCCAATCATCCGTACGGAATGGCGGCACCGGAATGCCGTAGGATGTCTGCAGATTGGGATCCATCCAGTTGCGGAAGCTATAGCGCACCGCAACAGGCTTGGCAACGGAATCGCACTTGACGTAAACGGTCTCTCCATCCCAGTCCACGTAGGCATCGGCCAGATGGAAAACCCTGTCTTCGCCAGCCAGTTCAAAACCACGTATATCCCTTGCGCAGATGCTCATAAGGTTGCTCCACACATTGGTGAATTTTATACGGACGCGGCCATCCTCCAGATACTCTATGCTCTTGGGCTCCGGATAATCCAGGGTGATGCCGCTCTGCTGGCCATAGGCGCAGCTGAAGGCACGCATCGCCATCATATCAGCCACCTCCTGCTTATAAGGGGGATGTACAGTTTCTTTTTTGCCGATGGTTTCAGTGCAAACGGCATAAGAGTTAGGGGTAGTCTTCAGCGCATTCATCTGGGTACGGACGAACTGCGGACGCCAGCGTCCGTCAACGTCCCCGTGCTCGTACGGAGCCAGCAGGGCAAAGATGAACGGAACGTCCCCACAGCCCCAGGTTTCACGCCAAAGTTTAACCATTGCTGTCTGCAACTTGTCGTAGCAAGCCTGGCCGATGTTGGAGCAGCCCTGATACCAGATAAAGCCCTTTACAGGATAGCCGGCGACTGGAAGCATACGACCGTTCCAGCACGTTGCGATGCTGTTCGGCCAGCGGTTTGCATGCTCCTTGAGGCTCTTTACGAAGGTGAGTTCATCGTCGGTAAGGCCTGCGCCCTCAACAGCCTCCTGGCTCATCCAGGGCTCGATTCTGCTGCCGCCCCAGGCATTGCTGATGATGCCGACAGGTACGTCCAGGTTCTGGGCAAGCCTCTTTGCAAACATATAGCCCACAGCCGATGTGTTGCAGAAGGCATTGGGCTCTGTATACTCCCATACGGTCTCTACATCAAGCTGGGCGACATGGGTGGTATCGGCCTTGATGTTGAATACGCGAACGCGGGAAGCGAACTCGTGGGACTCCATAAGATGATTGCGAAAACCCTCAATCTCCTGGAAGCCATAGCCTTGCATCGGCATTTCCATATTGGACTGGCCGCTGCAGACCCAGACCTCGCCAAAGGCGATGTCCTTAACTTCTACAGTCTCTTTTCCACTCTTGACAGTAATTGTATGGGAGCCGCCGGCCTGAGCGGTGGTTACCTTTACGCGCCAGGCGCCATCACTTGATACAGAAGTGCTTACGGTCTTCCCATCCCAGGATGTGGTAACACTTACCTTAGCTCCGGGAGTTCCCCAGCCCCAGACGGGGACGCTGGTCTCACGCTGCATCACGGCATGGTCGGAGAACACGTGAGCCACTTTCAGATCTCCGGCAAAAGCCAGGGACGCTGCCATCATCATTACTGCGGTTACAAAAAACTTTTTCATCTTATGGTAAGTAAATTTCCGTTATAAACAGTTTCTACGAGCTTGCCGCCATCGGCATAAATCACCTTGATCCTGATTTGCTCCGGCATACCCGGATATGAGCCTTCACGGCTGCCGATGGTAAGGATGCGACCGGCATCGTTCCAGCTGAGCCTGATGGCGGAACACTCCCCATGCTCG
Source organism: uncultured Prevotellaceae bacterium (assembly GCA_947166905.1). Classification (GTDB taxonomy): domain Bacteria; phylum Bacteroidota; class Bacteroidia; order Bacteroidales; family UBA932; genus Cryptobacteroides. The sequence goes on along the minus strand of CAMVFZ010000003.1, from coordinate 108,577 downwards.
TAGGCATAGGTAAGGCCGTCGTCCTGATAGAGGGTAAAGTCGGCATCGGCGCCGGGATAAACCAGGAGTGTCAGTTCGTCACCGGGGAGCTGGTCGCTCCATTCCATATCGGGTCCGGTGGGGATAATGCTGCCTGCACGCACGTACAGGGGTATTCTTTCGTAGGGAGCCGCCACAGTCATACGGCGTCCGCCCTTGATGTATTCATTAGTGTAGAAGTCATACCATCCGCCCTTGGGGAAGTAAACGCTACGGCTTCGGGCCTGGTATTCATAGACAGGACAGGTCATCAGCGCCGGTCCCAGCATCCACTGGTCGGAAAGGTCGCGAACCTGCGGGTCATCGGGATAATCCATCGGCAGACCACGCAAAATGGTAGCATCGTTAAAATACACTGCGCCGGCAAGCGAATAGAGGTAAGGCATCAGACGGTAACGAAGACGCATGTAGTAAAGAATGCTTTCGTATGCGGGCGAGCCTTCCGGAGCGATATTCCAAAGCTCCCTGCGCGGCCACTGGCCATGGGTACGGAACAGAGGAACAAAGGTTCCTGCCTGATGCCAGCGGGTCTGAAGTTCCTGCCACTCGGCCTCATTGGCCTTGTCGTAGTACTTGCTCAGAACAGAGAATCCGCCTATATCCATGCCCCAGAAAGGAATTCCGCTCATGCTATAATCAAGGCCGGCGGCCATCTGTGTACGCAAATCCAGCCAGGTTGTGCCTATGTCACCGCTCCAGGTTGCAGTGCTGTAGCGCTGCAGGCCTGCAAAGCCGTTACGGGTGAGCAGGAAGACTCGTTTGTCCGGGTCTACGCTGCGCTGGCCCTCGTAAATAGCCTTTGCGTTTACAAGAGCATAGGCGTTAAGGTATTCCGTAGAAGAGCCAAGGGCATTTGGCGTAGTAAGCCATTTCATGTAATCCAGAGGCAGGCAGTCACGCAGGTTGGGTTCGCTGGCGTCCATCCACCAGGCGTCTATCTTGCGACCGTACTTGCTATACAGGCTCTCGTCCATCTGGTGCCAGAACATCTCACGGCCTCCCTGGGCATAAGCGTCGTAGAAACTCTGCTTGTGGCCGAGCCAGTCTTCCAGACCGGCATCTTCTGCATGAGTATAAGCGTATCCTGCAGCCTTAAGCTCTTTATAATGATCTGTATTTGTATAGAATTTAGGCCATACCGATATCATAAAGCGGCCATGCATGGCGTGTACCGTATCTAACATAGCTTCAGGATCCGGATAACGGGTCTCGTCAAACTCGTGGCTTCCCCACTGGTCGTCTTTCCAGTACTGCCAGTCCTGGACGATATTGTCTACTGGGATGTGCCTGCGGCGGAACTCTGCAAGAGTACTTACCAGGTCTTCCTGGGTAGAATAACGCTCGCGACTCTGCCAGAAGCCCAGCACCCATTTAGGCATTACCTGGGCCTTACCAGTGAGCTGACGGTAACCCTTTATTACACCGTCGTAGTTGTCGCCGGCGATAAAGTAATAATCCAGCTGGGGCTCGTATTCACTCCAGAAGCTTATACGGCCATGCGGCTCCGCGGCCACGTCTGCCACCCTCAGGCCGATGTATGAGACATCGCCGTCCGGCTCCCATTCGATACGGACAGGGGTTTTAACATCCTTCTCCAGATGTACCGTATATTTGTAGCTGTTGGGATTCCATGCCGGACGCCAGCGACGGGACATTACTTCCTTACCGCCAATTACAGTTCTCTGGAAACCGGCATAGTACTGGATAAAGTGATATTCTGCCGTCTCAGGAGCCTGGATGAAGCCCTCGTAAACCACGCTGCTGCCGCTGAGGGCTATCTTGGGAAGGTTCTTTACAGTAAACTCGTTCTCATAGTAAAGACTGTCTTCCCTCTGCACAACGGGCTCACCTCCGGCAGGATTATAAGTACCGGTGAGGGCTCCCTCTAAGCCATTTTTATCATAAAGCTTGAAAGCTTTGCCAAGTTGCATGTAAGGCTCCGGATTGCCCCAACGGGACAGGGAGTAGGCATCGAACAAAAGGCCGTAGCCCTTGTTGGAAACCACAAAGGGTACGCTGACCTTTGTGTTATACTGGAATAGTTCTTCGTTGCGGTCTTTATGGTTGAACTCCCCGGCCTGATGCTGGCCAAGGCCGTAGAAGGCCTCGTCTTCCGGGGAAGCGAAGCTTACGGTTGTACTCCAGGCGGCCTTGCCTTCTACCGTATTAGCCTTGAAAGTGGCGCGTCCGTCCATTGCTAACGGAGTGCCATCCGGACGACTGAATGATACAGTACCTGAAACCTTATCTACGGTTGCAACAAGTTTGTCCGTGCTAATTGAGGCGGTGGCGGCGGACTCTGTTACATTGAATTTTGCGCAGCCCTTCTGAGGCAGGACAACAAGCGACTGTCTGTCTGCAAAATCACCGTCCGGAGCCTCTGAAACGCGGATAATCTCTGGAGAAATAACCTGAAGACGCAGGCTTAATCCTCCGTTGCAGTCTACGTTAACCACGCCGTTATAGTCCTGGAGCAGGAACTGGGCGCGGCCATTGAAGGTATTGATCGTGAATGATTTTGCCGATGCGTCTGACGGGCGTTCCACGCCGCTGAAGGCGCTGTCGCCGTTACCGGCGCCAAGGATGCGCACTGAATCGTCAACCTTGACCGTCACCGGGATGCAGGCTGTTGGAACAAAGTTCCCCTTTGCATCCACAACGGTCACATTCATAACCATTCCGTCATATTCGGTCTTAAGGCCGGCAGGCTCTCCGGCGGTATAAACCACCTCTTCCAGAATCTTGCGGCCGTTCTTATATCCTATAGCTCTAACATTGCCGGGCTTGTAGGTGGCCGTCCATTCCAGATGCCCGTAACGGGGCATCTTCTTGCGGCCAAGATTCTTCCCGTTTACGAAAAGGGCGACCTCGTCACAATTGCTGTAAACCCAGACGGGGACGGTCTCCCCCTCGTGGCCCTCAAGATTCCAGTGCGGAAGTATGTGGAGCACAGGCTCATCGGTCCACCAGGATTTTAGGTAATAAGCCTCGTCCTTGGGGAAGCCGCAATAGTCAAGTATACCGAACTGGGAGCCGGTGGCAGGGTAAACCAGAGGATCGGGCTCGCCACGGTAGTCAAAACCCGTCCAATAAAAGAAACCGCCAAGCCAGGGGCGCTCTTCATAGAAGCGCATACCTCTTTCGATGCAGTTATAGAGGCTGTCAGGCCCCTGGGGAAAGCGGTTCTTAGCTGGCATTCGGCCAGGCTGTCCGTAAAAGTAAACTCCGCGGGTGCCGCAGCCGGTGGTCTCTTCCGTACCTACTGCTATGCGCTGCGGATAGTCTGCCCTGTGCTGTTCTATAGGGTTCTGAAGAATATAGTTATACCCTGCAATGTCTGTTCCCTTGATAACCTCCGGGCCGCCGCTGGTTGCGACAACTACGGGGCGGGTAGGGTCTATTGAATGGCAGAATTCCGTCATGCGGCGGGCGATTTCCTGGCCCTTGGCATCCCATTCTATGCCCCATTCCTCGTTGCCGATACCCCACATGATGATGCAGGGATGGTGTTTGTCGCGCTCTATCATACTGCGCAGAGGCTCCAGCTGGGCATCGTTGATACCCATGAGGCGGGTCTCCTCAAGCACATAGATTCCAAGCTTGTCGCAAAGGTCAAGCAGTACCGGCGATGCCGGGTTGTGGGAAGTTCTAATGGCGTTTACGCCTAGTTTTTGCAGCTGGCGCAAACGATATTCGTAAAGTTCGTCAGGTATGGCCGATCCCACTCCGGCGTGATCCTGATGCAGGTTCACTCCGCGTAGCTGGATTCTTTTGCCGTTAACCAGTATCCCCTGCTCAGGGCTTAACTCTATGACTGGCAGGTCTTTGCAATCAGCCAATGGTTCTTCGCCGATGGTAAGCCATGTGTGCCGATAGATACCGGCGCCCTCATAGAACCAGCCTTCCTCGAAGGTAGCATCGGCCCGTACGGCGATTATATTGTCGCCACCGTAATTGAGGTAGGGTGAAATCTCATAGCTTGCGCCCGTATAGCCGCTGCGGTTGCCACCCAGCCAGAAGCCGTTTACCCAGACCTGAGAGTCACGGAAAATGCCGTCAAAGCGCACTCTGACCTTCTTTCCAGCAGCATCGGCAGGCACTTTAAAATGCTTGCGATACCAGCCGACACTGGTCTGTGGATACTTCCAGCCTACTGTCTTGTAGCCATGGCTCTTGCTGGCATCGGGGCTGAAGGGCAGGTCCACCACCCAGTCGTGAGGCAGGGAGACGGGCCTCCAGGCAGAATCGTCGAACTTGGGCGAATAAGGGCCTTCATTGTGGACCGACGCAGCCTTGGTAAAGTAGTTGAAGTATTCTGTGCCGCAGCCAAAATCCTTTCCCGGGTCGGCCGCATTGCCAAAGGCAAAGCGCCATCCGTCGTCGAAAGACGATGTCTGGGCGGAAAGGGGCAGTGCCAGCAGGGCGGAAAGGAGAATTATGGCCAGGCGCTTCATATCTTACTTGTTACTGTCTATAAACTTGTTCAGGGCCTCTACCGAAAGACCTGTGCGAAGGCCATCGGCCGGAGTGTTGAAGCAATAGTCAACAAGGCGGTCTACGGTAGAAGTTGCTACGTGCATGCGGGTATCGGAAGATGCGTAGTAGATGAATACCTTGCCGTCGGGGTCGCAAATCCAACCATTGGAGAAGAGTACGTTCATTACGTCGCCGATGTACTCGCCGCCCTCCGGTACCATGAAGTATCCTCCGGGCTCTGCAATAACCTCTGAAGGGTCTTCCAGGGAGGTCATATACATATAGAGCACATAGCGCAGACCGCTGGCGCAGCCGCGAACTCCGTGAGCCAGATGCAGCCAGCCGCGGTCGGTCTTGATAGGATGCGGGCCTTCACCATTCTTAACCTCTTTGATGGTATGGTAAAAACGCCTGTTGATGATCTTTTCCTCTTTTACAACGGCATTGGTTATGTCATCTATAAGTGCCCAGCCGATGCCGCCGCCGTTACCGGCGTCGATGAAACCGTCCTGCGGACGGGTGTAGAGGGCATATTTGCCGTTTACGAACTCCGGATGCAGAACCACGTTGCGCTGCTGGCTGCTGGACCGCAGGTCCGGCAGACGCTCCCAGTTCACAAGGTCCTTGGTGCGGGCTATGCCGGCAGCTGCCGTAGCGGCGGAAAGGTCACCCTCGGCGCTGTGGTCCTTGCGCTCCACGCAGAAGATGCCGTAAATCCAGCCGTCCTCGTGCGCAGTAAGACGCATATCGTACACGTTGGTCGCGGGCTCACCCCACTCAGGCATGGTGATGGGACGGGGCCAGAAGCGGAAGTTATCAACTCCGTTGGGGCTTTCTGCCACTGCAAAGAAAGACTTTCTGTCAGCGCCTTCTACGCGCACTACCAGAATGTATTTTCCGTTCCACTTGATTGCTCCGGAATTGAAGGCGGCATGAACCGGGATGCGCTCCATAAGATAAGGATTGCGTTCCTTGTTAAAGTCGTACCTCCACTCCAGCGGAGCGTGTTCGCCCGTAAGGATGGGATTCTCATAGCGTTCAAAGATTCCGTTCCCTTCTATGGGCTTATTCTTCTTTTCAATCAATTGGCGGTGGTTTTCTTCCAGCCACGCCTTTCTTTGCTCAAAGGTCATAGGTTCTAATACAAAAGTTCAATCTTTTCCTGTTCGCAGAAGGCCCTGAAGTCGTCTGCGTATTCAAAGCCTTTCCAGGGGGCGTAGAAATGTCCGGGCTTGTCGTGGGCATTGCGCCATGTAAGCACGTATGCAATAGGAAAGTCTTTTATAGAGGGGTATAGTGCATTTGTCCACCAGGTGCCGTCCGGCAGGCCTTCCAGACCAGTCTCGGAGAAGCACATCACCTTGCCGTGCTCTGTGGCAAGCTTTTGCAGATAAGTAAGGTTCTGCTTTACCTCTGCCTTGTATAATTCTGCACCCTGCTCAAGGGTAATTCCACCGTAAAGGCCTTCGTAGGTGTCTATTCCAAGGATATCTACATAATCGTCGCCGGGGTACCGGCTAATGAAGCCGTCGGCTCCGGCATTGCCGTTGGGCGAATAGCACCAGAGTATATTGGCAAGGCCGCGGCCCGCGAAATAGTCGCGGGTTAGGCGGTAAAGGGCTATGTATTCATCGGCCGTACAATGATTCCCGCCCCACCAGAACCAGTTTCCAAGGTTCTCGTGCCAGGGGCGGAAGATTACGGAAGCATCGGCGCCAAGGCTCTCTATAAAATCTGCGGCACGCTGCAGCCATAGCATGAATTCGTCGTGCTTCTGCCCGCCTTCAAGGGCGGCGGCAACTATTCCGGGGCTTGATACGTCCCAGGAGTCGCTGCCGGTAACGATGTTGCGCGGATGCCAGGAGAATGAAACTATGCCTCCCCTGCCGATATGTTTGAGTGTAGCCTTGCGGATGAGGCCGAAGGGTATGCCGTCAAGATTGCAGCTGTCTCCCAGCTCTATGCCTCCAAGGTCGAAGCCCAGAAGCATAGGGAAACTGCCGGTCACGTCCTTTACGTCCGAGCGCTCAAGGGAGTCGTTCTGCCAGTCCTCCACCTTCCAGCTGTGGCCGTACACGATGTCGTCCTGGTGGCCATAGGCAATCTTACCATCGGCCACAAAGCTGTTCAGCCGGCCAAGAAGTTGCTCCCGGGGCGTTTCCACAGCCTTGGGAGCCGTAGTGCAAGCCGCAAGTATCACAGTCATTATGAGTGCGCAGAATTTCATTGCCTAGTTGGATGGTGCGTTGTCGTAAACGGACTGGAGGGTATAGCTTTCGTCGGTGTTAGTGAAACCCTTCTTGATTTTTTCTACGATCTTGGGACCGCGGGTAGCATCAAGATAAGAGCCGTTACCATGGTGGATTACACCGTAAACCTCGTTTCCATTGCCTGAGGCGCCGTTATCCCAAAGCATTCCGCCCATTCCAAAGACGCGGGCGCACTTTGCAAAGTATTCGTACCAGTACAGCTGGAAGGCGAAAGGTTTTTCTGCCGTACGGTTTGCACAGCCGAACTCGCCGATGTAAACAGGAATATTGTTGGCAACGTACTTTTTATAAAGCTTATTGAAGACATCCTTCATATAATCCTCGCCGAATGAAGGGTCATTCAGGTTGGTCTTACGGGTATGGCCCCATTCATTGGCTTCTGCCGTCTGGCAGAATGCATAAGGAGTGTATTCGTGAACAGATACCATAATCTTTTTGGCAGCATCGGTAGGAAGCACGAAACCATCCTCCAGGGCAAATTCGGGAGATGCGCAGTATGCGGGAACGCCCAGCCAACGGGTCGCGTTGTTGCCGCCAGTAGCACGGACTACATCTACGAACTTCTGGTTCCAGCCGTTAAGGATGTCGTTCTGACGCTTCTTGCCGGCAGCGGTCTTATACTCGTCGCTGTAGCCCCAGCCGCCGTCGTTGATCTCGTTGAAAGACTCGAACATCAGCCAGTCGCCTTCGTCCTTGAAGGCCTCGGCCAGCTGCCTCCATACAGCCTCTATCTTTTTCAGGATTTCGGCATTGTCTGCGCCCTGCATAATAGAAAGCCAGTATTTGCTTTCGGCGCCGTCATGGTGAATATTGAATATGGCAAGCATTCCGGCATTGTGCACAAAGCCGACAACCTCTTTCAAGCGAGCAAGACGGGTTGCGTCAAGGGTATAATCCGGAGCTTCACCAATCAGGCTCATCCAAGAAACAGGAATACGTACAGAGGTAAAACCGGCTGCAGCAACCTTTGTGAAGGTTTCCTGGGTACAGAGAACTCCAGTCCAGGCTGTCTCTGAAGGAACGCCGTTATTATTAGCCTCCAGCTGGTTGCCAAGATTCCAGCCCATACCTATCTTCTTTGCCATTGCAACGGCATCGTTGTTAGGAAGAGTAGGGTCTTTTACAACCTCTTTTCCGGCCTGGGATACGGTAAATGTAACACTGGTTGCACCGGCCGCAGTAATCTTAAGCTCTGCAGTACGGGCCTCGTAAGTATTATTGGCCGTAAAGTTAAGCTTGATGGTAATCTTGTATGTGCTGCTGTTGTAAGTACCGTCGGTATATGTAATCCATGACGGCAGGCCGCTTACCGAAGGACGTGCCGGAGCGGTAATTGTCACTTCTACAGACTCCCCTGCCTGTGCGGCATTGATGGTAGTCGGGGTGATAGAGATTGAAGTAGGAGCAACAGGGCCGGGAGGGGTGGGATCCTCACCGCCACCGCCTTTGCTGCAAGCGAAAGCCACTACGGACATAGCCGCAATGCTAAGGATCATTAAAAACTTTTTCATAACTGCATCGATTTTTGTATTGGAACCCGGAGGGAGGGTCAGCCCCCTCCGGATTAATAATTATTTCACAAGGTAAACAAGTGAAACCTTGGTTATAGTACAGTTTTCTCCCTGGACTACGAACAGACCGCCCCAGTTGGCAAGACCGTTGAGTTGGTTGATGAGTTCCTGGGTAAGATCCAGATCGAATACGCCGGTCGGATTGGTTTCTGCAGTAACAGGTGAACAAACCTGTCCGCCCCAGTTACCGTCGTAGATCTGCATCTGCCACCAATCTGAGTTAGGAGTAACGTAGAAGCGAACCTTTGAACCAGGCTGGATATTGTATGTAACCAGGGAACCGTATGCACCTACGTAAGGCTGATTGCTCCATGAGCCCAGATCCTCATTACCTTCCCAAATAGCAGTTTCCTGCGGGATGTAATGGATAACAGTAAGCTGAAGGATAGAGCAGTTTTCACCCTGAACTACGAACAGACCGCCCCAGTTGGCAAGACCATTGAGTTTCTCAATGAGTTCCTGGGTAAGTTCCAGATCGAATACGCCAGTCGGATTGGTTTCTGCAGTAACAGGTGAACAAACCTGTCCGCCCCAGTTGCCGTCGTAGATCTGCATCTGCCACCAGTCTGCGTTAGGAGCAACTGTGAAGCGGATTACATCACCGGGAACAACCTCAGGATGAGCCAGGAAGAAGCCAAACTCACCAACGTAAGGCTGGTTGCTCCAGCTGCCAAGATCCTCGTTGCCGGTCCAGATGACATAGCTTACCTCTGTACCAGGATCGATGTTCATGGTGTAGGTTACAGAACCGTTGTCAGAAACCAGGGTGAGCTGGCTGCCGGCTGTAGCCTTCTCAGGAACTGCGAGATACAGCATATTGTTGGTAAGGATGTAGTTTACATCTACATCGTCAACCTTTACACCGGTAAGATGCTCAGCGTTAAGGATTTCTGCGATGAACATGTCACCAGGCTTAAGAACTGCCTCAGGGAAGGATGCTATATAAGCGCCTGCAGGCTTGTCAATCTTAAGTTCGGCAATCTCTACATCAGTTCCGTTCTTGAGGTTGAGTACCAGCTTACCAGTCTCGGCAGCGGTAGGAACAGCCACGGTGATAAGGGTTTCGGTAGCCTCTACCTCCACTTTGAAACCACCGCCGAAAGTAACAGCAGCTACAAGATCCAGATCCTTACCAGTGATGGAAAGGTCGGAACCAGCCGAAGCGGGATTGGCCCCGTAAGCGGTAAGTACGGGCTTCACAAGTGTGTAAGCAACCTTTACGCTGCTGCCGTTTGCCAGATTCAGGACGATATCACCTTCCTGAGCCTTCTCGGGAACTTTAAGGGTAATCTTGCCGTTTGCAAAAGTAGTCTCCACACCGCTTGCCTTAGGAAGGTCTACACTTGTTACAAGGTCAAGATCCTTACCAGTGATGATCAGTTCTGCACCGTTCTTTACAGGTGCCGGAGTAGCTTCAAGTTCGGTAGGAACAACGGTAGTAAGAGTACCTGCAACAACCTCAACGCCGGAAGCCATAACCAGGATAACGTCGCCGTCGGCTACGGTTTCAGGAAGTTTGAACTCTATCTTGGTGTCAGTTGCGGTGAACTCTGTAATTGTTGCGCCCTGCAGTTTGATGCTCTTAGTAAGCTTAAGGTTGGTACCGTTGATAACAACGTTTTCTCCGGCTTTAAGAGTAGCAACTGCAACCTGGCCTACTGCCGTGGTAACTACAAGGTCAGTCTCTGTCTCTACGATATTGAGGGTAGCAAGAAGGCTGGCCTCGCTCTCTGTGCCTGCAACAGCAAGCTCATCCACTGTACCAAGGCCGATCTTTCCGGTCTGGGCAACATCGGGAACAACAACGGAGATAGTATATCTGTCATGGGCCTTGAAGTCTTTTTCTGATACCTTTACCTTATCGGTGAAGATGGCCTCATGGATATTGTTCAGATAATCACCCTTGATAGTAACCACCTCACCGGGCAGTACAGCTGCAGGAGAGAAGGACTCGATGGTGATGGGCTCTGAATAGCTGAGTATGGTTTTACCTGTGAGGGTACTACCGTCCTTAAGTGTGAGAACAGGATAACCAACCTCCGGACCGTCCTTGGGAACGGTTATGCGAATCTCTGAGTGCATGCCTGAAGCAATAACTTCAGGAGTGATAGGGCTTACGCCGGGGATTGATACAGTGGCAACCTGGTCCAGGTTGGAGCCCACGAAGCGGAGAAGGCCGCCACGGACTACGGGCTGAGGGCCGTAAGCCTGGAGCAAAACTGCTTTGGAGCTGTACTGATCGGTATCCAGTTCCTCGTTGGAGCAGGCAGCAAGAGTGAAAGCTGCTGCAACTGCTGCGATAATAGCTGAAAGCTTGAATATATTTTTCATATGCCTTGCTCTTTATTATTTGTTAGGAACTGCACGGATGTTATCTATCTTGATAACAGGATGGCACTCCGTACCTGCTACGCCACCACTCCATACGAAGATGGTGAGTGAAGAGAAGTCAGAAGCGGAGAGGGAACCTGTTGCCAGGGAGCCGTCGGCACCGTAAAGGAAGTTCGCGAACGGAATAGTTACGGTAATCCACTGGTCTGCAGTGTCGTATGAACCGGTAGTGGTCCATGGAGCGTACAAACCACGAGGCAGCTCGTTTCCGTTGAAGAAGGTGTTGTTTGCACCTGCGGTCTTCACGCCATAGATATCGACAACGCCGTCGCCACCGTTGGTAATCTTGTCAACACCTGCGAAGATGAGCTGCATTGCACCTGCCTGCCAAGGATTTGCAGAAGGAATGTAGAGCTCGAACTTGAGGGACATGTTCTGCCAGTCGGAGAAATCGACAAAGTCGATAAGCCTGGGGCTGTCGGCATAGGTCTTGGGATCGTCCCAGTCGCCTGCCCAGTACTCGAAGCTGAAGTGAGCGTCATCCCAGCCGCCGTCTTCGCTCATAGTTACGTCAACGCCACCGAGACGAAGGAATTTGCCGTCAATTGCGGTTTCATCGGTCTCGATAACCTGGGCATGCCAACCGTGGTTGCCAGGATGGGGATCATTATCGAAGTTGAAGAGGCTGCCGCGGGCATCCTTGTAGTGGAAGGTAGACTTAGCCTCGCCGTAAACGTTGGTTACTTTTACGGGAACATCGGCCACGCCGTCAGGAACCACAAAGTCTACAACACCCTTGGTGATGTTCTTAACATCGGCCTCAACATCGCCCACAAAGACCTTGAGCGGAACGTTGGGATCGTCTACGAAGTAGTCGCCAAGGAGCTGTGCAACTGAACCGGGAGCTGCGAATTCGCAGGACATTCCAGAAATGGTAGGTGCGGGAACCAGCACGTTGAAGTCGTACTTCACGGTGTCGCGGTCCTTGGTGATGAAGTAAATAAGGTTGGACACCTCTCCGGGGATCTCGTTCGGGACATCAACCAGGATGGTGTGGTCTGTGATGTAGCTGTTGTTAAGGACAGCTGCCTGATCGTTGAAGAGCATCTTGTACACACTGCGGAGGTTGTCACCGACAATGCAGATACCATTGCCCATGTAGGCGCCGGTAAGGAGGGAATCAGCTGCCTCAACGTTTATAGGACGGATATAGTGAATCGTAGGCTTTCCGCTGGCAAGCTCGAATTTGTCCGGCTCGTCTTTGCATGAAGTGAGGCCGAAGCCAAGTGCGAGGGCTGCTGCAGCGTAAAGGACGATCTTCGAAATGTACTTTTTCATATTCCAGTGCGATTAGGATTAGAAAGTAATAGTAGAAAGATCGAACGGCTGTGCTTCCTCCTCCAGATGAGGGTTGAATACAACGTCCTCTGAAGGGAAAGGCAAAGCTTTAATCTTGGAAAGGATTGCTTCGCTTGAAGGAATAGGATACTGATCCTTGTTGTAAGAGATTCCTGTAGCATCCCAGTTACCAGTCTCATAGTAAGACTTGTAGACAGAGTTCAGATCCTTATTACTACCAGTAAGGGCGTTACGACGCTGTGCCTGGATGTCAGCAACTGCAAAATTGGGGTTGTAGTAACCTACGCGAACATAATCGTACCAGCGGTCGCCTTCAAGGGCGAGCTCAAGGTTACGCTCTTTCCATACCTGCTCGAAGGTTATGGATGTAACGTCAACATAGCCTGAAGAGATGGCACGACGACGAACGTCATTGTAGCACTTGAGGGCAAGGGCGTCGGTAGTGCTGGTCTTGGGACCTTTGAGTTTAGCCTCGCAGTAAACGAGGTAAACATCGGCAAGACGAAGGATATGGGTTGAAAGACCATAAGCCATACGACCTGCGGATACTCCAAGGGCAGCCATGTGGTCGTTGCCGTCACCATACAGGAACTTCACGCAACCTGCACCGGTAGGGCTGTTCATAGCGCCGTCGGATGCGTTCTTGGTGCCTGAAGGGCCGTAGTCCGGATCATAGAAGAAACGGAGGTAGTCGAAGCCGCCGTTGGTGGTCCAGAAATACTCATACTTGTCACCGGGAAGCATCATGGTAGCTTTGCGGCGGGTATCTGAGTCTGAACGCTGTGCGGGATCCATGGTTGCAAGGGAGCCTTCGGTATTGGAAAGGTCAAAGAACTGATCCTGAAGGGCTACTGAAGGACCGTTCCACTGTCCCCAAACGTCTGCGAACTCGTCGAAGCCGTTCATACCAAGGTCGCTCTGGAATGAGTTCTGAGCGGTCCAAGGCTGTGCAGAAGCATCCCAATGCCAAGAAATGAGAGCCTCAACGTTCTTATTGTTCTGCATGCGGAATACGTCAGAGTAGTTCTCAAGAAGAGTACGTCCAGAGTTCTCTATAACGTCCTTTGCAAGCTCTGCGGCCTTGTCAAGATCTGCCTGATTGAGAGTTCCGGTAACGCCGGCCTTCTGAAGATAAACCTTTGCAAGAAGGGCCTTTGCACTGTAGTAGTCAATGCGGCCATCCTTGTTTGCAACCTTCTTGGGAAGGAGGTTCATAGCCTCTTCAAGAACAAGGACGATATAGTTGTAAACATCCTCCTTGGGAGCCTTGTAGATATTGTTGTAATTACCGGCAGCAACCTCTGTAGAGATGTTGTGGATAATAGGAACTTCACCGAAGGTACGTACAAGGAAGAAGTAAGCGTAAGCCTTCCATACAAGGGCCTCGCCCATGCACATATCCTTTACTTCCTTAGAAACGCCGGAAGACCTCTTGATACGGTTGTAAACAACTGATGAATGCGAGTTTACAGCCCAAAGAGAAGCGGACATATCACGAAGTTCCTTGTCTGAACCGTTCACATTGAACTGAAGGTAAGGGCTGTCACCCATGTAGTAGTTACCGGAGAAGCACTCGCCTACGCGGTAGAAACCACGGATAACGTCGTACCAGGGAGAGTTGTAAAGGTAGTTCACACCCTGGATGCACTGATTGTCATCTGCATAGAAGTTGGACTCGGTGTAGGTGTCTTCTGCCGGACGATCAAGGAAGTCGCTGCAGGAAACTGCACCAAAAAGAACTACAGATGCTATTGCGAAAGTTTTAAGCATATTTTTCATAGTCATATCCTCCAGTTTAGAATGTGATGTTTAAACCGAATGAATAAACGGTAGGTGAAGGATAACGTCCGTTGTCAAGTCCCATAACGTTGGGAGATGCAGTGGAAACACCGATCTCAGGATCATAGCCAGAGTAGTTTGTGAAAGTGAACAGGTTCTGGATATTGATCTGGGCGCGTACACTCTCTACTTTCATCTTCTGAAGCCATGACTTAGGAAGAGTGTAACCAAGGGTTATGTTCTTGATACGAAGATAGCTGCCGTCCTCGATGTAACGGTCGCTCAGACGGTCGTTGTCGTTAGGGTCGCCGGTAGTGGCGCGAGGGAGCTTGGCCTTAGGATTGGCAATCTTCACGTTGGTGATATCCTCATACCAATTCCATATGCCGTCTGTTCCATCATAAGTCTTTTCAGGATCGATAGGAACCAGTTTGACGCGGTCTCTAACGCTTGCAGGCTGGTTAGCCCATGCAGACTTCATGTTGCCGATTCTCATGTTAAGGTAGTTGAGAACCTTGTTGCCATAAGAACCGCTGATGAATACGGACAGATCCAGATTCTGATAAGTGAAGGTGTTGGTCAAACCGAAGGTGAACTTAGGCATAGGAGAACCGATGTTGGTACGGTCGCTCTCTGTAATCTTGCCGTCGCCGTTCAGGTCCTTGAACTTGATATCACCAACCCAAGGAGTATTGTACTGGCTGAATGAAACACCATCGGAAGGATAGTTCTCTGTCTTAGGAGAATTCTGAAGGTCTTCAAGACTGGTATAGTAACCATCGGTTACATAGCCATAGAAGCTGAACAGAGGGTCACCGATGTTGGACTCGGAAACGATATCGTTCCACTGGCCATAACCTACGATAGCTGCAGAAGCGGTACCGGAGAGGGCTACGAGTTTGTTCCTGTTGAAAGAAATCTGGCCTTCTGTGGTCCACTTGAAGTTCTTGGTATCGATAGGATGAGCGGTCAGGGTGAACTCAAGACCGGTGTTCTTGATCTTACCGTAGTTGCCGTAAGGTGCAGCGAGCTGGGATGAACCATTTCCGCCGGTACCCATGTATGTAGGCATCTGCAAAGGCATGAGCATGTCGTTGGAACGCTTGTCATACCATTCTGCGATCAAGTTGATCCTGTTGTTCAAGAAGCTCAGGTCAAGACCTACGTTAATCTGCTCCTGTTTCTCCCACTGGATGTCAAGGTTAGGGATGTTGGACTGGCGGTAGCCGGTACCAAGACCTGTAGCAACCTTGGTCATTGAAGCACCCCACTTGTAACCACCGATGGCGGCGTTACCTGTCTGGCCCCAGCCGAGACGGAGTTTACCGTCGGTCAGAACTTCCTTCACGCTTGCGGGGAAGAAAGGCTCGTTGGTGAAGCGCCATGCAAGGGCTGCTGAATGGAACGGAGCCCAGCGCTTGTTGGGACCGAAGTTGGAAGAACCATCGTAACGGAAGGTATAGGTAAGGATGTAACGGTTGTCGAAGTTGTATGTCTCACGGGTAAAGAATGAAGACATAGCCGATGAACCGAAGCCATAGCCGATGGAAGGAGTACCTGTTCCAAGATAAGGGTTCTTTACGTCATTTGAAGGAAGGGAGGTATTGAATACGGACATGTAGTCCCACCTGCTCTCCCAAGCCTCCTGACCAACCATTGCGGTAATGTTATGCTTACCGAAGGCGTTGGAATAGGTAACGTAGTTCTTGAGCTGCCAGAACTTGGAGTTGTTCTTCTGGGAACGAGCCTCATTGGATGCTCTCTGGTAAGAACCGAAGCTTACTGAAGGGTTGAAAGTGTCACCCTTTGAGTAAGAGATGTCATATCCGAGCTCTGCGTGCCAGGTGAGATTGGGGATGATGGTGATATCGGAGAAGATATTACCGGCCAGTTTCTCACGCTTGAGCAGGATTTCCTCCAACATTGCCATTGCAACAGGGTTGACAATGGAATAGTTGGGCATCTGGATGTTATAGTAGTTGCCATCCTGATCGTAGATAGGAGCTGAAGGCAGAGAGGTGAGGGAGTATCCGATGATACCCTCGTCTGAATCTGCGAGCTTCATATTCTCGTCGGTAGCGGAGTAGTTGGCGCTAAGACCGATCTTCCACCAGTCCTTGAGTTTGGCGTCGATGTTTGCACGGACTGAATAACGTTTGAATTCAGAACCGATGATAGTACCCTTCTGGTCCATGAATGAACCTGAAATATAGTACTGAACCTTGTCGGTACCGCCCTGTGCGCTAATCTGATGCTGATGCTGAAGAGCTGTACGGAAGATTGCATCCTGCCAGTTGGTACCCTTGCCAAGGATTGACGGGTCGCTGTATTTCTCGTTCTTGGAAACCATACCCATGCTGTACAGGTCGTTGTAGTACTCTGCGAATTCGCGCAGGTTAAGGAGGTCGATCCTCTTGCCCTGACGCTGGAGAGCTACCATACCGTCATAGGTAAATTTGGCGTCGCCGCTCTTACCACGCTTTGTGGTGATAAGGATAACACCGTTTGCACCCTGTGCACCATAAATGGCGGTTGCCGATGCATCCTTAAGGATTTCCATGGATACGATATCCGAAGGGTTGATGGTAGACAGAGGAGAGATGGTAGAAACGGCACCGTTTCCAAGAGCGTCACCAAGACCGAAGTCTGCTCCTGACTGGCCGCCGCCCTGCATAATAACACCATCAATCACATACAGAGGCTCTGCATTGGCATTGATGGTTGCCTGGCCGCGGACGCGGATAGCGGACGAAGAACCCGGGGCACCGGAGGTTGCAACTGACTGCACACCAGCGGCACGGCCCTGAAGGGACTGGTCGATGTTGGTGATAAGTGATCCCTTGATAGCGTCTTCCTTCATAGATACGGAAGCGCCTGCAAGGTCACTCTTTTTCATAGTACCGTAACCTACTACGACGACCTCGTCGAGAAGTTCGGAATCCTCTTTCAGGACTACGTTGATGAGGGTATTCTCACCTACGGTAATTTCCTGAGCAACGTAGCCGATGGAAGAGAAAACGAGGATCGCACCCTGGCGAACCTTGATTTCGTACTTACCATCAAGATCTGTGACGACACCGTTTGCGGTGCCTTTCTCCATTACTGACGCGCCAATTACGCCAAGACCGGTGTGGTCTGTGACGGTTCCCTTGACTACAACCTGTGCAGACAGGGTAACAGCAGAGGCTACAAGCGCAATAATGAAGGCGAACAGCTTGTGTTTCATGCTAGTGACTTAAATTGTTAATTATATGTTTAGGTTGTTAATTGCAGTTTCGATAACGCCCACCGTAGTGTCGTCGATATAAACGCCATTAAGACCCTGAGCCTCCTGGGCCGGGTCTCCGGTGTAATCTGCACCTCTTTCCCACTGGGCGGATGCGGGCTTTGCAAAGCCGCTCCAACCCCAGAAGTTAGCCCCCTGCAACAAGGTTCCTACGTAGGAGAAGACGTGGGCATAATAAGCATCGCGGCATGTTGTAGCCGAGTTCATTTCCGTGGCAAAGCCGTCGCGCGGGAAGCCGAACTCTTCTGCTACAAGAGGAAGACCGTGTTTCCTGGCTACATCGGCATGCATGCCGATGTACTCTGTTGTCTTGGCCTTGGCAGCCGGCATGTCCTCTGCAAGAGCATCGGCGCGTGCCCAACTCCAGTTGTACGGCCATATGTGGATTGTCATGTAGTCAATGCCGGGAATGGAGGCCACCCTTTCAAGAAGGGCTGCATCGTCTTCGCATCCGCGGAGGCCTTCATTGCCGGTGGAAATCATGTGGTTATGATCGAGCTCCCTTATAATACGGGCTGCTTCTGTCATCCATGCGATGAAACCGTCGCGGTGGGCGGGATCATCGGAGAAACAGCGGGGTTCGTTGCCAAGCTGCCAGGAGAAGATTGCAGGATCTTCTGCGTAGGGCTTGCCTGTTACAGTGTTGGTACGGCCTACTATCGCGCGCACGTGATTATAATAGAGTGACTGCGCTTCCTTGCAAGTCTGGAAGCCGGCCATCTGCTGCATAAAAGGCCAATATCCGTCGATAAGGGGAATGAGTGTCTTTTCTCCGGTTGCCCATTCAAGGTACTGGCCGTAGCCGCCGGACCACTCCCAGGAGTTGTTAAGGAAAAGAACTGCCTGCATATCCCTTTTGCCAAGTTCCGCCATAAAGCGGTCCAAGCCAACGAGCAGAGTGTCGTTATAAACGCCAGGGGCTGTCTGGAGGGTGGGGTCTACGCGGGAGAATACACCATCGGGACCGTCACCTCCAACCAGTACGCGAAGGTTGGTGATGCCAAGGGCCTTAAGAGTATCAAGTTCTTTGGTAAGTCTCTGGAAGTTGCCTCCCCTGCCGTCGGATGCGAGAATTGGTCCGTACCAGAAGTTTGTGCCAACGAAGGTGTACGGCTTGCCGTCACGTATAAACTGACCGTTTCTTACGTTAACGTAAGAAGCAGGCGCCTTGGCACAGGCAAAGGCAGTAATCAAAAAAGCAAAATAGAGTGCTTTACTCAGGAATTTGGCCATTTCCGGTTTGTATAACGTTTTACAACTGCAAAGATATAACGTTTCAAATGCAAAAAATGGCAAAAGTTTATCAATTTATGATACTTTATTGATAATGATTAGACAAAAACGCGATTTTCTTTGAATGCCGCGCGAAAATCCCTGGGCGTATAACCCCTTTTTTTCTTGAAGATCCTGTTAAAGTTGGAAAGATTGTTAAAACCGCACGCGTAACATATCTCAGAGATGCTCGTAGTGGTATCTATAAGCATCTTCGCGGCTATTCCCATCCTTATATCCAGGATGTATTCCATCAGCGTACGACCGGTACGCTGTTTAAAGAATCTACTGAATGCCGATGGCGTCATGCCCACCATTCCGGCCAATTGATCAAGGGTGAGCTCAGAGGCATAATTCTCTGATATATATTCCCTTACCTTATGTATGCGGCGGCTTTCCGGCTCTGCCAGAACCTGGGCGAAGGAAGAAGATGCAAGGGTTCTGCTGTCCTTGTCCATGGATAGCTCATTGAGAATCTTAAAGGTCTGGAGCACCTGCGCGAAGCTATCCGTCATAGAGGGTAGTTCGTCCAGCAGAGCATACACCTTCATTATGGCGCCCATGGAGTACGTGAGGCCCAATTCCGCCCTTTTAAGCATCTGTCGGATGGATGCAAACTGGGTGCGGGAAAGCAGCTCGTCAGAGAAAAGTTTGGGTGAAAACTGTATGGTGATTTCACGAATTGTAGAACTTTTACAGTCTCCCTGCTCCCATACATGGGCCAGATCCTTGCCGGTTACAAGCGTGAGTTCATAGTCCCCTACTTCCTCTACGCTGTCACCGACAACACGCCTGAGGCCGCGTCCATGCTCAATGAAGTTAAGTTCGTAATCTTCATGGCCATGCAGCGGAAATTCAAATTCGCTCTTGTAGCGTTCTACAATGTAAAAACAGTCTTTTGGCGACAGTTTGGTGATTTCTTTAAGTACCTTGCTCATAGTGGAATCAAATGTAAAACAATTTACATACAATTCCTACAATTATTGATACTTTTTATACCAAACTATGCGTTTTTAAAAGTTTTTTCATCCTGTTGGCAAATGGGACAACTAGCTGCAGCTGGAGTAGGGGTTGCTGCAGAGCTTGGTTATCTGAACCCAGCCATCCTTGTCACCCCACATAACATGAATCCAGTAGTAATCCTCCGTTGCGCCGATGGGGCAAACAACAGATTCATCGGGGATCGATACCGTTACGGCAGAGGAATCATCGGGCTCTGAATACAGATTGACCTCCGAGCCGTCATAGTGGATGGTGAACAGGCTAAGATGGTCTGACATCAGGTAAAGGCCGCCATTGAAATCGGTATCAATAACGTACTCCGCATCCTCTGTATCCAGGGCATAGCCCACTATGCGCCACATTCCTTCTTCGGGTTCCTTAAGCCTTACGTTGTAAAGTCCTGCGGGAATCTTATAAACCACTACGCCTTCTTCTGAATAAACGGGAATTTCCTCTTCGCTGGAAAGGATGCAGTAGAGCAGGCCCTGCTCTCCGTCCATGTCTCCGTCACCATCGGCATCATCGCCCAAAAGGACATCGGGACCTTCGTAGCGGAAGCCGTCATTGCCTATATATACATATTTGCCGGCCATTCCGGTAGGCCTGTCGATAATTTCTATATCCTTGCCTTTGCGGGGCAGCTGATAGGCTACCCTCATAGGATTGCACTCTTCCGTAACAGGCATGGGCACAAGCGCATACATACTCTTATTCTTTGAGTTGTAATCGTAGAAACGCAGCAAAGGATAAGGAGTAGGGTCATTGGGATCGTAAAGCATGAACACCACCCTCTTCCTGCCATCGGGAAGATTCCAGTAGCAGGCCTGGACCTCACGCTCCTCGTCGGCGAACAGCAGGCGGATGTAACCGGCCTTTTCGTCGTATATGAATTCCTTGACATCGGAGCTCTTATAATTGTCAACGCTTAAGTAATTGGAGAGCTCGTTGGTAAGAGGCATGCCCCAGTGAGCCAGTGCAAAAGTGTTGGCAAAATCCGCGATATTCGGGCTGCCCTCGTGGTAGCATTCTACCTTCAAAGCTTCATTGATGTAATACTCCCAGATCTCCTGAACGGAGGTTTTGTTCTGCTGTGCAAATGCCGGCATAGAAAGGGCCAGCATGGTTACAGCCAGGAAAAAGCGTTTAACTGTTTTCATAGTGTTATGTAATTGACACACAAATATAAGCTATTCCGCATATTATTCAAAGGGCTAAAATGCTTGATTTGTAGCTGATTTTCAATTATCTTTGTAGAAATCACATAAATTATGGACAGAAGGAAGATGATAAAGACATCCATCGGCGCAGCAGCTATGAGCGTCCTTGGCATTCCGTTGGCCGGAAAGGCAATGGGGCTGGATGGAGAATCCGCCGGCAGCATCGGCAAAAAGAAAATTCTTGTAATTGGTGCGCATCCGGACGATCCGGAGACCTGTGCCGGGGGTACGATGTGCCTTCTGACCGCCGCCGGCCACGAGGTCGTCTGCGTATATCTGACCCGCGGAGAGGCTGGCATAGAGGGAAAATCCCATTCAGAGTCGGCTGCCATCCGCGTTAAGGAATCGGCAGCAGCGTGCAGGGTTACAGGGGCCAGATGCATGTTCCTGGACCAGATAGACGGCAATACAGAGATTAATCTGGACCGATACCGCCAGATGCGGGAGCTGATGGAAGCAGAGAAGCCGGACGTTGTCATTACCCACTGGCCCATCGACGGGCATCGGGACCACGCAATCTGCGGATTGCTTGTCCTGGATGCCTGGAGGCGCGTCGACCGCTGCTTCGAGCTCTATTATTTCGAGGCCATGTCCGGCACCCAGAGCCAGCTTTTCCATCCTACGGACTGGGTTGACATCGGCCCGGTGTTAGAGCAGAAGCATAAGGCCTGCCGTTGCCACGAGAGCCAAGGAATGGATAATCTTCTTGACGAATGGCATATTCCGATGGAGCGCTTCCGCGGCCTTGAATGCCGCTGCTCTTATGCCGAGGCCTTCATCCATCACACCGTCGCCGGCTCAATTCTATAGTCTTATTCCGACGGACGCGTTCGTTCAAGTGGCCGCTACGGGCGAATTGCGGCAAATTGATCAAGGTAGCGATTCGCAGACTTGAGTTCCGTGAGGTTGCGCTCCAAAAAAGCCGCACAATACAACTCACGGAAACGACAGAGTTCTTCCCACATGGCGCTACGGGCCGATAAAGACTCATTTTGCCTTCCGAACTTTATCGTCAAGTCTATAAGCTCCTGAAAACGTGAAAATGAACTTTCTGCCCTTGCTTCCTTTCCGGCCATCAGAGCATTGTACACGCGGGATGTTTCGCTGCCGATGTTTGCCATCTGCTGCGGAAAGGACAATTCTGCCCAACGGCCATTCTCAAGGGAAGTATGCTGCATTTATTCCGTGATAAATTTAGATACAATGGCCTTTATCGCCTCTCTGTTTTCAGGATTCTGTACATCTCTTGATGCATTTCCCTGCCAGGAGCGGATATTGATTAACGAGTCGAACTCTATGAAATCGTTACCGGTTTCATCAACCCACAGGTTAAACCCCCAAAGATCTTCTTGAGCCGAGCCGTCATCTAAAAGCATACGCTCAAGGTCTGCATGAAGATCTGCGTCGACAGCCATAATTCCCTTACGGACATCTGCTACGCATTTAATCATATCTCCAAAAGTATTCTCTGCCAGCTTCCGGAGGCTATCTCTTGATATGGGTTGTTGAAGGATTTGCATAAACTATTGTTTTCGCAAAGATAGGTAAAACGCAGAACGATTACAAGACATTAGATGCCCGTTCTATTTCGCAGGTCTCGGACGAGATTTCTCCGCTACGGTCGAAATGACAGAGCCCCGTCGCTGATGAGGGCGTCAGGCAGGGCTACAGGACCTTGGAAAGGGCAGCGTCGATGGCGGGGCCGCGGAGGTCGTTGGCGACGATGGAGCCGTCGGGGGCAAACAGAATGATGTGCGGGATGCCGGTGATGTCGAATTTTTCGGCCAGCACCTCTGACGGGTCAAGCAGCTGGGGATAATTGATGCCGAGGTCTTTCATGGCCTTGATGGTAGCGTCCTGCTTGTCATTTACCGGAATGCCGATGACAACAAGGCCCTTGTCGCGATATTTCTCGTAGGCGGCAACCACGTTGGGTGCTTCGACCCTGCAGGGGCCGCACCATGAGGCCCAGAAATCTACCAGGGCGTATTTTCCGGCGCCTACGAAATCCTCAAAGGAAGCCTTTTCCATTACCACTTCACCATTGGCGGTGATGGTAATCACTTCATTCTGCGGGACAGCCTTCAGATGCTCATAGAAGCCACCTATCTGGGCGTCTTCCTGTATCAGTTTTCCGCCCTTTTCATAAAGCTGCATGAACTCTTCTTCGCTAATGTTGGCCATGAGTATTGTCATAGCCTGGACGCCCACCAGGTCATTGGTATGCGACAGATAAAGCTCGCGGCTTCTGTCGGCAATCACCTTTTCTTTATCGGTGACGGTGGCATCCATATAGGTCTTGAACACCCACTGCTGGTATTCCTGCAGCTCCTCTGAAAGAGGGCTGCCCGTTACAACCGGAGTACCATCGGCAAAAGTAATGTTGATGGCCGGCGAGTCTGCAATGAGGACGATGGGGAAATAAGCGTCGCCGCGGACCACGCTTACTCCCAATTCCGGATTCAGGGCGCACTTAAGGGTAAATGAGCCGTCTGTAACGGCGCTTGCATCCAGAAGATTTCCGGACATATCTATAAGGGTGACGGAATCTACCTGATCGGTGATTGTTCCGGTAATAACGCATTCACGACTGCCACATGCAGCCATTGAAGCCAGAATAAGGGAAAAGAGCAACAGCTTTTTCATAATTGTCGTAAGTTATAATCACTCAGGCAAAAATAATTAAAAATCAGAAAAAAACACTACCTTTGGGGCTGCAATAAAGTACAATAAAGAAAAGCGAAACCCAGGATGACACAAGAGGACGAGAAGGTTTGTCTGAAAGAACTCTCCGATGGTAGCAGGCAGGCATTTGAATGGCTGTTCCTGGAGTGGCATCCGCGCCTGGTAGATTTCTTCACCCGCATTCTTGGCGGGGACGAAGAAACCGCTTACGATTACGCTCAGGATGTCTTCTTCGACATCTGGATGTCCAGGAAAAAGTTCTCGGAAGTAAAATCCTTCGGCGCATATCTCTTCCAGATGGCCCGCTTCAAGGCCTATAATCATTTTGACAAATCGGCAGTAAAAACCCGATTCAAGAATGACGTAGTTGCAACCAGCACGGACAGTACGCCGTCCGGAGAGACCGTAGTGTACGCATCGGAAACGGAGACCCTGATTCGCAAAACCCTGGAGCAGATGCCCCAAAAACGCCGTAAAGTCTTTATAATGAGCCGGTTCGGCGGAAAGTCCAACGATCAGATAGCAGAGGAGCTGGGAATTAACAAACGTACCGTAGAAAACCATATCACAACCGTGCTTGACTCGCTGCGGAAGCTAATCAAGATTATTATTGTTTTGTGTGTTACACGGCTGTAAGATTACTTATCAATACAGATGGATAAAAAAGTCAACATAGAGGATATTTGGAATGAGAGCGCCGGGGAGATCAGCCCCAGAACTTTCAGGGAGCTTTTGAGCCTCAGTAAGAGGATAGAAGCTACCGAGGCCAGAAGCAGGCGTCGGAGGAACTTCGTGTCCGCCCTGGCCATTGCCGCATCGCTGGCAATTGTCGCCTCCGTTACCTTTACCCTCACCCGCAAGGAATACTCCGTCTCTCCTTTGGACAGCACCAGCAATCTGGTTGCAGACTACGGCCAGATTTCATCCATAACCCTTGACGACGGCACCGTAGTGCACCTTAACTCCGGTTCTACGCTTCTTTATCCGGCAGAGTTCAAAGGCGGCAACCGCATTGTCTTTCTGACAGGAGAAGGAAACTTCGATGTTGCCAAGGACCCGTCCAGGCCCTTCATCGTAAAGACCGCCCACATGGACGTCCAGGCGCTGGGAACTTCCTTCTGCGTCCAGTCCTATGCCGGTGATAACACCGTCCGCACAACCCTAAGGGAGGGAAAAGTGAAGGTTGATGTTGACGCCGTAAACAACAAGTCATACTTCCTGGATCCCGGAATGCAGCTCATTTATACACCATCGGGAAAAACCGTTTCTCTTGCAATAGTTGACGCAGAAAAGGTCATGAGCTGGGAGAACGGCTATCTGACATTCAGCAACGCCACTTTCGCAGAGATTGCAAAGTCTCTTGAAAGGCGTTTCAATGTATCGATCAGCTATAGTTCCGACAACATCCGCAAGAATTCCCTCAATGTGAGGTTTGTTCCGGAAGATACCCTGGAAGATGCCCTTGGAGTGCTTACAATCCTGATTCCTGGCTCCAAGTACAGGATAGAAGGAAACCGAGTCTATTACCATTTCTAAAACTTTTTATAAATACGATTTTTTTTATCGTTTTATTTGTGTGTCCTTAAAGGTTGCGCTTACTTATTTGTGTAACCAAAAGTCTAACACAATTACTTAGGTATGAAGAAAATCATTTTTGCAACGTTGTTCTGCCTTTTCCTGTGCGGATCCTTGTTTGCGCAACAGCAAGTGATGACCCTGCACGGAGGAAAGACGACATTGGGACAGGTTTTCAAAGAAATCGAGTCCCAGGCTGGGTTGTCAGTTGATTACGACGCCCAGGAAGTGAATATCACCCAGACGGTAACAGTCCCTGACGGGAATGCTACCGTGAAGGCTCTGCTTGATGCCGTACTGGAAGGTCCTGGTTATAGCTATACCAGCACCATCCGCGGTTCACACGTCATCATCAAGGCCAAGAAAGCACAGCAGAAGCAGACCCTGACGGTAAGCGGCCGTGTTGTCGATTCCAAGGGCGAGCCCCTCGCAGGTGTGGGTGTATTGATTAAGGGGACCATTTCAGGAACGGTCACAGGCTTTGACGGTACTTACACCATCAACGTTCCCGAGAACTCCACAATCGTATTCTCTTCCATGGGTTACAAGGATGTAGAAGAGGTTGTAGGAAACCGCCGCACCATCAACGTTACCCTTGAGGACGACGCACTGTTCATCGAGGATGCAGTCGTTGTAGGTTACGGTGTCCAGAAGAAGGAAAACCTTACCGGTGCCGTTTCAGTAATCAACTCCAAATCCATCCAGAACCGCACCCAGTCAAACCTTGGAAACATCCTTCAGGGTACGGTGCCCGGACTTACCGTAACAAGTGCCTCAGGCCGTCCCGGCGAGAGCGTATCAATCAACATCCGCGGTTGGAACTCTATCAACTCTGGTTCTCCGCTGGTACTTGTTGACGGTGTAGTCGGCACTCTGGAAAGGGTGAACCCCAACGATGTAGAAAGCATTTCCGTACTTAAAGACGCCTCCTCCGCAGCTGTTTACGGAGCAAAGGCCGCCTTCGGCGTTATTCTGGTAACAACAAAGTCCGGTGCCGATAGCGATGGTCACGCAAAAGTACGCTACAGCAGCCGCTTCGGTTTCTCCTCCCCTACTACATCAACCGAATGGGAGACCCGCGGTTACTATTCCGTATATCTTGCCAACCTTTTCATGAAGGCATACAATGGCAACCAGCAGATCTTCTACAACGAAGACGATATGGAGCAGCTTTGGCTGCGTCGCAACGACAAGGTAGAAAACCCCGAAAGACCCTGGGTAATCATCGACCAGAGCCAGGGCCGCAATACCTATAAATATTATGCGAACACCGACTGGTGGCACTATTTCTTCAATGACCACAAGCCGATGCAGAACCATGACATCTCCTTCAGCGGCGGTGCCAAGGGCATTAAATACTTCCTTTCTGCAAATTACAACAGGGAGCAGGGTGTGTTCCGCGTAAACCCCGATGTTTACAATAAATACAACCTTCGCGCCCGTTTCTCATTTGACGTTAACCCTTGGATGAACCTTAGTAACAATACATCTTACTATGCATCCAATTACAATTATCCCGGTCTGAGCGACCAGAACGACACATTCTACAAGCTCACCGCCGGATTCTTCCCCTTCTTGGTTCCCCAGACTCCTGACGGAAACTATGTATACCAGACCGATTCAGGTGGCGGCGGACAGTCCATTTCAGGCAACCTCGCCAATAAGAACTTCAAGAATAAGAATAAGTCCAAGAACTTTACCAACACCACAGAGTTGACAATCAAGCCCATCAAACAGCTTGAGATTAAAGGTAACTACACTTATTCCCAGAATACCAATACCTCCCTCAGCCGTCGTGTGAACGGTGTCTTCGCAGCAAAACAGCCGATGAAGACAGAGACCCTCACCACCGGTGACAACGAGGACAAACTTACAGAAGGCGTCCAGACAGTGGACCTTCACTCCCTGAACGTATACGCAACCTATACCGATACCTTCAACGATGCTCACAACATCAAGGTAATGGGCGGTGCCAACTATGAAACTTACTATCACAAGAAGCTCTCTGCCATCGGTTACGGCATCCTCTCTGATGACCTGAACGACCAGAACCTTGTACGTAGCGACGACGAAGGCGTTAAGCGTACAGAGACCTCCGGAGGCCAGTCAGAATACGCCCTCCTTGGTTTCTTCGGCCGTATCAACTATGACTACAAAGGCAAATATCTCCTTGAAATCAGCGGCCGTTACGACGGTACTTCCCGCTTCAAGAGCGGTCAGCGCTACGGTTTCTTCCCCTCTGCATCTATTGGTTGGAGGGTATCTGAAGAGCCTTTCTTCTCTCCGATGAAAGACTGGTGGAACGACCTTAAGATCCGCCTCTCTTACGGTAGCCTTGGTAACCAGCAGGTTGGTTATTACGACTACATCCGCTCCATCTCCCTTGGCACCCAGAGCTATCTCTTCGGTGCAAGCAAGTCAGCTACCGCCACCTATGGCAACCCTGTAGCTTCCGACCTTACCTGGGAGACCGTACAGCAGAAGAACCTTGGTATTGACCTGGCCTTCCTTGACCACAGAATCACCTTCACCGGTGAGGTTTACATCAGGGATACCAAGAACATGCTTACCACCGGTAAGGCTCTCCCTTCAGTTTACGGCGCATCTGCTCCTAAGACCAACAACGCAGACCTTCGCACCAAGGGTTATGAGCTCTCCCTTACCTACAGGAACAGCTTCAACCTCTTTGGAAAGCCGTTTGAGTACAGCGCAACCGCTACATTCAACGATTACATCGGCTATATCACCAAATTTGACAACCCTACCAAGGACCTGTCCACCTATTACGAGGGCATGCGTTACGGCGAGATCTGGGGTTATGTTACCGACGGTTTCTTTGCCTCTGACGAGGAAGCCAGGAATTACAAAGTTGACCAGTCTCCCGTCTGCCAGATCATCTACTCCTCTGCAGGTGACGAGAAAGGCCTTAGAGCTGGTGACCTTAAATACGTAGACCTTGACGGCGACAACGTTATCGGCAAAGGTAGCAATACTGTTGACAATCCTGGTGACCGCAAGATTATCGGTAACTCACAGCCTCGCTACCAGTACGGTATGAACCTGGCCTTCAACTGGAACGGACTTGATTTCTCTATCTTCTTCCAGGGCATCGGCCGTCAGGACTGGTATCCTAGCAGCGACGCAAGATACTTCTGGGGCCTTTACGCCCGTCCTTTCTCTTCTTGGATCCAGAAGGATTTCTACAAGAGCTATTGGACAGAGGAGAACCCCAACGCATACTTCCCCCGTCCCCGCGCATACGTAGCAATGAAGGACGGACGTGAGCTCGGTACCGTAAACAACAGGTATCTCCAGAACCTTGGCTACTGCCGTCTGAAGAACCTTACCGTGGGCTATACCCTGCCTCAGAACCTTACACGGAAAGTCAGAATTGATTCCGTACGCCTCTACTTCTCCGGTGAGAACCTCGCTTACTGGGCTCCCGGCCTGCACTGCGACTACATCGACCCTGAAGCAGCCGCAAAGACAAAGGATAAATATCCTATCTATCCCTGGCAGAAGACGTTCATGTTCGGTATTGATATTAACTTCTAATGACTATCCATATGAAAACCAGCATAAAATATATTGGCGTCCTGCTTAGCGCTTCGCTTCTTTTCACATCCTGCGAGGATGTACTGGACAAGTTCCCTCTGGACAAGCTTTCTCCTGAGACCTTCCTGTCTACGGAGACAGAGATGCAGACATATACAAATGCGTTCTACACCATGTTCCCCGGCGCCAGCGACCTGTACGCAGAGAACAGCGACGCAACCATCGGTACAGATCTGAACCAGGCACTCTGGGGCGGTAGGACCATCAATTCCGGAGACAGTGGCTGGTCTTGGGGTAACCTTCGCAAGATCAACACCTTCCTTGAGGATTCACACCACTGCAAAGACGAGAAAATCAGGAATCAGTACGACGGTCTCGCACGCTTCTTCCGCGCATATTTCTACTTCGAGAAAGTAAAGATGTTCGGTGACGTGCCGTGGTACGACCACACCCTTGGCTCCGATGACGAGGAACTTTACAAACCCCGTGACAGCCGTGATTATGTAATGCAGAAGATGATCGAGGACATCGACTTCGCTATCGCGAACCTGCCCGCCGATCACGCCGACTACCGTGTTACAAAATGGACTGCACTTGCACTTAAGGCACGTTTCTGCCTCTTCGAGGGTACATTCCGCAAGTATCACGCAGGTGACGTTACTCTTCAGACCCTGCCTTCAGACGCAAAGGATTACAAATTCTATCTTGAGCAGGCTGTAGCAGCCGCAGACGAGTTCATGACTTCCAGCGGTTACTCAATCTACTCTTCTGAGAGCACAGTTAAAAACTACATCGGCCTGTTCACCAAGTACAGAATCTCTGAGGGTACCAACAAGGAAATTATCCTTGCCAGAAACTACAGCGTTGAGTTCGGTGTTTCCCATAGTGCAAACGCCTCTTACGTAAGCTCTACCCTTGGCCGTACCGGTTTTACCCGCAAGGTTATCGCCAGCTACCTTATGAAGGATGGCTCACGCTTCACCGACAAGGCAGGTTGGGAGACCATGCAGTTCGTAGAGGAAACCAAGAACCGTGATCCCCGTCTTGCACAGACCATCAGGACTCCCGGTTATTGCAGGCTTGGAACCGATATCCAGACCGCTCCTAACATCAATAACTCAGTAACCGGATACGCTCCTATCAAGTACTTTATGGGCCCTGAGGACGATACTTATCAGCAGTCATACTGCGACCTTGTACTCTTCCGCGCCGCAGAAGTTTACCTGAGCTACGCCGAGGCCAAGGCCGAGCTTGGCACCATCACACAGGCCGACATTGACAGGGCTATCAAGCCTCTGCGCGACCGCGTGGGTATGCCTAACATCGACATGGCTGCCGCCAATGCCAACCCCGACCCGTATCTGCTTGACCAGTACTCAGGTTATCCCAAGGTTGCAGAGAAAAATTCTTCCAACGTGGGTATCATCCTTGAAATCCGCCGTGAAAGGACTATCGAGCTCCTCCAGGAAGGCTACCGTTACTACGATGTTATCCGTTGGGCAGAAGGCCACACCTTCGAGAGTCGCCTCCTTGGCATGTACTTCCCCGGTGAAGGCACATACGACCTCAACGACGACGGCACACCTGACGTAACCCTGTACATCAATTCCGCACCTGCAGGCAGCGCAGCGCTCGCTCTTAAGATCGGTACCGACGTAACCCTTTCAGACGGTGATTCCGGCTGCCTTGAATTCCACAAGACCACCCGTCCCGGATGGACCTGGAACGACGGCAGGGACTACCTCTACCCTATCCCTGTAGAGGACAGAAGCCTTACCCAGGGCGCTCTTACCCAGAACCCCGGCTGGAATGACGGCCTCTCATTTTAATTGATTAACAGAAGAATAAGATATGAAAAGAATAGTTTGTTCAATTCTATCCGCACTCACATTGTTCATCGCCCTGTCTTGTAACAACAGCGATGAGAAGGCCACCATTACCGCATCTTTGGGGGTCAGTGTGAAAAATGCAGGGGATGTCATAGAGATTCCCAAGCGTCAGTCCCAAACATTTGAGGTGAACCTTACTTCGGACCCCGGTCCGGAGGAGGCCCTCATCGTAACCCTCGGCGCAAATGCAGATCTTGTAGAGAAGTATAACGCAGCCCACGGAACAGCATACCAGATGCTTCCCGCCGAGGCTTACGACCTTCCTACAACCCCTTTCATCCTTCCCCGTTACAACAAGACATCATCCCTGGAGACCATCACACTGAAAGGTGCAGGTTGCGTTCCCGGAGACATCTATATCCTTCCCCTTGTTGCCAACAAAGTTGAAGGTACCGCAGCATATGAAATGCCTGAAGACAAGGCTGCATACATCCTCTTCAAGATGCTTCTCCCCGATCAGGAGGGTGAAGGCACCGAGGACGATCCTTACATCCTCAACAATGTAAATGCCTTCCTCAAGATCGGCGCTATGCTTCGTGACGGAGAGACTGTTTACTTCAAACTCGCCAATGATATCGACCTCAACGGCGTAGAATGGGAGCCCATTAACGGAACAGGCAAGAAGATTGCCCTTGACGGAGACAACCATACCATCAGCAATCTTACCGCAAGCCTGTTCTCAGTACTCGAGGGTGGCGTAGAGAACCTTACCATCGACGGAGTTGCCATTTCCGCAACCACTGCCGATTGTGGCGTTCTGGCCGGTGTAGCCGGATCCGCAGAGAAGCCCAATACCGTTGTGGCAAAGAATATCGTAGTTAAGAATGCAGAGATTACAAATACCAACAACCGCATCGGTGGCCTTATCGGTTACCTGCAGGGTGGTGTAGTTGAAAATGTAACCGTTGACTGCCCTGTAAGCGGTGGACAGCAGGTCGGTGGCCTCATCGGCCGCATGGAAGCCGGCACACTCATCAACTGCGTTGCCACTGGCGATGTTACCTCAACCAACTACTATACTGGTGGCCTTGTAGCTTTTATCCAGACTGCAACAGTCAAGGGTTGCTCTGCAACCGGAAAGGTTAACAACGCAAGCACCGGTTATTCCCGCGCCGGCGGTTTGATCGGCCAGATTCACGGCGGCTCAGTAGAGAACTGCTACGCCACTGGCGACGTAGAGGGTCTTGGTCACTTCGGCGGCGGCCTCATCGGTGTTGTCGATACCCAGGAATCAGTTGCAATCAGCAAGAGCTATGCTACCGGTAGCGTAACCCTGCCTCAGACCAACAACAAGGCCGGCGCAGGCGCACTGCTCGGTTACATCGAAAAGGGTACCGTATCTATCGAAAACTGCTATGCTACCGGTGCTATCCAGGCCCGTCGTTGGAGCTCTGGTTTCGTAGGCCGTAACAATACCGGTATACTTACCATTGTCAATGGTTATACAACTTCCGACGTCAGCGCCATCGCACTGCCCGGAGCTTCCGGTATCGTGCTTGGTAACAATGGCGGAGCTGTAAGCTGCAGCGGCTTCATTGCTTGGAATGTATCTAACTGGGCATTCTGCTTCCCGGCCGATGCCGTTCCTACCACAGGCAACTACTATGGCACTGAAGGAACCATTACTTCACACGCTATTGCACTTGGCTGGAGTTCCGATATTTGGGACCTCAGCGCAGATGAACCCAAGCTGAAATAACTAATAGAATATGAAAAAAGTACTATTACTTCTTATATTGCCTGTACTTGCAGTGGCTGCCGCTTCCTGCAGTAAGAACAGTGGCTCCGACGACTTGCCGGAGCCCACTATCACGGGCATCACAACAGATTACGAAGGCAAGGCTGTTGCAGGTAAACCCGTACAGCTCAGCGGCACCAATTTCAGTTCCAAACTCTCTGACGTTAAGGTCCTCATGGGTGTTGGTCTGGATTCAAAATCCCTTGAAGTTACAGAGGCTACAGAGACCAAGATTGTTTTCATAGCCCCCCAGACCGACAGGACCCAGGCCAAGATCAGGGTTTCCATCAAAGGTAAGGAGTCCTTATCCGTAATCCTGGAATTCACCAAGGAGCCCGAGCCCTGGGACGATACGCCCAGTATCGTTCTGGAAGGTGCTAAAACCGTAAAGATCCGCGAGGGTGTCGAGTGGACTACTTTCCACGGTATGTGGGAGGGCCAGATCCGCAACATCAACATTCTGCGCACCACTCTTAACGAGCACAACCGCCTTGGCATCTACTACAACTACAGTGATGACAACCTTATGGACCTGGACCAGAAATGCGAGTACCTTGACGCACTTGTAGGAACCAACGGTCCTATGGCATGCTGCCACTTTGTACGCGTTAACGGAGAAGTCAAGAGGAATGCCAGGGAGAACGATCCTTCAGAATACTTTGTTTATAACTGCGCCTTGACCATCGACGACAATGTTCCGTCCATCGTGAAGGTTAAAGACAACTTTGACGCAGCAGCGCTCCCCAACAAGACTGTAGGAGCCGGCGGTCCTCTGCTTGTATACGAAGGAGTTATCCAGGAGTACAAAGAGGATTACACCGCAGACTTCCTGAAGACCACCCATCCCCGTACCGCTATCGGCATTTCAAGGGATCACAAAACCTTCGTCCAGGTTGCTATTGACGGCCGATGGGACCGCAGCACAGCTGACGAAAGGGCCATCGGTATGGAGACTCCCCTTCTGGCCAAGTTCATGAAGGGAATGGGTTGCTACTACGCCATGAACATGGACGGTGGCGGCGGAACCGCAATGTGGGTTTACGGTCAGGGTAACTCCAGGAACATTGTAAACCATGTATGCGAGAACCGCTGGGACTGGAACGGCACCAAGCTTCGTGCAACCGGAAACGCCATATACATCGTAAGTGATTTAAAATAATTCTTAATGAAGAAAGTATCAGTATCATGCTTTCTGACTGTATTGACTATGGGACTCTGTTTTGCGCAGAGCCCCATAGATGCTATCAGTCAGGACCCATACAAAGCCGCAGGCTCCTTCTACGTATATGACTACAAGGACGCGCCTGCGCTAACTCCTTCCCCCGATGGTTACAAACCCTTCTATATCAGCCACTTCGGCAGGCACGGCGCACGTTATTGCACTAGCGAGTACGATGCGCTTCACGACTGGCTGACCAAGGCAGCCGAGGGCGGTTATCTAACCGACGCGGGCAAGGCGCTATACTCCCGATATGAAAAATACTATCAGAAAGTAAGGTATTCCAGGGGCAACCTGACCGGTATCGGCAAAGACCAACACAAAAGCATCGGAATGCACATGTATCAGCGGTTCCCTGAGGTTTTTGACGGGCCGACCCATGTAGAGGCGGTATCCACCGAGTCTCCCAGGGTGATAATGAGCATGTGGTCCTGCCTCTCCAGCCTGCAGGCCCTGGACAAGGATATTGATTTTTCTGCCGATGCCTCCGCGAAGTACGCTTCGTGGCTGCAGCCCAGCCTTTCTACCAACCCATACCTGATTAAAGACGGGTTCAAAGCAGGCAAGGAGGCCGAGAAAAAGCACAAAGAATACTTTGAGCAGACCGTTCCCTGGAAGGAAATAACGGAAAGGTTCTTCACTTCTGCTGACGTACTGAACGATGTCCTTAAGACCAGCCCGGAGAAGTTCATCGAATACCTTCACAGCGTGGTTACCTGCACCCGTTGCATAGACCATGACCAGACTTACTTCGACGACGTATTCTCTAAGGAGGAACTGCTTCAGATTTGGAAGGGAACATCGGCCGGATACTTCCTTGCAGTGGCAAGATACGAGGGCTCGCAGAGCCTGGTGCTGGATTACGCAGCCTTTACCCTTGATCAGATTATAGAAGCCGCCGATGCTGATATCGCCTCCGGCAATACCCAGCTTAGGCTGCGCTTCGGGCACGATTCAGGCATCGCTCCACTAATGACCGTGCTGGATGTAAACGGCTACGGCCGCGCAACATCTTCTTTTGAAGAGGGCCTGGAAATCTTTCCCAGCTACAATATCCCCATGGGAGCATCAGTGCAGCTGGTTTTCTATAGGAATGACGCAGGTGACGTGCTTGTAAAGGTGCTTGTAAACGAGCGTGAGGCCACTCTGCCTCTTACTGCCGTTAGCGGTCCCTACTACAAGTGGTCAGACTTCAAGGCTCACTATCAGCCAATTATAAATGATTCCAAGCACAAGGTTACTACTACCGAGCCGTTTGCTATCTTTAAGAGCACCGACTGGGGCTGGCAGACTGTTGACGGCACCAGGGTGGAATTCGGAGCCGCATCGGTAAAGGTATTTGGCAGCACACAGAGCATATCCATCGCCCGCTTCCCTATTTGGGAACATTCAATATCAGTGGTTGAATCAGATGGTCCGTCGGCGATGGTGACCAGTGACTTCGGAGAGAAAAACAAGGCCCTGGCCGCCATCAACGGCAGTTATTTTGACAAGCAGCTAATGCCCGTGACCTACGTAAAGGACGAGGGCAAGGTAATCAGCACCAGCACCTCCGACGACGTAGACCGCTGCAACGCCATGTTCAGGATTCAGGATAAAAAAGGCAAAAAGATAGATATCGTCTCCGTTGACGCCAAGACTACCGCTACCGCGGCCAAAGGCTGGCGAGAGGCCATTGTATCCGGCCCCATCCTCATGGAAGACGGCAAGCCGGTGATTTATGAGGACGACGGTTCCAAGTCTTACCGCGGTTTCTATGCCCGCAGGCATCCGCGCAGCATCATCGGCTACACGGCCGACGGTTGGGTGTATTTCATAGTGATTGACGGGCGCTTTCCCGCGCGGGCAGATGGTATGAGTATATCAGAACTTACGGTTCTGTGTGAGTCCCTTGGCATGTACGAGGCCATGAACCTTGACGGCGGCGGCTCCTCTACCCTATGGACCAGTGAGCAGGGCGTACTTAACCACCCCTATGACAACAAGGTCTTCGACCATTCGGGTGAACGCACCGTCCCGAATGTCATCATTGTAAAGTAGACTTAATTGCTGTTGTCATCTACGGTTTCCAGATGAACCTGTTCGGCCGCGGTTAATATTTCTTTGTTAACCGCGTCCATCTCTTCTTCCGGGATTTCCCGCCACTGTCCCATTTCGGCATAAAGAACCGGATTGTTCTCTCTGAACTTGGACACTATCCTGTCTGCCCATGTACCGCGTATTAGTAGCGGCACATACTCCAGCAGACGACGAGGTATCATACATGTTATAGTATTCTTCTGATTCATTGCGCGTATTTAAAAGGATTTATAAAGTTAATAAATCACACCTCATCCGTGCAATAGTCTCCCGGCTTCTCCCCTCACTTTTTGCAAATTCTGAAACAATTTTGCAAATTCTGAAAGTGAGGGAAGGCGGCATTATTTATTCTGTCCTTACGTGGCGGATGGCAAGGCCATCACGACGGAAGCTGGCGGATCTTGCGATAGAGTTCTTGCCCCGGACATACTCTTCTACGTGAGCCAGATCGCACCCCCAATCCAGACAGGGGTCGATTACAAGAAGGCCGGCATCGCGGTCTGCCTTCCGTTATCCATCGGTCATCCTGAAGGGAAGGATCCAGATATACGCCCTCTAATTGATTTTCAAACTATTTCGCAGCGCTGCGCATCCACTGGGAAACGGTCATGCCCACGTTCTGCTTGAACGTGGCGCTGAAGGTGCTGTAACTGTGATATCCGCTCTCGAAAGCAAGCTGCTGGGCGGTAAAAATGCGACGGTTAGCCATCGCCTCATGATAAAGCCGTACGAAATGCCCGACGCGCAGACCGTTGATATAAGCATTATAAGTAAGCCCACGCTGGGCAAAATGCTGACTAAGATAATATCGGTTTGTGCCGATGGCGCTGGCAAGCTGAGCCAGAGTCAGATCATGCTCCAGATAAAGCTGTCCATCCTCGCAAAGCTTTTTAAGCAGCGGGCCGATGTTGGCCGGAATGGCTGACGATGCCAATGATTTCTGCACATCCTCGGCAGATTCCGCTTCCGACGATGCACTTTCGGCCAGCTGCTGCAACGTTTCTACGCGCCAAAGCAGAAGTACTACTATCAGTATACCGTCTATCTGAAGGAGATACGCCATAGCGAAACTTCCTTCTGTGGCACCGTACATGACAAAAAACAGCAGGAAAAGCGCCAGAATAATGATACTATGCCAAACCTCCTTGTTCTCAAGGTCTGCGTAGTTGTCCCTTAACCATCGGCCGTAGTTGCGGACAGCAAAGAACATATAAAGAATCAACAGCCCGTATAAAGCATTAACATAAATGCTCAGCGGCATGAAAAGCGCATCGTCTCCCCGGATAATGCACAGGACTGATAATATCACGGCTGGAATCAGAGCCATCAGCATCGGCCACACCGGCCGTTGCCGGTCCTGAAGCATAGACACCAGGATGCCTGTTATGGAAGGAAACAGCACCAGCAGATCCAGAACGCAAACAATTATGTAAAATGTAAATGAAGGATGAAAGACGTAGTATGCCCATAACACGCGGCTAAAGGCACATGCCATCAGGAAAGCAGCAGCCCATCGGCGCAAACGCACAGGTGGCACCACCTGCGGTGCGATTGCATTGCCGCGCCGCAGCAGCAGATAAAGTGCCGCCACAATGCTCAGCATTATTACGCCACCGTAAAGGATGACAAAGATTACATCCTTAAGTATATCTTGCGCTTCCATAAAGCGGTGAGTGAGGGATTCGAACCCCCGGTACGTTGCCGTACACCTGTTTTCGAGGCAGGCTCCTTCAACCACTCGGACAACTCACCGGAAGAATGGGTGCAAAATTAAAAAAAGTTTCCCAAAAAATTCGAATTCCCCCTATGGATTCCGAAACTTTTCCTATCTTTGTGCCCCGGTTTAAGGATTACGAGTTACAGAATGAAAGCAGAATTAATCCTCGATGACGGGTCCCGGTTCAAAGGCACAGCCTTCGGAAGTCTAAGGAATACTTCAGGTGAAGTCGTGTTCAACACGGCAATGACAGGATACCCAGAGAGTTTGACCGATCCATCTTATTCCGGCCAGATTCTGGTATCAACTTTTCCACTTATCGGCAATTACGGCGTACCTCCCCACAATCAGGAGCAGGACGGCCTTGAAGTTCACTTCGAGGGCAGCCACATCTATGCACGCGGCCTCGTAGTGGCCGACTACAGCCGTGAATACAGCCACTGGGACGCAGAGGAAAGTCTGGATGAATGGCTGCGCAGGGAGGACATTCCTGCCATCACAGGCATTGACACCCGAGCCCTTACGAAACTCATCCGCGAGCATGGTGTAATGCACGGCCGCATAGAGGTTGAAGGCTATGAAGGCGAGACCGAGCAGGACGACTACGAGCATCACAATTTCGTAGAAGAAGTCTCTTGCAAGGAGCCTGTCACTTACAATCCGAAAGGTGAAGTCCGCGGCCGAGTAGTTCTTGTAGACTGCGGATGCAAATACAATATAATCCGATGCCTCCTTTCAAGAGGCCTTGAGGTAGTCAGGGTTCCGTGGAACTACGATTACACCCATATGGAATACGACGGACTCTTCCTTAGCAACGGCCCGGGCAACCCTGCCGAATGCCAGGAAGCCGTAGACATACTGCGCAAGGCCATGGACGAAGGCCGACGCTGCGCAGCGGAAGGCCGCCCCGTCAAGCCCATCATGGGTATCTGCCTTGGCAACCAGCTCCTTGGCATTGCCGCCGGAGCTAAAGTATATAAATTGAAGTACGGTCACAGAGGCCACAACCAGCCGGTACGCCTAAGCGGCACAACCGAGTGCTTCATTACCAGCCAGAACCATGGCTACGCCATTGACAACGACTCCCTGCCGGAAGGCTGGAAGCCACTGCTGGTAAATATGAACGACGGTTCCAACGAGGGTCTTGAGCACACCTCTATGCCCTGGTTCTCCGTTCAGTTCCACCCTGAGGCCAACGGCGGTCCTCTGGATACAGAAGTGCTCTTCGACCGCTTTGCAGAACTTACTGAGCACCCTCTTAGCGACGGCTCCGCCCCTATCAGCGGACATCTGCGCCATAATGCTACCGTAGAAGCCCCGGAGAAAATATCCACCGTTCTGGTACTTGGTTCCGGCGCCCTTAAGATTGGAGAAGCCGGAGAGTTTGACTATTCCGGTTCCCAGGCCCTCAAGGCCCTCAGGGAAGAAGGCATCCGTACCGTACTTATCAACCCCAACATCGCAACCGTTCAGACAAGCGAGGGTATCGCAGACAAGATTTACTTCCTGCCAGTTACTCCTAGCTTTGTTGAGCGCGTTATAGAGAAGGAACGCCCGGACGGCATCTTCCTCTCCTTCGGCGGCCAGACCGCCCTCAACTGCGGTATCAAACTGTACGAAAGCGGTGTTCTCCAGAAATACGGAGTACGCGTACTTGGAACCCCCGTACAGACAATCATTGATACAGAAGACAGGGAGCTCTTCGTAGAGCGCCTGGACGAGATTGGCGTAAAGACCATCCGCAGCGAAGCCTGCGACACCATGGATGCGGCAAAAGCCGCCGCCAGCCGCCTTGGCTACCCTGTAATTCTGCGCTCCGCCTTTGCGCTGGGCGGCCTGGGCTCAGGCTTCTGCGACAACGAGGCAGAGCTTGAAGTACTGGCAGAAAAAGCCTTCTCCTTCTCTCCCCAGGTACTGGTAGAGAAGAGTCTTAAAGGCTGGAAAGAAATTGAATATGAGGTAGTTAGGGATAGATACGACAACTGTATCACGGTGTGCAACATGGAGAACTTCGACCCTCTTGGCATCCACACCGGAGAAAGCATCGTAATTGCCCCCTCACAGACACTGACAAACGAAGAGTATCACTTCCTGAGGCTCACCGCCATCAAGATAGTCCGCCACCTTGGTATTGTTGGCGAATGCAATGTACAGTATGCCTTTGACACAGAATCAGAGGAATACCGCGTAATCGAGGTCAACGCCAGGTTAAGCCGATCATCGGCTTTGGCATCCAAGGCAACAGGCTACCCTCTGGCCTTTGTGGCCGCCAAACTTGGTTTGGGCAAGGGACTCTTCGAGCTCAAGAACAGCGTAACACAGACAACCACCGCTTACTTTGAGCCCGCACTGGACTACGTAGTTTGTAAGATTCCCCGCTGGGACCTTGGCAAATTCCACGGAGTGGACCGCTCCATCGGCAGTAGCATGAAGTCCGTAGGCGAGGTCATGTCCATCGGCCGAACCTTTGAAGAAGCTATACAGAAAGGCCTCAGGATGATAGGCCAAGGCATGCACGGCTTCGTAGAAAACAGTTCGATGCCCTTCGAGAACCTTGACAAGGCCCTTAAGGAGCCTACCGACATGCGAATCTTCGCCATCAGCGAGGCCATGCAGCACGGCTACGATGTAGAAAAGGTTCACAACCTTACCCGCATAGACCGATGGTTCCTTAAGAAACTGTTGAATATCATCGATATAGACGCCGATCTTAAGAAAGGCCAGCCGGATGCGGACCTTATGCGCCGCGCAAAACTTTACGGCTTCTCCGACTTCCAGATAGCCCGCGCCACCACGCCCAAGGGCCAGACGCCGGACCTCCTGGCTATCAGAGACTTGCGCAAGAGCTACGGCATACTGCCGGTTGTTAAGCAGATAGATACCCTGGCCGGAGAATTCCCGGCAGAGACCAACTACCTGTACCTTACATATCAGGGCACTGAAAGCGACCTCCCGGACAATAGCGCCGACAAACGCGAAGCCGTTGTGGTACTTGGTTCAGGAGCCTATAGGATCGGTTCTTCAGTAGAGTTCGACTGGTGCTGCGTACAGGCCCTCAAGACCATCCGCGAACGCGGATACCGCAGCGTTGTGGTCAACTACAACCCTGAAACCGTATCCACCGACTACGATATCTGCGACCGCCTCTACTTTGACGAACTCTCCTTCGAGCGCGTACTTGACGTAGTGGAGATGGAGAACCCTAAGGGCGTCGTGGTTTCTACCGGCGGCCAGATTCCGAACAACCTGGCCCTGCGCCTTGCAAAGCGCGGAATCAAGCTTCTGGGAACATCGGCTGTGGATATTGACAATGCAGAAGACCGCAAGAAGTTCTCTGCCCTGCTTGACCAACTTGGCGTAGACCAGCCGGAATGGGGAGAGCTTAGCTCTCAGGAGGATATCGCCAACTTCATCGGCCGTGTAGGCTTCCCTGTACTTGTGCGCCCGTCATACGTTCTCTCAGGAGCAGCTATGAATATCTGTTCCAACCAGGAAGAGTTGGAGCGTTACCTTCAGATGGCGGCACAGGTCAGCAAGGAGCACCCTGTAGTTGTAAGCCGCTTCGTAGAGCACGCGAAAGAGATTGAATTCGACGCCGTGGCAGACCACGGAAACATAATAGCATACGCCATTGGAGAACACGTGGAATTTGCCGGAGTACACTCCGGAGACGCCACCATCCAGTTCCCTCCCCAGAAACTGTATGTAGAGACAGTGCGCCGTATCAAGCGCATCAGCCGCAAGATTGCAGCCGGACTGCACATCTCCGGCCCCTTCAACATCCAGTATCTGGCAAAGGACAACGACGTTAAGGTTATCGAGTGCAACCTGCGCGCAAGCCGCAGCTTCCCCTTCGTAAGCAAAGTTCTGAAAATCAACTTGATAGAACTTGCGACAAAGGTAATGCTGGGTGAGGAGGTAACTCCCCCGTCAAAGGACCTCTTCGACCTTGACTGCGTGGGCATCAAAGCCTCCCAGTTCTCTTTCAACCGTCTTCAGAAGGCCGATCCTGTCCTTGGAGTGGACATGGCCTCAACTGGAGAAGTAGGCTGCATCGGCGACGATGTTCCCAGCGCTATACTTGAATCCATGCTGTCCGTAGGCTACAAGATCCCCCGCAAGAACATACTGCTTTCTACAGGTACACCAGAGCAGAAGGCCGGAATGCTCGAGGCTGCCAAGATGCTTGTAAATCACGGATACAATCTATACGCTACCGGCGGAACCTCCCGCTACCTTTCAAGCAACGGAGTGCCCAATACCCTGGTGCACTGGCCGAGCGACGAAGGCCAGCAGCCGCAGGCGCTGGATTTGCTGCACAAAAAGGAGATTGACCTTGTGGTAAATATCCCCAAGGACCTTACCCCTCGCGAGCTTTCCAACGGATACAAGATCCGCCGCGCCGCCATCGACCTTAACATACCGCTGCTTACCAATGCACGCCTGGCAATAGCCTTTATCACGGCATTCTGCACGGTAGACCCCGACAAGATTCCTATCAGAAGCTGGGATGAATTCTGTTAATCATATGAATTGCAAGGACGAGCTCCACGAAGAGTGCGGCGTCGTAGGAATCTACGGCGTAGAGCACGCTGCAAGAGTGGCCTTCATGGCCCTGCAGAGCCTACAGCACAGGGGCCAGCAGGGTTGCGGAATTGCCGCTGTCGATGCAGACGGAAGCATCCGCATACATAAGGAGGCCGGCCTGGTGAAGGACGTCTTCGGAGAAGATGAACTCTCAGGCCTGGAAGGCCGGTCCTGCATAGGCCACGTTCGCTACCCTACCACCAAGGTGGGCGGCCGCGAGAACCTGCAGCCCTTTGGTATCACCGGTAAAATCGGCCGCTTTGCCCTTGCCCACAACGGAAACATCGTCAACGCTGAAGAGGTAAAACTGGCGATGGAGAGCCATGGCCACCTGTTCTCGTCAACATCGGACAGCGAGCTCTTTGGCCACCTGATTGGTGTAGGCCCCGTCAGCCTTGGCTGGGCTGCCAACATCGGCCATGCCGCGAACCAGCTTGACGGCGCATACGCTACCGTAGTTCTTACAGAGAATGCCCTTTATGCCTGCCGCGACAAATACGGCTTCCGCCCCCTGTCGCTGGGCCGCCTTGGCGACGGTTACATAGTAGCCAGCGAAACCTGCGCCCTGTCGCTTGTCGGCGCAGAATTCATAAGGGACGTAGAACCCGGTGAGCTCCTGGTTATCGATGCCGATGGAGTCCATAGCCACCATTTTTCCACAGAACGCAAGCATCGCATGTGCTCTATGGAATACATATACTTCGCCCGCCCGGACAGCGTAATAGAGGGTTGCAGCGTTCACGTATTCCGTAAACGCTCAGGAGCCCTCCTTTACCAGGAGTGCCCCACTGAGGCCGACCTTGTGACCTATGTTCCGGAGTCCGGAATGAGCGCCGCCATCGGCTATTCAGAGGCTGGAAAAATTCCCCTCCAGATGGGTCTGCTGAAGAATATGTATGTGGCGCGTACCTTCATTCAGCCCACCCAGGCCATGCGTAATCTGGGTGTAAGGATGAAGCTCTCCCCTATGCGCAGTATAGTTAACGGTAAACGCGTAGTAGTGGTGGACGATTCCATAGTCCGCGGCACCACCAGCAAACAGCTTGTGCAGATGCTGCGAGACGCCGGGGCAAAAGAGGTTCACATGAGAATTGCCAGCCCCAAGTACGCCTGGCCGTGTTATTACGGCATAGATACCGGCACTAGGGACCAGCTTATCGCCGCCCAGATGAGTGAGCAGGAAATATGCGACTTCATTGGAGCCGACAGCCTCTATTACCTGTCGGAAGAGGCCCTGTTCAAGGCCTCTGAGCGCACGGAACTCTGCACCGCCTGCTTTGGCGGCGGCTACCCCACAGATCTTTACGGATACTCAGAAGAAAAAGAATAACCGGGTGGTTAAATACCAACCCGGTTAAAGATATAATCTACATTCTTGAAGTAGTAGTCCAGAGTGAAACAGCCTTCCAGCTCTTCCGTAGTCAGGAGGGCTGTAACTGCCTCCGACCCTTTCAGCAACGTCTGGTAGTCCAGATTCTCTGTCCAGGCCTTCATGGCGATAGGCTGAACCGTATCGTAAGCCTGCTCGCGGGAAAGACCTTTGCCGATGAGGGCGTTCATGACCCTCTGGGCAAAGATGACGCCGCGGGTGCGGTAGATGTTTGCAAGCATGGTCTCCGGGTAAACCACAAGATTCTCAAGAATTCCCTTGAATCTGGTGAGCATGTAGTCCAGGAGCTCAGTTGCATCGGGAAGGATAATGCGCTCTGTAGAAGAGTGTGATATGTCACGCTCGTGCCAGAGGGCCACGTTCTCGTAGGAAGTAACCATGTATCCGCGCATTACGCGTGCGCATCCGCATATATTTTCACTACTGATAGGATTGCGTTTGTGAGGCATTGCGCTTGAGCCCTTCTGGCCCTTGCGGAAAGCTTCCTCTACTTCCCTGACCTCTGTGCGCTGAAGGTTGCGGACCTCGAAGGCCATCTGCTCCAGGGTTGCG
Organism: uncultured Prevotellaceae bacterium; assembly: GCA_947166905.1. Taxonomy (GTDB): domain Bacteria; phylum Bacteroidota; class Bacteroidia; order Bacteroidales; family UBA932; genus Cryptobacteroides. The sequence continues at coordinate 64,989 of CAMVFZ010000003.1, read as the reverse complement.
CCGATGAGGGCCAGAGTGCCGATGTAGTAGGCATGGCGGTCACGCTGAAGCACCTGGGTAGAGATATCGGCCGATGCGATTCCAAGCTTTTCGCAAACATAGTCCTGGATGAACGGAGGGATATTGGCAAAGTTGCCAACAGCGCCGCTCATCTTACCGGCCTCGATGCCCTCTGCGGCGGTCTTGAAGCGCTGGATGTTGCGTTTCATTTCCTCGAACCAAAGGGCCCATTTAAGGCCGAAGCTGGTGATATCGGCATGAATACCGTGTGTACGGCCGATGCAAGGGGTATTCTTGAACTCCTTTGCACGCTTGCGAAGAACCTCAAGGAATTCCTCCAGGTCTTTGAGAAGGATGGCGTTGGCCTGCTTTACAAGATAACCATTGGCGGTATCAACCACGTCGGTGGAAGTAAGGCCGTAGTGTACCCACTTGCGCTCTTCTCCAAGACTCTCGCTGACGGCACGGGTGAAAGCTACCACATCGTGGCGGGTCTGCTCCTCGATTTCCTTGATTCTGGGAACTTCGAATTTAGCCTTTGCGCGGATCTTCTCTACATCCTCTGCCGGAATAACTCCAAGTTTGCTCCAGGCTTCGCAAGAGAGTATTTCTACCTGAAGATAGGCGTTGAACTTGTTTTCCTCAGTCCAAACGTCCCTCATCACCTTTCTTGAATAACGCTCAATCATGATTATTTGAGGTTTTTAAGGAAGTTCAGCACATTGGCCTCTATGCGGGCCGGAACATCTGCGCACTCAGTGCGGTTGAAAGCTTCTCCGGTAATATTCTCATAGAGCTCTACGTAGCGGTCAGTGATGCCGTTAACCACCTCAGGGGTCATCTCAGGCACCTTCTGGCCTTCCTGGCCCTGGAAGCCACCGGCCATGAGCCACTCGCGTACGAACTCCTTGGAAAGCTGCTTCTGATGCTCGCCTTTTGCAAGACGCTCCTGGTAACCATCGGCATAGAAGTAACGGGAAGAGTCGGGGGTATGGATTTCGTCCATCAGAACAATCTGGCCATTACGCTTACCAAACTCGTACTTGGTGTCTACCAGAATGAGGCCGCGCTTTGCAGCGATCTCAGTACCACGCTGGAAAAGTGCCAGGGTGTAGCGCTCAAGCTGCTCGTAGTCTTCTCTTGATACTATGCCGCGTGCGATGATTTCTTCTTTGCTGATGTCCTCGTCGTGGCCTTCAGCGGCCTTGGTGGTAGGAGTGATGATGGGGGTGGGAAGTTTTTCATTCTCTCGCAGTCCCTCGGGGAGGGTAACTCCGCAAAGGGTACGGTTGCCTGCCTTATACTCACGCCATGCATGACCGGCAAGATAACCGCGAACAACCATTTCTACTTTGAAGGGCTCGCAGCGGTAACCGATGGTAACCATAGGGTCTACTGTAGCAACCTTCCAGTTGGGCAGAATGTCAGTGGTAAGATCCAGGAATTTTGAGGCAATCTGGTTCAGGACCTGGCCCTTGTAAGGGATGCCCTCCGGCAATACCACATCAAATGCAGAGATACGGTCTGTAACTACCATTGCAAGGTAATCTTCACCAATGCTGTACACGTCCCTGACCTTACCTACATACTTGGCTGTCTGGCCGGGGAACTGAAAATTTGTGTTGACGACTGCTTTCATTGAGAATGTAATTTTTTGACGCGCAAAGATACTATAAATATTCCTTTTTTCAGATGAAAAATTTTATTTGTTGGTTATTAAAAATGTTCATATATTTGTGGCCCGTAAGCATCGGTCGCAGTGCCGTTGTTTACGGTTTTTTTTATATCTATACATATGGCAACTATCAGAGAACGGGCGCTTGCTGTGGCGTCCTCACGTAATGTACAGCGTCATTATTCTGTTGACGGGCCAATCTCCTCTTATTTTGGCCAAAACGTATTCTCTCTGGAAGCTATGCGCAAATATATGTCCGATGTCGCCTACCGTGCGGTGTTGGAGGCTCGTAAAACCGGAAACAAGATTGACCGCAAGGTTGCGGACGAGATTGCATCCGGAATGAAGTCCTGGGCTATTGAGCGTGGAGCTACCCATTACACCCACCTTTTCCAGCCCATGACCGGCTCTACAGCCGAAAAGCATGAGGCCTTCCTTTCCCTTAAAGACGGAGACCCGATGGAGCGCTTCAAAGGCAGCGCACTGGTTCAGCAGGAACCTGACGCTTCAAGCTTCCCCAACGGCGGTCTTCGCAACACCTTCGAGGCCAGGGGCTATTCTGCATGGGATCCCAACTCCCCCGCTTTCATCCTTGACGGAACACTCTGTATTCCTTCAGTATTTGTTTCCTATACCGGAGAGGCACTGGATATGAAGGTGCCCAACCTGCGTTCAATCCAGGCCCTGAACACCGCGGCTACATCCGTAGCCAAGCTCTTTGACTCAGGCGTAAAGAGCGTTTCCATTAACGTCGGCCTTGAGCAGGAGTACTTCCTTGTAGACGAGGCCCTTTACAACGCCCGCCCGGACCTGCAGCTTTGCAACCGTACCGTTATCGGCCATACATCGGCCAAGGACCAGCAGCTTTCAGACCACTACTTCGGTGCCATCCCTTCTCGCGTAGCCACCTTTATGAAGGACTTTGAGACAGAGGCCTACAAACTTGGAATTCCGCTTCAGACACGTCATAACGAGGTAGCGCCCAACCAGTTCGAGTGCGCACCGGTATTCTCTGAGATTACCACCGCAATAGACCAGAACATGCTTCTTATGATTGTTATGGGCAAGGTGGCAGAAAAGCATAAACTCAAGGTTCTCTTCCACGAGAAGCCTTTCCAGGGCATCAACGGCAGTGGCAAGCACTGCAACTGGTCCATGCAAACCGACAAGGGCGTGAACCTGCTTTCTCCCGGAAAGACCCCTCTCAAGAACCTGCAGTTCCTTTCATTCTACGCTTCAGTAGTTCGCGCAGTATGCCTTCACAACCATCTGCTGATGGCATCCGTATGCTCCCTTAACAACTCTTACCGCCTTGGCGGCCACGAGGCTCCGCCTGCAGTGATGTCAGTATTCTCTGGTTCTACCCTGAGCCGCGTCTTTGACGCCATCCTTGGCAAGGGAGAAGCTACCGAAGAAGAGGCCAAGAGCAACATCGGCGTAGTAAGTTCAATCCCGGAAATTATCCCCGACAATACAGACCGTAACCGTACTTCACCCTTCGCCTTCACCGGCAACCGCTTTGAGTTCCGTGCAGTTGGTTCTTCTGCCAATGCGGCTGGCGCAACCTGCGTGCTCAATTCCGCAGTAGCAGAGAGCCTCAAGGAGTTCCGCGCACGCGTAGACGCACTCACAGCTAAAGGTGAAGAGCTTGACAACGCCCTGCTTACAGTTATCCGCGAATTCCTCAAAGAGGCCAGCCCGGTTATGTTCGACGGTAACGGTTACAGCGAAGAATGGCTTTCAGAGGCCCGCAAACGCGGTCTTACCCCTGTCACCAACGTCCCTGAGGCTTTCCAGGCCTTCCGCGCCCCGGATGCAGTCAAGATGTTCACAGAGACAGGCGTTCTTACAAAGACAGAAATCGACGCCCGCGTAGAGGTTCGCGAAGAGACCTACGTTAAGAAACTTCAGATAGAGGCCCGCGTGATTGGCGACATGTGCCTTAACCACGTAATCCCCGCCGCAGTAAACTATCAGGACGCCCTTATCAAGAGCATCCAGGGTGGCAAGGATATCTTTGGCGACGAGTACAAGACCCTTTGCAAGGCCGACATTGAAACCTACCGTGAGATAGCCGGCTACATCAACGCCCTTTCAGAGGACACCCACAACCTTGTAGAGGCACGTAAGAAGGCTAATCACATGGCCGATATGACCGAGCGCGCCCACGCCTACTCTACAGAGGTTATGGAGCAGATGGCCAAGGTTCGCGACAGCGCCGATCACCTTGAAATGCTGGTTGACGACGCCCTGTGGCCCCTCCCCAAATACAGAGAGCTTCTGTTCTTCTAATAGAAAAGGCAACTCGGTTTGAGTTGCCTTTTTTCTTTTAGAACCAGTCGGATGCCGATACAGTACTCTTTGGTGCATTCGGCACGTTGGGGAAGTAGGTGAAGCCCGTAATCTTCTCCAGATCTGCCACGCTCATGAGCTCCTTTGAAGAAGGCTTCTGACCCTTGAGGTCGTTGGTGTGGGCCCTTACAAAGGCTGCGCACTTGATTTCGGAGGCAGAGCAGTTCTTAAGCGATTTACCGGTGCTGCCGCCCTTGGTACGCATCAGGATGTAGTAGAACATCGTAGGGCAGGAGACGTCGCTGCGGCCGCCGAAGGAAATCTTCTTTGCGGTGGCGGACTTCCCGTAACCATCGGTATAATTATCAAAGTAACAGCCGATTACAACGTAAAGGGTATCGGAGCAAACCTGCGTATCTACATAGTCTTCCAGAAGGTTCCAGCCGCCACCGCCGGTATTGAAGCCACTGGACAGCTGCGGGGCGATGTTGCTGTAGTAGAACACCTGATTGTTGGTTGTAACAGAAGCGGTACGCTCTGCGCTGCCAAGCATGTGACCCTTGTTGCAGCCGCCTCCGGTCTTGGTGCTGTTATACTGCAGTTCTGACGGGATGTCCGGGTCCGCCTTGTAAGAATCCTGGCGGCCGGTAGAGCCCACATACATGCTGTGACGGGGCGCAGCCACCCATACGGGGCAGTGGTGCTGGGCGCTGAAGCAAACGGTATAGTTTCTTGCATTCTTTCCACCCACCTTGATGTCTGTCATATGATAGGCGTAATACTGATCCTGATCGTTGGCATTGTACATATAGTTGCCGCTGGTGGCGATGTTCATTACCGGAAGCTCGAACCAGCCTCTCTGGCTGCCGCTGGGGGTTATTGCGCTGCCCTCTGTGGCAAAGCTACGCAGGGCTCCGTAGAAGGTGGAGATATTGTCCCCTTCCTGGATAATTACGTAAGCCTTATAGTAGTAGGTTTTACCCTCTCCCAAATCCGTAACATTATATGTAAAGCTGCCCGATGTACCTGTTGGAGTGTTTGAAACCTGCATTGTGCGGCCCAGGCTGGAGGTTTCTCCGAACTCGAAGCCAACCTCGCGGGGAGAGCTGGAAGCTCCAGTAAAAGAGCCGGCCAGGGTTGCGCTAACCTTGGTAATGGCGCTGGGGTCTCCGGTTGTAACCGTTGCCTTGGGAGTCACAGAGACGCCCTTCTGGGTAAGGGTCGCCATTGCAGAATGGCCGGAAGAGGATACTACGATGCTTGCAGAACGGGATTCCTTGCCGGTATTCTCCGGGCAGGAAAGGATGAAGCTGCCGTCGCCATTGCCGGATGCGTTATCAAGAGTAACCCATGCCGCACTGGCAGAGGCCGTCCATTTGCCACTGCATTTTACATCCACGAACTGGCTGCCGCCAGTAGCCTCTACGGTTGAGTGCTTAAGCGTCAACGATACTTGTGAAGACGGAGCGGGATCCGATCCTCCGCCCTTGCTGCATGAAGCGAAAAACGCCAATGCAAGCGCACCTGCTAATATTCTGGTTATCAGTTTCATATCTTTTGGTTTATAATTTTCCTTGTTCACCCAGGTGGGAATCCTTGAAGCCCAGGAAGTACAATACACCATCCAGGCCGATGGTGCTCAGGCTCTGGCCGGCGCTTTCCTTCACGCGCGGCTTTGCATGGAAGGCAATGCCAAGACCGGCCTCGTTAAGCATAGGCAGGTCGTTGGCGCCATCGCCCACAGCGATAGTCTGCGCCAGGTTCACCTTCTCTGTCATGGCTATAAGCTTAAGCAGGTCCGCCTTGCGACGACCGTCGACGATTTCGCCTACATATCGGCCGGTAAGCTTACCGTCCTCCCCTACCTCAAGCTCGTTGGCATAGACATAGTCAATGCCGTATTTACGCTGCAGGTATTCGCCAAAGAAAGTGAATCCACCACTAAGGATAGCAATCTTGTAACCGCAGGTCTTGAGCACGCTCATAAGACGGTCAGTACCCTCAGTAATAGGCAGATTCTCTGCAATATCCTTCATCACAGATACGTCCAGACCCTTAAGCAGGGCTACGCGCTCTGTGAAGCTTTCCTTAAAGTCTATCTCTCCGCGCATCGCACGCTCAGTAATCGCAGCCACCTTTTCGTAAACACCGTGGCGGCGTGCCAGCTCGTCTATGCATTCTGCCTGGATAAGGGTAGAATCCATATCAAAGCAGATGAGCCTGCGCATACGGCGGTACATATCGTCCTTCTGGAAAGAGAAGTCCATTCCTGAATTGGCGGAAAGGGCCATAAGTTCTTTCTGGAAACCAGCCCTGTCCTCCAGGCTTCCGCGGATAGAGAATTCTACGCACGCACGAACATTGCGCTCCGGGTTCTTGATGCTCATACGGCCAGTCAGACGCTTGATGGCATCAATATTCAGTTTATGCCGCGAAATAATCTCCGTAGCGGCCTGAATCTGCTTTGCACTAAGGCTGCGGCCAATGGCGGTAAGAATGTAGCGGTTTTTGCCCTGTCGGCCTGCCCAGGCCTCGTAATCATCGTCTGAAATAGGTTCAAAGCCGATGTTTACCCCAAGCTCAGTAGTCTTGAAAAGCAGTTCCTTCATCACCTGGCCGGACATTGTCTCGCTTATGCGGATCAGTATACCCAGGGACAAGGTACTGTGGATATCGGCCTGGCCGATATCCAGGATCTGGGCATCGTAGCGGGCAAGAATGGCCATCACCTCTGCCGTAAGGCCTATCCTGTCCTTTCCGGCAATACGTATAAGTATCTGTTCTTTACGTGCTTCCATACTATTTTACAATCTCATAGGTGCCACTTTCATATTCTTTAGGTTCTGTTTCCCCGGGCAGCGTAACAGTGGCCGTTGCGCCCTCCGGGATAGTAAATTTCCACTTCCATACATCGCCCTCATAGCTCCAGGAACTTGTGATAAGGCCTGCCGCAGACTTGTAAGAAGCCTCTACATGACCCAGACGCTTGTCCGGAACAGGGCTCATAATTATATGCTTGAAGCCGGGAGCGGCGGGATCCGCTGCTATGCCGGCGACGGTTTTCCATATCCAGGCGCAAACGCAACCGTAGGCGTAATGGTTGAAGCTGTTCATACCTACGGGGCCAAGGCCGGATTCTCTGGTATAACTGTTCCAACGCTCCCAAATTGTGGTTGCACCGTTGTCGATGGAGTACAGCCAGCTGGGATTCTTATGCTGGAAAAGCAGCTCGTATGCAATGTCGGACATACCGTTTTCCGTAAGGGTTCCCATCAGTATGGATGTTCCAAGGAAGCCGGTCTGCAGGCAATTGTCGTGCTGGGCGAAGTTCTCACGGAGGCGGGCAATCATAGCTTCTTTTGCAGCCCCCTCAACCAGACCGTTCTTAAGTGCGAACAGAGCCGGAGTCTGCATGGTATTCAGTATCTCAAGGCGGAAGGAGCCGTCCTCGCTAAGGAAATTCTCACGCAGATAAGCCTTGGCGGCATCGGCCATAGCCTGGTATTTTGCGGCATCACGGCCGGTTGCGGCAGCCATATCATGCATCATACCGGCATCGATTGCCCAGTAAGAGGCGCCAAGATACTGCCAGTATGTAATGGCCTCCGGGAGTCGCTCCCAGGTGCCTGGCTTCACATGTTTGTTGACACAGCTCTCCAAAGGCTCGCAGCTGAGCCAGTCCGCCCACTGATAATTGTCATTCTCTGCAATAAGCCGTGTATGGTCATATTGAGTATCGTTCACATGGCCGATGTAGCGGTCCATCGCCACCCAGTTCTCGTTGATAATCTGAACGTCTCCGAACTGCTTCCATACCGTCCAGGGCACGATGATTCCGGCATCGGCCCAGCCAAGACGCATCATAGACATAGGCTCTGCGCCGTACTGGGCAAGAGGAGCCACACCCGGGAAACCGCCGAACTCGCCCTGAGTGTCCCTCATGTCACGCATCCACTTATGGAAGAAGGTGCGGGTATTTGCAAAGTAGGTTCCTGTCTCTGAGAACACCTGGGTATCTGCAGTCCAGCCAAGGCGCTCGTTGCGCTGGGGACAGTCCGTAGGCACTGAAAGGTAGTTGGACCTCTGACCCCATACAGTATTGGAAATCAGTTTGTTGATAAGGCTGTCACCTGTGACGATGGTACCCGTTTCAAGTTCCGGAGTAATTGAAGATACCGGTACGGACTCTATTTTTGCAATCTGGACCTGGCCGGTAGCGGTTATGGACGCCAGCCTGTATCCGAAGAATGTGCAACGGGGCGTATAGTCTACGTAATCCCCTGCCACGCCAAAAGTATAAGTCAGGCGCATGGCTTCGTCCGGCGTACGCAGGTTTTTGCGATGGACGCTGCCCTCCGGGCCATCCATTCCACGGCTCTTGGCGCCGTTACCGTCGTTCAGCAGTTCTCCGGGAAGGCAGGTTAATACCGTACCCTCCGCCGCTTTGAAACGGAATGACGGCACAGCGGCAGCGTTTTGGCCAAAGTCCACTACAAGAGTCTCCCCCTCGTTAAGGGTAATTGTCTGGCCTTCAGTATATTCCCTGTCTATCACAACCTTGCCGTAGGCATCCTCAGTGGCGCCGGAAGCCTCCTTCCAGACATAAGTCTTAACGGGTTTAAGTGCGATATCCGTCCTGTGATAAACCTCTGCTCCGGCAGAAGGAACAATCTGGCCGGAGAACTCTTCGTTCACCTCAGGAGTAGAAAGCAGCTCCGGAGTATCAAAGCCAAGGGGCTCGCGGGCATCGTATTCCTCTCCGTCAAAAATGGCCGCGTGCTTTACCGGACCGGCGATACCAGCCTTCCAGTTCTGAGTATCGGTACCGAACAGCCGGATGCTGCCATCGGCATAAACCACCTCCAAAACGGCGCGGAAGGCGCATTTTTTACCAATCATTCCGGAATGGCCACCGGGGGTCAGAATCTTATCCGCCCACCAGCCGGGGGTAACCTGTGCAGACAGCACATTTTCTGCATCGGCCGCCTTTTCAAAGGCATCGGTGATATCGTATGTAAACGAGAGTTTTGTCTTCTGATAATGGGTAAAACCGGGCTTTAACACCTCCTTGCCAACAAGCCTGCCGTTCAGGTAAAGATCGTACACGCCAAGGCCTGTGGTCATCCACGTAGCACTTTTTACCGCTTTTTCATTTTTGACCGTGGCCACGAACCAGCTGCTGCCATCCGCCGACCGGCAATCGTGGTCATTCTGGACCACAGTTGTCACAACCGGTGCATTCACGGCCGATATCCATTCCGATGACGCCCATGCAGAATCTTCAAGGGCCGACGTCCTTACGCCAACGACTTTCCCTCCCTGGCTGCAGGCTGCGACCGCTACGGCCGCAAAGCTGGCTGCAATGAATTTAACGAAGCTTTTCATAGCGGTTTCACTTTACGCTGCAAGATACAAAAAATAGAATTAACTTGCTGTTATTTTGATTATCTTTGTGAAAATAACACTGTACTCTATGAAACACAGATTTCCTCTTACCTGGCTGGTCGCATCCGTACTTATTATCCTTTCACTATGCAGTTTTACCCCCAGGAAAGTCCGCGTAGGCATTGCCTGGAAAAGCGGCTTTACCCAGGAAAACATGGGTAACGTAGGAGAGGCCCTGAAAGCCATCGGCGTAGAACCCGTATTGCTTGGTCAGGTACGCCCGGAAGATTTTAAGTATGAGGGTAATGAGCTGAAATCCAGTTATTTGGACTCAAATGGCGTACTCCGCCAAAAGTACGCTGATAGAATCAAGGAAGACACCTGGCATGACTCCAATGCCCACAAGGTTATCAGCGGAGTAGACGCCGTAATCTTTACCGGAGGAGAAGACGTATCCCCCACCCTGTTCCGCAAACCCCAGCCTTGGCATGGCATCCCGGAAGATAATGACTGCAATGCCACCAGGGACGTATCGGACTATATAACAATGGCTTACTGCCTTGACAAAAACATTCCGGTACTGGGAATATGCCGTGGTATGCAGGTACTTGCAATAGTTTCCGGATCAGGATTCATTCAGGATATCGCCACATACTATGCGCAGCAGGGCAAGGAATACAACAATGCCCACAGGAACGTGGCCAAACCCGGAGAAAAAAGGGATTACGCCCCCCACTCCATAGAGATAATCGACAAAGACTCATATATTTACAGTGTTACCAGGGCCGATGTCGCCGATGGCCTGCCCTCATGGCATCATCAGGCCGTAGGCTGCCTTGACGGCACAGACCTCAAGCTTACTGCAACATCTACGATAGACGGAATAGCCATTCCTGAGGCCATCGAACGCACAGACAAGGATTTGGCAGTTGGCATCCAGTTCCACCCGGAGGCCTCCGTAGTAAAACACCTTAAGAAGGCTTCCAGCGCAGATAATTTCCTGCCTCTTGAAGACGCGAAGCGTTACTTCCAGGTATTCGTAGATAAGGTAAGCGACCTGGCCTATGCAGGCATCAAAGCCGGCCCGTGGGTATCGGAGACCCGCGAAAACTCGCTTACAATCCTTTGGACAAGTGAAAAACCCGGCATGGCCTATGTAGAGCTCGCCGACGGCACTAAGCACTACGAGACCTTCGCCGGCAGGCGCATCTTCCGCAACCTGCACAGCATCCACCTGGAGGGCTTCAAGCCGGGAGAGGTAGTCCGCTACCGCGTCTGCGGCCAGAACCTTAAGGACGACTATAACGCCCGCAACCCCCTCTTCGGCTATTCCTACGAGGGCCCCTGGCAGGCAGTGCGCACTTTCAACCACAAGGCCAAGACCTGCCGCTTCTCTATCTTCAACGATATTCACATGCGCGTAAAGGAGTATCGTAAGCTTGCCGCCCAAGTAGACTCAGCCGCCACGGACTTCCTGTTCCTGAACGGAGACATAACCTCTGCAGGCAACTACGTGCTCAATACCGCCGTACAATATGCCATTGAGCCGCTTGGCCACCTTACCGCAGGCCTTCCGCTTCACTTTGCCCGCGGCAACCACGAAGGCCGAGGCAACAACGTATGGCTCTTTGCCGACATTTATCCCAACTCCAGCCCGGCGCCTTTCTACTACACCTTCCGCCAGGGGCCGGTTGCCTTCATAGTATTTGACGCAGGAGAAACTGGCGAAAGCCGTTCAATCCTTTACAGTGGCGGCAAGGTTTACGAAGAGTATCTGGCAGAGCAGATTGAATGGGCGAAGGAGGCCATGAAAGAAGACTCCTTCCGCAAGGCCCCGGTCAAAATCTGCCTTTTGCACGTACCTATGATAGACCATCCGGACAAGGACGATTACCTGCTGCAGCGCTGGCTCAACGTCCACTTCGTGCCCATGCTCAACAAGGCCGGCATCGACCTTATGATAGGCGCAGACCTTCATGAATTCATGTATTGCGAGCCCGGCACCATGAACAACAACTTCCCCATCGTAGTGAACGACGACGCCCGCAGAATGGATGTTTCCTGTGCCGACGGCATCATCTCCCTTAGCATGACCAATGCCGATGGTAAAGTGGAATTTGAAAAAAAATTACCTGTCAAGTAAAAAAACCTTTAACATTTTGATGCTTTGTGCGTCATACTATTGGGTCGCATAACAAGGCCCGGTAGATAATTATTTAATTATGAAAAAATTACTCATTTTCCTCAGTCTGGCTGTTGTCCTGGCATCTTGCGCAGGAACGCCCAAAAAGAACCAAACCAACGAAGCCCTGAACAAAGCCATCAGCGAGTGCAGGCAGTACAAAGGAGCCAAGGTCGTAGAGCTTGGCGCGGCTATGGCCGATTTTATTAAAGGAATCATCGGTCTTGCCGGTTCAGAGGACGAAGAGACCAAAGAAGCCCTTGACGTGATGAAGGACATTACAGGCTTCACCGTTCTGGCCTATGCCGACTGCTCCGACGAGGACAAGAAGGTCATCAACGCCAAACTGGACCCCATTCTTGACAATGCAGAGGTTCTTATGGAGGCAGTCGATGACGGAAAGAAGGTTCAGATTTTTGGCACCTGCAATGAGAAAAATCCAGAAATCGTGCACGACGTTATAATTTATGTAAAGTCTGAATGCGCGCTGGTTTGCATGTTCGGATCAATAAGCATGGACTCTCTGGATAAGATTGTAAAATGACAGAACAACAGTTTCATAAGGAATACCTATCGCTGTCCGACACCCTGTACAAGATAGCATATTACATGCTTGAGTCTGAAGCAGAGGCAGAGGACGCGGTACAGGAAGTCTTTCTGAAACTCTGGGAATCGCGCGACGCCCTGGACGGCATAAGCTACCCCAAGGCCTACTGCGTAAGGATGCTCAAGAATCACTGCATAGACCGCATCCGCAAAGCGCAGCACCTGGCATTCCCTGAAGAGCTTCCTGAGCCGGAACCGGTTCGTCCCGGCGACGAAGCCCTGGACGCAAAGAAGCGCCTGAACAATATCCTGGAAGCCGTAAAGGCCCTTCCGGAGCGGCATCGGCAAGTTTTGGTACTCCGCACAATAGAAGGTTTATCTTACGAAGAGATAACGGAGCGGACTGGAATTAATTATTTAACTCTTCGTGTTCTGCTTTCGCAGGCACGAGCAAAACTTAAAAAAGTATGAAACGCCTGGAAGATTTAGAAATGATGGAGCCTGAGCAGCTTGAAGAGGCTGCCCTCCGGGAGAATATCAAAGTCCCGGCAGGCCTGGAAGAGCGTATCAAGGCAAGCCTGGCCGCCGCATCCATCGCCCAAGAGACCCAGCCGCAAAAGAAAAAGACTGTACGCTGGATCCCCTACACGGCCTTTGCCGCAGCGGCAGCTGTTGCCGCCCTGCTGGTTCTTCCCAGGCTTGGAGAGCCTGAACTCAAGGATACTTTTGACGACCCTTACCTTGCCTACGCACAACTGGAAGAGACATTCCAAACCATATCGGACAAAATGTCCAACGGTGTAAACGAGGCCCAGGAAGCCAATTCCGCGATGGGCAGGCCAATAGAGATAATGAATAAAATCACTGAACGATGAAACGCATAATTATATTTGCAGCGCTGCTGCTCAGCTTTATAACCGCATCGGCCCAGAGTGGGAAGGCCGTATATAAGAAGTATTCCGATTCAGAGGGAGTACGCGCAGTTTACATTTCCTCTGCCATGTTCCGAATGGTAGGAAACCTTCCGGACCTTAAGGTTAACAGCAATAACGTCAATCTTGGCCCTATAGTACAGACGCTTACAGGTCTTTACATCCTGAACAGCGAGGATTCAAAGACCATCGCCGCCATCAAGGCCGATGTCGAACGCTTTGTAGACTCCGGTAAGTACGAGCTTCTCATGGAGGCCAAGGAGAACGGAGAGGTCATGAAGATGTACACGGCCGGCACCGACGAGATTGTCGAAAGCTTTGTAATGCTGGCGATAGAGCCCGGGGAGGTTGCGTTCATCTGCCTGGACGGCAAGATGAAACGGGAAGACCTAGAAAAGGCCCTGGCCGACAAAATGAAAAAGTAAAAATTCAGGGTGCTCCTTCCGGGGCACCCTGAATTAAATATGTATTACTTTACTACTCTGCATTACATCCCCAAACAACAAAACGTTTAGCGGTTGCTGAAGTAAATGTTATTACTGTTTCCGCAGTAATATCAGTCAAAGTGATAGCAAAATAGAAATCCTCGGCTTTACCATTAAGAGTGAACGGTGAATTGCCGCTTATGCCGGTATCCGGGCTCAAGGTAATCGAAGTGGGAGTCGACGTAGCACCTGTAATGTTCAAAACCAGACCGGTTACACCAGACCATGCAGCAGCATGAACATGAAGCTTTTTCGTTCCGGCAGGAACAGTCACCTTCATATCTCCGCCAAGCTTACTGGTTCCAACCTTAATTGCATCATTGCTATTAACCTTTGCATCATAACCATTAGTACCCTTAGTTAAGGTAACATTGCTGGTTTCTACCTTTGAATAGTCGGTTCCACCACCACCGCCGGCACCCAGCTGGCTAACCTTAATGTCTTTGCTGGCCTCGAGGCCGTCCTTGGTGAGCTTAACGGTGATCTTACCGTTACGGGCAGAACCGGTATTGGCAGCAACGGTGTAGGTGATGGTTGAACCGTCGATAGAAGCTGCGGTAACAACGGTACCGTCGGGTGTTACAGATGCTGTCCAACCAGTGTTATTGGTAAGGGTTACTGTTGTGGTTGCATTGGTAACGCCGGCTGCGGCAACATCGGTAATATCAGTGGCGGTAATAGCAGGACCAGGGGTAGTTACAGTGATGTCTTCGTTCTTCCAAACCTTGATTTCCTCTGTTGTGCTATACTTGGTAACAGTACCAACAGCGGTGATAACGTCGCCAACATTGTTGGTGGCATTGCCTGCATTGTTGTAAACAACGTATGTCTTCTCACCTTCCTTAACAGTAATATTCTTGCCGCTTACGCCGGTAACAAGCAGATCTACAGCCTTAACATAAGCATTCTGATACTTGGCATAATCAGCGGTAAGATTAGCAATGGTAACAACTTCGGGCTTAACCTCGGCCTCATCGCCGGTAAAGGTTGCATCCATAGCGGTAAGCTCTGAATACAGGCTGTTGTAAAGCACAACATTAACATTAACCTCACCGGTGAACGTCTGGCCCTGCTTCAGGCCATGGCTGCTCTTGTAATACATGATAGAAGCTGTTCCATCGGTAATGATGGCAGTATTGGCAGCCGGAACGAATGAAACAATGGCGTTTTTGAAGTAACCCTTAACCTCTGCAGCGGTAGATGTAGCAAGGGCGTTAAGCTCTGCGATAGTCTCAAAGGCAAGACCCTTCTTCTGGGTAACGGTAACGGTCTGCTTGAGCTCGCCTGCGGTAAAGTCAATGTGACCTGTACGGGTAACGCCGGTATTTTCAGCAAGGTTAAAGCTGAAGGTCTTGTTCACCATTGCCTTGGTCTCGGGAACCAGGGTGATCCAGTCTACGTCAGGAGTAGCGGTAACCTCTACATTGGTTGTGATAACAACGTCCAGAGTACCGGATGTGGCCTCTACGGTAGGATCTGTGGTAACAATAACGATGTCATCCTTACCTGCCTGGGTAAGTTTCACGGTTATATCGTCCAGGCCCTCTGCCTTGAAGACGATATTAACGGAACGATCCTCGTTGGAAGTATTTTCAACAACGTTGAACTTATTCTCTGCAGAACCCTTGGTGATCCAGTCGATGGTAGTAAGCTTGGTAGCAACGATCTCTGAAGTGTAAGCTACGTTTGCAGCAACGTTGATGGTGATTTCACCAGCCTTTGCATCTACGCTGTATTCTGTCTTTTCGGGCTTAAGTGAAGGATTTGCGTTGATGGTAACGGTCTTTACGAAGGAGCTTCCCTTGCTTCCGGTAAGGATGAAGAGAACCTTGCCCTTTACAGCCGGATCAGGTGCGGTTACGGCGATGGTACCGGTTGTCTCGTTAGTAGGAGTAACAACTACCTTGTAACCGTTATTCTCGAAGGTATCGAACTCTACGGTCTCATCGTCCGGGCCGGAGATAGTATAATCTACGGTTGCGGTAGCGCCTGACATGATGGACTGGATCATGGTCTCGTCAAACTGCAGTTGCAGTTTCTTGACAATGGGCACTACGGGGATGGTGATGGTGGTGTTATCCTGGAAGGTGAAGATTACATTCTTGCCCTCATCGTCAAGTTTAACGGACTTGAACAGGGAATCACCTACTACGGTAGCGTCACCGGCCTCTGTCCAGGTAGCGCCTCCGTCAATGGAAACATACCACTTCTTGTTCTCGATCTTTACCTGGGGAGTAATACCGTCCTGGCCATTGTCTCCGGTTGTACGGATCTTATTGCCATTGCCATCGGTCATCCACTCTCCGTTAAGAGTCCAATAATAGTTGCCATCGGTATCCTTTTTTACACCGATGTTAGGGGTTTCGCCGTCGGTACCATTGGTGACGGTGTAAGTCTTGCCGTCATTAAAGGTAAGAACCAGGCCGCTAGCGGTGGCGGTAACAGCAGACACATAACCGTCTGCCTGCATCTGGTCGATAATACCCTTAACGCTTGCAAGGTCTGTGTTAACGGCTTTTTCCAGAGCCAGGATCCTGGCCTCATGGTTGTTCAACTCTTCCCAAACTTCGGAATCGTCGTAACGGCATCCGGTGACCAGTGCGGCCAACGGAAGAAGCATCAGAAGAAACTTTTTCATTTTAGCATTAATATTTTGTGTTTGATTTGTCGGTTATTCCGCAAATATAATGAATTAAATCGTTAAAATCAAAGATTATTCAAGAGCTCCTTACGGCCTTCTTTAACAAGCTTGACGATGAGTTCTCCAAAGAGGGTGTTCTGCCAGGCGAACCATTCACGGGTAAAATCGGCCGCATTGTCTTTATGGAAAGATTCGTGGATAAAGCCCAGGCCGGCATCGGTACGCAGCAGTTGCTGAAGGCAGGCGCGGATCTCGTCATCATCAGCGGCGGTAAAGGCCTTCATCATTATACTCATGGGCCAGATGGCCTGTTTGCCGATGTGAGGGCCACCGATTCCCTCCCCTGCCGCACCGCGCCAGAAGTAAGGATTGTCTGTGCTCCAAACGAAGCGGCGGGTATTCTGATATACGGGGTCCGATGCCATCGCAGGCTCAAGATAAGCCAGTGACAGCAGGCTGGGCACATTGGCGTCGTCCATCAAGTACTGGTTGCCGAAGCCGTCTACCTCAAAGGCATAGACAGGCCCGTAGACAGGATGCTGATACACCGCATATTCCTTAAGGGCCGATGCAACCTCGTTTGCCAGCTCCGTGCATCTTGTGGCAAGGTCCGGCCTGTTGTTGACGGCCTGCAGAATCTCTGCCGCCTTACGCAGTATGCTCACGGCAAAGAAATTTGAGGGCACAAGAAACTCGAACTGAGTGGCGTCGTCCGACGGACGGAAGGCCGATGCAATCAGGCCAACCGGCTTGACGGGGTTGCCAAGGCCTACACGGTCCTTAGTGTCCAGCTGGCGATCCGTCTTGCGAAGGAAATAATAAGGGCCGTCACCGTCCTTGCGCTGCTGTACGGTGAAAGTTTCCAGTATGGTTTCAATGGCTTTTATCCATGTGGGGCCGAATACCGATGTATCCCCGGTCACCTTCCAGTACTCGTATGCCAGACGCACCGGGTAGCAGTGGGAGTCCACTTCCCACTTGCGCTCAAAGACATTGGGATTGTGCGGAGCTCCGGTTTCATCGGCCGCACCCTCGCCCGTAGGGCCGTCATTGAAGGCGTTGGCATAGGGGTCGATGCAGATAAGGCGGAACTGGGTGTTGATTACTCCGGCTATCATCTTGCGCAGATGGGAGTCCTCGTTGGCATAGGCCACGTAAGGCCAGACCTGGGCACCGGAATCCCGCAGCCACATTGCGTGGATGTCTCCGGTATATACGAAAGTTACCGGCGTCCCGTCCTCTTCCTCGCGGTAATGGACCGTCGTATCAAGAGTGTTGGGGAAACAGTTGACAAACATCCAGCGCAACTTGGGATTCTGGATAAGGGCTGAAATCCTGCCTATCTCCTGCTCTACCGCCGCGCTAACAAAAAGCCTGTTTTCCGGAGCCGGACGCCGTGAAACATAATTCTCCTGACCGAAGGCAGCTGTAAACTGCGCCGCCAGAACTACACTTAGAACTGCAAAAAACTTCTTTGTCATCGTACAATAATTTCAATACACAAATATAAAAATATTTATTTTTGTAGAAACGAACCAAATCAAAAGTACCAATTATGGCAGTAAAGATGAGCAAAATTGCAGGTAGAATCGGACTGCTTCTGCTATGCGGAGCAATGCTGCACAGCTGCCTTTACATGCTTGAAAAGAAGAACAGCAAAAAGGTTGACGTAGATATGGAAGCCCTGGGCGAAGCCTTTGCCAAGGGCACCCGGACCATACCCGTGGTTTTCCTGGAAACCGAAGGCCATAAGGGAATCAACAATAAAGAGTATTGGAAAGACGCTCAGGTTCAGGAGTTCTATTATGCGCTCGGCCTTAAAGAAGATGTAGAAGTCAAAGGCCGCGGCAACAGCACCTGGGCCTTTCCCAAAAAGCCTTTCAACATAAAGTTTGACGGCGAGCACTCCTTCCTGCGCCTGCCAAAAGGCAAAAAATTCTGCGCCCTGGCCAACTGGAGGGACCGCACCCGCATCCGTAACGCGGTAGCCCTGGAAATCGCCAGACAGACTACAATGGAATGGACGCCAGAAGGCACGTTTGTAGACCTGGTCCTTGACGGCAACTGGTACGGAAACTTCTATGTCACAGAAAAAGTGGAGCCGGAGAAGCTTGGCCTTGGCAAAGGCTGCTTCCTACTGCAGATAGACGACCATTTTGACGAGCCCTACCGCTTCCACAGTAAGCTCAAAGGCCTGCCCGTAAACGTAATGGTGGCCGATGGCATTGCCCTTGACGCCAAGGCCTTTGACTCCATCAAGGCCATTGTAGACAATTTTGAAGATGCCCTCTACAATAACAAAGCCGACTGGACAAAACTGATAGACCTTCAGAGCTTCTGCGACTGGTTCCTGGTTTATGAAATCGCCGGAACCGATGAGCCGTCAGACCCCAAAGGCATATATATGTACTGCCGCGAAGACGGCGTTCTTCATGCCGGCCCATGCTGGGACTTTGACTACCATACCTTCTGCCCGGGCACAAAAGGCCTGGTCAACGCGCACGCAATCTGGTTTGAAGAACTTCTGAAACGCCAGGAATTCAAGGATATGCTAAAGCAGCGCTGGTACGACATTAGATATCGGATACAAGTCATGATTCCGGATTATATTGACGCGCTGTTTGAAAAACTTCACGAATCAGTAGACCTGGACCACGAGATTTGGCCATACAAGGTGATTAAGACTAACGGAGACGAAGACTTGTCCTTTGAAGAAGCCTGTGAACGGCTCAAGATTGGCTTTAACCAAAGATTCGCCGTCATGAAGATTTATTGCGAAAGCTTATGAGACGCCTACTATACATACTTTACATAATGCCGATGCTGCTTCTGGCAGCACCTGCAGCAAGGGCTCAAATCGTGCCCGCAAACGACGATATCCCCAAAAACGACCCCGCACTTAAATTTGGCTTTCAGAGTGTAATCGAAGCAGAGATGTCTGTGCTGCCAGAGCTCAAGGTTAAAGCTGGAACAGAGCTGCGCGTGCAGGGTGATTTCCTATACAAAAGGCAGCTCAGGTTCAATGCAGGGGCAGAATACAAGCTGGCTAAAAGGTTCTGGCTCTTAGGGGAATATACGCTTATACGCAAGTTCAACAACGGCGGTAAAGTTTCTTACCGCCACAGAACAACCATCGGACTTAAAGAGACTGTCAAGTTCAATAAAAAATCGAAACTAAGCTTCTCTGAAAAGCTGGAATGGTCGCATAGAACCGGCGATTTTAACGAGTATCAGAACACCAGAGACGCTTTTGATGTCAAATTGAAAGCAAAATATTCTTTTTCCTTCAATAAAAAGATAGGAGTGTTTGCTTCCGGAGAGGCGCGTGTGTCTTTTTCCGAGCCCAAGCTGAATGACATCTATTATGACACTGAGCTTATGCAGTTCACAGATGCCGCCGGATTTTCTAAAGGAGAGGAGGGCTGGTTTCTTAATGGATTCAAGAGAATAGCACTCAATAGGTTGCGCGGAAATTTAGGTTTCAATTTCTCATTCAACCGCCATCACAAAGTAGAATTATCGGCCCTTTTGGACTACAATAAAAATCTGGAAATCGACGCCAATAAGAAGGGCACAGTTATCAAATCCCTGGTGATTGATAGAAGTTTTACACTGTTCGGAAAATTAGCTTACAGTTTTTCGTTTTAAAATCGTTTTAAAATAAATTTTTTTATTTACTCAAATATGCATATATTTGCACGCGTTTTTGTGACTAAAACCAAACTAACTAATAAATTATTATTAACTAACACAAATGCACATGAAAAATCTGTTTACCAGAATTGCTTTGACAGTTGTTCTCATGGCAGCAGGCGTTTTCGCTTATGCACAGACTACTGTTAAAGGAACTGTAAAAGATGCTGCAGGTCAGCCTGTCATCGGTGCTTCTGTATTTGTACAGGGAACCCACAACGGTACCGTTGTAAATATGGATGGTTCCTATACTCTGCAGAACGTTAAGGTCGGCGACAAGATTGAGTTCTCATGCATCGGCTACACTTCACAGGTGCTTGTATTCAACGGCCAGCCTCTCAACGCAGTGCTCGCAGAGGACTCTGAGATGCTGGAAGGTACCGTTGTAACCGCCCTCGGTATCCGTAAGGATGAAAAGAGAGTAGGTTATGCCGTATCCTCCGTAGACGCAAGCAAGTTGAACGCAACTGCTTCTCCTTCACTGGGTTCCGCCCTCTATGGTAAAGCATCTGGCGTACGTATTATGACTGCTCCCGGTGGTGCTACCGGTGCAATCTCCATCAACGTACGTGGTCTTTCTTCAATCACCGGTACCAGCCAGCCGCTCGTAATCGTTGACGGCGTTCCCGTAAGAAACGGTGAGGCTAACCGCGGTGACTATTGGAGCGTTCAGCGTATGGAGTCTAACGGTCTTACCGATATCAACGTAGAGGATATCGAAAACCTTACCGTCCTCAAGGGCGCTTCCGCAACTTCACTTTACGGCTCAGAGGGTGCCAACGGCGTAGTCCTCATCACCATGAAAGCTGGTAAGAAGAACAGCGGTACCCACGTAGACTTCAATGCTTCCGTTCAGGCAGATATGGTTGCCTACATGCCTAAGTATCAGACCACCTTCGGTCCTGCATATCCTTTCGCATGGTGGGGTTACGGCGGTCTCGTAGACGATCCTAGCAGCGAGTACTTCGGATTCGATATCCGTCGTATGGGCGGCACTGACAAGAACGGCAAGGTAATCGACGTTCCTTCTCCTTTCAACGCTTACTACTATTGGGGTCCCAAATACGATGGCCGTATGGTTTACACACCTACCGGTTACAGGAAGTTTGAGGCTATCACCAGCAATCCCTGGAGCAACCTCTTCCGCACTGCCTTCACACAGCAGTACAACCTGGCCATCACAAGTGGTAACGAGCACGGCAACACCCGTTTCTCTTACACCTTCATGGACAACACCCCTAACCAGTACAACTCACACCTTGGCAAGCACAACTTCCAGGTTAGCGGTTCACAGGACATCGTTCCTGGCGTAAAACTCGGTTACTCTGTTAACTACATGTACCAGAACGTTAAGAACCGTCCTTACCGTATTTCCCGTATGGTTGCCAACTACTCCGGTATGTTCGGTGCCTGGGATGACGTTGAGTACTATCGTAAGAACATCAAGACCCAGGCCGGTTTCATGAACAGGGCTTGGACCTCTTCCAGCCATGAGAATCCTTCAGAGGGTTGGTACTTCGGCAACAACCTCGGCGGCTTCCTTGAGGAGTATGCTTGGAACATCATCGGCCGTGAGCAGTACGAGAAGAACCAGCGCCTCATCGGTAGCGTAACTCCTTCATGGGAGATTGTTAAGGGCCTCACCCTTAAGGGCAACCTCGCTACTGACTGGACAGACAACAACATCGAGCTTAAAGAGTATGCCGCTACCTCTCCTATCCTTGCAGGCAGCAACCAGGGCTACTACAGAATCACCAAGAGAAAATACCAGACCTTCTACGGCGATATCCTCCTGAACTTTGACAAGAAGCTCACAGAGGACCTCGGCCTCCAGGCAAACGTAGGTTACTCTGCACGCAGGGAGACCTATCTTGGTACTGAAGCTTACACTGTTAACGGTCTTACCGACCTCAACCACTTCCATCTTAAGTATTCTACCGATCCCGCACGTTCAAGCGAGAGCACAACAGACTTCCTTAAGACTGCGTTCTTTGCAACAGCATCCCTTTCTTATCAGAACTGGGCATACTTGGAGGGAACCATCCGTCAGGAGACCACCTCTACCCTCAACGGTCAGAGCTTCTGGTATCCTTCAGTAAACGGTTCCGTAATCCTCTCTGACATCATCAGCATGCCTAAGTGGGTTGACTATGCAAAGGCTCGTGTATCCTACGGTATTGTAGGTCTTGCACCTGAAATTTACAATGCAGCTATTTCTTACAAGCAGGATACCGCTTCCGGTTATACTTATCAGCAGCTTGAAGATGGTCTTGGCAACAACTCCATCAAGCCTGAGAAGACTCACGAGTGGGAGTTCGGTCTCGAGGGTAAGGCATTCAACAACCGCTTAGGTTTTGAGGCATCTTACTATCACAAGAGAATCAAGGACCAGATCCTTAACGCTACTACTCCTTATTCTTCCGGTGGTTCTTCAATCCTTGCAAACGTTGGTGAGCTTACCAACCAGGGCTTCGAGTTCAGCGCATACGGTACTCCTATCGAGACCAGTGACTGGAGACTCGACCTCTCAGGTAACATCGCATGGAACCGCAACAAGGTTGTTAAACTCATGGAAGGCCTTGACAAGCTCCAGCACGCACGCTGGGACAACGGTGCCGCTTATCTCTACTCATTCGTAGGCCAGAAGATGGGTGACATCTACGCATTCGCTCCTAAGACCGACGACAAGGGCAACTACATCGTAGACAGCGAAGGTCTTTACAAGGTAACCGACGAGCCTATCAAGGTTGGTAACGCTATGCCTGACCTCATCGGAGGTTTCGCAGCCAGCATTTCTTACAAGAACTGGACGCTCGACGCTAACTTCAACTTCCAGATCGGCGGTGACGTTTGGAACCAGCCTTACCAGTACATGATGGGCCTTGGTGCTATTGAAGACACCATGCCTTATCGTGACGAGGCTCACGGCGGTCTTGCTTACTACTATGATGCAAACGACAACACCGTTGCTGCTGCAGGTATGACTTCCGGCCCTAACGGTGAGTTCATCCACCACGATGGACAGATCCTCAAGGGTGTTAAGGAGAACGGCCAGCCTAACGACATCATCGTTCCTACAGACTACCTCCTCGAAGAGACTTATTCTTGGGGTACCGGTGGTCCTATCTACTACTCTCACTCTATCTTCAAGAACACTTACCTGAAGTGCCGTGAGATTACCCTTACTTACAATGTACCTGAGAGCTTCACCAAGAAGTTCAAGTGCAACAACCTCAGAGTTTCCGTATTCGCTCGTAACCCGTTCTATATCTATAAGAACCTGCCTATCTTCGATGCTGAGGCTACTGACGGTACCCGCTGGACCGACCAGGTTCAGATTGGTGGTTCCACTTCTTCGTCAAGGACATTTGGTCTTTCACTTCGTGCCAACTTCTAATACAGTCTGTATAATTTAAATGAGAATAGATATGAAAAAATTATATTCACTGATTCTGGCAGTAGTCGCAGTGGTAGCCATTTCTTCTTGCTCAAAGGACGACTTCAAAGACAAATATGTCGATCCTTCCAAGACCACTTCAGTTTCTTGCGACAAACTTATGACAGGTGCATTCATGTTTGGTAGGGATTATACCTTCAATGCATACTGGAGAATGTACACCTGGGATAACTATTTTGGCAAGCTTTGCCAGAATATCGGTACCGGTACCAATAGCGGTTCCATGTACTTTATCAACGATGGTTATGCAACAGACCGTTGGAACAACTTCTACAAGGTGCTTCGTAACTACCGCATCATGCAGGATACTTACAATAAAGAAACCGAGGCAGAGCAGACAAGAGACCGTATCTTCCTTGCTCTTACAGAAGTTTTCATCTACGATCACCTTTCACAGCTCGTAGATATCTTCGGACCCGTTCCTTTCAGCGAGGCTTGCTATCTTCCTTTGAATGGCAGCATGGCAGCTTCATACGCAGCATATGACAGCGATGTAGACCTCTATCGTATGATGCTTACCAACCTTGACGCTCTCTACACAGAGATCGGCACCTTGGCAAACAATCTTACTCCTGAGGCTTCATCTGCACTTCCTAAGCAGGACTTCATCTGCGGCGGTGACCTGGAGATGTGGCAGAGCTATGCCAACGCACTCCTCCTCCGTCTTGGTGTTCACGTATCTGCTCAGGGTAGCCTTACCTCAGAAGGCAAGGCAGCTGTTGCAAAGGCAGCTGGCCGCAAGCTCCCTACCGACTGGGAGACCTCCATCAAGGTTGAGTCCGACTTCGACGGCTTCAACTATTGGGAGAACTTCCGCGATGGTTGGAAGGATATCAACGCTACCGCTTCACAGGGCGTTATCGACGCCTTCCGCGTAAGTGGCGCAGACGATCCTCGTCTTGCAGTTGTTTACATCCCTAACGAGGCTGGTGAGTACTATGGCGAGGGTTATCACGAGACCGCAGAGACCCAGAGCAAGAACAACACTTATGATGGCTATGCTGAAAGGTATTATGCAGCTCTCAACCGCGCTACCTTTACTTTCAACAACCTCTTCGTAAGCCCTATCTTCTCTGCTGCCGAGGCTTGGTTCCTCCTTGCAGAAGCTTACCAGCAGGGTTATGCTTCCGGTAACGCCGAGACCGCTTTCAAGAACGGTATCGCAGCTTCTATCGAGCAGTACTACGCAGAGAACGTAAACAGCAGCCAGGAAAAGGGCGGCCCCGGTTCAGGTAACGAGTACTTCAAGAAGTTCACTGCAAGTGACGTTCCTTCAGAGGCCGATGCTCTTGCATTTGCAGGCAATGTTTGGAATGCTTACACCAACAAGCTTGAGGGTATCATGACTCAGAAATGGGCTCACTTCGGTATCACCCAGCCTACCCAGGCTTGGACTGATATCCGTAGAACTGGCTATCCTGCACTCACCTATCCTACCGATACTGGTTCAGGTGTAAAGGTTGCAAACATCGTTAACCGTGTTAAGTATCCTAACATTGAGGCTACCAACAACACCGCTAACTACGAGGCTAACAAGAGCAACGTAGGTGGCGACGATGCAAACTACACCCTCTTCTGGGCTAAGTCCCTCAAATAAGATCAAGTCTTAATTCTATAGAAAAGAGGTTAACTCGCTTGGGTTAACCTCTTTTTTTTGTCGGAAGGAATACACTTCCGCCAGCAACAAAAAAAGTGGCCCAAAATAGGGTCACTCAATTTTATTTAGACTCTTTCGTGAAGAAACGCCATTGGAACAATAGCAGGTAGATAGCGCCGCAAGTGACGCAAGAATCGGCAAAATTAAAAACCGGTTCAAAGAAAAGGCGACCGCCAAGGAGCGGAACCCAATCGGGCCAATGGAAAAGCGGGAACTGGAACATATCCACAACCTGTCCAAGAAGAGGCGTACCGTTGTACAAGCAATCAATAATATTGCCAACAGCACCTGCGGTAATAAGCGTAAGCCCAACAAGAACGCCCATCCTGACCTCGCGCTTCAAAAGCTTCCACATCCAGCGCACAAGGAAAACCACAAGGACAATCCTGAACACCGAAAGCGCCACCTTTCCCACAACGCCACCGAACTTAAGCCCGTAGGCCATACCGATATTCTCTACATAACATATTTTGAACCAGCTGAAAACATCTATCTGCTGGCCAGGCGTCATGCAGTTCATAACCAGGATCTTTATCACCTGGTCAATAACCACAAGCAGGATACCTATCGTCAAAAGTATCCTGCCCCTGGATATTACTGTGTTTTTAATTCCTTCCACTTTGGGAAAGTTTCTCCTTAGCCTCTACGGTAAGAGTAGCGTGCGGAACAAGACGCAGACGCTCCTTAGGGATGAGCTTTCCGGTTTCACGGCAGATGCCATAGGTCTTGTTCTCGATGCGTACAAGCGCTGCCTCCAAGTTCTGGATGAACTTGTACTGACGCTGAGCCAGCTGGCTGGCTTCCTCTTTGGATAGCTGCAATGCGCCATCGTCCTCCACGGTTTTGAATGAAGGAGTCGTGTCCTCAATGTCGTTGGTGCCGTTGTGCATCACAACCTTGCGCAAAGTGTTATACTCACTCTTTGCCTTGGCGAGCTTCTCAAGGATAATCTCCTTGAACTCGGCCAACTCTTCGTCGCTATAACGAACCTTAACTTCCTCGTTTGCCATAATTCAGAGTGTTATGTGAATAGTTTTGGTTAATAATCTATTTGGTTATTGCAATTGCAATTGTTCCTTCGTTCCATTCCACAACGGAAGCCTCTGCCGGAGCAGGATCTGCCGATACGGAATCTATCTGAGACAAAGTCTGAGACGTTACATAGTCATAATAAAGGTCTACCGCCGATGCAATCTTGAAGAAGTCATCTCCACTTGCATAAACAGTTACCTTAACACGGTCCGTAACCTCGAAGCCGCTATCCTTGCGCACATTCTGGATACGGTTAACAAGCTCGCGGGCAAGGCCCTCGCTGCGAAGCTCGTCAGTAAGGGTAATATCCAGAGCCACAGTAAGCTGGCCCTCGGTTGCCACAGCCCAGCCGGGCATATCCTCAGAGCTGATCTCATAGTCTCCGGGGTTCAGCACTACATCACCACCGGGCAGGCTTACAGTGTAAGCGGTTCCAGCCACATCGGCCTTCTGGATGGCGGCAATCTCTGCCTGTGAGAAGCCACCGAAGGCGGCGGCAATCTCCTTCATCTGCTTGCCGTAAATCTTACCCAGAGTCTTGAAGTTAGGTTTGATCCTAAGGGTGATGATACCGGTAGTATCGGCAATGAACTCCATTTCCTTGACGTTAACCTCTGTAAGGATGAGCTGGCGGGCACCCTGAAGCTGCTCGCGAACCTTCTCGGAGATAACGGGAATAACCACCTTTGCAAGAGGCTGACGTACATTGAGCTTGTTAAGCTTACGAAGTGAGTGGATGAGCGAGCAAGCCTTCTGGGCTGCTGCCATACGGCCTTCGAGCTCTACGTCAATCAGGCTGGCATCGGACTCAGGCATAAGGGTAAGGTGAACTGATTCGGTGCTGCCGGTAAGGTCCCTGTACAAGCTGTCCATGTAGAACGGCGCGATAGGAGAAGACAGTACGGTTGTCTTTACCAGGACCTCGTACAATGTCTGGTATGCGGCATTCTTGTCCGATGTTTTCTCGCTTCCCCAGAAACGTTTGCGGTTAAGGCGAACGTACCAGTTGCTGAGCTCATCGCAGACGAAGTCCTGTACAAGACGGCCTGCGGTGGTTATATCATAGTCCTCGTAAGCGGCGCGGACGTCACGTACAAGGGAATTCAGCTTGGAAAGTATCCAGCGGTCGATCTCCGGGCGCTCTGCCACGGGAACAGCGGCAGCTGAAGGATCAAAGCCGTCGATATTCGCATACTGGGCGAAGAGCTTGTATGTATTGAAGAGGGTGCCGAAGAATTTACGGCGAACCTCGTCTACACCGGCCTCGTCAAAGCGAAGGTTGTCCCAAGGCTGGGCGTTGGTAAGCATGTACCAGCGCAGAGCGTCTGCACCGTACTTGTCAAGTGCGTAGAACGGATCTACGGCATTGCCAAGACGCTTGCTCATCTTGTTGCCGTCCTTATCCAGTACCAGACCGTTGGAAATAACGCGCTTGAAGGCGGGTGTACCGCTGATCATGGTATGGATGGCATGCAAAGTATAGAACCAGCCACGGGTCTGGTCAACGCCCTCTGCAATAAAGTCTGCAGTAGCGCCGAAGCCCTTTCCATTCAGGTTGCGAAGGCCCTCCTGAGCGTAAGGCATAGCACCAGAATCAAACCAAACGTCGATAAGGTCGCTTTCCCTTGTCATCTTCTTTCCGGAATCAGAAACCAGGAAGATATTGTCGACGTAAGGACGGTGGAGGTCTATCTTATTGTAGTTTTCAAGGCTCATATCTTCCGGGTTGAAGCCCTTTGCCTTGAAAGGATTCTCTTTCATGAAGCCAGCTGCAACAGCCTTCTCAATCTCTGAGTAAAGCTCCTTTACACTGCCTATGCACTTCTCTTCCTTGCCGTCTTCAGTACGCCAGATGGGCAGCGGAGTTCCCCAGTAACGGCTACGGCTAAGGTTCCAGTCCTGAATGTTCTCCAGCCACTGGCCGAAGCGGCCAGAACCGGTAGAAGCAGGCTTCCAGGTAATCTGCTTGTTAAGCTCTACCATCTGATCCTTCACTGCAGTTGCCTTGATGAACCAGGCGTCCAGCGGGAAATAAAGAACCGGCTTGTCTGTACGCCAGCTGTGAGGATAGCTATGCACGTGCTTCTGAATCTTGAATGCACGACCGTCGGCCTTCATCATCATGCAAAGGTCAACGTCCAGGGTAGGAGCGTCTGCTGGCAGGCTGTCATCGAAGGCATTCTTCACATAACGGCCGGCATACTCTGCATATGAAGGATCGACATTATTCTTAACGTATTCTGCATCAAGGTCTTCCAGACGATAGAAGCGGCCGCTGCGGTCTACCTGGGCCTGCGGCTTGCCGTCGCGGTCAAGGACCATCATCGGAGGGATGTTGTAGTTGGCGGCAACCTTCTTATCGTCGGCACCAAAGGTAGGTGCGATGTGTACAACGCCGGTACCGTCCTCTATGGTTACATAATCGCCAAGGATAACCCTGAAGGCCTCACCCTCAAGAGGTTTGAACCAGGGGATGAGCTGCTTGTACTTGATACCCAGGAGCTCCTTGCCCTTGAACTTGCCGTCCAGCACGGTGAAGGGAACCTTCTGGCCGAACATGGTGGGCACAAGTTTCTCTGCCATTACGTAGATGGCCTCTGCACCGGTGTAAGGGTTGGCTGAACGTACGCGAACGTAGTCAATCTCAGGGCCGACGCAAAGAGCGGTATTTGAAGGAAGGGTCCAAGGTGTGGTTGTCCACGCCAGGAAGTAAACCGGAAGAGTCTCGGTGCCAAAGAGAGGCTGTGAAACCTCGTCCTTGATAACCTCGAACTGGCAGGTAGCGGTAGTATCCGTAACATCCTTGTAGCAGCCGGGCTGGTTAAGCTCGTGGGAGCTAAGACCGGTACCGTCTGAAGGAGAATAAGGCTGGATAGAGAAGCCTTTGTAGAGCAGACCCTTGTCGTAAATCTTCCTGAGGAGATACCACAGAGTCTCTATGTACCTGTTGTCATAGGTGATGTAAGGGTCGTTCATATCAACCCAATAACCTATGCGCTCGGTCATGTTCACCCACTCTTTGGTGTATTTCATAACCTCTGTGCGGCAGGTATGGTTGTAGTCTTCTACGGATATTGTTTTGCCGATGTCTTCTTTATGTATGCCGAGCTTTTTCTCTACGCCGATCTCTACGGGAAGTCCGTGAGTATCCCATCCGGCCCTTCTGGCCACCTTGTAGCCAGTCTGGGTCTTATAACGGCAGATTGCGTCCTTGATGGAACGTGCCATTACGTGATGTATACCGGGCATTCCGTTGGCAGAGGGCGGGCCTTCGAAGAAGATGAACTCCGGTGCACCTTCCCTGATGCGGAGGCTCTGCCCAAAGGCGTCCTCCTTTTTCCACTGCTCCAAGACCTCTGCTCCGGTAGCTACCAAATCAAGACCTTTATACTCTTTGAACATATTGTCGTAATTTTATTTATCTTTGTACTGCTTTTAATTAAGCAGCAAATATAAGCATTTTAGTAATCTATTCAAAGAATGAACATAATCGATGTCATTATTCTGATTATTTTCGTGCCTTTTGTAGTGAGGGGCATCAAGTTAGGATTCGTAGTGCAGGCGGCCGCCGTAGTTGCCCTGGTGGCAGGTTGCTGGTTGGCTTTCCGCTTCTCAGAGCTTCTTGCAGGCTGGTTGGCTCCCGTTATCAGCGGAGCATCGCCCAAGGCCCTGCAAACCGTCGCCTTCGTTATCATACTGATCCTTGCCATCCTGACCCTCCATGTCATCGGAAAAGCTATTCAGAAAGTGGTGCAGCTGGCGCTCCTTGGCTGGCTGGACAGGCTCCTGGGCGGTATTTTTGCTGCAATCAAGGTTATACTTATCCTTAGCATCTTCGTACTGCTGTTCAGCGACCTCAACCACACCTATGGATGGGTAGACAACAAGACTCTTGACGGCTCCCTTTTCTACAAGCCCCTGAAAGACCTTGCCTACGCCATCTTCCCCTACTTCAAAGGAATTTTCGCATAAATGAAACTACTACTGATAGAGACCTCGACCGCACTTACCTCCGTGGCTTTGGCAGACGGTGGCAAGGTGGTATTTTATAAAGACGACGACGCCTCCCGCAACCAGTCCGCACTTACCGCTCCCTTTATAAAGGAAGCACTTGATTCACAGAGTATTACAGCCAAAGAACTGGACGCCGTATGCGTAAGTATGGGCCCCGGTTCCTATACCGGCCTGCGAGTTGGAGTATCATCGGCCAAGGGCCTTTGTTTTGGCGCCGGCAAGCCGCTTATAGCGGTTGGCACCCTGGACTGCCTGGTTTGGGAAGCTATCGGCAGCGGTAAAGCCCTGGACTGCAAATACATAGTCCCTATGATTGACGCCCGCCGGATGGAGGTTTATACCGCCGTATTCACCCCCGATGGCCGACGCACCACAGAGGTTGCCCCCAGCATCATAGATGAAAACAGCTTCGCCGATATACTGGCCGATGCTGCCGCAGCCGGGCAGAAGGTACTTTTCATTGGCGACGCAGCGGAGAAATGCAGCAAGGTAATCACATCGCCCGCCGCAGTATTTGCCCAGCAGAACCCCACGGCCCGCGGCCTTCTTGCCCCCGCCATAAAAAAATTCGAAGCAAGCGAGTTTGAAAACGTCGCTTACTTCGAACCTTTCTATCTAAAAGACTTTGTCGCTACAGTCTCCCGCAAGAAACTATTTTAGTTTTGAAGCAAGGAAGCTGCGCAGAGTAGCCTCATTCTTAACACCTGTAGAGCTTACGAATTCCCCGTCGATAATGAAGAAGAGGGAAGGTATCTGCTGTACGTTGTAGGTAGAGATTACGGATGATGCGGTACCAAGGCCGTCACATACGTTAACCCAACCTGCTTCCTGGGTCTTTACTGCGGTAGCCCAAGCTGCTTTATCGGTATCCAGTGAGATTGCATAGATCTCAAAGCCCTTGGAAGCGAAATCCTTATAAACCGGCTTCAGCACATCCTGGTTGAACATTTTCTGGTCTCCCATAGCGGAAGCCCAGAAGTAAACCATGGTCACCTTCTTGTTCTCTGCAACAGAACTGAGCTTAACCTTCTGACCGTTGATATCGGACATCTCAATATCGATGTAACCGACCTCGCCGGCCTGGCTGAGGTTATTGTTCAGACGGAAGAGGTTCTCTCTGCGGGCTGCCTCTGCCTCAAGGGCCTTCACATACTTGGAATTAGGATAAACCGTCATCAGTGAATCGTATGCATTGCGGAAGTGAAGGGCATCGGTCAGCTGTGAGAAGACCGGCATTTCGCCTACATTCTCATAAAGAACGGGGATGGTGGTAAGGCTCTTGTTGTTCTCCATTACGTAAAGTACTCTCTTGCGATAGTAGCTTACGTAATTGCGGTACAGTTCCTGACCAAGCTGCAGGGCCTCTGCCGATGAAGGATTGAGTTTGTCCAGCTTTGAGCGGGTAAGGGCTACGGCTGCAGCAAACTCTGCCTGTGCCTTGTCTGATTCGCAGAGAAGCTCACTCTCAGGAGAGCCGCTAACGCTGTAATTACCCAGGGAGTCAGAAACAACAACAGCATTCTCTCCCTTCTGAAGGATGAGGGATGCCACCTTGTTTGCTCCGTAATATACATAGACGAACTCAGGGTCCCCGGCCTTTACGGGCACGGAGCAGGAATACTTGCCCTCACTGCTAAGTGAAAGGGTATCCAGGACCTTCATCTTGTTTACATCCAGTACTTTAACGACAACGTCGCCTTTGGTAACACCTTCCAGGGTACCGGAAAGGCTGGCCTTGTCTGCGTTGCAAGACCACAACATAGCTGCTGCGGCAAGTGCTGCAACAAATTTCAACTGCTTCATATAGAACTGATTATTATACTACAATTTCTCAAATTCAGCGCGGATGGCAGCGGCGATAGACTCGAAGCGCTCCGGCTGCAGGCTAAGATGCTCCTTACGGAAATCCAAATCGCCCTCTGTGTTAAGAGGAACAAGGTGGATGTGGGTATGGGGCACTTCCATGCCGAGTACGGCTACGCCTACCCTCTTGCAGGGGATGGCAGCCTTTACGGCGATAGCCACTTTGCGGGCAAAGGCCCACAGGCCCTCGTAAACATCGGCATCCAGGTGGAAGATATAGTCATCTTCTACCTTCTTGGGGATGACAAGGGTATGGCCCTCCGCAAGCGGAGAGATGTCCAAAAATGCATAGTAATCCTCACTCTCTGCAACTTTGTAAGAGGGGATTTCGCCGTTGGCGATGCGTGTGAATATAGTTGCCATTAGCCTAATGAGATTTCAAGGATCTTGAATTTGATAACGCCCTGGGGCACTTTAGCCTCTACAACCTCTCCCTTGCCGTGGCCCAGAAGAGCCTTGGCGATAGGTGTGGTAGCAGCCATTTTGCCATGGGCGAAGTCTGCCTCTGTCTCCCCTACTATAGTAAATTCCATAACCTGGTTGTTTGCCATGTTCTGGACCTTAACCTTATTTGTCATCTGAACCATATCGGTGCCGACCATAGACTCGTCGATAACCTTTGCGTTTGCAACCAGCTCCTTGAGCTTTGCAATCTTAACCTCAAGCAAGCCCTGTGCATCACGGGCGGCATCGTATTCTGCGTTCTCTGAAAGGTCTCCCTTTTCTCTGGCCTCTGCTATGGCGGCAGATATAACGGGACGCTGTGCAAGTGCGTCCGCAAGATCTTTTCTTAGCTTGTCAAGACCCTCCTGGGTCATGTAATGTACTTCAGCCATTCGTTTTAATGTTTCTTTAACAATCAAAAAGGAGTCCCGCCCGCTGGCGGAACCCATTCTCCAATCGCAAATATACGAATTTTTTAATTATTTAATATGTTTTAATAAGATTTCCGGCAAAACTCCCGATCCCTTTCCAACTGTTCTTTAAGCTCGTCAAGATTGGCAAAGCACTGCTCCGCGCGGATGCGGCCACGGAAGGCAATCCGGATGTCAAGACCGTAGATATCTTCGTCAAAATCAAAGATATTGGTCTCTATCGTAAGCCCGTTGTTGGCACCTACGGTAGGACGCACGCCGATATTGCACATTCCATGGTACTCCCTGCCCAGAACCCGGACATCAACGGCATACACGCCGCCTGCCGGAACCATCTTCAGGGGCTCGTAGAGCTTCATGTTGGCTGTCGGAAATCCTATCGTGCGGCCCAGCCTGTTTCCGGCCACAACCACACCGTACAAGCTGTAGTCGTAGCCCAGCATATCGTTGGCAAGTTCTATCTCACCCTCCATAAGGGCGTTCCTTACACTGGTACTGGAAATATGCACGGAAGAATCCTTGGTATCCGTCGGCAGTTTATGCCATCCATGGCAGCACATAAGGGACGGACCAGCAGCAGTCGTATGCAAAAGCGGACGGCACGGGGCGGAGGCGATTTCCGAAGGACAATCTTCTTCTGCCAGTTCTTTGGCCGTCTTCCTGTCGCTTCCTATATGGTTATCATAGCCCATGATCACCAGGGAAGCCCCGAACTTATCGTGAAGCATCTGGAGATACTCGGCGGCTGTCATCGCGGCGAATTCACGCGTAAAGGGCAGAACCTCAACGCGATCTATGCCAACGGCGGCAAGCAGCGCCTTCTTTTCTTCCAGGGAACTAAGCAACCGCAAATCCCTTGCATCCTGCTGGAGGACCATCCTTGGATGCGGCCAGAAAGTAACCACGACGGACTCCTCTCCCCTCTCACGGGCGCAGGAGACAACCGTCTCAAGCACGTGACGGTGCCCAATGTGGACACCGTCAAAGAAACCTGTTGTAACTACAGCCATATCAAATCATTACAGCCATCTTACAAGACCGAAGTCCTGTCTGTGAGGCAGCAGAGGATTCTTGGCGTAGAACCTTGCAGCCACCTGATACATACCTGTGCGCTCCGGCAGGACGGAAGCCTCGTACTTTGCAACGCCGTCCTCGAAGGAAGCAAGCTTGAACTCTGTCTTGTCCTGGATGTGAAGGGCTCCGCCACGATCCGTAGAGCAGAACAGGAGTTCTACTCCGATGTCTTCCGGCAGCAGCTCGCCCATCTGGAGCACTACTTCACTGCGCATGTGATTGTCCGGCGACAAGTTGTAGGAAGCCGCAGGCTGGGTGTAAGAAACCACCTCTACCTCGTTCCAATGACGCTGAACATTCTTCTTCCAAGCAGCAATCTCACGGGCAAGCTGGTAATCATCGGCCACAAGGGCGTTGGCGCGCTCTGACTGGGGGATGTAGTACTGGTTGCAGTAATCCGTGAGCATCCTGTTGGTAGTGAAGTTGCAGGCCACCTGAGCCACGCAATTCTTGATATAGCCAATCCACTTGGCGCTACGGCCGCTGCGGAAGTCTATGTCATAGTATGCAGGTGCTATCTCGTTCTCTATGATAGTGTAGATTGTAGCTGAATCAAGCTCGTTCTGGAAGTGCTGGTCGTCGTAGGTACGCTCCATAGGCAGGGCCCAACCGGCGCCTTCCTTGTAGCCCTCTACCCACCATCCGTCAAGTACGGAGAAGTGCATGACACCGTTCATTGCAGCCTTCTCTCCAGAGGTACCTGAAGCCTCCTGAGGCCTTGTAGGGTTGTTCATCCAAACATCCACGCCCTGAACCAATCTCTTTGCAAGGGTGATATCGTAACCCGGCACAAATACGATCTTGCCAAGGAAGCGCTCCTGCTTGGAGATATCTACAATCTGCTTGATAAGGTCCTGGCCAGCCTTATCGGCAGGGTGGGCCTTACCGGCGAAGATGAACTGAACCGGCTTCTTGGGATCGTTGACAATGCTGTCCAGCCTGTCAAGGTCCGTAAAGAGCAGGGTTGCCCTCTTGTACGTTGCAAAACGGCGGGCAAAGCCGATGGTAAGCACATCGTCGCGAAGAGTATCCTTGATGGTCATAATCTCCTTCGGGGAGTAATGGCTGCTCATCGCGGGATCTGACAGACGCTCCTTAATGGTATTTACAAGCACCTTCTTAAGCTGCTTGCGGATATTCCAGATGACCTCGTCCTGCACGCTGTACATGCCCTCGAAGCACTTCTTGTCGTAGTGATGGGTCTGGAACTCAGGGCCGAAGACCTCTTTATGAACATCCTTCCACTCCTTGGCAGCCCATGTAGGATAATGCACACCGTTGGTAACATAACTTACATAGAGCTCCTCCGGCAGATATCCCGGATACATGTTGGAGAAGATATCCTGGCTTACCTTGCCGTGAAGCATGGATACGCCGTTCACATTCTGGCTGATGTTGGCAGCCAGCTTGCTCATGGAGAACTTCTCGTTGGCATCGGAAGCGTTCAGCTTGCCAAGGCCCATGAAGGTGGTCCAGTCTATGTTAAGACGGGCCGGGAAGTGGCCAAGATACATACGCATCATACCCTCGTCGAAGGCGTCGTGACCGGCCGGAACCGGAGTGTGGGTAGTAAAGAGCGACGATGCCCTTACAACCTCCATCGCCTCCTGGAAGGTAAGACCCTTCTTCTCTATATATTCACGAAGTCTCTCAATGCCGATGAAGGCCGCATGACCCTCGTTGCAATGATATACGCTGGTGCTGATTCCAAGCGCACGCAGGGCCCTGATACCGCCGATACCAAGGAGAATCTCCTGTTTGAGACGGTTCTCCCAGTCGCCACCGTAAAGCTGATGGGTAATCTGACGGTCCTCCGAACGGTTGTCTTCGTAGTCTGTATCAAGCAGATAGAGGTCCGTACGGCCTACTGCCACCTTCCATACCCTTGCGGAAAGCTTGCGGCCCGGAAGGGCAAGCTGGATGGTAAGCCACTGGCCATCCTCACCGAACACCGGCTCTGCGGGGATGTTCAGGAAGTCCTGTGCATCGTAGCGTGCCTCCTGATAGCCCTGTGAAGAAAGTATCTGGGTGAAGTAACCATACCTGTAAAGCAGGCCCACTGCCACAAGGTTGACATTCATGTCCGATGTCTCCTTGAGGTAGTCGCCGGCAAGGATACCAAGACCTCCGGAATAAATCTTAAGGGAGGTATCCAGACCGTACTCCATGCAGAAATACGCCACAGAAGGCTCTGTGCGCTCTTTCTTAAGCTCCATGTAGGCATTGAACTCATCGATAACCGCATTCATGCGGGCGATGAACTCCTTATCCTTTGCGAGCTCTGAATAGCGCTTGATACTTACCGTATCCAGAATCGCCTTGGGGTTATGGCCGGATTTGTGCCAAATCTCAGGGTCGATGGACTTGAACAACTGCTTAGCAGAGTCGTTCCAGCACCACCAGAGGTTCTTGGAAAGGGTCTCAAGACCCGCCAGCTGCTGAGGCAGCTGGCGGGTAACCATTACGCTCTTCCAAGACGGAGCGTTAACTTCTATCTTATTGTAATTCATATTCACAGTTTTGGTTGCAGGCACGGAAGCCCTCCTTGAAGAAGACTTCTCCATAGCCA
Source organism: uncultured Prevotellaceae bacterium (assembly GCA_947166905.1). Classification (GTDB taxonomy): domain Bacteria; phylum Bacteroidota; class Bacteroidia; order Bacteroidales; family UBA932; genus Cryptobacteroides. The sequence goes on along the minus strand of CAMVFZ010000003.1, from coordinate 28,617 downwards.
ATGAATAAGCCTGGTCGTAATACTTGATCTGATTCTCCCAAAGGGCCGTAGAAGCCACTTCGCGGGCATTTTCCATGTATTTACGCCTCTTGTCATTATCCAGGGACAGCATTTCCAGGATCCTGTTGCGGGCAGCGTCCACCACATCATTATAGTTGGAATCCGTACGGTTGACGATGGTGATTCCGGGATGGGCCTTCTTGCCGTAAATCCTGTCCACCCACTTGCCAAAGCCGGCAAGGCTGGTGGTAAGGGTAGGAACCCTGAAGGCAAGGGCCTCCAGAGGGGTGTAACCCCAGGGCTCATAGTAGGACGGGAACAGAGCCAGGTCCATTCCCACAAGGAGATCGTAATACTTGGTATTGAAGATGCCGTCGTTGCCGTTCAGATAAGAAGGAACGAAGAACACCTTGACTTTTCCGCCGATTGCATTTACCAGGCCAACCTCGTCAAAGCGGCGGGTAATCTGGTCACTGTCCGGGTATTCAAGATAATGTGAAATGCGGGTGCTGTAATGCTCAGGGCCCTTTCCTGCCATACGTGCGGCAAGGGTGCGGTCCGGACCGTTATGGGCACAGGGCACCATGATGAAGGCCACAACCTGACGGGGAATGTCATTACCCAGGGCGGCCAGGGCGTCGATAAACACATCAATACCCTTGTTCCTGTATTCATATCGGCCACCGATACCAACGATCAGGGCGTCATCCTTGATCTCTTCGTCTGCCATAGCCGATGCCACCTGAAGCAGCTTGGCGCGTCCCTTGGCACGGGCCTCTTCGTAAAGCTCGTCAGTAGCGGGGGTGAAGCTGTTCTCAAAGCCGTTAGGAGTAACTACGTCCGGCTTCCTGTGCAGGAACTGCTCGCACTCGGTGGCTGTGATATCACTTACGGTAGTAAAGACATCGGCATTCTGGGCCGATTTCTCCTCCATCGAGTGACGTGACACAACACCAAAGTCGCGGGCCTTGGTGTCGGCATCGTAAGAGGTAAGGTGATCGTAAAGCGGCAGGTTGTTACCGGCGATGCAACGGCCGATCATGGTAGCGTGGGTAGTAAATACCGTTGCTACGGGGGACTTTGCCTCCTTCAGGTAAAGAAGGCCGGCGCCTGTCTGCCATTCGTGGAACTGGGCCAGAGCGGTCTCGGAGGGTGTAAGGTTATTCTCTACAAAGCTTTTGATAACCATTCCGGCCGAATAGCCAAATAGTACGTTCTCTTTATAATCCCAGTTTCCGGTTATTGAATCTACACCGTAAGCCTCCCAGAGTTTTCCGAGCACTCTGTCCTGCTTGGGCATGAATTTCTTAAAATCTACCAGGATTGCAATAGGCTTTCCGGGAATATTCCACCTGCCGATTCGCACCTGCAGACCCTCCTGGGCGGCTGCTGCCTTCCAGGAACGGAACAGATGTGAATCTTCTACAAAGTCCGGATTGGTAGACGTGTGCATCCACACATCAGGACCGATCAGGATGTGGTGGCGGCCATACTGCGACTTCTGGTACAAAGCCTTGGTTGCGATGACCGTATATATCCCTCCCCTCTTGTTGCAAACTTCCCAGCTTACTTCAAAAAGATAATCAGGTTTCTGTAGTTTTGTCATAATAATTTTACTTCGTAGCAAGCGCGTCATCAACACGGATTGTGAAGTCACTCAACACATTCATATAGTTGATAAACGCCTCGTACGGGGTGTCGTATGGATTGAAATACTTGTGTACGGCACCATCACTGAAGAACTTGGTACTCATGTAGTAGAAGTGATCGCTCTCCTGCAGATGTCCAAAGTCATTCCACATAGAGGGCTGGTTGAGTATAGCTAGTTTTTCGTAAAGTCCGTACAATTTATTGTATGCGTCCTGCTGAAGCTCATTGCCGAGCCATGCAGAAACGTCTCTTTCTTCATCGGCCCAGGATATTGCCTGGGGTACGTCAAGGGCTGCATCGGCCTTGAAACGGCGGGCGATGGATGCGGGGGTGCTGAACTCGAAGGTTCCGTCCTTGATAACGAACTCAGGCAGCGCCTTCATAAAGTCGAAGATGCCGCTGTCTGCGCTCTGGTGCTCGCCAAAGGCCTCGTAGTCCATGAAAAGGCCAATGACGTTGCCGCCATCCTTCACTGCATCCTTGAGCCAGCCAAGATATTTGTCGGCGGTAAGGGGCCAGTTGTCCCAATTCTTGTTGGAGAAACGGTAAGCGATGTCGTCGCTAAGGCCGTAATTCCTGAGAAGGAGTTTAAGTTTGGGCCTGTTGGGATTGCAGTACACAAAGTTGGGGCTCTGCCAGCCAAGAATGTGTTTTGCACCCTCTGAAAGCATGGCCTTGAAACCAAGGTCTGCCACCTGCTCGCCGATGGCGTCAGAGTAAATAAGCTCTGTATTGCGGAAGCAGACGGGAGTCTGGCCGAAGTGCTCCTTGATAGCATTCTTGTGCTTTTCTACCTGCAGGCGGAACTCTGCCGGACATGCAAGTGAAGACAAAGAGTGATAGTAGGTCTCTGCAAGGAACTCTACGCAACCGGTATCCGCCAGGGCTTTGAAGCTTGTCAGAACCTCCGGGGCATAGCGCTCGAACTGCTCGATTGCAGAACCGGAGATGGAGAAGCTTACCTTGAAGGCGTCGCCATGCTTCTTGATAAGATCCAGAAGTAACTCATTCATAGGAAGATAGCACTTCTGGGCCACACGGCGCATTATGGAACGGTTGGCAAAGTCATCGTAGTAATGGGAATCCTTGCCGATATCAAAGAATCTGTACAATCTGAGTCTTACAGGCTGATGCACCTGAAAATAGAGACATATCTGTTTCTTTGCCATATCTTTACTTATTTACAACTGATTCATAAACACTTTTCATTTTGGCTGCGGCGTTGTTCCACTTGAGGGTATTAACCTCATCGTAGCCTTCTCTTGCGGCGAACTTAGCCAGGGCGGGATACTTGAGCAGACCATAAATCTTGTCTGCCATGGCATCTACGTCCCAGAAATCTACCTTGAAGGCATATCGCAGAACTTCTGCAGCACCGCTCTGGTGCGATATTACTGAAGGCACGCCGGTACGCATAGCCTCAAGCGGAGAAATTCCGAAGGGCTCTGATACTGACGGCATCACGTAAACATCGGACAGGGCAAACATTTTCTGAACGTCCGCACCGCGAAGGAAGCCGGTGAAATGGAAACGGTCAGAAATACCGAGTCGGGCCACGTGGCGGATGCAGCGATTCATCATATCTCCACTGCCGGCCATCACGAAGCGTACGCCATCTGTGCGCTTAAGCACCTTGGCGGCAGCCTCAATGAAGTATTCGGGGCCCTTCTGGAAGGTGATGCGGCCAAGGAAGGTTACTACCTTGTCCTTTACGCCGCGCTCTACCACGATGTCATCGCGGCCGCTGAAGTCTACGGCGTTGTGGACGGTAACTACCTTAGCCGGATCTATTCCGTATTTGCTTATGACGATGTTTCTGGTAAGGTCGCTCACGGTGATTACCCTGTCTGCTGCAAGCATTCCGTTGCGCTCGATTTCATAGACGCGGGTGTCTATGTTGTCTACGCTGCCGCGGTCGAACGAGGTTGCGTGAACATGGATTACCAGAGGTTTGCCGGTGAGCTGCTTTGCAGCGATGCCGGCATAGTAAGTAAGCCAGTCGTGGGCATGGATTACGTCGAATTCGTCCTTATGATGAACGGCTATAGTGCCGCCCACCATGGCGTATCTTGCGACTTCTTCCATAAGGTTGGCACCGTATTTTCCGGAGAATTTGAACTTCTGGCCGTAAAGAATACGGTAGCCCTTTTTCTGGTTGCGGCGCTCTTTTTCCACGAGCTCCGTGAAGTCATCGGGATCGCAGTAAGGAACCATATTGGTACCTACGTTGATAAAGCGGACCTTATCCAGGAATTCCTGTGACAGATCCTGGCGGATGTCCACCGGGACGTCACTGGCATTTATGATACGTGCTGCACTCTGGTCTTCGTCTCCGGAGGCCGAGGGCATTACAAAGATGGTTTCTACGCCGTTATAGGCAAGACCCTTGACTATACCGTAGCAAGCAGTGCCCAAACCGCCTGCGATATGGGGAGGAAACTCCCATCCGAACATTAACACTCGCATTGCTTATTCCTCCTTGTATTTTTCTATCAGATAATCTACACCAAGCAGGGCTGCCGTGCTGAGGGCAGATGAAATGGCGCCGTGGGCATCGTGAGGCGGATCTCCGTCATAGAGCTCTGAGAATGCGCCTACGCCGTGGTTTGAAAGGTCTTCGTAGAAGCCCTCGCAAAGCCATTCAGCCCTCTTAACGAAGGATGCGCCATGCATACGGAAGGCCATCGCCACGTAAGGATACAGCAGCGAAGGACGGGTACATCCCTGATGGTATGCAAGGTCACGCTCAAGCTGGGAGCCCTCGTACACACCGCGGTACTTGATATCCCTCGGGGAGAGGGTGCGGATACCGCGCCTGGTAACAAGCTCGTTCTTGATAACGTTGATAACCTTGCCCCAGATTTCATCATCTACCGGGGAGTACTGTACCCAGATAGCGTAAAGCTGGTTGGGACGGACGTCAAGGTTCTGGCCATTGTTGTCTACGTAGTCTGCCAGATAGCCGGCACGCTCGTTCCAGAACATGGGCTGGAAGGAAGCGGCGGCGGCATCCCTGATGGGAACCCACTTGAGCACGAAGGGGCTGCGCAGCGACTTGTACCTGCATTCCATATCGATGGCGAAGCAGAGCATATTGTACCAGAAGGCGTTTGTTTCTACCTGGTAACCTGCGCGCTCAGTTACGGGGCTGCCGTTAATGTAGGCGTTCATCCAAGAGAGGGCGACTCCGTCCATCTGGGCCCAGAGAAGGCCGTTGGGCTGGAGGGACACCTCTTTGCGTACGCCGGGAGAGTAGCTCTCTATTACGGCTTTAACTATGTCTCCGTACTTGCGCCATACCTTTCTGGCATCGGCACCGAAGTCTATGTATTCCTGAAGGACGGTTGCAAGGCGCAGCGGAGCCTCTACCTGGGTGGTGCGGCGCAGCAGGCGCTCCTGCTCATCGGCAATCAGGTTGTCAAGTATCTCTTCAAATTCCTGGGTAGAACCGTTGGCATAAAGGGTAAGTCCCGGAAGGGCTTCCAGGGTCTCCCTCAAAAGGCCGGTATACAGCCATGAGAAGCCGGCGGTTATCTGTTTCTTGCCATTACGGGTACGCTTGAGAAGGTCTGCCTGACGCAGCAGCTGGTCGTGGTAACCGGTAATGGGGCCTATCTTTTCTACGGCTTTTTCGAAATTGGTCTTGAGCATTCTGGGTGAAGCCTCGTCTACTCCTGCGCTGAAGTAGATGCTTTCTCCCTTCTTCATCACTACAGTGAACCAACCCGGAACGAACAGGTCTTCCTTGCAGGCAAAACCGCGGCGGTATTCATCGGAGTATGTGATACCGTTGTACCAGAAAGGACTGTACACGAAGTTTGCCTTGGCGGAATTTACCTGGAGGTTAAGGTCCGGGAAGCCCTCGTACATATTGAAGGCTACGCCACCCTTGATTTCCTTGTAGCCTGTACGGGCCGCATCGTTCTTGCTTGTAAGCTCGTGAAGGCTGCGGAAGGCAAGGAAGGGTTTCAGATGCAGTTCTACGGCAGAAGGTGCCTGCCTTAGCTCGTATTTGATGATGACCTGGTCTTTGTCAGGAGACAGAAGGATGCTCTTGGCAAAGACAACCTCGCCTACCTTGTAGACAATCTCCGGAACAGGATCCGCATCAAAGTCCACGATGTACTTGTGGCCGCGCGGATCGTAGACATCACCATAGCAGTGGATGCCAAGGTTGAACTGCTTTCCGCCGACGAACAGGGACTCGTCGATGGATGACAGCAGCAAATACTTGCCCCCGCCAAAGCGATCAACCGGCACAGCCAGCAAGCCGTGATAACGGCGCGTGTTGCACGTAGCTATTGTGGTATTGCAAACAGCTCCCGTTTTGTTCGCAGAGATAATCTCCCTACGCAGAGAGTATTCCAAATTCACCAGCTCGTGCTTGTTGAATTTCAAAAATGCCATATCTGTACTCTATATCTGATTTTGCAAAGTTACTAAATTATTAACCTTGTGTCAAACAATATCTTACCTTTAACGATTAACCTCCTTCAAAACAAAGCAGCACCGGCTGGGAAGGTAGAGTTTAAGGGTGTATTCGGCGCCTTTGTGGGCATCCGGCTGGGCTCCCTTTACACTGGTATGTTTTTCTCCCGGCTTGATGCGGCCGAAGCCATCGAAGGATACGTCGTCCGATGAAAGGACTACCTCCCAGGTGCCGCGAGGGGCCGGGAAGCCATAGTCCGTCCATGAACCGGAGGGGTTGAAGTTAAAGGCGAAGATATAGTCGCCGCGGCGGAAGATGAGCACGTTCTTCTGCTCATCGGCGCGAAGCAGCTCCGGGGCCTGTCCCAGGATCCCATCGGCCTTGATAAGGGATATCATAGCCCCGTCAAAATCCTGTAAATACTTGTATCTGAGGTAGTCCGGGCGGCTAAGCGACCATAGTCTGCGGGCGTGCTTGTAGGACCAGTTGTTGCCCTCGCGGGGGAAGTCTATCCATTCCGGATGGCCAAACTCGTTGCCCATGAAGGTAAGGTATCCGCCGCCGCAGGTTGCAAGGGTGACAAGGCGTATCATCTTGTGAAGGGCTACGCCGCGATCTACAATCAGCGACTGGGAACCCTTGTTCATGGAGAAGTACATTTCCTTGTCGATGAGACGGAAGATTATGGTTTTATCGCCCACCAGCGCCTGGTCGTGGCACTCGGCATAGCTGATTGTCTTTTCGTCCGCACGCTTGTTGGTAAGCTCGTACCACATTTCTCCGGGGCTCCACTGCTCGTCCGACTTCTCTTTGATCCACTTGATCCAATGGTCTGCGATACCCATGGCCATGCGGTAGTCGAAGCCTACGCCGCCATCCTTAATGGGCGCAGCCAGACCGGCCATTCCGCTGACGTCCTCTGCAATGGAGATGGCGCCTGGATCTATTTCGTGGATAAGGATATTGGCCATGGCCAGATAGGTTACGGCATTGTCGTCCACGCCCTTGTCAAAGTAGGATGCGTAGCCGTTGAAGTCCTTGCCCAGACCGTGGTCCCAGTAGAGCATACTGGTTACGCCGTCAAAGCGGAAGCCGTCAAGGTTGTACTCTTCCATCCAGAACTTGCAGTTGCTTAGCAGGAAGTACTTGGTCTCGTCCTTGCCGTAGTCAAAACAGCGGGAACCCCATGCGGGATGCCTGCCCTGGGGGCCTTTATAGAAGTAGATATCCTCCCGGCCGTCGAACATGCTAAGGCCTTCGGCCTCGTTGTCTACGCTGTGGGAATGAACGATATCCATGATTACGGCGATGCCCCTGCCGTGGGCGTCATCTACCAGGGCCTTGAACTCTTCCGGAGTGCCAAAGCGGCTGCTAAGCGCGTAGAAGTTGGATACCTGATAGCCAAAGGAGCCATAGTACGGATGCTCCTGGAGGGCCATGATTTGTATGGTATTATAACCAAGAGCGGCGATATGCGGCAGCACATCGCGGCGGAAGTCTTCAAAGGATGCGACCTTTTCTTCTTCTGAGCTCATGCCTATGTGGCATTCGTAGATGAGCGGATTGGCGGATTTTGCCGGACGGCTGTTGCGCCACTGATACGGCTGAGGGTCCCAGACCTGCGCGCAGAACATCTTGGTCTCCGGGTCCTGCACAGCCCTTGTGCAGTATGCCGGCAACCTTTCCCCACCGCCTCCTGGCCACTCTATAAATAGCTTGTACAGCTCTCCGTGGCTAAGGAACATTGCGGGCAGCTTAAGCTCCCATGTTCCCCCACCGATGGGTTTTAGTTCGTATGCCGATGTTCTCTTCCAGTTGTTGCCCTCGCATATCAGATAGATGCGGTTGGCGTTGGAAGCCCACTCCCTGAATACCCAGGAACCATCGGCGGTCTTGTGAAGACCGTAGAAAAGGTGGTTGTTCATCACATCCGTCAGCCTTCTGCCACGGGCTTTGGCGGATTCCTCCAAGGTGTTTCCGGTATAGGCCTCGAAGGTTGTCAGTATCTGTTTCTTCCTGGTGTCGATGGCGGCCTTGAAAGGCTTAAGCCATTGATCTTTATCGTATAACATTTCAATAGTGGTTTCATTGGTTATTAATCTTCTTTTTCCATAGTCTCCCGGAGGGTACGAAGGTACTCCCGGCAGTCTTTTACAAGAGCTTTTGACTCCTTTACCATAGCGCCCACGTCTTCCAGCGGAGTTGCCGGATTCTGGGCATCCGCGGCCATTTTTTCCAGTTTGGCCATAGCTTTCGTGTAGTCAAATTTCGCTTCCATAGGTACAGAATTTCCCAAATATACAAAAAATCCCGTACAAATAGAACGGGAAGGCTGAAAATTTATGCAAAAGTGCAGGATTTGAATTACAAAATAATGACTTTTTCCACTTTACAGTCAAGGGTTCCGTCGGGGAACATTACTGATACGGCATCTCCCGGTTTGGTGCCTTGAGCCTTGACTTTTTTAACTCCTTCTGCGTCCGTAATTATGCTGTATCCCCTTTTCAGGACCTCTTTAGGGTCCGATGAGGCTATCTTTACCTCCAGCACTCCGATGCGGGCTTCTTCGTTGGCCAGGCGGCCGAGGGCAGCCGTCTTTACGGCCGTGAAGGCCGCCTGCATGCGCATTTCCATGGCGGAAACGCGCGCGGTAAAGGCTGTTTTAAGTGCAGATTCCAGGGCGCTGATTCGCTGGTCTTCAGAGATATAGCAGTCCAGGAACAAATCTGCCAAGGCAGTGGGCGTTTTTACGTTGGTATTGGCCACCATATCTGCCACGTGATAGTCTCTCTGATGTCCAATTGCTGTAAATACCGGGATGCTGCAGCGGGCTATGGCGGCGGCAAGGTCGTAGTCGTCAAAGCAGGCCAGATCCAGATCCGAGCCTCCGCCGCGCAGAATCAGCACTGCATCAAACGGCACGGCGGCAGTTTCTATCAGATTCAAGTTTTCTATTATGGACGGCGGGGCGCCATCGCCCTGCATCGCCGCTTCAAATAGCTGAACGTCAAAACGGAAGCCGTATTCGTTCTCTGTGAGGTGCTTCATGAAGTCTCCCAGGCCGGCGGCCGTTGCAGCAGAAATTATGGCCAGCCTATAAGGCAAAAGCGGCAGGCACAGCTCTTTCTGAAGGTCCATCAGGCCCTCTTTTTCAAGGCGTGCGATGGTTTCGCGGCGCTGCTTTTCTGCCTGTCCCAAGGTGAACGAAGCATCCAGATCTTCAATTGTGAGAAGAAAGCCCCAGACCTCGCTGTAAGACACTTTTACCTGAGCCAAAATCTCCATTCCGGCGATTGGCAGCGAGCCTGCGGACTCGTAAAAAGACTTGGAAAGGGAGGCGTATTTTGAGCGCCAGATTACCGCCCTGGCCTTGGCTATTACGGCGCCAAAGGCGTCGCTTTGCGCAAGTTCCAGGTAGCAATGGCCGTTGCTCTTTACAGAGATACTGGCAATCTCTGCCTTGACCCATACCTTCTCCGGGAAAGCATCGGCAATGGCATCTGCAACCGCAGCCTGCAGCGTCACCAAATCTATATGAGGCATCATCTCCATAACCTTCACAAATATAACAAAAAAACCGCCCGGTCGGGCGGTTTTTAAAAATATTTCTTTTGGCTATGCTATTCCTGCGAAGCCCATGAAGGCCAGTGCAAGGATACCTACGGTAATAAGGGCGATAGGAATACCCTTGAAAGACTTGGGAACGTCGTTCAAAGCAAGGTGCTCACGAAGACCTGCGAACAGAATCATTGCAAGACCATAACCCAAAGCCGTTGCGAAGGCGTAAATAAGAGCCTCGCCAAGATTAAGCATCTTGGAAGCGTCGCCAAAGGTAAACTCCTTGGTAACCACGGTAATAGCTACACCAAGAACAGCACAGTTGGTGGTAATAAGGGGCAGGAAGATACCCAGAGCCTGATACAGGGCGGGGCTAATCTTCTTGAGCACAATCTCTACCATCTGCACCAACGCAGCAATCACAAGGATGAAAGCGATGGTCTGCAGGAATTCCAACTGGTTGGGCACAAGCAAATACTGGTTGAGCAGGTAAGTAACCAGAGTTGCCAGGGTGATAACGAAGGCAACTGCGGCAGACATACCCGTAGCCGTTGAAAGCTTGTTGGAAACACCAAGGTAAGGGCAAATTCCAAGGAACTGCGCCAGAACGATGTTATTGACGAAAATCGCCGAAACAATAATTATCAGAATTTCCATAATACCCTCCTATTTCTTGGCCAAGAATTTATTGAAAAGAACCATCAGATAACCCAGGGCGATGAATGCGCCAGGAGCCATCACGAAAGCCAGCATACCGTCACCGGTGCCAGGAATCTTCCATCCGAAGACGGAAAGGCTACCCAGGATCTCACGAACCGCACCAAGTACGGTAAGAGAGCAGGTGAAGCCAAGACCCACGCCGATGCCATCCAGAGCAGAATCAACGACACTGTTCTTGTTGGCAAAGGCCTCTGCACGGCCAAGCACTATACAGTTAACCACGATGAGCGGGATAAAGAGGCCCAGGGTGGCATAGATATCCGGAACGAATGCCTGCATAAGGAACTGAAGCACAGTCACAAAGGTAGCAATCACCACAATGTATACAGGGATGTGAACCTTGTCCGGAACAGCGGGTGCAAGAGCCGATATGGCCATGTTGGAGAGCACCAGCACGAACAGGGTTGCAAGACCCATGCTGAGTCCGTTCATTGCAGAAGTTGTAGTTGCAAGCGTAGGGCACATACCCAGCAGCAACACGAAGGTCGGATTATCCTTAACCAGACCTTTGGTAATAAGTCCAAACTTACTCATTTTCTACCTCCTGTTCTACATTGTTAGTTTCCTCAAGGACGGCTTCCTCTGCATTCTCTGAAACAGTCTGGCCGGCGACAATCTTGTCAAATGCAGCAAGAGCATTGGCAACTGCGCTGGTATATGCCTTGGAGGTGATGGTAGATGCCGTTATGGCGTCGATACCGTCCTTAACAGGCTTCTGAACCTCCAGCTTGGTTGACTCAAGCTGCAGGCCTTTCCACTGGGACATGAACTTCTCGTCAGAAGTACATTTTGCACCAAGACCAGGGGTCTCTGAGTGGGCAAGGACAGAAGTGTTGAGAACCAGCTTCCTGTCGGCGGAAATACCTACCATAAGGGTGAGGGGGCCACCGAAGCCTACTACGGTAGACTTGATTGCATAAGCTACGGGCTTGTCGTTCTCTACCTGAGTGTAGTACTCATAAGACTTGCCGTCCATCTCCAATACGTCCGGAGCCTCAAGGATGGCTGTGCCTTCCTTGATATCGGTACCATCGGCATTGCGCAGGAGAACCTGGCCGACTGCGGTCTGGAGAATCTTGGCATTGGTCTGCTCGATAGGCTCCTTGGTGAGGGCGTAAACGCCGCCGAGGACTGCAGAGCAGAAGAGGCAGGTGCCGAAGAGGCACAATACCATATTTTTAAGATTAGATTTTGCTGCCATGATTATGCCCTCCCGTATTTTCTCTGATGGCACCAGTTGTTAAGAAGAGGTACCGTAGCATTCATGATAAGGATAGCGAATGACATACCCTCCGGATAGGAACCGAAGTAACGGATCATCATGGTAATGAAACCGATGCCTACGCCGAAGATAATTCCACCCTTGATGCTCATAGGCGAGGTCACATAGTCAGTAGCCATGAAGCAGGAGCCAAGGATCATACCACCGGTAAGGAGGTTGAATGCAGGGCCGGTGAACTGCTCAGGTGCTGCAAGTGAGAAGGCCAGGGATACAAGTGCAACGGTTCCCCAGATACTGAGGGTGATGTAAGGACGAACAACCTTGCGGAGCAGCAGGTAACCGAAGCCCAGCAGCAGTGCAATGGCGGAAATTTCGCCTGCAGAGCCGCCCAGGTGGGCAAAAATCAAATCGGATACGCCGTACTGGGAAGTAAGCTCCGAAAGGGTTGAAGCACCCGGAGTCCCGGCATTCAGGGCAATAAGGCCTTCCTTGATTGCACCCAGCGGGGTTGCACCGGAGAAGGCATCGGCAATGCCGAAGAGGCCGCCGTTGCTCTCCCAGTTTGTCATATAGGTAGGGAAAGATACCAGCAGGAACACACGGCCTACGAGAGCGGGGTTGAACACATTCTGTCCAAGACCGCCGAAGGTCATCTTGGCAACGCCGATGGCTACTACAGCACCGATGAACACTACCCACCAGGGGGTGGAAGCGGGAAGGTTGAGAGCCAGCAGCAAGCCGGTAACGACTGCCGACCAGTCGCCTACTGAATTGTCTTTCTTAAGCAGATATCTGGTGATAAGATACTCCAGCACAAGGCAGGAAGCAATGCTGGTACCAAGAACCACAAGCTCACCAAGACCGTAGAAAAGTACGGAAACAATGGCTGCAGGCACCAGAGCCAGCACTACGTCACGCATCAGGCTTTTTGTGCTTACCGAAGCGTGGATGTGCGGAGAAGGTGATACCAATAATTTACTCATCTTATTGTCTCTTTAAAAAATTTACTTCTTTGCGGCAGCTGCTGCGGCAGCGCGTGCCTTGATAACGCCCATAACCTGAGCCTTGGACTGACGGATAACGTCAAGCAGAGGAATATTGGCAGGGCAGCTGTACAGACAGCATCCACACTCGATACAATCCTGAACTGCGTTCTTCTCAAGCTCGTCAAGCATTCCGCCGGCGCGGCTCAGACGGTTCAGGAGGAAAGGTTCCAGGCCCATAGGACAGGCCTCGGCGCACTTGCCGCAACGGATACAGTTGCCCTCTTTGCCGCGGGCGGTCTGTTTTGCGGTAAGGAACAGCAGGGCCGATGTTCCCTTGAGCGTAGCAGCATCCAGGTTGGCGATAGCCTTACCCATCATAGGACCGCCGCTGATAACCTTGACGGCATCGGCGGGCATACCACCCAGATAGTCTATAATATATTTAAGGGGTGTACCCACGCGGACCAGAAGGTTGGCCTGCTTGGGGAAGCACTCACCTGTTACTGTTACGGAGTTGTCGACGATAGGTTTGTTCTTCTGAACTGCATCGTAAACTGCCAGTGCGGTGGCAACGTTCTGAACAACGGCGCCAACATCGATAGGCAGGCCGCCGGACTTAACCTGACGGTGCATTACGGCGTCAATGAGCTGCTTCTCACCACCCTCTGGATACTTCTTCATAAGGCTCATTACGGAGATGCCTGCATACTTGGAAGAAAGCTTGCGAAGGTTTGTAAGAACCTCGTTCATATGCTTGATAGCCTCCGGCTTGTTGTCCTCTATGGCGATGGTGGCCTTGTCTACGCCAAGCACATTCTTGATGATGGCTGCGCCGATGGCTACCTGCTCTCCCTTCTCAAGAAGGGTACGGAAGTCTGAAGTAAGGTAAGGCTCGCACTCGCAACCGTTGATGATAAGCATATCGCACTTCTTTCCGGGCGGCGGCATAAGCTTCACATGTGTGGGGAAGGTTGCACCGCCAAGACCTACGATACCTGCTGCCTTGATCTTTTCAAGGCTGGTCTTGGCATCATCGGGAAAGTCGGTTACAATAGTGTCGGAGGTGTCGATACCCTCCATCCACTCGTCGCCCTCAACGGCAATCTCTATGCACATCTGGGGGTTGCCGGCCAGGTCCTTGCGGGGAGCGATGCTCTTTACGGTACCTGAAACGGAAGAATGGATGTATGCGGATACGAAGCCGCCGGGTTCTGCGATGGGCTGGCCAACCTTGACCTTGTCACCTACGGCGACGATGGGCTTGGCGGGAGCGCCGATGTGCTGACCCAGGTGGATGTATACGGTATCCGGAATAGGGAGAACCTCTATTTTGCAGTCACGGGAGATTTTATTGTCTGCGGGGTGAACTCCACCCATTGAAAATGTTCTTCTTGACATATTAAGCCTCCTCTTTTTTAGGTTCCTCTGCCTTTGCAGCTGCAGCAGCCTTGGCAGCCTCTGCGGCCTTGGCGTTACGCTCCTTGATGCGGGCCTTAATGGCGTCCTTGTCAAGCGGCTTGGGGAAGTTTACACCGTGGATTGCACCAGTAGGGCACATAGCCTCGCACTCGCGGCATAACTTGCACTTTGCAGGGTCGATGTAAGCGACGTTGTTCTCTACAACGACAGCCTCGTGCTGGCAGGTCTTCTGGCAGATTCCGCAGCCGATGCAAGCATTTGCACAAGCCTGCTTTACTGCAGGACCTTTCTCTTTGTTTACGCAGGAAACATACATGCGCATACCGCGAGGGCCCTTGGGACGGAGTTCGATGATGCCCTTGGGGCAAGCCTTTGCGCAGGCGCCGCAGGCAGTACATTTCTCCTGGTCCACTACGGGAAGACCGGTAGCGGGATCCATGCTGATAGCACCGAACTGGCAGGCTGCAACGCAGTCTCCGCAGCCCAGGCAGCCGAAGCTGCAACCGGTATCTCCGCTGTAAAGGGCGGCCTTAACGCGGCAAGAAGCATAGCCGTCGTAGTCATTGATGCGGGGTCTGGCCTCGCAGGAACCATTACAACGAACTACAGCCACCATGGGAGCTTTCTCTTTGATCTCATACCCCAGGATGGCTGCAACCTTCTTCATCACCTCGTTTCCGCCGACCGGACAGTAGTTGTTGTCCAGATTGGGTGCTTTAACGGCAGCATCGGCGAAAGCACGGCAACCCGCGAATCCGCAACCGCCACAGTTTGCACCGGGCATCACCTTCTCTACCTCGTCGATGCGGGGATCCTCAACCACCTTGAAGCGCTCTGCCACAAGATAGAGGACTACGGCAAGGACAAGGCCCAGAAGGGCGATGATAGCGATTGTCCAAATAATTGTTGTTGACATAGTTATAGTTAGTTTATTATCTTTTCAACTGTAAAGGCGTAACCGCCTGCGATTCTGTCCCTGAGCAGGTATACCACAAAATACCAAAGGCCAAGCGCGGCGAGGCCGGCAAGGCCGCTCAGGAGCTCTCCCACTCCCAGATAAAAGAGTGCCACCGTAAAGGCAAGCACTACAAAAAGAGGGATGGCATAGGCCAGTACCACGGCCTTCATGCCCATTGAACGACGCAGGAAGACATTCACTTCTTCTCCCGGGGCGAAGCTGGCATAGCTCTGAACCAGAACCTCCTTCTTCTTGGCCTCCGATGCACTGCAAAGCCCTGCCGCATGGCAGGCGGAACAGGCGGATTGTGAGATAATCTCTACTTTTACCACTCCGTCCTGTGCCGATATCACCTTGCCTTTATGTGAAATCTCCCCCTGCATTCCCCTATCTTATATCCGGGTTGCCGAATTCTGAATTGCCAAAGTCTGCATTGCCTGCGAACGGGTCAAAGCTAGGCTGCGGCTCTGCCGGACTGTTCATGCCGGAGGCATAAACGGCCTGCGAAGCCAGGGTCTGGTCCATCTCTACGAAACGTATCTGCTCGCTCTTGAAGAGCATGTCGATTTCTCCGGTTTCTCCGTTACGGTGCTTGGCGATTATGATCTGGGTGGTCTCTTTGCCGTTTTCTGTCTCTGACAGGCCCAGGTAATCTGGACGATGCACGAAGAGTACCATATCGGCATCCTGCTCAATAGCTCCGGATTCACGGAGGTCGCTGAGCTGAGGCTTGCCGGTGCCACCGGTACGCTGCACTGCGTTACGGGAAAGCTGGGAAAGGGCGATGATCGGAACGTTAAGTTCCTTGGCCGTTGCCTTGAGCATACGGGAAATGGCAGCCACCTCCTGCTCACGCATACCACGGAGCTCCGGCGGGCCCTGCATTAGCTGCAGGTAGTCCACGATTACCAGGCGAACCTTCTTGCTCTTGACAAGTCGCTTTACCTTGGTGCGGAATTCCATGATGGGAAGGCTGGGAGTGTCATCCACGTACAGAGGGGCCTTTGAAAGGGCCTTGAGCTTGAATTCAAGCTGCTCCCACTCGCGGTCTTCCAGTTTTGATCCACCCTTGATCTTGTCTGCCGGCAAACCGGATTCGGACGTCATAAGACGCTTGGCCAGCTGTATGGCAGGCATTTCCAGTGAGAACACGGCCACGGGCATATTATGCTCTACAGCCGCGTTGCGGGCGATATTCAAGGCGAACGCCGTTTTACCCACTGACGGACGGGCGGCCAGGATGATAAGGTCCGACGGCTGCCAGCCCATGGTTATCTTGTCGATGGACGGATATCCGGACGGCACACCGCTAAGGCCGCTCTGGTTCTGCATGCGCTCTACGTCGTCCATGGCCACCTTGATGACGGAGCCTATCTCCTGGACGTCATTGCGAACGCTGTTCTGGATGGCGTCGAAGATCTTGGACTGGGCGGAGTCTATGAGGTAATCCACCTCTATGGACTCGTCGTACGCATTTTTGAGTATGCCTACCGATGCCGTAATGAGGTCTCTCTGGATGTTCTTCTGCTTGAGTACCTTGATATAGAACTCAATGTGGGCCGCAGCGCCAATCTTCTGGCTGAGTGCAGCCAGGAAGGCGGGACCGCCGACAGCCTCCAGGTTGCCCAGGGCCTTGAGCTTCTGGGAAACGGTAAGCAGATCCGGGGAAATATGCTCGTTTACAAGGCTTACGATAGCCTCGAAAATCATCCTGTGGCGCGGATCGTAGAAGCAGGAGGCAGTAAGCTCCTCCATAGCCTCGTCCACCACGCTGGGCTCTATGAGCAGCGCTCCCAGTACAGCCTCTTCAAAATCCAAGGCCTGAGGCGGTTTGTTTCCCATCTCAAGGCCCAGATTCTCCAGGTTTACGTCCTGTGGCTTGCGTTTGTTACCGGGTGCAGGCATGACTTTTCAGAAATTACTTGTCCATTTCGGGGCTTACGATAATCCTTCCGCAGTGCTCGCAGATAACGAGCTTCTTCATGGAAGCGATATCGATAAGGCGCTGAGGGATGATGGTGTTGAAGCAGCCACCGCAAGCGTTCTCGTTGAATACGCTAACAACTGCAAGGTGGTTGTGAACGCTGGCGCGGATACGCTCGTAAGCGCTCATTGTCCTCTCGTCAATCTTCTCTGCAAGGGCCTCACGCTTTGCCTTGAGGGCTTTTTCTTCTTCTACGGTAGTCTTGGCGATGTTGTCAAGCTCTTCCTTCTTGATGCGAAGGTCTTCGCCGCGAACCTCTGCCTTCTGCTCCAGCTCTGCGATAGCGTCCTTGTTCTCTGCTATCTTCATCTTAGCCTCACCTACGAACTTGTCTGCAATCTGCTTCTCAAGATCAAGGTTCTCGATTTCTTTCTCTATTGAGTCGTACTCGCGGCTATTCTGGATCTGGTTGAGCTGTGCGCGATATTTTGCAGCTGCGTCTTCGCTGGCGATTGCCTTTTCTTTGTTCTCGCTGATGGAGAGGTTGAGACCGGCGTTGAGCTCGTTGATCTTGGAGATCTTGGCCTTGATGGCTGCAATCTCTTCTTCAAGAGCCTGAACTTCTTCCGGGAGTTCACCGCGGCGGTTCATGATTCTGTCGATGGCTACATCGGCCTTCTGAAGATCATACAGGATTCTGAGCTTCTCCTCTACGGAAAGCTCAGAGTCAGCGAAGTTCTTCTGGATGGATACGAATGTCTCCCTCTGGTCCACCGGGGTTGCTACTTTCTTGGTTTTCTTTGTTGCCATATTTTGTTTTTAACTGATTTATCCTTATCGGCCTATTTGTTCAAGTTTGCAAAGGTACGAATAATTACCAATTTTTAAAGCGATTTTCTTATTTCTTCTAACTGCTCACGAATTTCTTTAAGCGTGCTTAAAGCTTTAACGCGGCTTTCGACAGCCTTACGATCTTCCGCGAGACGCTTCTGGGCGCCTTCCAGGGTGGTTCCCTGCTCCCTCATCAAAAATTTAATCTGCTTGAGGGTTTCTATGTCTTCCGCGGTGTATTTTCGGTTGCCCTTGGCATTGCGTCCAAGCTTCAGGAACTTCTCAAAATAGTCCGACCAATAGCGCACGGCCGATGCTCTTTCGTCCAGGATTCCGGCAACTTCGCCGATAGAATAGTAAAGCTTTTCCATATCTTGCAAATTGTTATTAGTCAAGCGATTGCGCAGTATGTTCCGCCATGTAGGCAATACCCGCATACTGCTCCGGGCCAAGGGCTGCAAAGAAGTAGTTTACAGGGTCCAGGGGCAGGCCGTTGAATCTTACCTCGTAGTGCAGGTGAGGGGCGAACGACTTGCCGGACATTCCCACCTCCGCTATCTGCTCTCCGCGCTTTACCCGCTGGCCCTTTGAAACCTTAACCTGTCCAAGGTGGGCATATCTTGTCATATACCCGTTGCCATGGTCTACGGTAACCACGTTTCCAAGGCCCTTTGCAGAGCGCAGAATAAAGTACACTACGCCATCGGCCGTGGCATAAACAGGCTCCCCTTGCGGGGCGATGATATCCAGGCCTTCGTGGCGGGATTCAACCTTGTAGTAAGGGTTGTATTTCATGCCGATGCCGGCCCCTGTCATCACATAAGACAACGTTCTGACAGGCAGGCACATAGGCGGGATAGTATCCTTCTTTGAAAGGCGGGCGAAGGCGGTCTGGAAGGCGGACTCGATACGGGCTGTCCTGGCCTCTACGGAGTCCAGTCGGCTGCGGTTGGAAAGTACCAGCGAAGCGTAGTTGTCGTCGTCGCTGTCGGTCTCTGCCACAAGAATACCGGCGGGGTCAACTTCCGGGGCTTCGCTATGGAAGATCTGGCGGTAGATTTCGTCGTCCTCGGAGCGCAGATGGCGGACTACATCGGCCAGCAGGCGCTGCTTCTGCTGAAGGGTGGAATATTCCTGCCGATAGGCGCTGTTTTCGCGGGAGAGCTGCTTTTCTACGTCGGTATTGAAAAGGAGGCTGAAGATTACGTAATAGAAGACGGCAAGGACGATGGCTCCGGAGACCCATCGGACCACCCTCCAGAAGACTGACCAAGCCGATTGGCCTACCTTCCTGAAATTGAAGCTTTCCTTGTCGAATACGTATCTTTTAGCCATTGATTACCAATTGTTTATCTTGTTGCTATCGGCTGCGTTTGGGGAGTTTGGACGGGGGTATTACACCCGACTTTTCCTCTGCCTGCTTAACCATGCTCTCGTATTCCGTGGCGTCCATGTCAAGGTCTACGTAATTGATGGGATTGATATGGTTGTCACGGTAAAGGACCTCGTAGTGAAGATGCGGTCCGGTAGCTTTTCCGGTGCGTCCGGCCTCACCGATAAGGGTACCTCTGGAAACCTTCTGTCCCTCCCCTACCAGCACGGATTTAAGGTGGGCGTAACGGGTCTTGTAACCGAATCCATGATTAATCACTATGCAGTTTCCGTAGCCTCTGATTTCATTGCTGATTTTTTCCACTACGCCGTCTCCGGTGCAATAAACCTTATTGCCGATGTCCGTGGCGAAGTCCATTCCGGCGTGGAAGGCGGTTCGTCCGTAAACGGGGTCTGAGCGGTAGCCGAAGGGGCTGGAGAGGCGGAATCTGGAGCCGGGATTAAGCGGAATAATCACCGGGATGCAGGAGGCCATGTCTCCTGCACGTTTGGAGATAGCACCTACGTCATCGAAGGAAAGGCTCTGGACGTAGGCTTCCTTTGTAAGATAGTCCAGGCGTAGCACAGTGTTGCGCAAAAGAGGCGACGCGCCTTCTTCCTCAAGGTATGAATAGCGGTTCACGCCGCCAAAGCCAGAGTATCGGCGCTCCGGGTCTACCGGATTCATACCGAAGATGTTACGATAGATGCCGTCGTCCCTTCCGGCTATGCCGGCAAGGGTCTGCTCCGCTGCATCCAAACGCTTGTTCATCTGCTCCAGGCGGGAGGTCCAATCCGCATTCTGCTTGCGCAGGAATATGGTCTTGGGCAGTTCCATGCCCAGCACGGCGATGTAAAACCACCACACGGCCACGGCAATGACAACGCTCCAGACCAGGAACAGCAGGGACCTAAGGATACGCGACTTCGCAGAGGCCTTCTCCATCTCATAGAGCAAAGTCTCCGGATTAAGCTTATATCCAAATTTTCCTGCCATAACAACCGTCCGTCTCTGTCAATTAATACCGTCATGCCCGACCTGATCGGGCATCCTAACTTGCAAATTTAACAAATTTCTTTTTTGCAACAAACCTCGTGCCTTTCCGCCACTTTCCGCCGCCTCAACCACAGCGGCGATCCCCCAGGCTTCCATTGAGCATCAATTAGTTACGTGTTTTGCTTAGCGCATTTTTACCCTAAGCAAATCGCATAAGTAGCTGATAATCAGACTCTATGAGGCACCCCCAAAGCAGACCTCAACCCGTGCCAACCAAGGGCCAACGGATCATTAAAAATGGAGCACCATACGGAGCCCCATTTTTACAACTCGATTACTACATCAAATCACAACTTGTTGTTGTTCACGTTACCATCGTGATTTTCAACAACTCTTTCCAAATCAGACCACAACTCAATAATACCCGAAGCAACATCAGCAAGGTTGTTCTTTATTCCTTTTCTACATCAAACCACAACAAACCAAAGAGCGGGCCGTAAAGCCTGCTGTTGTTCTTTATTCCTTTTCTACATCAAACCACAACTCGTTCAGGAACGTCTTCGAGTACCATGGGGTTGTTCTTTATTCCTTTTCTACATCAAACCACAACTCGTCTTCCGTCTGGTCGTAATCTTTCCTAGTTGTTCTTTATTCCTTTTCTACATCAAACCACAACTTGCAGAGTTGATTGTTGCAGAGTTGATTGTTGTTCTTTATTCCTTTTCTACATCAAACCACAACATTATTTTCAAGAGAAACAATCTCGTTATAGTTGTTCTTTATTCCTTTTCTACATCAAACCACAACTGTATCCATAAACCATTAACGTTAATTGCCGTTGTTCTTTATTCCTTTTCTACATCAAACCACAACAGACCGACGACCGCTTCAATCCTGTCGAGGTTGTTCTTTATTCCTTTTCTACATCAAACCACAACTCTTGAAGTGTTTTGGTTTCCCGTACCGACGTTGTTCTTTATTCCTTTTCTACATCAAACCACAACTTATACGTGGCCAGCACAGCGTCCACGTCGGTTGTTCTTTATTCCTTTTCTACATCAAACCACAACCCTGCGTGCAGGGACGTTTTAGATACAGCGTTGTTCTTTATTCCTTTTCTACATCAAACCACAACCCATAACTGTTGTGTTTTGTTCCGGGAACGTTGTTCTTTATTCCTTTTCTACATCAAACCACAACTTAATATTTCATCTTTAAAAGCCATAAACAGTTGTTCTTTATTCCTTTTCTACATCAAACCACAACATAACGAAATGAAGCCGTTCCTTCCGGCAGTTGTTCTTTATTCCTTTTCTACATCAAACCACAACAAGATATCACGGAGATTCTTGCTCTTGAAGTTGTTCTTTATTCCTTTTCTACATCAAACCACAACTCGGAAACTCTGCGCGCACGTCGAAGCACGTTGTTCTTTATTCCTTTTCTACATCAAACCACAACTGCGGTACTTAATGGTCTATGCACATCGCGTTGTTCTTTATTCCTTTTCTACATCAAACCACAACCCCTTATAAGCACCGGAATCGGCGCGATTAGTTGTTCTTTATTCCTTTTCTACATCAAACCACAACCATCTTCCCAAAACGTGGTTGTTCTTATTGTTGTTCTTTATTCCTTTTCTACATCAAACCACAACTTTTCAATCTGCCGTGCGTGCATTGATACCGTTGTTCTTTATTCCTTTTCTACATCAAACCACAACTTGGCGTGGCCATCAAGTCAATTCCCGTGGTTGTTCTTTATTCCTTTTCTACATCAAACCACAACAGAACGAGGAGGAGCTCGCAAGCAAGACCGTTGTTCTTTATTCCTTTTCTACATCAAACCACAACCTTCGGAGTTGTTTGTTCGGAGTTCGGAGGGTTGTTCTTTATTCCTTTTCTACATCAAACCACAACATCTTGGTAAGCAGCTTTGGAGTCAGCTTCGTTGTTCTTTATTCCTTTTCTACATCAAACCACAACTTTGTTTGTAACTTTTTGCAAATATATAAAGTTGTTCTTTATTCCTTTTCTACATCAAACCACAACCGGTGGGCACGTCTGCGCCGTTCTCGTAGAGTTGTTCTTTATTCCTTTTCTACATCAAACCACAACAGAACTTCGACGATGCCACCCATCGAAGGGGTTGTTCTTTATTCCTTTTCTACATCAAACCACAACCATCATCCCTTGCGGCTTCACCAACTCTCGTTGTTCTTTATTCCTTTTCTACATCAAACCACAACTTAGTATAAGTCCAGAAGTTCTTATTAAGGTTGTTCTTTATTCCTTTTCTACATCAAACCACAACCTTGGTTGTTTTTTACCCTGTTTTTCAATTAGTTACAGGGGATTCCTGTTAAAAATATCGGTTCAACTACGCCAAGGAAGCGCTTCGATGTAGTGTTTTTACAAATATATCAAAATAATTCCAATTGTAATGGAGTCTCCGGCAAAGGAGACCTTTTAGCTCCCCAAAAATTCACAATCTCACCATATTGTTTATCAGTTACCGACATTATGCTTACCATTCCCGATGGTGGTACAAAACTTCGAACCCTTTTAATGTGCACGTCTCTGTTTTCCTTTGAAGGGCAATGCCTGATATATACAGAAAACTGCATCATCCTAAACCCGTCCTTTTCTAAATCCCGCCTGAACCCCGCCGCATACTTTCTCTCCTTTTTTGTTGTTGTAGGTAAATCAAAAAAGACAAATAGCCACATAATGTGATATGCATTTAGTCGGTATTCCGATATCATAATCAAAGAAGCGGGAAGAGTATCTGTTTAGTTTCTCCTTTAAAGCATTTAACCAGGGACGCTGTCGTTACAGACAGTCCAATCTCCATCGGCCTAGTAACACTGTTAAACCTGGTATCCTTGAAAAACAGTCTCAGCAATTCTTGTTTAGCATAAGTATCCAACTTACGCCTGCCTTCTTCATACAGTTGGAAAACAATTTGATCGACATACGGTCTGTATGGCTCCATCAGATCATCTGCTAAAGGGAAAGCATTGTACCTGTTCTTATGAAATAATCCGAACGACGGGAATAAACCCGACCCCATAATAGCTCTGGCCATTCCAGCTCTGAGGATTGCATATCCGTAATTCAACATGTCGTTAGGAGTCTCCCCTTCCCTTGACCTGAAAAATTCTTCTCCAAAAAGAGATTTCCAATACAAACGAGCAGCTATGCCCTCCCTATTATCCGCATCGCCACTCTTAACATTCATATAATAAGGCTTTAATGCGTCACCGTCCTTGCCCAATTCGTTTAAAAGGCGTGCCTGATTCTCTATCTTAGCCATAATAATCTGCTTCCACAGGTTCTTTTTCATAGGAGCAGAAGCCTCTATTTGCGCTTTATACACCTCAGCTAGGACATTGTTAGAATCCAGATTAAAAAGCATAGAGGAAGGCATCCGCCGTTCATCGCAAAATACGACGGCCGTATTATTACTTGAAAGCGCGTTCAAAGCCGGGATGGTTATCGAGACAGATTGGTCTTCGATTACTACGTATCCCAAATCCTCTATAGGACACTTCTTAATCTCGCCAGTTTCTTTGTTCTCGATAACTAATTGGTAGTTCTTTAAGGATAATCGGCAAGGACTCCCAAAGAATAACGTCCTTTTTACCATAATGGATGAGGTTTAAAAACTATCCTACCTGTTTCCGTAATGTTAAAATCTACGCCTTCCACCCATACTTTTAGCTGAGTGTGATAAAGTGATATTACTGGCCTTAATTCTTCTCCGATATGCCACAGTCCATTCTTGGCTTTAAGTTCCGAAGTGGGCCGAGCTTCCAAATGGTGTTTCAAGGTAATCGTGCCATAATAATACTTTTTCTGTATCGTTAGGGTTGATAATCCTGTCACCTTATAAAGTCTCTTAGAAAGCTCGGCCTCATTACAACTCAATAATTCACTAGGACTGTTCTCATAAAACAACACCATAGTCCCTATCTTAAGAACGAACCTCAACGGATTATCCTTTTCATCAGACATAGGAATAATGTCCGACAATTTGCCGTTAACCTGCTTAGTGGCTTCAAGTGAATTCAGCAGTTTGAACGACGGTTTTTCCGTGCCATAGACAGCCATACAATAATTATTGTCATTGGTCACATAATAATTCCGCTTATATTCCTTATCCGATACAAATCTTTGCTTTTTAAGCGAGATTGGATTCGTTACCGAGGTGGCAAAAACACGGACTTTATTAATCGGAATTCGCAACGATTCGTTCATCCAGATACCTTCAGTCACAGCCTTCTTCAGAGATCCGCTTTTAGCAACAGCATCCTTAACTTTTGCCCTAACGACATCATCAACAATCTTGTCTATATCAGAATCTTTCAATGTATCCAGACTTCTTCTGACCACATACTTAACTTCATCATTTACGCTAATCGCGCCATAGAACGTATCCATATGCAACGGATTTCTTGCTGAATCTCCCTTAGCATATTTTATTTCACCATCAGCATTTCTTTGGATAACGCCTCTAACCCTGAGCTTCTTCTTCGCTATCTTTGGAAGATTATCCGGAGTGTAATGAGGAACCGTTAGTTCTGTTGTGATAGAGAAGACGTCCTCTGTGAATGTTGGCCATGGTTTCTCAAAAATCGGACGCTTTCCCCTACCAAAACGGTACTCTTCATCTTGTCGCATAAAGCCAGCCCATTCATCATACTCCTTTTTGCCTATGCACGCAATAGTTATAGCATCTATACAATGATGTGCATGGTTAACCCGACTCTTTTTCTCATACTCACTTTGCAAGCCCCAGACTTTCCTAAAATCTGCTGTTGTAGCACCTTTGACAACATATATTTTGTTAAACACTGTTTTCAAATACATCCTGGCATATCGGCCGATGATTCCTATATCCACACCTTGCCTATTAGAGAAGCCCTCGGGGACTTTATCCATAGCAAAGCGCTCATATTTTCCTCGCCAATAGTCTCTTTCCATTGACAGAGTGTGTACCCTACGTATCGCATTGTCTTTCTCTTCTTTAGACGCAGCGTGCTTACCCCTGCGACGCCAAAAGACAATCTGTTTCTCAATCTCATTAGTTTTCTCTTTCCATTCCGATACGCGGTCGAGCAAGACCTCATGCGATTCCAACTCTGCGGGTATTTTTGCTTTCTTTACATCCCTGTTAAACCGGCTTTCGCACAATGTCTTATTCATCTGTGAATCATCACCGCCTCTAGACCTGGGTATTGTATGCTCTATATCGAATTCGGTTGCATTCCCGAGGAACATCCTTGGCGAAATCTGGCAGTCAGTATAGATACACCTATGATTCTGCTCTTCGTACAACCTGTACTTGAGCAAGTCCAATTCGGACGGCTCATATTCAATGCCTTCACTTTTAAATAATTCAATTATTGCTTGCCGGTCCTTCTGGCGAAGATTCTCTTGGTTTCTCTGATAGTCCTGAATTGCCTTTCTCCTATTGGCATCATTCAATCCCCTAGCAAATTCTATATTGATTTTTGTCTGCGGATCAATCTGCCCTTCTTGAAGCAACTCATTAATTAATTTGCGCAATCTGAACAGGGCACGCATAGCCATCGGATTCTTAAATGCGTTTGTCCTTGGCGAGCCCAAAAGAATCCGTCCTTTATCATCCGGCAAAGCCTGTTTATAAAGCTCTATTTGAGAGGGGTGATATAATTTGTCGGCTTTTACATTCTCTGCTACTCCTAACAAATAATCGTGAATGTTCTTATACTTACTGATAGCTCCTGTTTTTCCGTCAATAGGTGATTCACTCAAGAGTATTCGAATGTTTTCCTCTACGTCGGCAAGACGCCCTTCGTTCTCGAGTATATGTTTAGGTAAGATAGCCGGTAGATTAGCAAAAAATACCGCATCGCTATAAACATAGCCCTGCCTAAGCCAAGGAAGTATCTTACTTATCGCTTTAAGGCTCAACGAAGCATAACCTTGAGGAATGTTAAAATGGGAAAGACTTGACGCAGCTTTATTATCTATTTGCAAATTCTGCGACAGCCACTCAGATAGTCTGACATCGTCATCAAAAGCAAACAAAGAATGCCAAACATCATTAATTATTTGCTCTTTGGTTTTACCATCACCCTTTGTATAAACAGAGCATAATACATCTTTCCAATCTTCGGGAGTCGCCTCAATTGCCGTCATTAACGCTGCTGATACTGGACAACCAGGGACATTCGTTTCCATCGAATAGTTGAACCGATATGCATATGAGCCAACATCATCCTTTGAACAATAATTGCCCTTTCCGGCAATATTCTTGGCTACTTCTTCAAAATCAAAGTCGGGCTTGCTCTTTCTAAAGAACAAATGAAGAATCTTCAAATATTCATCATTATTAATCGGCCGATAGTCATCATCGGCGAAAGATTTAACCCTGACTGAATTTACAAACTGAAGCATCCGGAACTCTTCAAACATCGGATGAGACGTAGGACAACAAGGCTTATCGGGCTCGAATTTACAATGCCCCACATTTCCCTTTTGCGACTTCAACGGACGTTGATAAAAAATAGCTCGCTCCAGGCTGTGGACCAAGCCGTCAGAGAGCCCTTGTTTTTCACAAATTGCAAAGAATTCTTTCCTATAATGTTCTTCCCTGGAAGTATAGCGATTCCTGATTTTCTTTCCTTCGCCATAAAGTTTATAGAAATATTCCCCAAGGTATGTGCAGCCAGCCTCATTTAATTCTTGAGTGAGACTGGTGATACCCTCTGACACCTTCCCATCACTTTCTTTTACAGCCTCCTTTCTGTTGCTTAAAAAGCCCCTTCGCTGATTTAGGTGATAGAACGCACGCCCGAGAACGTATCTATCCGACTGTTTTGTCAAATCTAGATCAGTAAATAGCGACAAATACCTATCGTGGTACGGATTCTTTTCCAAATTATCATCCGTTCGCTGCCACACTAAAAAATCTTTATCTAAAGGGAACAGCTTGCTCTTTTTCCACTCCAATAGCGCATCGACAGGAAGTGCCGGACACAACTTGTTCTCAATTAGGACTTTTAGAAGTTCTATTTTGCGAAGTCTCCTTCTGAAGTAATGTCTTCTGGATGAGCGGGCGGCAGTCCTCTCTTGAACAGCAGGTTTTTCACCACTTTTGTCATGAGCAACACCATCTTGAAAAATATTCACGCCCCGTCCGACAAGTTTACACTTGTTATCTTCTCCTCTCTCAACAACGGCCCATCCTATTGAGTTGGTTCCTAAATCCAGTCCTAAAATCTTTTCCATATCTTTGTTATTATCAATTTTTTAGGTATCTTTGTGGTGTAAGATTTTCTACATCTTATCACAATAAGGCTATATGCCGCAGGATTTTATCCTATAGCCCCGCGTACGCCGTGGGGCTTTTTTGTTTTTTATGGCTTTCTACAAATATAATGAAAAAGAAGCCTACTTCCAAGATTATAGCTGTAAATCAGCATTTTACATCGCATTATCGAGTTTATCTTGTCCTTTGGAAAGAATATGGATATTTTCAACGCCGGCAGTATTGGTATTTTCTGCCGAATCATAAGATTTGTAAAAATCTGCAACATTTCACCACATATACGGACATTTCACCACAAAGTGCTCGGAGTTGAAAAAATATTCCATACCTTTGCGTTGTGTTAATAATCCCCCTCGGGGAATTGTTGTTAGATCTAAATGGCATTTCAGCCCTCACTGAAATGCCTTTATTTAATCAAAAGAAGACTAATTGCCACCGTCGGGGTACTTCTTACCCCTCTGGATTGCTTTTTACGCTAACAACAGATTATTAACATTATGAAAAAGCAAATCACATTGAGTGTAAGCTTGCATATCGAGCAAGAGGCTCACAAACTTATCAAAGTAAGCGCGCACAAGCGCAAATGCAATGGCAAGGTCGTGAGAGTCCGCGCACACTATCGGAGCGTTGAGGGACGCAAGGTAGTCACTGTCGGAATCTCCGAATAGCCTTCTTCTTCGACCGACGGTGCGGGGAGGTCTGCCCACTGGGCGGACCTCCTTTGTCGTTCCCACTAAGCACCACAGCCGCGCAACCACAGGGTGCGGCGGCTACGGGCTCGGGAAGTCCCGGGCTCCGTGCAAGGGTCAAGTCCTCCCGGCCCGTTGCAACTCTAGAAGGGGTTCTGGGCAAATTCCCCCTTCTGTTGTCACAGAGGAAAGTACGTTGAGTTTTTTCCTTTATCATAGAAGGATCCTGTACGAATTATCTTCGATGTTTCAAAGAGGGATTGCGTTAGAAAACGGGCATATTTTGTCGTTATCCTCTGTTTTAGAGGGGGATAACGTCATAATTCCGGCTATAATTGGCGTTATCCCGGCCATTTTCAAGGGATAACGTCAGAAAACAGCTGTTTTTTGTCGCTTCCTGGGGCTACTCTCGGTACTGCGTCAGGGATTGAGATGCCCGATCAAGTCGGGCAAGAGATAGAAAAGGGCTCCGGAATGCAGTGTAGCCCCCTGGGGGCTTGTCCACCCCCGGACAAGTTGATGTGCACCCCAAAAGTTAGACAAAAC
>CAMVFZ010000002.1 GCA_947166905.1 uncultured Prevotellaceae bacterium | reverse complement strand
GGACTTTGATATCAGAAGTCAAGAAAATCTGTAAACAAAAATCAGGACGAGTCAATGACGCAGGATACAGTGGGAGGGACGGAGTGGAGCGCAGCGGAACGGAGCCATCCGGGAGGGTATCGCCATCCATCGGCAACAAGTAACCATCGGCCATATATTCTGGCCTGAGGGTGTTTTACCTGACGCTGGAACAAATATTGATTATCAGACACTTACGTGATTTAACTCCGGAAAAAGTAGGGAGTTAAAATGCGTAACTCATTGATACTCAATACGGAGATTTCTCCACTCCGCTCGAAATGGCAAAAAGGGGCGGTCGAAATGTCAAGAAAGGAGCAGTCGAAATGATAGGAAAGGAGCGACGCCCGGAAAGCGGCACTTTTGTGACGCCGCCTGCAGGATTAGATGCCCGATCGGGTCAGGCAAAATAATCACACCTGCGAGTTGGTAGCAGAACCTGAAGCGGGAATCCTGGAAAAATACTATCTTTACAAAAACATTTGCTTATGGAGCAGTATTACCGTCATTTCAGGAATAAGAAGATTTACAAATTCGTGGCGTACGCGACGCTGGAGGCAACGGAAGAAGAAGCCGTTGTGTACCAAGCCATGTACGGAGACCGACGCTATTGGATTCGTACAAAGACGAATTTCTTTGAAGAAGTTGAGCATGAAGGAAAGCAAGTTCCACGGTTCCAAAAAATATCAGAAGACGAAGCATTAAAAGAAATCTAGTTATTATATATATGCCTGAACAGAAATACTCCTGCGAAACATGCCCGTTAAGGGCAAAGTATGACAAGAACCCCAAGTCTCTGGCCGGCCGTTTTTGGCGCTGGCACATCAACTTCTGCCCTGGGTGGAAGGCTTTCTTTACGCACCAGGACGATGAGACGAAATCGGCCCTGAGAGAGAAGTATAACTTCAAGAAGTACCAGTATTGATGAACATATGAAACAGACAGATAAGGTAGCCATCCTTGGCGCAGGGAACATGGGCGGAGCGGTTGCGTTGGGGCTCCACCGATTTGCGCAGGAATATGCCCTTACGGTAACGACGGCGCATTCCGCTACGCTGGAGAAGTATGCCGCACTGGGGATTGATACCACGCTGGACAATGTTTCGGCCGCTTCTTGGGCACAGGTGATTATCCTGGGCGTGAAGCCCTGGCTGGTTCAGTCAGTGCTGGAGCAGATTCGGCCCTGCCTTTCCGGGAAAACGCTTCTTTCCCTGGCGGCGGGGATTCCTTCGGCCCAGATGAAGGAGTGGCTCGCCGGGACGGGTGTGCGGGCCGCTTATACGGTCATTCCCAACCTCGCTGCCGAGATTGGCGAGAGTATGACTTTCGCATCGGTCATTCTGGGGGAAGACGACGTCGTGGTCAAATCTCTTTTCGACCGGGTGGGCAAGACGCTTATTGTGGATGAAAAACGCCTCCATGCCGGGATGATGGTGGCTTCTTGCGGGACTGCTTTTGCGCTTCGCTACGCTCGGGCCGCGATGGAAGGAGGCGTACAACTGGGTCTGTATCCTCATGAGGCCAGGGAAGCGGTCTATCAGACGATGAAGGGCGCTGTGGATCTTTCAATGAGCCGGGGTACCCATCCGGAGGCTGAAATTGACCGGGTGACCACGCCTGGCGGCATCACCATCCGGGGCCTCAATGCGATGGAGGAGGCCGGATTCACTGCTGCTGTCATTGCGGGGATTGTGTCACGTTAATCGAAAGAAACGACATGAACCCACACCGCATCCACCGCATCCAGCAAATGGAAGAAATCTACGACCGCATACGGAAGGACATCGCAACCCTCAGAGAGTACGAGGAGAGCGGCCAGTGGCTGCAGGACTATGAGGCTGACGAGCGTGGAGAGATTCCACGAGACCTCAAACGCGGTGTCTTGTCTCAGGACGGCCTGGGCGAAGTCTTCGAAGAAGCTAAATCACTCCCGTCTCCGTCCCGCAAATACCCTGTCTTATCTGAGGCTTCCGAGATTGGTGCGGAGAGGTGCAGATAATTCAGGGCTCATCACGATTGGTCAAGGGGATTGCGAAGATTTTCATGGGATTATTTGCGTTATCCGCAAAAATTTGAGGGGATAGCGAAGATAATAGGCTTAATATTTACGTTATCCGGGCGTTTTTCATGGGATAGCGCAAATAATCGGGCAGTTTTCTGCGTACTCCCCTCTCTTTTGTGCGCAAATGAGTCACCGAAGAGCTTCAGCAACTAGATTCCCGATCAAGTCGGACATGGCATGTTGGCACAAATTTAGTAATGGATGAGGCGACAACTCAAATAACGTTAGATTATGAACGCAAATCGACTCATCATTTCTCTGGTATGCCTTTTCATCGGCATCGCGGCATTTGCGCAGCAGTCAGAGGTCCTGGTACCCCGCTACAAGCTCTACCCCACCTGTAATATGTGGACTTTCCTAAAGCTTGACACCAGCAACGGCTCCATCAACATGGTCAAATTCGACACAAACGTCAAAAACAGCAAGGAAATGCCGGTGCTCGACCAGCTGACTGAGGCCGATGACAACGCCATCCCCGGCCGATTCAACCTCGTTGCAACCGATAATATATGGACATTTATCCTGATCGATCAACTTGATGGCCGCACTTGGCAATTCCAATGGTCATCGGACGGAAAAAGCAAAATCGTCCCCATCGGCCAGCGGCAAACGAATAATCAATCATAATTCAAGGCCATCAAAGGTGGCGTGAAAATCAGGTCGGGCATGACGGGAATAAGGGCTATTTCAGATATGCTTTCAGAATGCGGACATCCTGCAGCGGACGGTCGAGGCTGTCGGTAGGCACCTTTTGAATGGCATCCACAACGTCAAGACCGCTGATAACCTCTCCAAAAACAGTATACTGCCCGTCAAGATGAGGCGTTCCGCCGATAGTCTTGTAAACCTTCCGCATTTCCTGCGTCAGCTTCACGGTACTATCGGTATACATGTCCAGGCGTGCCTGAATCCTGTCCAGCCACTCGTCGTCGAACACCTGACCCCACACAATATAAAACTGCATCGCAGAACTAGCACGCTCCGGATTGACATCGTCACCCTCACGCGCAGCAGCCAGCACTCCCCTACGATGGAAAATACCATCCGCAATACGGAATTCCGCCGGGACCTTGTAAGGACGGTCACCCTCACCCAACATCATCCCAGGAGCGGCATTCTTTGAATCAGGATCCCCACCCTGAATCATGAAATCCTTTATATCTCCATAACCACGACCTTCTCTTTGTTGCACGCAATCAGCATCAATGCGCAAGCACAGGCAATAAGCAATCTTTTCATAGAAGTCATTCATTTAACGACCCAATTTACGCAAATAATTTTATATTTGCATATAGGAAGCATTTCCTAAGTATTAATACAACTCAAATAATGAAAAGAATCCTCTTGACCCTGGCCCTTGTGGCCGCAACAATCGCCTGCAGCAAGCAGGCAGAACAACAGTATGACGCAATCCCCGAAGGCATAGAAGACAACCTCTACCGCTTTGGCGTCAACACTAGCCCCTACGAGTACTTCAACACCCCTGAAACCCCCGTTCCGGCAGGCTACAAAGCCTTTTACGTAAGCCATTACGGCCGCCACGGAAGCCGTAGCAACTGGGGCAAGAACTACTCTAAAACCCTGGAAAAACTGGACAAGATTAAAGAAGCCGGTGCACTTACAGAAGAAGGACTTAAAGTACTTGCACAGGCAAAACTCATAGACTCACTGCACAACGATATGGACGGCCGCCTTACTCCCCGCGGAGCAAGAGAACACAGGGCAATTGCTGGCCGTATGTACGAGAAATACAAGGACGTATTCCAGAGCGGTAACCGCCGCGTAAGGGCCGTATCAAGCTACGTTCCCCGCTGCATCGTCAGCATGGCAGCCTTCACAGGCGAGCTCCTCTCCCGCGACAGCAGAATTGACATGAGCTGGGACACCGGAGAACAGTTTATGAAGTACTGCAGCAGCGACGACCCCAACTCAATGAGATACGAGGCCTACAAGTACATAAAAGAGTATGCAGAAGGCTACAAACCTGACTCACTTGACTTCGCAAGGCACATGTTCACCGATACCGATGCCGCCTGCAAAGCCGCAGACGCCACAATCCTTGACATGATGGCAGGTGTAGTTGAATTCGCAGCAATCGCCGGCTCCTTTGACCAGGACCAGACTATCATAAACGTATTTACCCTTGAAGACCTCAAGCAGTTCGAGCGCGGAGTATCCCTTGAGCTTTATCTCCGTCAGTGCAACAGCGTAGAATTCGGAGACACCCGCATGGCAGCCCCCGGCGTCCAGGAACTTGTAGATGACTTCATTGCCAAGGCCGATGCAGCCATTGCCGATGGCTCATGCGTTGCAGACCTCCGCTTTGGCCATGACTGGCAGTTACTGGCCTTCTGCAGCAGAATCGGTGTAAAAGGCATAGCAGAGCGCCTTACCAAGGACGAGGCTGTAAACTGGCCCGGATGGCTTTACACTCCCTTCGCAGGTAACTTCCAGATGATCTTCTACAAGAACAATTCTGGTGAAGTGCTGGTTAAATGCTTCATCAACGAGCGCGAGACTACCCTGCTGGGCCTTCCCGACGGTCCCTACTACAAATGGGATGACGTAAAGGCTCAGTGGAGCGCTACGGTTACTGCCGCAGAGAAGATATAAGAAAGATCCTGACGGGCAGCCAAAGTAGAACGCATCGTAGCGGGACTACGGGGAACAGAGCCCTCGAACAATACTTTATCCCCATATGTAACCTTGACCGGCTGGTCAAGGTTTACTATTTTATCATTGAGATAAATGGTAAGACTGGAATAATCGCACGCAGTAATGTCGATGGTATTGCCGGAGACATCGGCCCTGACAACCTTGCCCTTGGCAAGTTCCGATTCAGGCGCGCCAAGCCAGTAGAAGGCCTTTTTAGGCTCGTCGCCCTGGCACCAGACCACCTTTGAAGGATAAGGGTTGCGCACGTACTTTGCCATCCACGGAACGGCTGCAACGTCTTCACGGTCCATCCAGTGGCCCTTTCCTGCAACCATGTGGCCTTCATGAACGTAGCCATCGGGATCGGCAGCCTGGAGCGCATCCATCTCTGCAATGCGGGCCTCGCACTCTGCATTACGGTTATAGGCGTCGTCAAGCGCGCCGCACCAAATCATAAAAGGCAGATTCCTAAGGCTAAGCAGACTCACATCACCAGGATGGCCAGCCATCATCGATGCGGCAGCCCAGTGGTCCGCCATGCGCGGGGCAATACGCCAAACGCCGTCACCGCCAGCTGAATAACCCATAATATATACTTTGTCAGGATTGACATCCAAATTTGCAACTGCCATGCGGATAACCTCTTCGTAGCAAGGATCGGACTCCGGACGGAAGTGCAGGTCCCAGGTGTCCGTGATGCCACGGGGGCAAAGATAAACACCCTCCGCAGGCTGATACAGACGCTTCTGGTTCTCCCACTGGCTGTCATTCATCTCTGCAGGGCCGCCACCGCCTCCGTGGAGGGAGATGTAGAGCGAGCGCCCGTCGGCAGGCTTCTGGCCGTAGACAGACCATTCCACCTTCATTGTATATTCGCCGAAGCTAACCTTCTTGGCCTCATAGGCAGCCGCAGTAGCCACCTTTACCGAGTCTTTCCAAGCCGATGCAAGCTCTGCAGAATACAATTCGCACTCTGCCGCCGTCAACGACTCCTTATTTGCAAGTTCTGATTCAACTGTGTTATTGGACTGGCCGCTGCATGCCATGCATGCCGATAAGGCCACAAAAAAAGCTATCTTTTTCATAATAATTCTCTATTATGGCAAAGATAGCTTATTTTAGTTTATGAACAAAGTCTACTGCATAACTGCATTCCAAATGGATTTGCGCAGTGTACCGCGGCTGTCATCCTGGTCGTATTCCCAGAACATCAGGCCGTAAAGGCCTTTTGCGCGGGCCCAGGCGCCTTTTGCGGCGATACTCCTGGGGTTATCATATCCGCAGTAGAACTTGTTGTTTTCCATAACTTCTACAAAGGGGCAGGAAGCTATATCGTCCCATTTGTTACGGCGATATTTATATCTGTCCATCTGAAGGATCTTGCGGTAAGTTATAGCTGTCGGAGACTTGCTGAATGAGATACGGCCGTAGAAAGGAACACCAACTACAAGCTTATTAGGCTGGATTCCGGCGTTAAGGTAAGCGTTTACGGCGCGATTGCAATCACGGTATGCACGGGTGTCGGAAAGAGCGCTGTGATGGTGTGGAGCCTCGTCAAGGTCGTAGGTCATGATATTGACATAATCTACATACGGGTCCATACCGGCAATATCTACATAACGGTAACCGGTCTGACCTACCTTCTGCTTGTCCATGCAATAGCCGGCATAGGTAATAAGGTAGTCGGTGCCAAGAGTCTCACGCAGCTGCTTTACAAGCAAAACGTAGTTGGCAGTATCATGCTCTGTATCCTTGGCTGCGCTACCCCAGGAAAGGCCAGGGAACTCCCAGTCAAGGTCAATACCGTCAATTGAATACTCCTTCAAAAAGGCCAGGCAATCCTCTGCAAAGCGCTTTCTGTTGTCTTCTGTAGCAACCAATGCAGAGAAACCTCCGTCAACCCTGTTGTCGGAATTGGCGATTCCATTAGTGAATGAAAGGCAGATTTTAAGCTCAGGATGATTGTTCTTGAGCATGGTAATAGTACGGAAACGCTCCAGGCTGCCCTGAACTTTGAACTTCTGATATACGTTGTCTGTAAGATACAACTCTGCAAAGGCATAGTTGATATGTGTAATGGCACTTACATCCGGAAGCTCCGATCCGTAATAAGTAACATAGGCAAGGGCGCATCGGCCATCCACCCTGGGGTTAAGAGTAATATCCGGTTCATGAATCTCCGGATCGACTTCTTTTTCGGGCTCAGGAATTGGATCCTCCTTGCTGCCGCCGCTACATGAGAGCACAAGTGCTCCGGTTAAGAATAGTGTTAGAAATTTTCTAAGCATATTTATTGGTTTTTGTCTGGCAGGATAATGACCTTCATTCCAACCCATACACGCTCCTTCAGGTCCAGTATATCCTCATTTCTCATGCGTATGCAGCCCTCGGACGCCCTTGTGCCGATACTCTCGGGAAGATGAGTACCATGTATGCCGATGTCAATGAAACCGGGCACATCCAGGCGCAGGAACCAGGGACCGTAGGCACCCGCAATGGGGCCTTTGCCATCCTTGAAGTCATGAGTCAGGTTCTTGGAATAAAGTATCTGATTGATTTTGAAAGTGCCCTCAGGGGTCTTTCCATCCCCTTTACGCACCTTGTTGCCGTACTTTGAAGCAACGGCAACTCCATAAGTCTTCACGGTATCTCCGGAAGTCTCGTTTATAAGGGAAAGCGTGAGTTTCTCCTTATTAATAACAATATAGTTCTGTGCCTTTGCTGCAACAGCAAGACTTAGGCACAGAACTATTATAAACAACCTTTTCATTGCGAAGGATTTAAATCTCCACTTTATTTCCGGCAGTGTATACAGCCTTAACGTCGATGTCGTCGTCGAAGAGTACGAAGTCTGCGTCTTTGCCGATGCGGATGGAACCCTTGCCGTGAGCGCGTACCATCTTGGCCGGCGACAGTGTCATCATCTCTACTGCATCATGCAGAGGAACAAGTGCATCCTTGTACATTACGCGGACAAGGCGGTTGGCGGTAGCCATACTTCCGGCAAGTGCAGAATGGTCATAAAGTTTGCCTACACCGTCGTGGATGACGGATTTTGCTCCGTGAGGCGGCATTCCGTTGTAGAATACTGTGCCTTCAGGAAGGCCGGCCGGTGCAAGGGCGTCGGTACAAAGTGCTGTCCTGTCTGCACCCTTGAACTTCCATACCATTCGAAGGATTTCTTTAGGAAGATGTTTACCATCGGCAATCATCTCTACAGAGAGTCCATCCAGCAGATATCCTGCCTCTACGGCACCCGGCACGCGATAGCAGCCAACCTTGTAGCAAGCAGACATTGCTGAATAGAAGTGAGTCATCATTGAAAAGCCTGCGAACATTGCGGCTTCTACCTGTGCATATGAGGCATTTGTATGGGCTACGGAGGAAACTATGCCCTTGCGGGAAAGCATTCTGCCAAGCTCCAGGGCGCCATCAAGTTCCGGTGCGATACTCCAACGGATAACGTTATCTGTATGGGAAAGAATCTCCTTGGCGCGTTTTACATCAGGATAAGAGAGGTATTTGGGATCCTGGCCACCGCATTTTGCAGGGTTAAGGAACGGACCTTCAAGATGAATACCAAGAAGAGTATAAGGCGGTTTGTTGCCTTTTACCTGCTTGTAGGCGTCAAATACCTGATAAAGCTCCTCATCCGGGCAGGTAAGCGTTGTTGGAACGATAGAAGTTGTTCCGTGCTTCAGGTGGAATTTTGCAGCCCCGTCGATAGATTCGGGTGTGCCGTCCATAAAACCGAAGCCACCGCCACCATGAACGTGAATATCCACGAAACCCGGAGACAGATAGAGACCTTTACAGTCTACTATGTCGATTGACTCCTTAGCGAGTTTTTCTTCTTGAATGATGTCTGAAATTTTACCATCCTGGCATACTACAGCCAGGCCTCCCCTAATTTCGCCCGGGAAGATTACTTTTCCATTAACAAATGCTCTTGTCATTGTTTCTTTTAGAGAACGAGTTGTAACTTAATCCGGCGCAAATTTAGTAATTCCATCCAAAAAATACAGATTTTTTGTATAAAAATTAATCCTCTGGATAAACGGTAGTTACCATGACTAGTAGTATGTTTAGGCCTTTAGAGCACGCATTGCGTTCAATACTGCCAGAACTGTTACGCCAACATCGGCAAAAACAGCCATCCACATGGTTGCAAGCCCTATTGCGGCCAGTGCCAGCACTGCCAGTTTAATGCCAATTGCAAACCATACATTCTGCCTGGCAATTGCAATGGTGTGACGGGCAATTTGGATGGCGGTGGCAATCTTGGAAGGCTTGTCGTCCATCAAAACGATGTCAGCTGCTTCTATGGCAGCGTCGGAACCAAGGGCGCCCATGGCAATGCCGATATCGGCCCTGGAAAGAACAGGTGCATCATTTATTCCATCGCCCACAAAGGCCAGAAGACCTTCTCTTTTGGATGCCAGCAGCTGTTCTACGTGGCCAACTTTATCTGCGGGCAGCAGCTCTGCATAATACTCGTCAATCCCGATTCTGCCTGCGATGTCTCCGGCAACATCGGCCTTGTCTCCGGTAAGCATAACGAGCCTTTCCACTCCAAGATCTGAAAGCATGCCGATGGTGGCGGGGCTGTCTTCTTTGATTTTGTCATTTATGACGATGTGACCGGCATAAACGCCGTCGATTGCCACGTGTATGATGGTACCTTTGCAATGGCAGTCGTGCCACTGGACACCGGCCCTGTCCATTAGTTTTGTATTGCCGACGAATACCTTCATCTCCCCTACTTTGGCGGATATGCCTTCGCCTGCAAATTCTTGATAATCACCGGTTTTGCAATCGTCGGTAGACTCCTCCGGGAAAGCGTCGCGAAGGGCGGCGCCGATGGGATGGGTAGAGAAGTGCTCTACGTGCGCAGCCAGGTGAAGTATCTGCTCCTTACTGTAAAGCTCAGGGTGCACTGCCTCTACGGTAAACTTACCCTCTGTAAGGGTGCCGGTCTTGTCAAAAACCACTGTCTTAACCTTGGCCAGGGCATCTATATAATTGCCACCCTTTACCAGAATTCCTTTTCTGGATGCTCCGCCGATGCCTCCGAAGAATGTAAGCGGAACGCTTATTACAAGGGCGCAGGGGCAGGAAACTACAAGGAAGACCAGGGCGCGGCCAAGCCATGTGGGGAAGGTCTGGCCAAAGGCGCCGCTGAATATCGGCGGCAACAGGGCCAGGGCTAGTGCTGCGAATACCACTATGGGTGTATATACACGGGCAAAGCGGGTTATGAAGGATTCGCTGTGAGACTTCCTTTCTGCGGAGTTTTCTACAAGTTCTATTATCTTGGATACTGTGCTCTCTCCAAATGATTTAGTGGTCTTGATTTGCAGCACTCCGGACAGGTTGATGCAGCCGGATATAACCTCGTCGCCGATGTTTACTTCGCGGGGCAGGCTCTCTCCTGTAAGGGCTGCCGTATTAAGTGAGGAGCTTCCGTCTGTGATAACTCCGTCCAGAGGAATCTTTCCGCCGGAAGTTACTACTATTGTCTCCCCTACCTTTACTTCTTCAGGGCTGACTGTCAATATCTTACCGTCGCGCATTACATTGGCTGCATCGGGGCGGATGTCCATAAGATGGGATATGCTGCGGCGGCTCTTGCCCTCGGCGTAGCCCTCGAAGAGTTCGCCTACCTGGAAGAAGAGCATAACGAATACTGCCTCCGGGAACTGGGTTTCCATGCCGGGCAGGAAGCCTATGCACAGGGCTCCTGCGGTGGCGATGGTCATAAGGAAGTGCTCGTCAAAGAGTTCTCCATGGAAGATGCCTTCTATGGCCTCTTTAAGTGTATCGTAACCGGCTACTAGATAAGGTATCAGGTAAACCAGTAGAAGCTGCCATACCTTGAGGTTGCATGTTTTCTCTATTACTACGGCTCCTGCTAGTAGTACGGCTGCTGCAATAATTACTGTAAGCTGCTTCTTTAGGCCACCTTCTTCATGATGATGTTCATGATGGTGTTCATGGCAGCTTTCGCAATGTATATGATGTTCTGACATATTTATTCCCTTTATTTCGTCACAAAGATAAGTAAATCCTGACAGTATTCTTCACTGGTTCACTCAAAATACCCACATCTAATGACTACTCAAAACTCCCCTTTCACCCTCTACCCTAAAATAGCTATTCTTAGTAGCGATTAAACTAAAAAAAGAGTCCGTTTGGACTCTCTTTATTAGGATAGATTATGGTTCCTAATAGTATTGATAGAATAGCGCGATGGATTCCATACCAGCGAAGAACTGCCGCAGCAGATAACTCTCGTTAGGCGAATGGATAGTATCGCGTTCAAGGCCAAAGCCCATAAGGAGCGGATCAATACCCAGAATCTGCTGCATCTCTGCCAGAACCGCGATACTGCCGCCGCCACGGGAAGGAACAGGCTCAACACCATAAACCTCTGCCATAGCCTTGGAAGCAGCCTGGAAGGCCGGCGAAGAAATAGGAATCAAGAAGCCATTACCACCCTCGCAAGGCTTGACATCAACCTTTACATAAGGCGGAGCAATAGCCAGGAAGTGCTTCTTGAACAGCTCAGTAATCTTGGAGCTAAGCTGGTTAGGAACAAGACGCATAGAAATCTTGGCATGTGCCACAGAAGGCAGCACCGTCTTGGCACCAACACCCGTATAACCACCCCAAATACCGCAAACATCAAGGCAAGGACGAATACCAGTACGCTCCATGGTAGTATATCCCTTTTCTCCCTTAACCTCTTTAATATCAAGGAATTCCTTATACTCTTCAAGATCGAACGGAGCACGCGCAAGCTGAGCGCGATCCGCTGCGGAAAGCTCAACGACATCGTCATAGAAACCAGGGATAGTCACACGTCCATCCTTGTCTATAAGCGACGAAATCATATCGCAAAGAGTATTGATCGGGTTAGCCACAGCGCCACCATAATGTCCGGAGTGCAGGTCCTTGTTAGGACCGGTCACAGTGACCTCCAGATAGGCCAAACCACGCATTCCGCAGTTGATAGAAGGCACCTTGTCCGATATCATCGTAGTGTCCGATACCAGGATAACATCGGCCTTGAGAAGATCCTTGTGCTCACGAACCCAGTCAGGCAGGCTACCGCTGCCGATTTCCTCTTCGCCCTCAAAGACAAACTTGACGTTATGGTGCAGTTTACCGCTTGAAAGCATGTACTCGAAGGCCTTCAAATGCATGAAAAGCTGGCCCTTGTCGTCGTTGGCGCCACGGCAGTAGATTGCGTCTTCGCCGGTGTTGGGATCTTTGGTGATAACGGGCTCGAAGGGATCCGTACGCCATTTCTCAAGCGGCTCCGGCGGCTGAACATCGTAATGGCCGTAAACCAGAACAGTCTTGTAAGCAGGGTCCAGAATCTTCTGTCCAAAGACTACAGGATTGCCTGCTGACGGATATACAGCAGCCTCGTCCGCACCAGCCTTCAAAAGCAGCTCTACAAGCCTTTCCGCACACCTTTGCATATCCGGCTTATGCTCCGGCTTGGCGCTGATTGACGGGATTCTCAGAAGTGAAAACAATTCATCGTAAAACCTCTCTTTGTTCTGTTCTATATATGCTTTCATAAAATGTTATATGTGGTTTAAAGATTGTTATCGAAATAAATGGTAACCTTGTCCATAAGGTGCACACGGTGGCGGCCGCGAACGTTGTGTTCTGCGATAGGATAAGGGAAGTAATCTACCTGAATGTTGTTGTTGATACACTCCTGAACGAAGCTTAGGCTGTGCTCCCAAACGCAGGTGTTGTCGATGGCGCCCTGACAGATTAACAGCTTACCTTTCAGGTATTTAGCCTTGTTGATAAGGCTATTTTCGGCGAAGCCTTCGGGGTTGGTGGCCATAGTCTCCATATAGCGCTCGCCGTACATTATCTCGTACCACTTCCAATCAATTACCGGACCGCCGGCAACTCCAACCTTGAAGACATCGGGATAAGTAGTCATAAGACTGATGGTCATAAAGCCGCCATAGCTCCATCCGTGTACGCCGATGCGTTCTGCATCTACCCACGGCTGATTGCGGAGCATGTTGATGCCAACCATCTGGTCTTCCATCTCTACCTTGCCGCAATGCTTGTGGATGGCCTGCTCGTACTCAAGGCCGTGATTAATGGTGCCGCGGTTGTCCATTACAAGCACCACGTAGCCCTTCTGGGCCATATAAACCTCCCAGGGCTTGAAGCTTCCCAGCCAGCTGTCGTTGACCATCTGGGAATGGGGGCCTCCGTATACGTAAAGTACTACAGGATACTTCTTTGCAGGGTCAAAGTCGGCCGGTTTGTAAAGGGTGTACCAGTTTTCATATTTACCATCGGCGCTGGGCAGGGAGCCGAAGTCGATTTCTCCGGTTTTATAACCAGTAAGGGGGTTCTCGGCGGTCTTGGACCAGAGTACCTGATGTTTGCCGTCAGTAGACACTACCTGGCTTACGCCGGGAACATTGAAGCTGGAATAGATGTCCAGGAAGTTCTTACCATCCACGGTCAATGTCACGTTGTGCACACCGCGCTCGGGGGTCAGGCGCACGGGCTTGCCAATCTTTGTATTGGCGGCGGAAACGGCCTTCCTTCCCTTTGCAGGGGCGATATCAATCTTGAAAAGATGGCTTTCAACGGGGGAAACTTCGGCCGACATATAATAAATTGTGTTTCCTTTGACGGCTTTCAATTCGACATCGGCATTGACGTTTGTCAAACGGCGGACGGTGCCAAGGGTGTCGCAGAGGTAAAGGCTGCGATAGTTGTCGCGAGAGGCGATGCTGTAGATGAAATGGTAGTTGCCGCCCACGAAGGTGAGGGGGATCTCCGGTTCTACGTATTTGTCGCTGTCTTCTGTGAGGACGGTGCGCACGAAGGAGCCGTCGGCAGCGCGGTACTGGTTAAGGCGCATATGCTTCTGGCTACGGTCCAATACCAGCACAAAGATGTTCTTTCCGTCAGGGCCCCAAGATATGTTTGTAAGATAACGATCTTCTTCAAAATCAGTTACTTGCAGATATACTGTCTCCTTTGTGGCCAGGTCATAGATACCAAGGCTGATGCGCTCTGACTCCATGCCGTTCATGGGGTATTTAATGGCCTTGAGGCTGCCTGTGCGGGTTGTTATATCCAGAAGCGGGAATTCGGTTACCTTGCTGTTGTCCTTGCGGTAAAAGGCAAGTTTGGAATAGTCCGGGCTCCAGAAAAAACCGTTGTCGATTCCAAACTCATTGCGGCTTACAAGTTCTCCGTAGATGATGTTTTTGTCCTCTGAAATAGCCACGGGCGTCTTTACTGCATTGCTGCCCTGGCCATTGATTATATAGAGACTGCCGTCCTCTGACCTAGCTATCGGATGCTCTCCGGTATTGTCGAACAGCTTTATTCCCTTGTCTTCCAACTCTTTAAGCACATCTCTACCAAGGCGGTTATCCGGATGTATGGCACGGGACAGTATTACCTCTTCCATGGTTAGCATCTTGCCCTCTGGATTGGCGGGATGGATGTCTTTTACGCCCTCCTGCGCATGCATACCGATGCTGAATATGCCAGCAATGGCAAAAATACCGATGGTTCTAAACATTGTATTCATATTATCTTACGGGTTTTTCCGGTGTGATATCCCAACCGGTCATGGTTGCTACGTAGGGAATGAGGTTGTATGCCTTCTTGGTGTGGCCAACGTAGTTGGGGTGGAAGCTGGCGCCAAGGTCGCTCTCTGCATTGTGTACATTGGGGGCAAGTACTGCAAATGATACGTTGCCGAAGCCGCAGTCTGCTACTACTTCCTGGATATAAGATGCCATAAGGAAGTCGT
Source organism: uncultured Prevotellaceae bacterium (assembly GCA_947166905.1). Taxonomy (GTDB): domain Bacteria; phylum Bacteroidota; class Bacteroidia; order Bacteroidales; family UBA932; genus Cryptobacteroides. Next base: position 148,658 of record CAMVFZ010000002.1, on the reverse strand, counting down.
TCTTGCCTGCTACGCAAAGAACGGGATGATTTTCTCCATAAGCAGCTTTTATCTTGCCGATAAGGGTGATGTAGTTCTTCTTGAACATGCTCTTGGAAGGCTGACGGTCTGTGGAGAAGTCGTTGGTGCAAAGGTAAATAACGGTAATATTGGGCTTTACAGGGCAAGCAGCTGCATCCCAGCGGGATTCGCGATCCATATCAAAGGCCTGGCTGTAGCGCTCCGGCATGTACCAGCCCTTTACGTTGTCGTTATAGTTGCGGGCGATACCGAAGCCTGAATGTGCTACTACGAAGCATTCTGCGTCAAAATAGCGGGCTACGATGTTGCAGTAGCTCTTGTTGCAGTTCTCTGTTTCCGGCTTAAAGGGATCTGTCTTTACTGAATTCTCGCTGCCATAACCGCAGGTGTAGGAGTCGCCTACGAACTCAATTACGCGGGGCCGTACAGCGTCTGCGGGCTGCAGGGATCCGTTTACCAGCACTTTCTGGAAGGTTGTGAGGCCCTGTTCTCCTTCTGTGCGCTTCTGAAGCGTGATCTGATGTACGCTTGCAGGCTTGGCGTTTTTCTTGCCGCAGATGGCGGTGATTTCTTCTTTGCTAAGCAATACAATCGTGGTGTCTTTACCTGTTACGGTTACAATCTTGTCGGGCTCGTTCCAGGTCTCTTTGTCCAGCCAGAGATTGTAGTAGTTTTTCTTGGTGTCCGATACTTTTACGGCCAGGCCGTCGCCTGCAAAGCGGATGCGGGCGTAAAGGCCGGTCCAGTCGCCGGATACGGTACCATCGGCTGCGGGGACAGCCCTACCTACCCAAACAATGTTGCCATCGTTTGCATTGTACTCATTTACAGGTGTTTGTGCTTTTAAAATTGTTGCCGGCAGCATCATTGCCGCTGCAAGAAGAATCACTAATCGTTTCATATAAGTTTTTGGTTTGATTCACTTAATCAAACAAATCTAATCATTTTTTTTCTACATTTGTAATGATTTAAATCAAAGAGTATGTTAATTGAACTGGATCAGGATATAACTGCTGCGATCAATTCGCTGCATTGCCCTGTAAGTGACTTTATTTGGCAGGTCTTTTCGCATAAGTTGGTTTGGATACCGATGTATTTGGTAATCATCGGCTTTCTTATCAATAGGCTGGGCTGGAAAAAGGGTTTGATTGTGGTTTTGGCTTGCGCTTGTACCTTTGCTTGCCTGGATCAGTTGGCTACTTTTATCCAGTTCTTGGTCAAGAGGGAGAGGCCGGATGTTGATGTGGAGATGGCAAATCGCGGTATGCACTTCCTTGAGCCGGTGTATAAGAAGTATATTTATGGCTTCTTCAGCGCGCATGCGGCTAATGCTATGGGTTTTGCTGTTTGCTCTTGGATAGGTTTCCGTAATGATACCAGGATTTACTACTATAATTACGGAGGATTCATCCTTTTTTGGGCTATTATGGTTGGTATTAGCCGTGTTTTCGTTGGCAAGCACTTCTTTGGTGACGTTCTTGCCGGCTGGATCATCGGTGCAGTCGTAGGCTATTTCTTTGCCCTAATTGCAAAAAAAATCATTCAGAAACTCTCCTGAATGATTTTATAACAGTTACATATTTGTTGCACTATTCAGAGCTACCTACCTGTCGTTTGCTAGCTTCTCGCGGGCGTATGATAGTGTAACCTTGAAGGTTTTCTTGGTAGAAGACGGAGCCTCAAACATAGCCTCGTCAAAAATCTTCTCGCAAATTGAGCGAAGCCCGCGGGCCCCAAGCTTGTTCTTAATGGAAGTATCAACGATTAAGTCAAGAACCTCCGGCTCAATAACCAACTTGATACCATCCATCTGGAAGAGCTTTTCGTACTGCTTTAGGACAGCATTCTTAGGCTCAGTCAAAATACGTTTGAGTGCTTCCCTATCCAGCTTATCCAAGTAAGTAATTACCGGCAAACGGCCGATAATCTCAGGAATAAGGCCGTAGGCGCGAAGATCCTGCGCGTTAACGTATTGCAACAAGTTCTCCTTATCTACCTGCTCCTTCTGGGCGCTGTTAAAGCCGATAACCTGGGTGTTAAGACGCTGAGCAATACGGCGCTCAATACCCTCGAAGGCACCACCGCAAATAAACAGAATATTCTGAGTATTTACGTGAATAAACTCCTGCTCCGGATGCTTGCGGCCTCCCTTGGGCGGAACATTGATAATACTGCCCTCAAGAAGCTTAAGCATTGCCTGCTGAACGCCCTCGCCGGACACATCACGCGTAATTGAAGGATTATCGCTCTTACGCGCAATCTTATCAATCTCGTCGATGAACACTATACCTCGCTCTGCCTTCTCTACCTTGAAATCAGCCTCTTCCAGAAGCCTGGTAAGAATACTCTCCACATCCTCACCAACGTAGCCGGCTTCTGTAAGAACAGTAGCGTCAACAATGGTGAAAGGGACATCAAGAAGACGAGCTATAGTCCTGGCCATCAGAGTCTTACCAGTACCTGTCGGACCAACCATAAGGATGTTGGACTTTTCCAGCTCAACCTCTCCTTCCTTAAGCGAATAATTGTTGCTGAGACGCTTGTAATGGTTGTAAACCGCAACGGCAAGCTGCTTTTTGGCACGCTCCTGACCAATTACGTAATTATCCAGGAAGGCCTTGATATCCATAGGCTTGGGCGCCGATGCAAGATCTACCTTGCCGGCCGCTCCCCTCTCGTTGGCACGCAGCTCCTTCACATAATCATTCACATGTCCTACGCACTCTACGCAAATACAGGCGTCTCCCAAGCCCTGGATGAGCATGGGAGCGTCGCCCTCTTCGCGGCCGCAGAACATGCAGTACCGCTTGGAATCGTTATTTCTTTTTGCCATTCTTGGTAAGAATTTCGTCCACCATACCGTACTCCTTGGCCTCGGTTGCCGTCATCCAATAGTTACGGTCAGAATCCGCGAACACCTTATCAAAAGGCTGGCCGCTGTGCTCGGCGATAATAGTGTAAAGCTCCGTACGGATCTTCTCTATCTCTGCCGCAGCAATAAGAATATCTGATGCCTGTCCCTGAGCGCCACCCAGCGGCTGATGAATCATCACGCGGGAATGAGGCAGGGCGGAACGCTTGCCCTTGGCACCTGCGCAAAGCAGCACAGAGCCCATGGAGGCAGCCATACCCGTGCAGATCGTAGCCACATCGGGCTCAATCAGCTGCATCGTATCGTAAATAGCCAAACCGGAGGAAACCTGGCCACCGGGGGTATTCAGATACAGGGAAATATCGGCATTGCTGTCTACCGATGCAAGGAAGAGCAACTGGGCCTGGATGATATTGGCCACATCGTCGTCAATGGGCACGCCAAGGAAGATGATGCGGTCCATCATAAGGCGGCTGAATACGTCCATGCTGGCTACATTCAGCTTACGCTCCTCGATGATAGTCGGGTTGATGTAGGCATCTACAGCCGACTGATAACGACTCAGGGTCGTGGACGATATGCCGCAACCCTGATTCGCGAATTTCTGGAATTCGTTCTTATCCATATTAATTATTTGAGTTCTCTGAATTTCTCTACGGTAATTTTCTTCTTGGTAGTAGAAATTACACCCTTAACGGCGGTGATAACCTTCTGAGCCTCTACGTTCTCCTCAATCTGACGCATCTGGCGCTCGTCACCCATTACGCGGTGAGCAGCCTCGTGAATCATCTCCTGGGGAACATTGCCCATACCGTACATAGCGTACTGGTAAGCTACGAAAGCCTCTGCTGCCTCGTGGATGTCCTTATCCTCTACCTTAAGGTCGTATTTTTTCATAAGGTACTCGCGTACAAGCTGCCAACGGAAGTCAGCAAGGAACATGTCGAACTCCTTCTCAATGTCTTCCATGGTGAACTTGCCCTCGTTAACCTTGTAGAGCCACCTCTTGAGGAAGGCCTCGGGAAGCTTGATGTCGGCCTTCTTTACAAGGTAATCCTGGATGTCCTTGGAAAGACGGTAGTCTGCCTCCTGCTTGTAATTCTCTGTAAGACGGGCCTCTACAGCCTTGTCAAACTCTTCTGAGTTGTGAACGCTGTCTTTGCCGAAGAGACGGTCATAGGTCTCCTGGTTTTCCTCTGCGGGAACGAAGGTCTTAACGGTCTTTACAGCAACCTTGAACTTAGGATCTACGTTAGCAAGCTCCTCTTTCTTAACCTTGATCATTGCAGCGCGGTCGGTCTCGTTGGAGAAGGCCTCGTTGATGTCGATGGTAAGGTTGGAACCGGCCTTGCAGCCTACGAACTTCTTGTGAGCCTTGCCCTCGATGTTGCGGATGGCGATGTAAACATCCTCTGCGGTTACAGTACCGTTGGTAAGGGTAGCGATGATGAAGTCTTCCTCACCTGCAGTTTCACCGTCCTGCATTGAACCAACCTGACGGAGCATGTTCTGCTTCATCTCGTTCTTTGCCACATCGGTAACCTCGATGTTATATACGGGAACCTTGTCCTCTTTGCCAACCTCGAAGGTGAGCTCGGGAGTCTGGGCGATATCGAACTTGAAAGTGAAGGTGTTACCGCTCTTCCAGTCGTTCTGGGGCTGATCGTCGCTTGCCAGGGGCTCGCCAACTACGTGAAGGTTGTTCTCCTTTATAAAGTTATTGAGGTTGTCTGAGATAACCTCGTTAACAGCTTCTGCAAGGGCCTGCTCGCCATAAACCCTCTGGATAAGGCTCATAGGGGCCATTCCCCTTCTGAAGCCCTTGAAATCTGCGTTACGCTTACGCTCGGCAAGCATCTTCTTCTCTGCAGGCTGATAATCCTCAGCTGCAATCTCCATCGTCACCTGATAGTTCAGGTCGTCAATCTGATTCTTTGTAATGTTCATTTTTTATCTATTGTTAATTTTATTTACTTGCAGGATAAACAATTCTTGCATGGTAAAGCCGGCCAAGGTAATCTTTAAGCACAGCTTTTATTGTCATTAATTCCTTTAAAGTCAATGTTGTTTCGTCCATCTGGCCGTCGTCAATCTTGGCGCGTACCATCTTCTCTACAAAGGCGTCGAAGGTTTCCGGAGAATTGTCGTTCAGGGTCCTGGACGCAGCCTCTATGGAATCGCAGAGCATAAGGATCGCATGCTCCTTTTTCCAAGGCTTGCGGCCCTTGTAAGTGAACAGAGCCTTGTCTGCAGGGTCTCCGCCTTCATTGATGTATTTACTGTAGAAATAGCCTGTACAAGACTGGCCGTGATGGGTTTCTATAAAATCGCAAATCACCTGCGGCAGTTTGTATTTGTGCGCCAGCTCCAGTCCGTCCGGAACATGATGGATAATGGCGGCGGCACTCTGCACAACGGACAGATTTGCATGATACTTGGCTCCCAGTGTCTCATTCTCAATGAAACAAAGCGGATTTGCCAGTTTGCCGATGTCATGATACATTGCACCTGCACGGATCAGGGGCACATCGGCATCGATGCTGCGGGCGGCGGCATCGGCCATGTTCATAACTGCAAGGCTGTGCTGGAAGGTGCCCGGGGCCTTCATTGAAAGCTCCTGAAGCAGCTTGTTGTTGGTGTCGCACAGTTCTTCCAGACGAGCCGGGGATACAAGGCCGAAGATCCTCTCAAAGAGGAAGTTCAGCGGATATCCGGCCACGGGCAGGAAGGCGCCGATGAACAGGAAGATAAAGTGGTCTGTAGAGAAGCTGTCCAGCGTGCCTTCAAGAAGCCTGAAGGCAGTGTATGTAACCAGCATAAAGGCGAATACGCCAAGTGCCAGAAGGAACTGGTGCCAGCTTTTCTTAATCAGGCCAAAGCCGTAAATTGTTACGGCGCCTGCTACCAGATAGATTATGAATACCTCCCATCCTCCGGTTACAAACAGCGGAATTGTCATAAGCACCAGGCTGTAGACCAGCATTACCAGACTTCTGGGGAAGTATGGCAGCAGATACAGGCAGAATAGCGTGAACGGTACCATGAAAAGATAAGCCGTACGAGGTTTGCCAATCAGCAGCGCAGCCGTGACTGCCAGTGCGATTATGAACAGGAAGTAAAGAAGCTTGGTAGCCTGGCCAAAGAGCTCCGGATTGCAGTAAAGCACGGACAGGAAGACCAGGATGCAGAACAGAAGTGCAAAGAGGCCATTGCCCAGCCAGAGCTGGAAACGAGGTCCTGCATAAGCTACACTGCGGTTGTATTCTGCCTTGTAGGACTCCAGAACCTGGAAAGTATCCGATGTGATAACTTCTCCGTGGGATACAATCTCCTGGCCGGCGGATATGAAGCCGACGGTAGGAGAAACAGTCTCATCTCCACGGTAAGAGGCCAGCAGATGCTCCCCTTCCTCGTCCCTCATAAGATTCGGGCGCACAAGGTCGTATGCGCCGAACTTATTGAGCTCAATATCGATGTTAAGGGATGTGGGATAATAGTAATACATCCTCTCATACAATGCATTGCAGGCCGATGTCGTAGTGTAAATCTCCGATGCAACCTGCTCTGTGTAATGATTTCCTTTGCGGATCATTACAACCTTGGTATCCTCAGGAATCTGATCCTTTTCTATTATACCACGGCTGTAGATATCGGCCAGGGTCTCTATTACCCTACCCCTCATTTCCGGTTCAAAAGAAAGGCTCTCTGCGTCTATCAGGGCACGACGCATTACATCGTAGTCGTACTTGAAGCAGAGCTTGGAGTCCGCTCCCGAGGCGTCTTTTTCCTGCTGGAGCTGGGTCTCAGTCTTTAGAATGGGAAAATCAAAGGCGGCAGTCAAGGTCTCATACCTCCACTGCGCGCCTTTGGCATATTCGTAGTTAAACCGAGCCTTGCGCGGAATAAGCATCAGGACTACTACAAATAGCAGCCCGAACAGCATGTAAACGCCGATATTCCCCGGAAGTCGGTTTCCCTTCATAACTTGTTATGCGTCGATGTTAGCGTAATGTGCGTTCTCCTCTATGAACTGCCTGCGCGGCGGAACATCGTCGCCCATAAGCATGGAGAATGTCCTTTCTGCCTCTACGGCGTTCTCTATGGTAATCTGGCGGAGCAGACGTTTCTCAGGGTTCATTGTAGTATCCCAGAGCTGCTCGTCGCTCATTTCACCAAGACCTTTGTAACGCTGTACGGTTACACCCTTGTCTGTGCCCTTTCCAAGGCGTGCGGTTGCCTCTGCGCGCTGGGCGTCGGTCCAGCAGTAAACCTCTTCCTTACCCTTCTTTACAAGGTAGAGCGGAGGTGTTGCAAGGTAAACGTAACCGTTCTTGATAAGGTCGAACATATACCTGAAGAAGAAGGTAAGGATAAGGGTTGCGATGTGGCTACCGTCGACATCGGCATCGGTCATGATGATAACCTTGTGGTAGCGCAGACGGCTGAGGTCCATCTTCTTTTCTCCGGTCTCGTCTTCCTTGGCTACGGATACGCCAAGTGCGGTGTAGATATTGCGGATTTCTTCGCTGTCGAAGGCACGGTCGCCTGCGGCTTTCTCTACGTTCAAAATCTTACCACGGAGAGGCAGGATGGCCTGGATTCTACGGTCACGGCCCTGCTTTGCGGTACCGCCTGCGGAATCACCCTCTACCAGGAAGAGCTCGCACTGTGCAGGATCACGCTCTGAGCAGTCTGCCAGTTTACCAGGCATTCCGGCACCGGTCATCACTGTCTTGCGCTGAACCATTTCACGGGCCTTGCGGGCTGCGTTACGTGCGGTAGCTGCAAGTACAACCTTCTCTATGATGATCTTTGCAAGCTTGGGGTTCTCTTCAAGGTACATATCCATGGCTGCTGATGTAGCCTGGGATACGGCTGAAGTTGCCTCAGGGTTACCGAGTTTGGTCTTGGTCTGGCCCTCGAACTGAGGCTCTGCAACCTTGACGGAGATAACTGCGGTAAGTCCCTCGCGGAAGTCTTCCGGAGCAAGCGGATCTTTAAGCTTTGCCAGGAGGTTGTTCTTCTCTGCGTAGTTCTTGAGGGAACGGGACAGACCCATCTTGAAGCCCTGAAGGTGGGTACCACCCTCAATGGTGTTGATGTTGTTTACGTAAGAGTAAATCTTCTCGCTGTAACCAGTGTTGTACTGGAGGGCGATATCGATGGGGATAATCTTGTCAGAGTTAACGCATACAGGCTCAGGAATGAGCTCTTCTGCACCGGCGTCAAGGTATTTGATGAACTCTTTGAGGCCCTCTTCTGAGTAGAATACCTCGCTCTTGAAAATCTTGTTTCCAGTGGGCTTGGAGTCTCCGTTTTCGTCTTTAACGAATTCGTCTACAAGGTTACGCTTGTCTGTAAGGGTAATCTTGATGCCTTTGTTAAGGTATGCAAGCTCACGCATCCTGGCAGCAAGGGTGTCGTACTTGTAAACGGTTGTCTGGGTGAAGATTTCCGGATCCGGATGGAAGGTGATGAAGGAACCGCTGTCAGAGCAGTCTCCTACGATCTCTACCGGAGTAAGGGGTTTACCCTTGCTGTACTTCTGTACGTGGATCTTGCCCTCTCTGTGAATCTCTGCGATCAGGAGATCTGACAGTGCATTAACGCAGGATACACCCACGCCGTGAAGACCGCCGGAAACCTTGTAGCTGTTTTTGTTGAACTTACCACCTGCGTGAAGCACTGTAAGTACAACCTCAAGTGCGGAGCGGTGCTCCTTAGGATGCATTCCGGTAGGGATACCACGACCGTTATCCTTGACGGTGATGGAGTTGTCCTCGTTGATGTCTACTGTGATATCTGTACAGAAGCCGGCCATGGCCTCGTCGATACTGTTGTCAACCACCTCGTATACCAGATGGTGAAGACCTCTTTCGCTTACATCGCCGATGTACATTGAAGGTCTTTTCCTAACGGCTTCCAGGCCTTCCAGGACCTGGATACTGCTGGCCGAATACTCCTGCTGAGCTGCTTTGATTTCTTCTGTCTCTGACATATTTTTCGTTTATAATTATATGCTAAAAAATGTACGTTTTACAGGCGTACCCATAAAACGTACAAATTTACAAAGAATATTCTTATTTACAAAGTAAATAACCGCCTAAAAAGGTTTAATTACAAGTTAACGATAATACCGAAGGTGGCGTAAAGGCCGGAAACAGGAACGATGGTATTATCGTAGTACTTCTGGTCAAGAAGGTTGTTGATACGGCCGTAAACGGTTACCATACGGTCTACGGCATACTCGCCGAAGAGCCCAAGATCTACATAGCCGTCAGCATATCCTTTGCATTTAACCTGAATATTCACCATGGTCTGGGTATTATAGCTGACCAACCCGGTGGGTGACATCGACTCTCCGTCAAATTCCAGTTTTGACGCAAATCTTACGGAAACACCGCCGCGAATACGGCTCTTCCATGAGTATACTGCTTTAATGTCGGCAGTTACCTTTCTGGGCTTAAAGATGAGGTTTGTATAGTATACCTCACTGCTTCTATTCCCAATTTTAACAGAAGGAGCCTTTAAATGCAAATTACCCTCAATGTAAACAGGCCTGCTGTCATAGATTAGATTGGCATTTAGATATGCCTCCGACAAGTCGTGGAAGCAGGTTTTCCTAACATTGTAGGGATATACGGTATAAGAGTCAAATAATGGATTACCATTTGAGTAAGTTGTTACTGTAGGTATCTCCAATTCATAAAATACAGAATTGGAAACATTACGGTACCCTGCAGAAACATCATATCTGAAGACCTTCAAGGCATTACCCCTAAGTCCCGCTTTAACATTGACATGCTCTGCCCCATTATCAGTAATCCTGGGCAAAGCCAGATGGTCTATTTCCTTGATTTGCTCATAAGCATAGAAATTATCTCCACCGGTAACAGAAGCGACGAATTCCATCTCGCCCGGGATAATCTCGTAAGCAACATGAACGTCCGGATAAATAATCTGGCTCTTATGAGGGCTATATGGCGTACCCATCCAAGTATTGTCAGACTTTATAATTGATCCGATTTTCAAACCCAAATTAAGCCTGAATCCATCAATCTCAGTCAAATATCTGGGCGCGATATGCCAGTTACCCACTTTGGCTCCCCCCTTATAAGAAGATGTTTCAAAATGGACTCCAAGGCCGATTTTACTATCTTCCAGCTTTTTCATCAAGCTGCCATCAAGTCCGTAATGAACAATGCTGAGTTTCTTTTCCAATGCTTTGGAACCTTCTCCACCAACATTTAGCGATAAGGCAATGTTATATGCTAAGTCATTATTGGCGTTGCCATTCAAGCCTACCATTGATTCCAGAACATTGAAGGATGTAACAAGATAGTCTGAACCCTTCAACCCATCCTTTCCTTGAATTCCTTTATAGTTTGCATTGAAGTACAGATTTGCAGAAGAGAAGCCGACAGTACCGTTTACTCCCACTTTAGTATAGATATCATAACCTGTCCAATCTGCATCCTTGACATGCGAGGCGGCAATATTCTCAGGTGTAAAGCCATGAATAGAAGCCGTATTCGATGAAGGAATAGTCTGATAAGAAAAATCAGATACTTTGAAATCGTCAGTCTTGTATTTATACTTGCCAAAGTAAGAACGATGGGTCGCATAGATGTTAATCGCTGTCTTTCCGCTAAGCTCCGGAGAATAAACAAAGTCCAGTTCCGGATGCAGAGTATAACCAAGACCGGCCTTCAGATAGAGTTTTTTGCCCCTGTAGGCGTTAGGCTGGGGTCGGAGGTCCAACAGATAGGGTTTATAGTCTCCCGTGCCCTTGAAAGGCCTGTCAAATACAGAATAGTCAAAATCAAGATCAAACCGCAGAAGGCTATCCGGCACGGCCATGCTGGGGATAGGTTTGGGAGTATGCTTCAGAGTACTCTCATAAGTCCTGGAAACCTCTACGGTAGGGTCAAAGCCCTGGGCCCCGGCAACATAGCCGAAGGCGGCAAATATCAAAACGGAAATATATAGTTTCTTTCTCATATCGGTCTACTCGTTTTTGTTGATTTCCTCCAGTTTCTCAAGTCTCATGCGGACTGCTTCAAGGATATCATCCTCTCCCTCATATCCGTCGCGGATACTCTCGAAGGTTGCCTTGGCCTGCTTGAACTCTTCCTGATCTGCGAATGAATCGCCCAGGACAAGGAAGGATTTTGCAAGGTAGTAGCTATTGCTGGTACCGCTCTCTGCGAAGGCATAAACAAGATCCTGAACCTCTTTGTATTGGCCACGGTCATAAGCATCCTGAATAAGCAGGAAATAGGCCTCCGCACCGTATTCAGTCTTGGCATTCTTTGCCAGCTCCTTGAAGATGGCAAAGGCCTCATCGCGGTGGCTGGTCTGCTGCAAAGATTTGGCTTTAAGGTATTTAGCCTCAAGGATTTCATCCTCCTGAGAGGCCTTGTCTGCAAGTACAAGATTAGCTGCGGCAATGCAATCATCGGCCTGACGGGCCTTGAATGCAGACTCCATCATACCAAGGTTGGCAGTGTGCTTGTTGTCGTCGAATGTGGCGATGTCACCAAGCAGTTTGAATGCGTTATAAGCATCGGCAAAGCGTTCCATACCATAGAGAAGGTGGCTCTGCTCCAGGGCGGCAGCCTCACGATAAGAAGCGTTCTCGTTTGACAGAACCTTATTGTAAGTCTCAACAGCCTGATCCTTGTTGTCCAGATTGTTGTAGCAGTTGGCTATGTAATAATCTACAGCACCGCCATTGGGGCTCTGAGGATATTTCTCCTGGAAAGCGAGCAGGCTGGCCAGCGCCTTTGTGTAATTGCCGGCAAGGAAGGTCTGCTCCGCGCCACTGAAGAGTATACGCTCTTTGTCAGCGTCACTGCGGGAGCCCTTAGGGCCAAGCTCATCAAGATAAGCGACATATTCCTCGCTCTTGCCCATGGCCTGGTAAACGGATTCCATAGCCATAAGGGCGTCTTCTGTATACTGGGATTCCGGAAGATCGGAAACAACCTTCTTGTAATAGCCTGCGGCATCCTCAAACTTGTTCTGATTGGCCGATATCATTCCAAGGCCTATCAGTGAGCGGGCAATCAGGGTTGTATCGGCCGATTTTGCAACAAGGTCCTTGTAGCAGGCTACGGCATCGTCATTCTTGTTAAGGGCCACGTAGGTACGACCAAGCTCATAAACAGCCTCGTTGCGGTAAGGAACCATGGCGCCGATATTCTTTGCGTTTGCAAGAAGTTTAACCTTGGAATCACGCCTGCCGGCCAGTCCTTCTGACATGGCCTGCTGGAACAGGGCGTATGCGTCGTCCTTGCTGCCAAATTCCTTAACTGCAGAAGCATAGGCCTTGGAGGCTTCGTCATACTTCTTCTCTACGTATTTGCAGTCTCCCTGGCGCACAAGGGCATCGCGGCGCACTGTCTTGTCTCCGGAGGCGATGTACTCCCCTAACCATCGGCTTGCCTGGGCGGCATTATCTTCCCTTATGTAGGTGTAGGCGATATTGTAAGGCAGGGTCTTGCCCTCCGGGCGCTGGTCAAGTGCCGATGCGTTATAAAGCTCGTTGTAGATGCTGCGTGCACCGGACATATCTCCGTCGCGGAAGGCGGCCTCCGCCATCCAGTAGCGGCTGAGCTGGTTCACAGCGCTGCGTTTCTCTGAGTAATAAGTAACGGCCTTAAGATAAGGAACTGCGTCTTTCCAGGAACCGGCGGACATCAGCTGATTTGCACGCAAATAATTGGCTTTCATGTAATTGTTGCGCTGATCGCTGTTCAGTTCCTCTATCTTGTCGTATTCCTCGATAGCACGGGCGTAATCCTTATCGTACAGGGCGGCAAGGGCCATGTACTCATAAATCATCTCGCTCTTTTCCTTGGCAGGATAAGCGGCGATATAACCATTGAAGACGGAAGGGTCGTGGTTAAGGTCGAAGGCCAGTTTTGCACTGTTGAAGTATGCATCCTCCTTGATTACAGGATCATAGGAAAGTTCCGATGCTGCCTTGAAGCTCTTCATTGCGCTAACCTTGTCTCCAGTCTTTATGTAGCTGTAACCCATCTGGTATTCGGCAATCTGACCAAGGCTGTCCGTACGCTCCTTCATCATGCTGAAGTTGGTAACGGCGCCCTTGTAATCGCCTGCGGCATACATAAGCGAGCCGGCGTAGAACCAATCGCTGCGCTCCTGAAGCTTGGAAGAAGCGGCAACCTTTCCGTAATACTCTGTCGCCTTTTCAGTATTGCCAGTAACAAGGTAAGACTCCGATATCATCCTGGCCATATTGGGCTTGCGCTCCGGAGCTGTATTCTCAAAGAGCTTTACAGCCCTGTCTGTCAAGTATTTATAGTCCTTGCTGCGGAAGTGGCAGTCTGCTATGTAATATTCCGATATCTCTTTGAATCGGGGGTCTTTTATACTCTTAAGGAACTGTTCCTCTGCCTTGTTATAGCGGCCCTTTTCATAGAGGATATAACCTCCAAGGTAGGCGCCGGCTGCGGTATAACTGGTAGAAGGCAGACGCTCCAGTAGGCTTAGGTCGTGCAAAGCACCCTCTCCGTCACCGGTAGAAAAGCGGCTGTACGCCAGCTTGAAGTACCTTTCCGCCTGCTCTTTTTCGCTAAGAGCCTCTGCATCAAGACCCTCCAGCATGGGTAATGCAACACCGTACTGTCCCTTGTCAAATAGGTTCAGGCCATGTTTGTAGTAAATCACCGGCAGAAGGCCCGATGCAGGGAAGGCATTTTCATACTTTCCGATTGCAGCCTCGTAACCATCGGCCTTGGCCTCTGTCAAACACAAAACCTTGTAGCCCTGGGCCTCCGCTCCGGGGTATTTGGAGAAGAGCTCTGCAGCCTGGCCGAAGAGTCCTTTTCCATAGAGGGATTTGGCCACCTCAAAGTTATCAGGAGTTTGGGCAAATACTAGCGAAGAACCCGCTAAAAGTGCCGCCAAACTCAATCCAATGTTCTTTTTGTGCATATAGTACTAATATTTTTATTCTTGTTTTCTTTAATCTACAAATTTAATTAAAAAACCCGTATATTTGTAGACAAAGTGACAGAAATTCATAAGAAAATGGAAAATTCGTCTAAAGAGCCTGTTATCAGTTTCAAGAACGCCGATATCATCAACGGAGAATCTACCGTAATCTACGGAATGAACATGGATGTTTACCCCGGAGACTTCGTCTACATCGTAGGTAAAGTGGGCACGGGAAAGACTTCCATCATTCGCTCAATGATAGCAGAAAACAAGCTTGGAAAAGGCTCAGGCACAGTTTGCGGTTACGACCTTACCACAATCACAGACAAGCAGATTCCATTTCTGCGCCGTACTATGGGCGTGGTTTTCCAGGACTTCCAGCTGCTTATGGACCGCAGCGTAGAAGAGAACCTTTCCTTTGTGCTCAACGCCACTGGCTGGAAGGATCCGGAGAAGATTTCTGCACGTATCAAGGAGGTATTGGAAAGCGTAGGTATGGATAAGAAAGCCCACAAGATGCCGCACCAGCTTTCCGGTGGTGAGCAGCAGCGTATTGCAATAGCTCGCGCCCTTCTTAACAAGCCCAGCGTAATTGTTGCCGACGAGCCTACTGGTAACCTTGACAGCGAGACCGCAGACGGCATTATGAGTCTTCTTTCAGAGATCAACAAAGAGGGTACGGCCATAGTAATGGTTACCCATAACAAAGAGATATTCGAGAATTATCCGGGCCGAGTAATGGTTTGCACAAATGAGACGTGCTCAGAGATACAGTGAGGTCCTCGCTTGGTTCCAGACCAATGTTCCGGCTCCAAAGAGCGAGCTTAGCTTTGCCTCCCCTTTCCAGCTGCTTGTGGCTGTGATTCTTTCTGCCCAGTGCACAGACAAAAGGGTGAACATGGTCACCCCTGCCCTGTTTGAAGCTTATCCCGATGCCGCCTCTATGGCAGCTGCCAGTACGGAAGATATCCTTGCCCTTATCAAAAGCATTTCTTATCCCAACAGCAAAGCCGCCCACCTTAAAGGCATGGCAGAAAAGCTTGTAGCCGACTTCGGAGGCCAGGTACCATCGGACAGGGACGAGCTGCGTACACTTCCAGGAGTAGGCCTTAAAACAGCCAACGTTGTCACAAGCATAGTCTTTGACAACCCGGTAATAGCCGTAGACACCCATGTTTTCAGGGTGGCTCACCGCCTTGGCCTTTCAGACGCCAAAACCCCGGAAAAGGTTAGCGCAGAGCTTGAAAAAAATATCCCCGTACAGCTTCGGGCAACAGCTCATCACTGGCTCATACTGCACGGGAGATATATTTGTACGGCCAGGGCTCCAAAATGCAGCACCTGCGGCCTTAAAGACTTCTGCCGTTATTTTTCCTCTTCAGAGAAATAAACGTAACCCCATCGCTCCGGCACATGCATGTCGATCTTGCCGGTGGGGCACCATACCCAATTCTCTTCCCTGTCGGCACGCATCCATTCTACGCGTGAGAAGTTGATGCGCCAGAAGGGCAGGTCCTCCGGTTTGGTAAAACCAACCATCAGTCCTTTGCGGGGTATGGCCATTTCTACGAACCATCCGTTTTCGTCAGTCGACGTTGCAACCTGCAGGCCAGGGCAATCCCAGGGCATGTAGAAGTTGCCGCCCTCGCTGTAGGGCCTGTCCATCATAAGGTCCATTACAGTGCCGATGGCATTGAGTTCAATCTCAAAGTAAGCCCTCCCGTCACCATCGGGATCGATAAAGACCTCAAAGTCGTTTTCTTTCCAGATAATGGTGTCCCTCTGCTTAAGGTTGGCCACAATCTTGTCTTCGATGATGGTTGCGCCGATGTAAAGGTTTTCGTCGTCCCACAACATCTTGACAGTGGTTTCCTTAGCCGCAAGGGTATCTACGGAGATATCCGCGAATTTCTCGCTGGGTTTGGCGGACAGCCAGTCAGGCTCGTCCAATTTGCCGTCAATCACAAGGCCGGACGTGCGCTGGGCATGGTAAACGTAAGGCTCTTTTACGGGAGCTACATCTTTACTGCCCTCCGATGCGCCGCCGCAGGAGGCTGCAAAAGCCCCTGCGACAAGCATCAACGGTACGAGTATCTTATTCATTCTTAATTATTTAACTAATTGTTCCTTCAGGCGGGCAATCTTCTCGTCGGCATCGGCACCCTTGGCACCGAAGTAGAACTTGATCTTGGGCTCTGTGCCGGAAGGACGTACTGTTACAACGTCGCCGGCAGCGTCGAAGAACTGCAGCACGTTGGAAGAAGGCAGGCCGGTCTTCTCTGTCTCAAGATAATCCACAACCTTGGTAACGGGTGAACCGTCAAGCTGTGCGGGAGGAGTCTGGCGCATATCCTTCATGATCTGCTGGATTTCCTGTGCGCCGGAAATGCCCTTGCGTACCAGTGAAACGAGGCCTTCCTTGCGGTAGCCGTACTGCTTGTAGATGTTCTGGAGCAGCTGGTACAGGGTAAGGCCCTGATCTGCTGCCCAGGCTGCGCATTCTGCAACGAAGCAGCAGGAGATAGGAGCATCCTTGTCACGAACGTACTCACCTACGTTGAAGCCGTAGCTTTCCTCACCGCCGCAGATGAATTCATCCTTGCCCTCGTGAGCCTTGACAACAGCTGCAATGAACTTGAAGCCGGTAAGTACGTCATAGCATTTAACGCCGAAAGAAGCTGCAATCTCTGCGATCAAAGGAGTTGTAACTATGGTTTTAACAACGTACTGATTGTTCTTCAGGCGGCCGAGCTCCTTCATCCTGGTAAGTATGTACCAAGTGAGGATGGAACCGGTCTGGTTGCCGTTCAGCAGCACCATTTTACCCTCGTTGTCACGTACTGCAATGCCGATGCGGTCAGCATCAGGGTCTGTAGCCATTACAAGGTCTGCGCCCTCTTTGTCAGCCTTCTCAATGGCCATCTTAAGGGCCGATGCTTCCTCCGGGTTAGGAGACATTACGGTAGGGAAATTACCGTCGCTGACATCCTGCTCCGGTACATGGATAATATTCTTGAAGCCCATCCTGGCCAGTGCCTCCGGCACGATGCGGACACCACTTCCGTGGATAGGTGTGTAGACAATCTTAAGGTCTGAGTGACGGGCCCTTGATTCCGGGCTAAGAGTCAGGGAAAGAACGTCGTTAAAGTATTTGTCGTCCATTTCCTTACCCATGAGCTGAATAGGAGCGGCATCCTCTCCGGGTTTGAACTTAACCTGTGAAGGATCGGTAATTTTGTTAACCTCTGCTACGATTTCCTTATCAACAGGGGCGGTTACCTGTGCTCCATCGTTCCAGAATACTTTGTAACCATTATACTCCTTGGGATTATGCGACGCTGTAATCATCACGCCGGCGTTTGCCTTCTTGCTGCGTACAGAGTAGCTGAGCAGAGGAATCGGGCGGATATTGTCCCAAAGGTATACATTTATGCCATTTGCAGAGAGTACATCAGCAGTAATGCGTGCGAACTCTTTGCTGTTGTTGCGGCTGTCGTAAGAAATACATACGCTCAGAGGACCCTCGATTCGTGATTTCATATAGTTCGCAAGGCCCTGGGTTGCCATACCAACGGTGTATTTGTTCATTCTGTTGGTACCTACGCCCATAATGCCCCTGAGGCCACCTGTGCCGAATTCCAGATTCTTGTAGAATGCATCCTCAAAACCTGCGGGGTCTTCGTTTCTGAGAAGGATGATCTGACTTTTTGTTGCGGGGTCGAAGTCGCCGTTCAACCAGCTCTGGGCAACTTCCATGTAATTCTTTTCAGCCATATTATTAGTGTTTTAATTTTAATTCAAGTAGTTTTCAAATATAGTGATTTATTTCGGTTAATGCAAGATTATGACTATTTTTGCCGATGTATACATTTCCTTTCGCCGATGTCGCTGGATGGTATTCTAAAAAAGCTTGACGCCGAAACCAAGTCCCGGATGGCCCGCAAGGTCCCGTCCTGGTTCTCTGTCATTCCCGGCCCTGACCGGGAATCTCTAATCTTCCCGTCATCCCTAAGCACCCAGCAATGTTCCAGCGAAAATACCGCCCTCTACAAAGCCCGGGTAGCATTTCAGGCCCTTGCTGCAGACAGAATAGCGGATTTGACGGGAGGTTTGGGTGTAGACAGTTGGGCATTCAGTAAATACTTTGAGGAAGTACTTTATAACGAGGCTAATACTGAGTTAGCTGAAGCAGTAAAGCACAATTTTGAGGTTTTAGGGTGTAGTAATATAACAATTTCTAATAGACTTCTAGAACCGGGAAATCTTAAGGATATCCTTGGAGATTTTAAACCCGATATAATCTTCCTGGACCCGGCAAGGCGCTCCGCCACAGGAAAGAAAGTATTCCTGCTGGAAGACTGCCAGCCAGATGTACTCAAACTCAAAGAAGAGCTTCTGGCCGCCAGCCCCAACCTCCTTCTCAAGCTCTCCCCTATGGCCGATATCACAATGCTCCTGCAGCGTCTTGGCGCTGCCGTCCGTGAGCTTCACGTGGTGGCCTTCGACAGCGAATGCAAGGAGCTTCTCCTGCTGCTTCAGCGCGGCTGGTCCGGCCCCGTAGAGTTCATACTCCACGAAGATGGCATCACTCTGGGACCTTTTGACCGGACATCAGCCCCAGCCCCAGGAGAAGACAACGCCAACGCCGCAGATGTCCGACCAGGGGCAATCCTCTTTGAACCAGGCAAAGCCTTGCTTAAAGCAGGTCTATTCGACTATCCCTGCACCCTGGGCTACACCAAACTCGCCAAGCATACACACCTGTACATTGCCCCTGATTCATTTCAGGCTACACCATCTTGTCATTCCGACCGTAGTGGAGGAATCTCCCTCCCCGGCAAGTACTTCCGCATAGAAAAAGTCTTGCCCTTACAGAGCAAGACCATAAAAGAAATCGCGCGTCAGGGAATCGCCGCCGAGGTTTCAACCCACAATGTTCCAATAAAGGCCGAAGACCTTAAAAAGCGTCTTCACGCCACCCCCAGCGCCACCTCTCACCTCTTCGCTGTGGGCTGTTCAGATTCAAATTATCTTCTTATCGCACAAAGGGTGATGAGGGGGTGGACAATTTGTCCCCATCCTTTGGCAAGTTCCGGTTCACGGCGACGCATTTTGGAAAGGTAGTCTTTGGGATTCTTCGCTTCGGCAAGTACTTTCGCATAGAAAAAGTCTTGCCCCGAAGAGCAAGACTATAGAATTTTTGTCAAAGGATACCGGTATTCGACCATGTATCATTTATGAATGACGCTATTTGAATACCGAAAACCCCCAGCCCACCTTTTATATTGGAGGATATAGATTTATTTGGTAGGATAATCGGAAGACCCTCTTGGGCTGTAATATCTATGTTATTATTGACGCAGTAAATTATCCCCGTTTTCAAAAACTTGTCGTAACTGTCAGATACGTAGTTAATTGTCAACTCTGTTTTCTTAAAATAATCGATGTCACCAATTGAAACGAATCCGTCAATAAAGGGACTCAAAGACAGATAAAAATCTCCTGACTTTTCTTTTTTATTGTAATCATTTAATCTAATTGCAAATGGATATCTCTCATTTGCTCTATCATAATTAAAAGAATCGCAGTTCGGATAATTTGTACATAAACTGGAGGATGTTACAAACCGATTTACACTTTTGTATGGTATAGGAATACCGATTATTTGACCATACGGTCCCCAATCAGCAATCCTTTCATAAGTATCCGCAAAAAGCCAGGCATTTGTGTTGGATTCTTCTTTTTGATGAAGTGCATGAAACAAACGGCCAGATTCAAGGTAAGTATTATCGGATATGGTAAAATACTTGTTTGATACTTCCTTATCAAATTCTGCGACAGCAGTGATTTTATCTTTTCCTGGAATGTCGGTTATCTCAAGCCGATACTTTATAGTGTAGCGTTTATGCGAATCATCAACCACATTACCTGTTGGAAGAAATCTCAACTGCCACTCATAATCCGAAACTCTTTCAAAAGTACCAATCTTAGTCCCTGTTGCTTCATTATATAAAACCGGAACGGCCGATTCCAGTTTTTCCGGCTTTCCATTCTCTAATGTATTGTAGCACAGATACAAATGCTGCAAATCAGGTTCCCTTGAGTATTCCGACATAGCCATCTTCTGGCCATACGTGTTAAGTTCTGATTCCGGCCAATCAGGATACTGTGCATGAATCACACAATGGACAAGTACAAACTTGTCTCCCAGATCTTCTATATCCTCTTCCGGGGCTACCACATTATTCTCTTTGCCGCAGGAGAAAAACACTGCAAAAGTTACAGCAATGAAATATAATGATAATCTATTCATGTGCCTTTATATTATGTGTAATATACTGATCAGTAGAGAAACTATACGAAATGTTATTAATCGTAAATGAATCTGTGTTTAAATAATATCCATCAGACTCCCCATCAAAGCCCCAGTTCATATGAAACTTTTTGTTATAGGGAGGATAGTGGTAATTAAAACATTTACTCATAAAACGAAATAAAATTGTTTATTAATTGTAGATTTCTCCACAAATATAGTTATTATATCAATATTTAAAATCGTTTTATAATAAAAACAAGATTTGAATCATAAAAAGAAAATGGTTCCTCAAATCGAGAAACCATTTTCCCTATTAGATGCCCGATCAGGTCGGGCATGACGAGAATTAGTTCTTCAGATACTTAAGCCAGAATGCTCTATGGGCGGCGGTATCGTGGGCGCCCTGGTAGCCGCGATAGCCGTGCATACCATCGGGGTAAATCATGAACTCGAAGGCCTTGCCGGCACGCTGAAGCTCGTTAATCAGCTGAAGCGTATTCTGGAAGTGAACGTTATCGTCGCCGGTACCGTGGGTAAGCATAAGCATAACAGGTGCAACGGATGCTGCGGCCTCATCGGTATCGGGATACTTTGCAGGATAATTCTTAACCTGGTCTATAACACGCGTCTTGGCGTAACCATCGGGATTGGTCTTGGGAGTCTCCATGAAACGCTCTGTATAATGAGTATCGTAAAGAGCCCAGTCGTAAACGCCACCACCAGCAATACCGTAGTGGAAGAGATCTGAATGATTCATAACAAGAAGCGCAGTCATAGTTCCACCAAAAGAGAAGCCCTCTACGCCAATCTTGTCGCCATTCACATAAGGCAAGCTCTTAATCCACTCAGCCCACTCGCAGAAATCCTGGACCTCTACTACGTCAAGCTGCCTGTAAATGCAATCCAGGCCAGCACGGCCGTTATGTCCGGCAGCGCGGCAATCAAGAGTAAACTCGATGATACCATTCTGGCCCCACCACTGATTAGCACTCTTCTCTCCAAAGACACACCAAGCATCGCGGACACGCGGAGTATCCGGGCCACCATAAATGTCTACATGCACGGGATACTTCTTGGACGGATCAAAATCCTTGGGATAAATAACCATTCCGGGCAGCGAGAAGCCATCATGAGTAGTCAGATATACAAGCTCAGGAAGGGCAAACTTCTCTATGCTGTCACCAAGTATACCAGTCAGGTCCGCCACTTTATAAGAGCCCTTTGCGGCAAACTTATCCTTGGCCGATGCCACCTTGTCGGTATCGAAGATCCATACCTGATTAGGAGTTCTGAAATTGCTTAAAGTTGCCACAAAATGCTTTGAATCCGGGGCGATGGAAACCTGGGTAACATCATAGTCTGCATCGGTCAGATTATGAATATTTCCCTTCTTATCAACCTTGTAGAAGCCTGTGCGGACTGCCGATTCGCGACGGGCGGTAAAGTAAACGTCACCCTTCTTCTCGTCAACCTTCAGAAGCTCAATCCTCCAGTTGGAGCCATTAGTCAGCCTCTTGAGGGTTTTACCATCGTAAGAAAGGAAGTAAATCTGCTGCCAGCCAGTCTCAAAAGAACGTGCCATATAAAGGCCCTTCTCCGTAAAAATCATGCCCTCGATCCAGTCCAGCCACGTTTTGTACTCCTCGTGGTAAATGTGTGTTTTGGAGCCATCCTCTACAGAAACGCTGTAAAGATCAAGAGTATTCTGAATCCTGGGCTCACGTGAAATAAAGAAGGACTTGCTGTCCGCACCCCAGAACGGAGTACCAAAATACTGGTCGTCATTCTCGTCAAAATCGGCCCATACAGTCTCTGCAGAAGCAAGGTCTACAATGCCGATGCGAACCTTTGGATTGGCCTCCCCTGCCTTCGGGTAACGGGTTCGGCTAAGCTTGCCATCCTGTCCGAAAGGAGAGAAAATCGGAAACATCGGCACCTCTGTGTTGTCAAAACGGTAGAAGCCAATCTTTTTGCTGTCAGGGCTCCACCAGAAAGCCTTGTAACGGGTAGGCCTTCCAAGAATCTCCTCATAGTAAACCCATGAAGCATAACCGTTCAGAATCAACGGATTACCATCATAAGTAAGCTGTGTCTCCTCCCGGGTCTCCACATCTGCAATCCACAGGTTATTATCCCTGGTAAAAGCAATTTTAGTGGAATCCGGAGAGAACGTAGGATTAACAGACCCAGCCGGCTCAAACGGCAAGCCAATATACTTAGCCGGGCACTTAACCCCCTCCTTCACCGTAAGCTTGACAGCATCCACGCTATAATCATCATTCCCATTATAACCACCCCTAAGCGTAAACACCGCCTCTCTCTCATTCAGCCACTTATACGCCATCGGATACTTATCCGACTGCCCCATCATAACGCCACAAGCCACCACAATCAACGCAAAAGATAAAGCAAACTTCTTCATAACTATCTTTATTTAAAACACTTATCGTTAAAGTTAACAAGATATACTTTCTCTGTAGCTCTTGTCAGTGCTGTATAAAGCCACCTAAGCTGTTCGCGATCCAACGGCTCCTGCCAGAACGGATTATCAATAAACACACATTTCCACTGTCCACCCTGCGCCTTATGACACGTAAGCGCATAAGCATACTTAATCTGCAAAGCATTGAAATACGGATCCTCCTTCACAGCATCATAACGCTTCTTCTTGGACTTAATATGCTCATAATCCGCATTAACCCCCTGATACAAAGCATTCTGCTGCTCATACGTAAGCGCCGGCGCCTCAGACGACAAAGCATCCAAACACACCTTCACAGACATCTCCTCATCATCATAATCCGGGAACGACAACCTGGCCGTAGCAAAATGAAGCCCATAACGCTCTTCATACTTGCCGATTTTTAGCAAATCCGCCACATCCCCATTCGCAATAAAATCAACCTGCTCCATATCCTCAGGAACCTGATAACAGTTCTTCACCACCATCAGCTTATCCCCCTTCACCAAATCCTCCTCCTTATACTGGATCTTAGCACGGATACCCGCATTATACCGGTTCGCCATCTTATTGGAACGGCACAGAACCATAGTCTCTCCCTCCCCATAACGGCCATAAGCATCTGACAACACCTCCAGCAACTCCCCACCGCTCACACGCTCAATATCCGGGAAACCATCCGCACGCAAACGCAATTCATCCATAGAAGCCTGGGCTATCCCCTCTTCAAAAAGAAGCTCCCGCAAACGGGTTGCATTCTCCAAAATGCCAGACTCCGCCTTCTGACGCACAACAGTAGTCATAAAAGCATACTCCACGCCACCGAACTCATCCATCACGGACTCGTCCAGCGCAGGACTATTCTCCATTCCAACCGGCGGAAGCTGAGCACGGTCGCCCACAAGAAGCAATTTGCAATCGGCCCCGCTACGCACAAAACCAATCAAATCCGACAGCAAATCCCCTGTCCCGAAGACATTGCCGCCACCCTCCTGCGCCCCGCCGATCAGCGAAGCCTCGTCAACCACGAACAGGGTACGCACAGCCTTGTTATGCGACAGCGAAAACTGCCCCACGCCATCATCGGCAACCGATTTCTGTCTATAGATATGTTTGTGGATGGTATAAGCCTGACGGCCGGAATAGTTGGCCAAGACCTTGGCGGCACGGCCCGTAGGAGCCAGCAGCACATACCTTGTATGGAAAGACTCCAACGTCTTTACCACAGAGGCCAGAAGCGTAGTTTTTCCAGTACCGGCAAAACCGGACAGCACCATGATATCGCTGTCCCCTCCCGTCACAAAGTCTGCAATCTGCCCAAGGCAGCGCTCCTGACAAGGGGTTGGATCAAGACCAAGATAAGCTATGAAACCATTATACAACTGTTCCGCCCTGCCCATGTTTTCTACTCCTGTGAAGCATTATAGAGATAGCCGCAATCACCGGGTAAATCTCCAATCGGCCAAGAAGCATATCCAGGGTATAGATAAACTTGACCATCGACGGCTCACAGTTGTAGTTACCGGCCGATCCAATTTCCCCAAGCGCCGGGCCTACGTTCGCCAGTGAGGCGATTGTACCGGACAAAGCGTTCTGGTTATTGGTACCGAACATAAGGCAAAGCACCATCGATACCACAATAAGTACCAGAAATACAGTAATATACAGAATATGGGGGAAAACTTCTTCGTCGCTGAAGAACTTGCTTCCCACCTTGATTTTAGTCACAGAAGAAGGGTTGATACTTCGTTTGATCTGACGTATCATAGCCTTGAAGAAATACATCATGCGGTCACTCTTAACACCACCGGTAGTAGAACCGGCCATACCGCACTGGATACCCACCAACATAAGCAGGATACAAGGCAGAAGTGGCCATGCACTGTTGTCGGTTATTGCAAAACCAGTAGTTGATGTATATGCCGATACCTGGAAGACACCATTCATGATGGCACTGCCCCAGGTTGCTTCAATACCCTCTATCTTAAGAGACAGAGCAACAATAATGGACACTACAAGTATACTGCCCACATAGTATTTCAGCACCTTGTTCTTCAATGGTTTGAGGCTCCTGGTGGCAAAAACCATAAAGATGATGCCAAAGTGGATGGAACCGACAATCATGAAGAATATGGTGATGATGTTTATCGCCGGCGAGCCAAAGGCTGCAATAGAAAGGTTCCTGGTGCTGAAGCCACCTGTCGCGCACACGCTGAAGGCGTGGTTGATGGCGTCGAAGACGCTCATGCCTGCAATCCAGTAAGCCAGGAAGGCAGAGAAGGCCAGACCAAGATAAACATAAGTAAAGATGCGCACGGTCTTGTTAGCCCTGGCCATGTAACCGTCTTTTGAAAGAGAAGACAGCTCCATATTGGCCAGCCTAAGCTTGACAGGGCTGGATGACGGAATAATCAGCAGCAGGAAGACAACAACTCCCAAACCGCCGATAAAGTGTGTTGAAGACCTCCAGAACAACAAACTGTCCGGCAGGGCTTCTATGTTTTCCAATATGCTGGATCCGGTAGTCGTAAAACCGGAAACACTTTCAAACCAGGCGTTTATGACGGTAAACGGACCACCCCACAGAAGGTATGGCAGCATACCGAAGATAAAGGACAGAACCCAGGACAGGAAGATAATCATATATCCGTCCTTTAGCGTAATAACCTCGTTTTTCCTTACGAATATGAAAGGGAAAGCACCTGTTACAAAGGTGATTATAAAGCTTATCAGAAGGGCGGCCAAAGCGCTGTCGTTACCGTTCTTTACAGAAACCAGTACCGACAAAAACATAAACAATGCACTTACAAGTAGTGCATAGCCTACATTACGCGATATGACCTTTATGTTCATCTGAAACTAAGACTTGTCGCCCCTCAAAACCTTGATCCTGCGGCGGAGCTGGAGGTTCTCCTGAGTAATCTCTGAAATATTGTCGCTCAGGTCTTTAAGCTGGTCGTCGCCCTCGAATTCCGTAGAGTATGACTTACCCAGCGTCCTGTAATTGCGCAAGGCCGACAGCATCTTGTATATAGGGCCTACATAGTATACGGACAGGTAGAAGAGAAGCATCAGCACCAGAAGCAGGCCTACGGCAACTGCAACGGCACCCGGAATGATACTACGGTAGAAGCCTCTCTCGAAGGTGGCTGAATTATTCTGGAGCTCTGTGTAAATTGCGGTGTTAAGTACATCGATATCGCCGTGCAGGCGGTTGTACATGGGCTGAAGGCGCTCGAAGTACCAGGACCTGGAGTCAATAAAATCGGCCTCCAGCACATTAGGAAGCTCAAGCGAAGTTAGCATATAGGCGCTCCACGAGTACTCTACGGAGTCTGCCAGGTTCTGCATATTGATGGAGCTGAGGGACGTACGGAGACTGTCGCAATGGGCCAGGAACTCCGCCCTGTTGAAGTCAGGCAGGGTGTTGTTGTCCTCGTCTCCGATAATGGCAAGAATATTAAGGTTATAAGCGTCCGTTACGTTGGACAGCTTCTGGGCAGCATTGATACTTTCTATGTTGTCTGCAATAAGGTCAGAGACATAATTGCTCATGCTCCTGTACTCGAAGATGGAAATAATCGTAGAAAGCAGCAGGATTACGGCGATGGCGGTAAGACTCATTGTAATCTTGCCACGCATCGTAAGCTTGAATCTGCCCAATATTTTCTTAATACTTGCCATATTTAGAGAACATTCATGCTTTGTTCACGCATTTTCTCCAGTTCATCCTTCATCTTCACCACGCACTTCTGTATACCGGAGTGGTTGGCTTTAGAGCCGGTTGTATTGATTTCCCTGCCGATCTCCTGGATGATGAATCCAAGTTTCTTGCCGGGATAGAGTTCCCCGTCCATAGTCTCAAGGAAGTACTTGCAATGCTGACGCAGGCGTACTTTTTCCTCGTTGATATCCAGCTTCTCCAGATAGAATATCATCTCCTGTTCAAAACGCTGGGGGTCTACCTTCTGCTGAAGTTCCTCCAGATTGTGCATCAACTTAGCACGGACGGCGTCTATGCGCTCCTGCTCGTAGCCTTCGACCTCGTCATACAAGGCCAGGATATTGGCTATCCTGCTGCGGATATCGGCATCAAGCACACGGCCTTCCATCTCTCTGTAGGCTTCTACGGCGGAAATGGCATTTTCAAAAACTTCGTCGATCAAAGGATAATCCTCTTCACGGATAATGTCTGCCTTACGTGAATCAAGGACATCCGGGAGGCGAAGCAAAGTGGGAAGCACAAGGCTTTCATACTGCTGCAGGCCGATGCCTTCCTTGGCGGCGAAGTCCCTCAGCTGGCCAAGATAAGAGCTCATCTGCTCTGTATTCAGAGGATGGGCGACAGCGTCTGACTGCTGCTCCAGGGTGATGTAGACATCGATTGTACCCCTTTGCAGGCGTTGTGCTATAAGAGAGCGAATCGCAAGCTCCTTCTCTTTTGGAAGGGCCTGCGATTTTATGCTGATATCGGCAGTTTTGCCGTTCAATGTTCTGATTTCGACCGTCATCTTGCAGCCGGAGGCCAATACAACCTCCGCCTTGCCGTAGCCGGTCATTGAAATAACTGTACGCATACAATTATTTAATGATACCCTGCTCTTTGAAGATCTTGGTAAGAATGGCGACAGCCCTGTCTACCTGCTCATTGGTATGAGTAGCCATGAGGGCGAACCTGACAAGAGTATCCTGAGGGGCGCATGCCGGAGGAATCACCGAGTTGATGAATACACCGTTCTTGAACGCCTCTGCTGTAACGATGAAGGTCTTCTCAAGATCCCTTACGTACAGCGGGATAATAGGACTTTCAGTGTCTCCGATCTCGAAGCCGGCCTCACGGAAACGTGCGAGGGCGTAATTGGTAACTTTCCAAAGAGCCTCGATGCGCTCCGGTTCATTCTGGATGATATGAAGGGCTTCAAGAGCTGCTGCAGTAGCTGCAGGGGTGCAGGAAGCGCTGAAGATGTAAGTTCTGGCAGTGTGACGCAGGTAATTGATAATCACCTTGTTGGCTGCAATGAAACCACCGATTGAAGCGAGTGACTTACTGAAGGTACCCATGATAAGGTCAACATCGTCTGTAAGACCGAAGTGGTTGCAGACACCGCGGCCCTGCTTGCCGAATACGCCAAGTCCGTGGGCCTCGTCTACCATTATTACGATATTCTTGTACTTCTTCTTGAAGGCAACGATTTCCGGGAGCTTTGCAAGGTCTCCTTCCATAGAGAAGACACCGTCTACAACGATGAATTTAACGGCATCATCCGGAAGTTTGCTGAGCGTACGCTCCAGGTCTACCATATCATTGTGCTTGTAATGGAGAGCCTTGGCAAATGAAAGCCTGCGTCCGTCAACTATGGATGCGTGGTCTCTGTCATCGCAAATAATATAATCGTCCTTGGTAAGGAGCTGGGGAATCACACCTGAATTGACCGTAAAACCGGTAGCGAAGCAAAGTGCCTCATCCTTGCCTACGAAGGCTGCAAGCTCTTTCTCCAACTTGACGTGGATGTCAAGTGTACCGTTCAGGAAACGGGAACCTGCGCAACCGGAGCCATACTGGCGCATAGCCTTGATACCGGCCTCGATTACACGCTCATCACCTGTAAGACCAGTGTAAGCGTTGGATCCAAACATGAGAACTTTGTGGCCTTCCATTTCTACTTCTGTGCCCTGCTTGCTCTCTATTTCCCTGAAATACGGATATATACCCCTCTCAATCATTTGCTGGGGAAGAGTATATTTCGCTAATCTTTCTTCTAAAAGGTTCATATTCTATGGTCTTAGTAGCAGGCAAATATACGAACTTATCACGAAAACGCAAAAGGCATTACCGATTTTTTACTCCTTAAACGATATAATTGAATAATATCAGCAATATCGGCAACTATATGGTAAATTATTGCTATATTTGGCAGATTAAACAAAGAATTATACCTATTCAAAAATATGGAAGAGAACGTCAACAACGCAACAGAGCCCAAGAAGCTCAATTTCCTGGAGGAAATAATTGAGAAGGACCTTGCAGAAGGCAAAGTGGAAAGCATCATGACCCGCTTCCCTCCGGAGCCTAACGGTTACCTTCACCTTGGCCACGCAAAGAGTATCTGCCTTAACTTCGGCCTTGCCCAGAAGTACGGTGGAAAGACCAACCTCCGCTACGACGACACCAACCCTGTAAAAGAGGATGTAGAGTACGTAGATTCAATTAAGGAGGATATCAAGTGGCTTGGTTTCCAGTGGGATAAGGAGCTTTATGCATCCGATTACTTCGACCAGCTTTACCAGTGGGCGGAAGACCTCATCAAACGTGGCCTGGCTTATGTTGACGACCAGACTCAGGAAGAGATTCGCGCCGGACGTGGTACCGTCGATACTCCTGGAACGGACTCCCCTTACCGTAACCGCAGTGTTGAAGAGAACCTCAAACTCTTCCGCGAGATGCGTGACGGCAAGTATGCCGATGGTGAAAAGGTGCTCCGCGCCAAGATCGATATGGCTCATCCTAACATGATGTTCCGCGATCCTCTTCTTTACCGTATCAAGCATGCTTCACACCACCGTACTGGTGACAAATGGTGCATCTATCCGATGTACGACTACACCCATGGCCAGTGCGACTCCATAGAGCATATTACCCACAGTATCTGTACTCTTGAGTTCGATGTTCACCGTCCTCTGTACGATTGGTTCATCCAGACTCTTGGCATCTATCCCAGCCATCAGTACGAGTTCGCCCGTCTGAACCTTACCTACACCCTTATGAGCAAGCGCAAGCTTCTTGAGCTGGTTCAGAAAGAGATTGTTTCCGGTTGGGACGATCCTCGTATGCCTACGCTTTGCGGTGTTCGCAGACGTGGTTATACGGCCGAGGCTCTTAAGATGTTCTGCGACAAGATTGGTGTTTCCAAGCGTGATCAGCTTATGGATATCCAGCTTCTTGAGTGGTGCGTTCGTCAGGACCTTAACGCCCGCAGTAACCGTTATATGGTTGTTCAGGATCCTCTGAAGGTTACCCTCACCAACTGGCCGGCAGGTCAGGTTGAGTGGTTTGATTGCCCTCTTAATCCGGCTGATCCTGACGGTGCAAAGCGCAAGGTTCCTTTCACTGGTGAGCTTCTCATCGACAAGGCCGACTTTATGGAGGATGCTCCCAAGAAGTTCTTCCGTCTTAAACCTGATGGCGAGGTTCGTCTCAAGTACACCTATATCATTAAGTGCAACGAGGTTGTCAAGGATGCCGATGGTAACGTAGTTGAACTCAAGTGCACCTACGATCCTACTACTCGTCCTGGTGGCTCAGAGGAGTGGCGTTCAGTCAAGGGAACCATCCACTGGGTTTCTACTGAGTTTGCCAAGGAGCTTGAGCTTCGTAATTACGACCGTCTCTTTACCCTGGCCGATATGTCCCAGGTTCCTGAGGACAAGGATTACAAGGATTTCTTGAATCCTGATTCCTTAGTCATGGGTAAGGGCTGGGCAGAGCCCGCTCTGCTTGAAGACAAGTCTGGAATTGCCGTTCAGTTCGAGCGTACGGGCTATTACTTCCGCGACAAGGACAGCACTCCTGAGCACCCTATCTTCAACAAGACGGTTGCCCTCAAAGACTCCTACAAACCGGAATAGAAACAAAGCATTCCGCAGAATTTATAGAGGCCAGTGATATTTTCACTGGCTTTTTTTCTTGTGGAAGGGCAAGAAGGGGGAACATGGAACCCTGAATCTGAAGCATAATCCTATGCCCCGGCATAAAAATGTGGGCGATGTCATTCATCTTGATCTCAAGCCTGTATAGTTTACCCGGCTCTGCAGGTTGCGGAGCAGAAAAAGACTCACGGAAACGAAGCGGCATAGCCTGGAATCGCACAGGAAGCTGATATCCATCCGGACGGCGATCAATCAACTTCACGACAATATCGGCATCAGGCCGGTCAACAGAAAGCCACAATACAACGTTAACAACGCCCTCCACCTTAATAGCCTCCTTGATTACCGGTCCCTTGAAAGTAAGCACATCAGAACGGCGGGAAGCAAAGCGCTGATCCGCAACAAACGCCTCACGAGAGAAGCTCTCCAAAACCCCGCCAGTATAAGGCACAGGATGCGCAGGATCAGACACAAAAGACCATTCCTGGGCAGTCCCAGGTACTTTTGCTGAAAGCTTGTAACCATTGGACAAGAATAGACGCGGCTCCTTGTTTACAGGAGGCCAACTGGCCATATACTCCCAATCCGGTCTTGAATTAACTATGTGTCGTCCGCCCTTTGGCATAGTTTCACCAGAAGGCAAAATGCTAACGGAGGAAGGCAGACTCCCCTTTCCCTCTAGATAATAAGCAAAGAAAGGATACTCAATGCTCTCCCTGAAATGCTCTGCAGACCATTCCGTAAAGTATACATCGCCAATAAAACTATACTTGGAATGCTTCCAGGCCCCGTGATACCAAGGACCGGCACACAGAAACACATCTGTATCAGGAACTTGCTCTTTAAGGGTACGATATACTTCAAAGGGACCGTAACAGTCTTCAGCGTCATAGAAACCAGCCACCACAAGACAAGGCGGGAACTTGCCGCCGGGAGCGTTTTCCTTGGTAAGGTTGGCAGCAGCATTGCGCTTCTGCCAGAACTCATCGTAGTTGGGATGCTGCAGCATCTGGTCTATGAAAGGCAACTTGTCCCTTAACGCCTCAAAAAGACTGGTGCCCTTCTCCAGGAATGCATCGTATAAATCACCTTCAGGATAAGGTACAACCGGTTTGGGCCATACTATACTCTGCTTTTTCCTGGGCTTAAAAAACGAAATGCCAAAAGGATAAAGCGGAAGCTGAGGAATGCCGCTGATATGGGCATCATCGCCCATGAACCAATCCGTAACCGGAGCCTGCGGAGAAACGGCCTTTACGGCAGGATGGCCGCTTAAAGCAGCCATCGTAGCATAGAAGCCAGGATAAGACATACCCTTAACACCGATGGAACTGTTAGTATTAAGATTGCTTATGAGCCACTCCGCAGTATCGTAAGTATCAGTAGCCTCGTTTACCGGCCCCTCAAACGGCCTCACGTCCACAAACTCGCCCTCGCTCATAAAGCGGCCGCGCACGTTCTGGAAAACAATGATGTATCTATTCTCCGTAAAAACGCTCATATAAGTACGCAAGTCACGGCAGAAAGTCTTTCCGTAAGGATTCAGCGGGAAAGGAGTACGAATCATAATCACCGGCCTCTCCCCCGCTCCCACAGGCTCATAAACAGCCGTATACAGCCGGACACCATCACGCATTGGAATCATCACTTCCCGTTTAATGTAATTCTGCTGTACAAACTTAACCGTAACCTTTCCCATAATGCGAAGAATTTCCGTAAAGATACAAATAAAAACAAAAAAGGCTGCCAAACGGCAGCCCTAAAAGTGGTAACGTTCTGTAGAAATTACTTGGTGATAACCTTAGCCATTTCAAGAACCTTGTTGCTGTAACCCCACTCGTTGTCGTACCAAGCGCAAACCTTTACGAAGGTAGGATCAAGCTGGATACCTGCTTTCTCGTCGAAGATAGAGGTACGTGCATCGTTGCGGAAGTCTGTAGAAACGACAGCCTCGTTGGTGTAACCAAGAACACCCTTGAGCTCGCCCTCAGAAGCCTCTTTCATTGCAGCGCAGATCTCCTCGTAAGAAGCAGCCTTTGCAAGCTCTACGGTAAGGTCTACGAAGGAAACGTCAGATGTAGGAACACGGAGGCTCATACCGGTAAGTTTACCGTTGAGCTCAGGAAGAACCTTACCTACAGCCTTAGCAGCACCGGTAGAAGAAGGGATGATATTCTCAAGAATACCACGACCACCGCGCCAATCCTTCTTTGAAGGACCGTCAACAGTCTTCTGGGTAGCGGTTGCAGCGTGAACGGTAGTCATGAGACCACGAACAACACCGAACTTGTCGTTGAGAACCTTGGTAATAGGAGCAAGGCAGTTGGTGGTGCAAGATGCGTTGGAGATAATGGTCTGGCCAGCGTAGGTCTTGTGGTTAACACCGTAAACGAACATAGGAGTAGAATCCTTAGAAGGAGCAGACATGATAACCTTCTTGGCACCAGCCTTGATATGAGCCTCTGCGAGCTCTGCGGTGAGGAAGAAACCAGTAGACTCAACTACTACGTCTACACCAAGGGCACCCCAAGTGATGTTTGCAGGATCCTTCTCTGCAAAAACCTGAATCTTGTTGCCGTCTACGATAAGGTAATTGCCGTCAACTTTGATGTCGTGCTTGAACTCGCCATGAACTGAGTCATATTTGAGCATGTAAGCAAGATAATCAGCATCAAGAAGGTCGTTGATACCAACAACCTGGATGTCAGATGCGAAGTTTTCAACAGCAGCGCGGAAGACCATACGACCGATACGGCCAAATCCGTTAATACCAAGTTTTACCATTTGTTTTGAATTATTAAGTTTAACTTTAACTACAATTTCTTTAAATCGGTCTGCAAAATTATTTAAAATATCTTACCTTTGCAAACAATTAAAAAGTTTAATCGTTTAAATACCAATGATTAACAAAAAATTGAACATATTGGTAACCAACGACGACGGCTATAACGCCAAAGGCATAAACGTCTTGGCAGAAATAATGTCCCGCTTCGGGAATGTTACCGTCATCGCTCCAAAATATCATCAGTCAGGAATGGGAATGGCTGTCAGCATCGGCATTAAGAAGCTGGCTTACAAAGACCTGGGAGAAATCCACGGGTGCCACTGGTCCTATCTTGACTCCACTCCGGCAAGCTGCGTAAAGTTCGGCGTCAACTTCATGGATCCGCTTCCGGACGTAGTAATCAGCGGTATTAACCACGGCGCCAACACAACAACGGCCGCCTGCTACTCCGGTACCCTTGGCGCCGCCGCAGAAGCAGCCCTTAACGGCC
Organism: uncultured Prevotellaceae bacterium; assembly: GCA_947166905.1. GTDB lineage: Bacteria > Bacteroidota > Bacteroidia > Bacteroidales > UBA932 > Cryptobacteroides. Next base: position 115,098 of record CAMVFZ010000002.1, on the reverse strand, counting down.
TCCCCTCCATCGGCGTATCAATTGACAGCATTCATCCTGATGCCGATTTCACCAACGTCGTCAAATACTTCCCCGCCATCTTCGAAGACCTGATGGAGCGCTCCAAAAAGGCCCCCTACGGCATATATTACAACGTAAACTTCCCCGTTACACCCACAGTCAAGGGCATCCGCACCGGACACATGGGCGTAGGCCGATGGGTAAAGGAATTCACCGACTGGAACCCTGACCTTTACCGCAAACGCGGGTACACGGCAGAAATGTTCGGTATCACCCTGCCTCCCGAAGAAGAAGGAGAGCAGTATTTCATGATGATCGGCTCATACGAGGACTCCCCCAACAACACGCCCGGCGCCGATCACCTCCTGGTCAAGGATGGCTACATAGCCGTAACCGCCCATAACATAGTTACTTCAGACCCGGCAGAAACAGCCGCAATGAAAGAAGACAAAGAACTGAACAAAGACTTTTAATGAGATACTACATCATAGCAGGAGAAGCATCTGGAGATTTGCATGGATCGAACCTTATGAAGGGCCTTTTTGAAAAGGACCCGGAGGCCGATGTCCGCTTTTGGGGCGGAGACATGATGAACTCCGTTTATCAGGAGAATCGTCCCGGCAAAACTGCTATGGTAAAGGATTACAACGAAACCGCTATAATGGGTTTCAAGGAGGTACTCCTGAAGGTCCGCACAATATCCGCAAACCTTAAGCTTTGCAAGCAGGATATTATGGACTGGAAGCCGGATGCAGTTATCCTAATAGACTACCCCGGCTTTAACCTGAAGATTGCGGAGTTCGCTCACAATAACGGTTTTAAGGTATTCTGGTACATCGCTCCCAAGGTCTGGGCATCCCGCGAAGGCCGAATCCGCAAGATCAAACAATTCGTAGACAAACTCTTCATAGTATTCCCCTTTGAGAGAGAGTACTTTGACCGCAAACATGTCCCCTACGTATACTGCGGCAATCCTCTGGTAGACGCTGTAGACCGTGGTGCAGGAGAAGCAGCCCCGCAGGAGGCTGGCGGCAAGCCTTACATTGCTATGCTGGCTGGTTCCAGGCGCGGTGAAGTGCGGTCCATGATGCCTGTTTTCAAAGATTTCGCAGACCGCCTCACAGCTACGCCAGGCTACGAAGATTACCGTTTCATAATTGCCGGCGCCCCGTCCCGCACAATGGAAGATTATGCCCCCTGGACAGGCCCCGACAGCAAGCTACAGGTTGTCTTCGGGCATACCCAGAACATAGTGCGCCACGCCCAAGCCGCCGTTGTAAACTCAGGCACCGCCTCGCTGGAAACAGCCATCATCGGCACGCCACAGGTTGTGGTATATGCGACATCGGCCATCAATGCAGCAATCGCAAAAAAAATAATTAAAATTGAATTCGTAAGCCTGGGTAACCTGATTGCAGGACGGCGGGTGTTCAAGGAATTGCTTCAGTGGTTCTTCACCGCCGATAATCTTACCGCAGAAGTCATCCGGCTGACATCGGATACCGACTATATAGAAGCAATGAAGGCCGGATACTCAGAAATCCGCAGCCTTCTTGGAGGCGGCGGCGCTTCTTCTGCCGTAGCTTCAGCAATAATTAAAGAATTGTCTATTAAGCGTTAAGAAGGACGATAACGTCGTCTTTCTGGCCTACAACCCAGACAACGTCACCATCGGCAAAAGGAATATCTACGGCAGGCTGATAAAGCTTGCCATCATGGGTTTCTACGCCGGCGATAAGGCAGTGATAGTCGGCCCTGATACCACACTCGCGGATAGTCTTGCCATAGAACGGAGAACCCTCGCGTACGATAACCTGACGAAGCACCATCTCGCTGCGCGCAGCAATATCCTCGTCGGGCACTTGACCGCTGGACTTAAGCTCTGCCGCAAAAGTCTCCATATCCTTATCAGTACCGATAACCTGCAGTACATCCTGAGGGAAAATACGTTCATCAGCCTCCGGAATATTAATACGCACATTGCCACGCAAAATAGAAGCCACATGAATGCTGAAACGCCTGCCCAGATTGAGCTCTGCCAATGACAGTCCGGCCCAGGCGGAATCCCCTGGAACAGTGAAATCAGCAAAGTGCAAATCCTTGGAAATCAAGCGGGAAGCATATTCCGGCTTCTTCTGTCCAAGGTACTCTGCCTGAACGTCACGCGCACGAAGATTATCCTTGAAATTACTCTCTATCTTAAGCGACTGCCTCCTTATAAGACGGCTGCTAAGGATAAACATTACGGCCGCAAACGCCAGCACAAAGATAGGAATACCCCTAAGCTGGAACAACTTGTACAGCACATAGAATACAAACAACATCGCAATCATGAAACGCCCCAGCACAATAGCCACAAGCGGCGGAACATAATTGCGGTTCTCTGACCACAAAGTCTTGAAGTAATCAGAGAAGGTATGCCTAAGGCTGATGGTATAGATGAAAGGTCCAAGTGCCAGGAGTATTACAACGGCCGATAATGCCTTGCCCACAGTCCCGGGAAGGATGGAATCCATAAGCGGCACAAACCACAGGAAAGCCAAGGTGGTAATAGCAAAGGCAACGATACCGTTGATAATAACCGTAACGATGGTAGAACGCAAATATCGCTTCCAAGTACTGGTATCCTGGGTGGCAGTCGTCGCTCCCCTGGCCGCAAAACGCTCTGCAAGGCTAAGAAGCTTCTTAGGCAGATGCTTGCTAAGGAAACCGTATGCCGGCTCCGACAAACGTATCATATACGGAGTCAGGAAGATGGTTATCACAGACACCGCCACAACAATAGGATACAGGAACTCACTGGTCACCTTTAGCGTCTGGCCAAGAGCTGCGATAATAAAGGCGAACTCACCTATCTGTGTAAGGCTGAATCCGCATTCAATGGCGGTTTTAAATGACTGGCCGGATATAAGAACGCCGATGGTGGCAAAGGTCGCCTGACCGACGATAACCGTAATCGTTATGAGGATGATAGGCAGCGCATACTGAAGAATCATGGCGGGATCTACCATCATACCAACAGATACGAAGAAGATGGCGCCAAACAAGTCCTTGACAGGGCTTACAAGCTTGTCAATGCGCTCCGCCTCAAGGGTCTCTGCAAGGATGGAGCCCATAATAAAGGCACCGAACGCAGCGGAGAAGCCCATTGATGCGGCAAATACCACCATACCGAAGCAAAGTCCCAGGGCAACGACCAGAAGGGTTTCTCCTGACAGCATCTTGCGGGCCTTCTTAAGCAGAATCGGTATCAGGTACAAGCCCACTACAAACCACAGCACCAGGAAGAATACAAGCTTGGATATACTGCGAACCAGCTCGTACCCATTCAGACTGTTGCTAACTGCGATTGTAGACAGCATAACCATGAGCACTACAGCCAGAATATCCTCAAGGATAAGTATACTCAGCACCAGACCGGTAAACTGTTTCTTGCGAAGTCCAAGATCGTCGAAAGCCTTGTAAATAATTGTTGTAGAGGACATTGCAATCATTCCACCAAGGAAGAGTGCATCCATCCTCTGCCAACCGAAGACAGAGCCTACGGTAAAGCCCAGGAACATCATTCCCACAATGATCACCAGCGCCGCCACGACCGCCGTCCCGCCTACCTTCAGAATCTTCTTGAAACTGAATTCAAGGCCCAGGGCAAACAGAAGGAAGATAACGCCGATGTCTGACCACAAGTGAACGTTAACCGTATCTACTACAGACGGCAGAAGACCAAAGTGCGGCCCAGCAAGGAAGCCGGCCACAATGTAGCCAAGCACCAGGGGCTGCCCCAGTTTCTTGAAAATAAGAGTCATTACGCCGGCGAATATCAGTATCAGCGCAAGATCCTTAATCATTGGTTCAAGTTCTGCCATAAGCTCTTATCAATAGACTCTTTCCCCGAAGATAGCCGTACCCACACGAACTATCGTAGCCCCGTATTCCAAGGCAATCGGCCAGTCACCGGACATGCCGATACTTAACTGATCGAAGCCTTCAAGGTCAGGGAAATCCCTGTTTATCAATTGTTTAAAATCGCTAATCTTTTTAAAATCGGCGCGAATCTGTGATTCGTCATCCGTATTTGTGGCCATTCCCATAAGACCACGCAGCCTCACTCCCATCCACTGGCGGGACAAAAGCGGAAGTATCTCTTCCTGGCTAAAGCCCTGCTTGGTTTCTTCTGCCGCGATATGCAGCTCCAACAATACATCGATTACACGGCCGTTTTCCACTCCCCACTTGTCTATAGCCTCCAGCAAATGCACGGAATCTACAGACTCTACCATTGCGGCATAAGGCAGCACCATCTTAAGCTTGTTTGTCTGAAGATGTCCGATGAAATGCCATTTTATATCCCCCGGCAAGACCTTTGCCTTTGCCATCAGCTCCTGGGGCCGATTCTCTCCAAAGAACCGCTGCCCGGCAGCATAAGCTTCCATTATAGCCTCTGCCGGATGAAACTTGGAAACTGCCACCAGGCACACTCCTGATGGCAGTTTCCCCAATATAGTTTTTATATTATCTTCTACCATTCTGCTGCATACGCTGCTGTTGCATCTTCTGGGCCTGCTCCAGTCTCTGCTGCCACTTGCTCTTGGGCATAGGCTTGCCCTCGGTAGCCCTGAGGCGTGCATAAACGTCCTCCGGCTTAACCACGAACTTGCGGATGTACCAGGTAGTAATCATAGTAATGATATTGGACAGCAAGTAGTAGTAGCTAAGACCAGATGAAAGGTTGTTACAAATGACGAACATCATGATAGGCATGAAGTAAACCGTCATGAAACGCATCATCTTGCCATTGGCGTCGTTGCCGGCCATTGAAGACTGGGTAATCTTGGTGTAGAAGAACATAGACACAGCCATAAGCAGTGCGAACAGTGATAGGTGATCTCCGATAAGCGGAATTCCGGTACCGAAGTTAATCACTGAATCATAGGCGCTAAGGTCCTCTGCCCAAAGGAAGGGCTGCTGTCTAAGCTCGATGGAAGCCGGGAAGAAACGGAACATAGCCCACAGTATAGGGAACTGAAGAAGCATCGGGAGGCAACCACCCATCATGCTTGCTCCGGCTCGCTTGTACAGGGCCATCGTGGCCTGTTGCTTCTTCATCGCATCCTCCGGCTTGGGATATTTTGCATTGATCTTTTCTACCTCCGGTTTCAGGATCTGCATCTTGGCCGATGAAGAGAAGGACTTGTATGACAACGGGAACACCACAATCTTGATGAAGATAGTCATCAACAATATGATGATACCGAAGTTAAGGTTGAAGCCATTGAGGAAGTCGAATACCGGGATGATGACGTACCTTGTGAAAAGGCCGATGATGCTACCACCCAGCGGAATTGTTTTCTCATATTTCTGACCAAGCGCCCTTAGACCATTGAAACTGTTGGGGCCAAAGTAGAACTCATGCTCATAAACCCTGTCGCCCTCTGCGGTAAGGTCAAGTTCCTTTTTGAAGCGGGCGCCGCAAGCCATAAGGTTGTGGCCGGGCTCATCCTCGGGAACATAAGCTACTGCAGACTGAAGGGCATCGAAGTTGTCCTTAGCCCTGAGTATTGCAGAGAAGAACTGCTGGTGATATGCCAGCCAGGAAATCTTGGAATTGACGCTTACGTTGCCGTTATGGCCCTTTGCAAACTCCTCGGGATCGTCGTCACCGTCAAGACGGTAAGCGGCAAGGGAGTACTGCATCTCGTTGCGGTAGCCTTTCTCCATCCTGGGTACGATGACATTCCAGTCAACATCGTAAGAGAATACATTCTTGGGGATGTCAAGGCCTACGAACTTAAGGGTATTGTCTACCAGGTATGAATCCTTGCCAATGCTGTATGACTGCTCTATGTAGCCGCCGTTAGCAAAGGGAAGACGCATTACAACCGATGAGTCGGTCTGCTCTGCAACCTGGAAGTTGAAGTCCTTGGTATTTACAAGCTCGTTTACGTAAATAGCTACGTTATAAGTACTTGCATTAGGATTAGCACCGCAGTTGAAGAGATAAAGGTCACTCTTGTCATAATTGGTGTAATCCTTGACGCGCGCTGCATAGGGCTGCGCACCCTTTGTAGTAAGGGTAACCTCAAGCTTTTCGTTCTCAAGGGTAATCAACTGTGCTTCCGCTGCCTCGGAGGCCTTTACAAGAAGGCTGTCCTGGAATGCGGGAGCGGCCTCTGCAATCTGCTCCGGAGTTACTTCCTCTTCCGGTGTGATTACGCCTGCGGCAATAAGTGAATCCTTCTTTGCCTGGGCAATGGAATCCTGGATCCTCTGGGCCTCACGCTGTACAAGTTCTATAGAATCTCTCCTGTGCTGCTCCTTAACCTGTGCAACACGCTGCTTCTCCATCTGCTTTGACTGGAAAAACATGAAGCCGATCATAATTACGGCAATGAGTACCCAGCCTACAACTGTATTTTTCTTCATTTTTTATCTGTTTAGTATAATGCTCCGGAACTATTCCTCCGTCTCTTTGTTTTCCTCTTCCATCTTGATGATCTTAACCTCAAGTTCCTTGAGCTCTGCACGGTAGCCGTCAATCTTCTCCTGCATCTGGCTGATCAAAGCCTCTGCATTCTTGGAAGCAGCAAAGAAGCCGATATTATTCTCACAGGTATCAACTTCCTGCTGCAGGCGGTTATACTGCTGGATGAGCTTGTCCTTCTCTGACAGAGGAGCCCTCTGGCCCTTGGGAGCACCCTTTCCGCCGGCGGGACGATTGCCGCGGCCGCCGCCCAGGAATTCTCCGAACTTCTCTGCGATTGCATCCCTGTAAGCCTTGTTGATAGCGTCTTTCTCACGGAAAGGCACAAAGCCGATGGCATTCCACTTCTCCTGGAAGGACTGGAGAAGGTCTTTCATAAGGGATTTATCCTCTGAAGGCTCAAGAGCCTTAATCTCTTCTACAAGGGTCTTCTTGGCACGAAGATTCTCACGGAAACCGGACTCGCTCTTTGCATTTTCTTCCTTGCGGGCGAAGAACTCGTCGCAAGCTGCGCGGAACCTCTTCCAAAGAGCTTCTGCCTTCTTGCGGGGAACTGCACCAATCTCTTTCCACTCTTTCTGGAGCTGGATAAGGGCGTCAGTGGTCTTCTTCCACTCTGTGCTATCCTTGAGGGCCTCTGCCTTCTCTACGATAGCCAGCTTGCGATCTGCGTTGGCAGACATGCCGTCCTTATACTCTGCGTAGAATATACGCTTGCGCTCGAAGAACTTATCATTTGCAGCACGGAAACGGGCGTAGATCTTCTGGTTCTCTTTCTTGGAGGCATAGCCGATGGTCTTCCACTCTTTCTGGATGTCCTCTATCTCCTTGGTAAGAGCACTCCACTCAGATGAGCCGATCTCTTCCTTGGCAACGATGGCCTCTACTTTCTCACAGAGGGCTGTCTTGGCCTGAAGATTCTCTTCGTGCTTTTCTTTCTGGCCCTCGAAGTAAGCCTGATAGTTCTTATTTATCTTGGCGGTAGCAGCCTTGAAGCGCTCCCAGATCTGCTCCCTGTACTCCTTGGCGACAGGGCCGAATTCCTTCCACTGCTCGTGGAGTTTCTGGAGCTCTTTGAATGCGTCAATCACATTCTCATCCTCTGCCAGTTTTTCTGCCTCTTCGCAGAAGCCCTGCTTGGCCTCAAGGTTCTTACGGAAGTCAAGGTCACGCATATCGCGGTTGATCTGCACCTTGTCGTAGAACTTCTCTACATAGAACTGGTAGGTATCGTTCAGGTCCCTGAATGCCGATGCGGGCACGGGGCCGATTTCTCTCCATTTTGTCTGGAGTTCCCTGAACTCCGGGAAGGTTGCGGAAACATCTTCCTGCTTGTCTACAAGGGCCTTGAGTTCCTCTACAACAGCCTGTTTTGCAACCAGGTTGGCGGCACGCTCTTCTTCAAGCTTGCGATTGTATTCTGCGCGCTCTTTCTTGAAGTGTGAATAGAGTGCCTTGAATCCATTCTCTACGGATTCAAATATATTGTTGGCAGATTCTGCTTCTTCTGCAGTATCGGCCGGTTTGATTTCTGCTTTTTCTTTTGATAGTTTCTTATAGAATGCGGTCTTGATATTCTCTGCCTCTTTTGCCCTCTTCATTCTTTCTTCATCCTGCATCAGGCCTTCGAACATCTGGGAGAGTTCTCCCAATGATTTGTCCGCATAGTCAACAAGTACATCCTCGGCAGGCTCTACTGCTTTGGGGTTCAGTTCTTCGCTCATAGTTTCTATAGTTTTGTTAAGTTAATGTACAAAGCTTCAAGATTGCAAATATAACAATATTTATTTATTTTTGCCGTTGCTTTCAGAATTATTTATACCAATGCGAATAGATATACTTACAGTCGTTCCTGAGCTGCTTGACAGCCCTCTCAGCCACTCCATTGTGGGCCGCGCCAGAAAGAAGGGTTTGGTAGAGATTTACATACACAACCTGCGCCAGTACGGCCTTGGTCCCCGCCAGAATGTAGACGATTACAGCTACGGTGGAGATGCCGGAATGGTAATGATGGTAGAACCCGTGGACAAGATGATTGCCCAGCTTAAGTCAGAGCGCAATTACGACGAGGTTATCTATATGTCGCCGGACGGTGAAATCCTTGACCAGGGCATAGCCAACGAGCTTTCCCTGAAAGAGAACATCATCATACTGTGCGGCCACTACAAGGGCATCGATCACCGCATCCGCGAGCATCTTATCACCCGAGAGATTTCCGTAGGAGACTACGTAGTAAGCGGCGGAGAAATCCCCGCCGCCTTGCTTGCCGATTCCATAGTCCGTCTTATTCCCGGTGCGCTGACCGATGAGACATCGGCCCTCAGCGACAGTTTCCAGGATGGCCTGCTCTCCCCTCCCGTTTACACCCGTCCTGCCGACTATAACGGCTGGAAGGTCCCGGATGTCCTGCTTAGCGGCAATCCCAAGCTCATCCAAAAATGGCAGGATGAACAGGCTCTTGAAAGAACCAAACGCCTCCGCCCGAATCTGCTAAAGAAATAAATCCCGGACTAGCTAGAATCTGTACGATAATTTGATCATGCAGTTTCTGGTGGCCTGGGGGAAGAGGCCTTCCTCCTGATACCATCCGCCATCCTCGAAGTAGGCGCGGTATACCCAAGCATCGGCATAGTATTTCCTGTTAAACAGGTTTTTAACATATAGTCCGATTCCAAGGGTTCCCGGGCCGACGGCAATCTCATGTAAAAGGGAGGCATCGGCGACACAGTATGCGGGAATAGCCCTGTCTTCACACTGGGTATTGTCCCAATACTGCTTGCCAACATATTTGGCAACCAGGCCAAGAGTAGTATTCTTAAGAAACTTCCAATCTGCACGACCGGCGGCAACTACAGACGGAGACATAAGCATTGTAACCTTCTCTCTGTAAACTTTCTCCTGCCTTACAAAATGCCAGTCATCCATATTATCATATACGGTATAGTAACTGGTGTAATCCTTAATCTTATTTGTGCTGAAGGTAGCATTGCCGGACAGAGTCAGGCTGCTGAAAGGAGTCCATGATGCAGTAAGTTCAACACCCCTGCGATAACCCTTGTCTACATTATCCTTAATTGCATAGCCCGATGCAGTAAGCTCTCCCGTTTCAAGAAGCATATCCTTATATTCCATCATATAAAGGTTTACGCCTGCGCTAAAGGTCTTGCCGTTATAGTTGTAACCAATCTCTATATCGGTCATTCTCTCTGGCTTGATCTTGCGATCAGTACCCTCCAGGTTGTTGCTTTCTATAACCTCCTTGATATCGCTACGGGAAGGCTCACGATTGCCATAAGCAACTGAAGCATAAAACTTTCCAATCCTGGTATCAGCCGTCAAACCTGCTCTGGGGTTATAGAACTTCCAGGTACGGCCAAAACCCATCGGGAGGTCATCCTCGTCGTCAATCCCGGACATATCCAGACGCACGCGGCGGAACTGGAAGTCTGCATAAGCATTGAGCCATCCTGCAATCATGTATTCCGCCCTTGCAAAGGCATTGAACTCCTTCTTTACACCTCTGTTGAAGTACCAGTTATTGTCCTTACTGTTCAGGTTAAGCGGCTTGTACTCGAAGCCCTCTCCAAGAGCCTCATGCCACAAAAGTTCACCATAATGGTTGCAGGCATATCTGGATGCATTCACGCCCCCTACGACCAAAAGCCTGTCGCCCTTATATTTAAGCTCTGAATTAAACACCCAGTTACCATTAGCCATGGTCTTGCGATAAATAACATTACCCTTTGTCTTATAATTCACATTGCCATAAGCAAAGGTTTTAGGAAAACCGAAGGCCGATAGTTTCTTGCTCTTCTTGAACCGCTCGTTAAAACCGAAGCCATCGGTATAGTTGACGGTGTTAATCCAGGTAAGCTTATCGGAGAAACTATGCGTCCAGTTGAACTGGAAATGCTGCTGCAGGTAATTGTCGGTATGATTGCGATAGTAAACCGGCTTGCCGTCGGCATCATAGTACATAATGCCTTCGGGGTTGAAGCGCCTGTCCCTTTGCATATCGGCAAGGGGAATACCAGTCCAGGTGATTCCTGTCCGCTGGCGGCCACGCAAGTAGGTGAACCTGAGTGAGTTATCACCCTTCAGCCAGCCAACTACAGCAAGCAGTGAATTTGCATTTCCCCAGCCATTATTAACATATCCTTCAGTGGTATTGTTAGTCCAAATCACATTCATATAAAGGCCGGAAGGAAGAAGGCCGGTGGATGCGGACAATAGCGCCGTCCTGGTATCATAAGAACCAACTCCGAAGTCTGCCTCAAAGGAAGGATCGGGTCCTACGAAGGCCGTATTCATGTTGATGCTGGCGCCAAAGGCACCTGCGCCGTTGGAGGTTGTTCCAAGGCCTCTCTGTACCTGGACGCCGGAGAGCAGGCTGCCAAGGGCAGGAATATTCACCCAGAACACTTCCTGGGACTCTCCATCATTAAGTGTAATACCATTCAGGGTAACATTGATTTGGGTTCCCTTGGAACCGCGGATTGTCATCTTGGAATAGCCGATTCCGGTACCGCCCTCGGTTGTCACCACAAGGGATGGCTGCAGGCCCAGAACCATCGGCAATGAATTGATTGGGTTGGAGGTGCGCAGCTCTTCCTTCCCTACCATAGTGTAAGTAACAGGTGTTAATTTGCCGGCTCTTGAAGCAGATACAACTGCGCTGTCAAGTCTTTCTGTCTTCTCCGGCTCCTGGGCATTCAAAGAGACGCCCATGCTTAGAATTGCAACTGATAAAAATAAAAAACCTCGCATAATTAAGTTAATTTATGCAAGGGGCGCATCATACGATGCCTGGACTTCAAGCTTCCCTCCGGCGGTATTAACCGCATCAGGTTCCTTGGGTGTCTCTCAACCGGTAATTCTCCGGTACCCCCGCTTGTTATGTAAAACAATAAAAATTAATTCTTTATCTCTTCCAATTTAATCTCATACAACCGCTTCCAGTTCTTTCCGGTAAGATAAATCTTCTTAGTTGCCGGATTGTAGGCGATGCCGTTAAGTACATCAGTATTATCATCTACAAGTGACTGCGGATACAAGCCGCGGCAGTCTATCGTTGCCTCTACCTTGCCGTCATCCGGATTGATGATAACTATAGTATCGGTAGTGTATACGTTGGCCCAAATCTTACCATCTATATACTCAAGCTCATTCAAATACCTGACGCCCTTACCCTCCAGTTTCACGCTCACAGTGCGCTGTACACGGTATTTGTTGTCCATGAAATAAAGCTTGTTGGAGCCGTCGCTGGCAATAAGCTGCTTGCCATCGGTGGTTAAACCCCAACCCTCACGGGGATAACGGAAAGTCTGCTTGAACTTAAGAGTTGCAGCGTCATAGACAAAGGCAACCTTGTTGGTCCAGGTAAGTATGAAAAGCTCTCCGCCAAACATTACGGAGCCCTCTGCAAAGTACTTGTTGGCAAAGTTCAGGTTGCGCACTGGCTTGCCTGAAACAAGGTCCACTTCCCTGAACTTGGATTCTCCCTTCTGGCCTGTGCTCTCATACAGACGGCCACCATCGAAGAAAAGGCCCTGGGTGTATGAGGTCTCGTCGTGGGGATACTCCTTAACCACTACAACTTTGTAACGCTTAACGGCAGCATCGGCACAAGAAGCCAGCGCGAACAGCGCCGGAATAAGCAAAACAAGTATTTTAATTCTTAGTGTACGCATGGTCATAAGCCGTAAAGCGAGGTGCAAATTTAGAAACTACTTTTAAAACTATCAAAAATTATTCCTACTTTTGCAGCCGCGAATGCGAGGCGATCTGTCGCGCTCCTTCGGGGGTGAGGAAAGTCCGGACAGGATAGGGCGCCCTGCTGCGGAAAGCGCAGATGGGAGAAATCTTATACATTCCGTAACAGAAAACAACCGCCGCAAGGCAAGGGTGAAAACGCGGGGTAAGAGCCCACGACCGGTGTCAGCGATGCCATCGGGGTACGGAATCAGGGCCTGCAAGACCAAATATACCGGCAGAAGAGGGCGGCCCGCCCGATGCCGGGGGGTAGGTTGCGAAGATAAATGACAGATTTAAAAACAGAAACCGGCTTACGGCTTCGCTTCCCGTAGGGGTGGCTCCTCGGAGTCACCCTTTTTATTTGAATAATTATTTGTACTTTTGTACGTTGTAACATCATAAAAATGAAAGGTTTGTTGATATATTCAGGTGGCATGGACAGCACCTGCCTCCTATACAAATACAAGTCAGAGATTTCCTTGGCCGTAACGTTTACTTACGGCGCAAGGCAGGACGAGGCCCAGACGGCATGCGCGCAGTATAACTGCAATAAATTGGGTATCAAGCATTTGATTATTCCGATAGAATTCATTGGCCAGTATTTCCAGAGCAGCATATTGAAGGGCGGGGCCGATATCCCCCACCAGGACTACGATGCAGAGAATATGAAGAGCACGGTGGTCCCCTTCCGTAACGGTATTATGCTGGCTATTGCCGCAGGTCTGGCAGAAAGCCATGGCCTGGATACCGTACTCATCGCCAACCACGCCGGCGACCACGCCATCTACCCGGACTGTCGTCCTGGCTTCATAGACGCTATGGAAAAAGCCATCGGCGCCGGTACCTACGAGAATATCAAACTGCTCTCCCCTTTCTGCAATATGAGCAAGCGGGAAATCGCCCTTGAAGGCAAGGCTTTTGGGGTTCCCTTCGAGCATACTTACTCTTGCTACGAAGGCCGCGAGCATCACTGCGGGGACTGCGCTACCTGCCGCGAGCGCAAAGAGGCGCTGGACGGCTTTGATCCTACTGTATACGAAGTGTAAATAATTGAATATTAGATATGTATTACGTAAGTAAACGTTTAGAGATTTCTTCTTCACACAGCCTTACTCTTAGCTATGAGAGCAAGTGTGAGGCCATGCACGGACACAACTGGATAGTTTATGTCCACTGCAAGTCAGAGACCCTGAACCAGGACGGCATGGTCACGGACTTCACCCTAATCAAGAAGAAAATCTCCGGCACTCTTGATCACAAAAACCTTAACGAGATTCTCCCTTTCAACCCCACCGCCGAAAACATCGCCAAATGGATCTGCGACAACGTTGAAAATTGCTATAAGGTAGAGATTTGGGAATCCGAGAATAATAAGGCTATTTACGAGAAAGACTAACAGTAGAAAAACAGATATTTGGTTCCAAAACCCGTGGTCGCCCATGACCACGTGAATGGGAGGGGCCCAAACTTGTTTGGGAGGGATGAAGCGAAGCGGAAGGTTTTGGAAGTAAATATCAGTTTTTCAGATTATTATGTACAGAATTAACGAAATATTCTACTCGTTGCAGGGAGAAGGTTATTGGACAGGAACACCGGTAGTGTTTCTGAGGTTCAGCGGATGCAATCTAAAGTGCCCATTCTGCGACACAGACTTTGCCGCCGCAACTGCAATGGACCTTGACACCCTGATTGCAGAACTAAAGAAAACTGCCCCTGACTGCCGCAGAATAGTTATAACAGGAGGAGAACCGGCACTTCAGCTGGATGCAACTCTTGTACAAAGACTGCATAAAGAAGGCTACACAATTCACATAGAAACCAACGGCACAAAACCCTTGCCCGACGGCATAGACTGGATAACCTTCAGCCCCAAGCAAGACTGGCAGCCAACCGCAAGCCCTGCAATCACAAGAGCCGACGAGCTAAAACTTGTCTACACCGGACAGGACGCCAAGCGCTGGCTGGACTTCCCAGCAGACCATTACTTCCTGCAGCCATGCTCCGGACAGAATACAAAAGAGGTGGTAACATATATAATGTCCCACCCCCGTTGGCGTCTGAGTCTACAGACTCATAAATATCTGGATATAAGATAATTAATCCGCACCCATCTTACTGGATAGTTTAGATCTCAAGGCCGATGTGTACTCTGTTGTACCGGCCTGTTCTGCTATGCCAAGCCAACGCTCGCACAAAGAGTAATCGCCAAGGATATATGCCGCAGTAGCCAGGTTGAATGCAGAATATGCTGCCTTGTATCCCTTGGCCGTCTCTGCAATCTCTAGCCACAACTTCATAGCCTTATGCCACTTAAAATTAAAAGCGCAATTGATGGCTGATATCCAACCCACTGAATCGTATGAATAGAAATAAAAGCTTTCCGGTCTCCAGTTGGAAAGGAACTGTAAAGAGGCCTTCTGGCCGGTAAGTTTTGCATCTGCCACCCTATCGTTGCTGGTAGGAACAATACCGCCGAAGGTTCTAACAGTATCCGTCTTGCCCATCGAATCATATACAGAGAGTCTTACACGGGCCTTTTCTTTATCTTCGTCCTTCTTGCACTCCAAAAGGAAGATAACATCCTTTTCCGTATCCATGACAATGTTAAGGAGAGTGTCTCTGGAAGCATAATCCACGGCCTCGTTGGCAGTCATAGTATAAACATCCACCATTTCCTGGCCATTGAAGTAATCATCCTCAAGTGAAGAAGCGAAGCCCTCCGCCATATTCTTTGCAAAGGCAGTATCCTTTGCCGAAGCGATATAAACCACTCCCATCTCTTTGCCGCTCAGGTCATATCCCGATGCTGACGGCTGCCTCATCTGCAGATCCATCTTGTACAGGTTTGCAGAGCATGATGCAACGATGGATGCAATGGCTCCTATGGCTAGAATTCCGGATAACTTTTTCATACTAAATAGACTCAAAATCTGCTATTAGGTCATAATCGTCGGCCGATACAATCTTTGCATAGAAGAAATGTCCGGGCATCTGCTCCGGTGCAAGACCCATACGGGGATCGTATTTGACCAAAATCTCTCCGTCTACTTCAGGGCTCTCGTATTGGCTGCGGCACACAAGTATGCCGTCATTGCACGAATCCGCGAGCACCTTTTCTACGGTGCCGATTCTGCTCATGTTGTATGCAAAAGATATACCACGCTGCACTTCCATAAGGGCAGACAGGCGTCTTTCTTTAGTTTTTTTTGCGACTGAATCCTTCAAATTTGCCGCACCCCAGGTGCCTTCCTCCTCTGAATAGGAAAACGCACCAAGGCGCTCGAACTTGGCTTCACGAAGAAAATCAAGCAGGAATTCGAAGTCTTTTCTGGTTTCTCCCGGATGGCCCACCATCATGGTCGTACGCAGCACAATGCCCGGTACAGCCTTGCGCATCTTCTGCACAAGAGCCTTGGTCCAGGCCGAATCCACGTTACGGCGCATAGCAGACAAAACGCTGTCTGCAACATGCTGAAGTGGGATATCCATGTATTTGCAAACCTTGGGGTTGGTTGCCATCTCGTGGAGTACATCCTCCGGGAAATCGGCCGGATAGGAATAATGAATCCTTATCCATTCTATGCCGTCAACAGCGGACAAGCGGCGCAGAAGTTCTGCCAGCATGCGCTTTTTGTAAAGGTCCAGGCCATAGAAAGTGGTATCCTGGGCAATCAGCACAAGTTCCTTCACTCCCCTTGCGGCAAGGGCCTCAGCCTCGCGTACAAGGTCCTCCATAGGAACGGACCTGTGCATACCGCGAATCAGCGGGATGGCACAGTAAGAGCAGCGGCGGTCGCAGCCCTCAGATATCTTCATAAAGGCGTAGGATGCATTCTGGGGCAGATATCTGCCGTAAGTGAATTCATCTGAATCCTTGCCGCCCAAGGCCTTTACAAGCGGAGCCAGCTGCCTTGCACCGTACCAGCCGTCAACTTCCGGAATCATTCCGGGCATCTGGTCGATGTAACGCTGGGACAGGCAGCCAAAGACAAGAATCTTGCCGGCCAAGCCGCGATTTTTGCGGTCTACGGCATCGAAGATAGCCTGGATGGATTCTTCCTTGGCATCGCCAATAAAGCCACAGGTATTCAGCAGAAGATAGTCTACGGCACCCTCGTAATCTTCAGGCAGAATGGTATAAAGATCCTGCACCTGCGCCAGCAGGTGCGAGGTATCCACGCTGTTCTTGGAACAGCCAAGAGTAATAACCTGAAGTGTTTTCTTTTCCATCGGCATTATGCCTCGGGGGCCTTTTCTTCCTCAGGGGTTACAAAGTCAAGGGAAGCGTAGTTCTTAAGGATGTTGTACCAGAGAACGACTTTGCGCATGTGTGAAACATAGAAACGGTTGGCATCGTAATCCGGAACTGCCTGTGCGAAAAGCTCCTTGAGTGCATCGGGGGCAGCCTTCTGATCCGGAGCGTCTTTCTCTCCAAGAACCTCTTTAAGCTTCAGGAATACCTCTTTGAGCTTGAGCTCGCCTTCCTCTGTATAAATTGAGATATCCTCCAGTGTGGTAATTTTGCTGCGAACCGGGAAAATGGTCCTTTCCTTGTTCTGGAGCTGCTCTGCGATAGCGCCGCCACGGGCCTGGGTAAGATATAGATACAGTCCGCTGTAACCGGACACTGAAAGAATCTTTGCAAGATCTGTTTTGTTCTGTTCCATGTTAAAATGCTTTACTTATGTGTTTCCAGGCCTTCTTGGCCTGTTTTTCCAATGTTTTCAAATCCTTGTCATTGCCGATGACCACATCCGGCTCCATCAGCATCGATGTCTTTTGGGCTTCCATCCTTTTGCGGACCTCGGCCTCTGTGCTTCCCCTGAGAATAGCCCTTTCAAGTCGCAACTGGTCCGGGGACTCTACCACCACGACTACGTCGAAGAAATCCTTGAACAGGGGTTTGCTGCCCGCAATGGCCGATTCCATCACGGCCACTTCCCTGCCGGAGGCTTCCGCCTGCCTTAGGAAATCTTCCTTTACCGCCGGATGCACCACGGCCTCAAGGGCCTCCAGTGCCGATGCATCATTGAAGATGATTCCGGCAAGTACCGGCGCGTTGACGCCTTCCGGCGTAAGGACTTCAGCGCCAAAAAGTTCTGCAAGTTTTGCCCTTAGGGCAGCATCGCTGCCATAAAGAGCCCTTGCAGAGCTGTCACTGTCATAAACAAAAGCCCCGTATTCCCTGAAATAGCCGGCCACACGGGATTTTCCGCTGCCGATACCACCGGTAAGAAGTACCTTGATCATCGCGCAATCTCTACACACTCGAACACTTCCGGTTCAAAAGAAACGCTGATTGTGCCTTCAGGCATATTGGCCACTTTGGGAAGGCATCGGCCGGTAACGGACTTCTTGAAGTCTGCATAATCGATAATCAGCTTCATTGAATCCGTCCTGGCGGAAATCAGGGGGAAACGGCAGCGTACCACTACCCTGGCGACGGAAGGATAAACTACAACCGTCCTGCCGGCAGGCACGTTTTCTACGGAGACGAAGGCTTCGGACTCAATCTCTACGTATCTGGATACTTCCAGGTTGTACTCTACGGTCTCATCGGACAGCCTGACACCCGGAATGGGTTCAATCCTGACGTTGCCGTGAAGAGGACCGGAGATATCGTTCTTTTCTATGTTGTTGGTATATACGGTCTCTATGCCCTCCAGGGCAGAAGGAGATCCGAAGATTGTTACGGAATCTGGGGTGAATTCCAAAACCCCGCTTGCAATGTACTGGGAGCGGTAGGAAAGCTTGCATCGGCCGGTAACAGGCACGCGGCGGCTGTCCTGATAAGGGAAGCGGAAGAATAGAGTGTCGGTGATATATGCCTCTACCTTCGTGCCCTCGCCAAAAATCTGGGGCGAATAGGCATCAAGTTCCTGGGCTGTGATATAAAAAAGCTCTCCTGTCTTGTGGTGAAGGTCCTGAGGGGCGAATTTTACCTCTATTGGAGCGCGTCCTGAACTCTTCAGCAGGCCAATCAGGGAAAAGCCCGACGCTTTGCAACGGGCGTGAAGCATGGCCGGCGTAGAACTGCTGAACGCATGCCCGTCAAGGCTGCAATGGGCCAGAATAGGAACCGATACCTGCTCTTTGTAATTGAAAGAAAGGTTGTGGATCAGCCATATAACAAATGCAAGCAGAAGAGACAGGGCAAAAAGTACCACATCCCTTCCGCTAACTTTGTTTCTGATGGCGTCCCAGCTCATCCGAGGGACTCCTTATTGCTGCTGAACGTCTGAGAAATCCTTTACAAGAGACTCCTTGGCGACTCTGAGCTTGGTCTCACCGTCAACTTTGATGAGAACGCTCTTCTCGTTTACCTGGTCAACAGTACCGTAGATACCGCCGGCAGTAACGACCTTGTCACCTTTCTTGAGGCCCTCGCGGAACTTCTGAAGTTCTTTCTGCTGCTTACGCTGGGGGCGGATCATGAAGAACCACATTACCACGAAGATGAGGATAAGCATAATCCACATCATTCCACCGCCTGCAGGAGCTACCTGCTGTGCACCTTCTGCACCCTGAGGAGTTGCCTGAGCCACGGTAGAAGCGGCAACGTCCAAAATTGTTAAAATATTCATAATTAACCGGTTAAATTAAATTATTTTCCTTAATAAGCCTGTCCAGAACGCCGTTCACAAAGCTGCGGCTCTTAGGTGAGCAGTAGAATTTTGAAATCTCTACGTACTCGTTGAGCGATACCTTTGCGGGGATGTCCTTGAAGTTCTCTATCTCTGCCATTGCGCAGGCGATAACTGCCATGTCAGAGCTGAAGAGACGGTCGCGGTCCCAGTCCGGAACCATGGTAACTACTTTCTCAAAGTACTTTTCGTAGCCGGAAAGCGCGCAGCGTACCAGCTTGACGGCAAAGTCCTTGTCACTGTCTACCTTGGCATCGGGACGTTTCTTCAATACCATATCGCTCTGATAAAGCTCAGGGAGTTTCCAGGGCTGGCCGGCGGCTATATCCTCAAGGCTGCGGCAGCACCAAGTGAGGGCGTATGCAAGATCATCCACCCAAAGAAGGTTGATGTCTTCCAGGATAGCCTCCAGGGCTGCGTTATCTACGAATTCCTGCTCGAAGGCCTTGGTAAAGAGCTTGCAGTCTTCTTCCAGCGAGGTGCCGGGAGTCTGCATATACTTCTGGAAGTAGTCTTTACCGCACATGGAGTCGTATACATCCCTGATAAGGATATCGTACGGAGCCCATGAGAGCTTCTTGCGCTCAAGAATCTTGTTGAAGTCAGGATCCTGCTCCAGCAATGTTGCAAGGGCGTTGGATGCGAACTTCTGATTGGGATTGAGGTCTTCTTCCGTAGGATTGAGCTTGCCTTTGGCAGCGTCTATGCGGGCCTGGGCCTCTGCCGTGATGCAGGGAACGATGGAGAGCATGAAGAGATAAAGATCCCTTACGGCCTCGCAGGATGCAAGGAACTGGGCCTTGGCTTCATCCTGGGACATCTTGCCTGTTACGGCGTATGCATATATGGTTTTGAATGCTTTAATTCTGAGTATTCGTCTGCCTAACATCTTAATTTTTTATATTTTTCTTGCAAAGATAGTGTCATTTTTGATAATTTTCATTAAATTTGAAACTAATATTGGTTTCCAATTAAAGAAAAAGATATGTATAGGGAAGATTATGATGGAGGATTCGCCCGCGAAAAACAGGGCGATGATGTTTATTCAAAGCCCGTAAGGGCAGGTAAACGCACTTATTTTTTTGATGTAAAATCTACCAGAGGGGCAAAGGATTACTTCCTTACTATAACAGAGAGCAGACGCCGCACAGAAGCCGACGGCCGCTTTTCCTTCGACAAACACAAGATTTTCCTTTACAAGGAAGACTTCGACAAGTTTGCAGAAGGACTGCAAGAGGTAATTGACTATATCCGCACTAATTGTCTTTCAGAACAACCGTCAGAAAACACAGACAAAGAAGAATTCTAGTATGGGCACCATTCTGCTAAAAAACATTACACTGAATGGCTCCCAAACTGACATAGTCGTTTCTAACGGACTGATTTCCAACATCTCCAAAGCGGGCGCAGCTACTGCAGCATCGGGAGCAGAGATAATGGATTGCACGGGTAAAACAGCATTCCCGGGCTTTGTAAACATGCACACCCACGCAGGCATGTCCATGATGCGTGGACTGGGAGAAGACATATGCTTCCAGGATTGGATAAGCCGCATCTGGGACATCGAGTCCAACATTGATGCGGAGTACGTCTACTGGGCAACGAAGATCGCCGCCCTGGAGATGATCAAGACAGGCACTACAACTTTCAATGACCAATACTGGTTCATTC
This sequence comes from uncultured Prevotellaceae bacterium, assembly GCA_947166905.1. Lineage (GTDB taxonomy): Bacteria > Bacteroidota > Bacteroidia > Bacteroidales > UBA932 > Cryptobacteroides. Next base: position 94,548 of record CAMVFZ010000002.1, on the reverse strand, counting down.
CTCACGCAAGAAAGGCCGCAGTAGAAATGGGTGTATTCCCTGTTTCGTCTTACGTTGTACTTGACAACAACGACAAAGAGAAGGCAGCTCTGCAAAAGGATGAATGCGAACAAATGTATCAGGCTTGCAAGGATTGGAACGGAGACTCCAAATTATGTATTTCATTCCACGCCATCTACTCTGTAAGCGAGCCCATGATACTTTGGGCAACTGAGTTCGCCCGCAAGCATAACCTTCTTCTTCATATACATCTTAGTGAAACCCGCAAAGAGATTGAGGACTGCATGGAAGCCCACGGAGGCCTTAGCCCGGTAGAGTATCTTGACAGGCTTGGCGTCCTGGACTCCAACGTTATTGCGGCCCACACTCTCTGGCTTTCGGAAAAGGACATTGAGCTCCTTGGCAAGCACAAGGTAAATTGCGTCCACAACGTCAATTCCAACCTTAAGTTGTCATCGGGCTATAAGTTTAAATATCAAGAGCTTAGGGATGCCGGAGCAAATGTTTGCATCGGTACGGATGGTTGCGCGTCGTCCAACAACCTGGATATGCTGGAGGCCATGAAGACATCGGCCATACTGCAAAAGGCCTGGAGGAATGATCCCAAATCCTTGCCACTGGACGAGCTTGCCGCTGCTGCAACAATCAACGGAGCAAAGGCCCTGAGGCTTGATACAGGTGTCCTGGAGGTTGGCAAACGTGCCGATATCCTTATCGTGGATACGGACAACACCTTCTTCTTGTCGCCCGGTTCCTTCCTGGCCAACTTTGTTTACTCCGCCCACAGCGACTGCATAGATTCCGTAATTTCCGGAGGTAAGTTCGTTATGAAGAACCGCATCGTTCCGGGAGAAAAGGAACTCATTGCAGAAGCCAGGAAAATACTTGTTAAACACGCATAATTAAATTGAAACTATATGGATCCTAGAGTTGAAAGAATTCATGCAGCAGCCGACTACATCAAGGTCGTGCTGGCTGAGAACAATTTGAAGCCTACTGTTGGTATCATCCTTGGCAGCGGCCTTGGAAAACTGGCAGATAATATCGCTAACCCCGTTGTTATTCCGTATAAGGATATCCCCGGATTCCCGGTTTCTACGGCCATCGGCCACAAGGGTAACTTCATAGTAGGAGAACTTGGCGGCAAGACAGTCATGGCAATGCAGGGCCGTATCCACTACTACGAGGGCTATTCAATGGATCAGGTTACCCTGCCTACACGCGTTATGATTGTGGTTGGCATCAAGTACCTGTTTGTATCAAATGCAGCCGGCGGCATCAACTTCGACTATCACGTTGGAGACCTGATGATTATCAAAGACCACATCGGCCACATACCTAACCCGTTGATTGGTAAGAATATGGACGAGTTCGGCCCGCGTTTCCCCGATATGACACGTCCCTATGACCTTGGACTTATCAAGAAGGCTGAGGCCATTGCAGAGGCAGAGGGCATCCATGTCCACAAGGGTGTATATTTTGCCGGAACCGGCCCTACCTACGAGACTCCTGCGGAGTATAAGTATATCCGTGTCATCGGCGCCGATGCTACCGGAATGTCAACAGTCCCGGAGGTTATCGTTGCCCGCCACATGAGCGTGCCTGTATTCGGAATGTCCGTTATTACCAATGAGGCCCACGACGTATACGCAGAAGACTACGTAAACGACGGCGACGACGTTGTTGTAGCCGCCAACGCCGCAGCAGATAAGATGTCCGTAATTTTCACAAAACTGATAGAGAGCTTATAGTTCTTCCAGCTGTGAAAGCCAAAGGCGGGAAGAAGCGTCGCTGGGCATCCTCCAGTCCCCTCTTGGAGACAGTACTACGGAACCCACTTTAGGGCCGTCAGGAATGCAGGAACGCTTGAACTGCTGGTTGAAAAACCTTCTGAAAAATACTTTTAACCACATAAGGATTACTTCATCGGAGTAGTCCTTATGTGCTTTTTTAGCCATGAAGTAAATCTTCTCCGGGCCAAAACCAAAGCGGAAGAAATTGTAAAGGAAGAAGTCATGAAGCTCATAAGGGCCTACAAGGTCTTCTGTCTTCTGAAGTATCTCTCCGTCCTGGCCTGCGGGAACAAGTTCCGGGCTGATAGGAGTATCGATTATATCTGCAAGAATCTCCGATGAATCGAAGTAATTCTCGCTGGCCCACTTGACAAGGTAACGCACAAGGGTCTTGGGGACACCTGCATTAACGGCATACATTGACATGTGGTCTCCGTTGTATGTCGCCCAGCCAAGGGCGAGCTCTGACAGGTCACCGGTACCGACAACTATGCCATTCAGCTTATTGGCAAGGTCCATCAGTATCTGGGTACGCTCGCGGGCCTGTGAATTCTCATATGTAACATCGTGATTCTCAGGATCCTGGCCGATGTCGGCGAAATGCTGCATTACAGCGGCGCCGATAGGAATCTCCTGCACAGTTATGCCCAACGCCTCCATAAGGCCGATGGCATTGTTATAGGTGCGGTCGGTAGTACCGAAGCCAGGCATGGTTACGCCGTAGACTCCCCTTCTGTCAAGTCCAAGCTTGTCGAAGGCCATGACGGTGATAAGCAGGGCCAAAGTGCTGTCCAGACCACCGGAAACACCGATTACTGCTGTTTTGCAGTTGATATGGCTGAGCCTTGTGGCCAAGCCTGCGACCTGGATGGAGACAATCTCCCTTGCCCTGGAATCCAGTTCTTCCGGATTGCCTGCGGGGACGAAGGGCAGCGGCTCTACATGGCGCATAAGCCTTGCCTCAAAGTCAGTATCGGCGGCTTCACCAACCTCTATGGTGTTGTACAAAGGACGATGTTCAGATGTGGAAGTTCCATCCGGAGATACGGCTCCGAAGGTACTCTGCTTACGGCGCAGGGAGTCAAGTTTTTCAAGGTCGACATCGGCCTCGATCATACTGCCTTCTACCTTGAAACGCTCGTTTTCTACCAGGACTGCGCCGTTCTCGCAGATGACTGAGCTGGCTGCATAAACAAGATCCTGGGTAGATTCGCCAAAGCCGCAGGAGGCGTAAACATACGCACTTACAGTTCTTGCGGACTGATTGGCTATCAAATCTTTACGATAGTTATGTTTAAGCAGTACTTCATTACTTGCAGAAAGGTTTGCAATGACGTCTGCACCGTTAAGGGCATGGTATGAAGAAGGCGGAAGAGGGGTCCATAAATCCTCACAGATCTCTACCGCAACCTTTGCCTTTCCAACCTTGAAAATCTGGAGCGGAGAAAGGAGTACTTCCTCCCCTGCATACTTGATGGTGGCCGGTTCCGGCATGAAGTCTTTGGCGGATGAGAACCATCGGCCTTCATAAAACTCGTTGTAATTTGGAAGATAGGTCTTGGGGACCAGGCCATAAAGGCGGCCGTGCCTGATTACGGCTGCGCAATTGTAAAGGCGGCCGGCATAGGATACCGGAACACCCACCAAAAGGGTGACCTTCCATGCAATGGACTGCATCTTGAGGTCTACTATAGCCTCTTCTGCGGCCTGGAGCAATAGCTGCTGACCAAATAAATCGGCACAGGTATATCCGGTAATGGAAAGCTCCGGGAAAACAAGCAATGAAACGCCGTCGGCGTCTGCTTTGTCTGCCATAAGGGCGATGTGCTCCAGATTGTATGCTACATCCGAAGGCTTGACTGAAGGTGCGGCAGCCGCAACCCTGAAGAATCCGTAATCTTTCATATCGCAAATATACAAAAAATTTACGCGCGTGTTTGAATATTGTGGATAAAAACCGTATATTTGCAGGTAATAGGCTTATATCGCTGTATGCTTGAAGATATTAAACAGAATATAGAGAAGCTTATCGCCCTCTACGAAGGGCAGAAAGCAGAGAGTGAAAAACTTTCTGCAGAGCTTATGCAGAGCAATCAGACAATAGCGGCCTTGAAAGTTAAAATTGCGGGACTGGAAAGACAGGTGGACAACCTTAAGCTTACTCAGGCCTTCAGCGCAGCGGAGGGCGGAAACCCTGCCGCAAAGGAGAAAATAGAAAAGATGCTCAGACAGCTGGACAAATGCATTGCACAGCTTGAAAGATAATACGTAAAGATGGAGCAGCGAATTACCATTAGGATCGCCGATAAAGAGTATACTCTGAAGGCTGCAACCCCGGAGCAGGAAGAACTGATCCGTAAGGCTGCAGACTCCGTCAACAAGAAAATCAATGCGTATGCGAGCAAGTTCGCAAGCAGGCCTATGTCAGACCTGGTTGCCTTCGTTGCCCTGAACGAGAGCATCAATTCTCTTTCCATCCAGAAAAAACTGGAATCCGTAGGCGCAGAGGCCGCATCCTTAAAAGAGGCCACTGATTCTTACCTGAAGAATATTATGTGATAAAGCCGCCGCTTATCCGGCTGAAAACAACAGGTTCCTTGGAACAGGGTAACTTGAGTCGGGGATGGCGGGCCTGAATTGGCATTGCCAATCTGCTTAATTGCAGCGCAGGATTACTGAACCGGCACAGAGCCCAAATCTTGTAATAGAGATTTTTCTGACTTGGCTGCGGCGGCATTTCACATAGATTCCCTGGCTTCCCGCAAAAGTTGAACACTTTAATAGGAAGACCAATTAACCTAAAATTATAATATGTCAGTTATACTAGCACTTCTTATAGGCGCTGCCGCAGGAGCTGTTCTTGCGTTATGCATTTATCTTACTGTACGTAAAATACTTCTTAAAGGTCGCAAGGACGAGATCATAGAGCAGGCCAAGATAGAGGCGGAGGGCATCAAGAAAGAGAGAATCCTCCAAGCCAAAGAGAAATTCCTTCAGCTCAGAAGCGAGCACGACAAGTACGTAAACGATAAAAACGCCCAGCTTAGAGAGGCAGAGAGCCGCCTGAAGCAGAAAGAAGCCACCCTTAACCAGCAGAACGGAGAACTCCAGAAGAAACTGGCAGAGGCAGAGAATATGAAGAAATCCCTTGCCGGACAGCGCGAAAGCCTGGACCGCAAGAGCAAAGAGTTCGACACTCTTAAGGCAGAAGTCACCAAACAGATAGAGAATATCGCCGGAATGACCGCAGCAGAGGCCAAGGAAAAACTGGTAGAAAACATGAAGGCAGAGGCCCGTACAGAGGCCCAGGCTTACATCAACGATACCATGGACGAGGCTCGTATGAACGCTTCCCGCGAGGCCAAGAGAATAGTAATTACCACTATCCAGCGCACCGCTACTGAAGCTGCAATCGAGAACGCCGTTACCACCTTCCCTATCGAGAGCGACGAGATCAAGGGCCGCATCATCGGCCGTGAGGGCCGTAACATCCGCGCCCTGGAGGCTGCAACCGGTGTAGAAATCGTTGTTGACGATACTCCCGATGCCATCCTCCTTTCTGCCTTCGACCCCGTTCGCAGGGAGGTTGCCCGCCTTGCCCTTCACCAGTTGGTAATCGACGGCCGTATCCATCCCGCAAGAATCGAGGAGGTTGTTACCAAGGTTCAGAAGCAGCTTGACGACGAGATTCTTGAAACCGGAAAGCGTACCTGCATAGACCTGGGTATCCACGGTATGAATATAGAGCTGGTTAAGCTTATCGGCCGAATGAAATACCGTTCTTCTTACGGTCAGAACCTTTTGCAGCACTCCCGCGAGGTAGCAAATATCTGCGCCATCATGGCATCTGAGCTTGGACTTAACGTCAAGGCTGCCAAGAGAGCCGGTCTGCTCCACGATATCGGCAAGGTATCCACAGAGGATCCTGAGCTCCCGCACGCATTGCTTGGTGCCAAGCTGGCAGAGCAGTACAAAGAGCGTCCTGAAATCTGCAATGCAATCGGTGCCCACCATGAAGAGATGGAGATGACTTCCATCATCGCCCCGATAGTTCTTGCAAGCGATGCTATATCCGGCGCAAGACCTGGAGCAAGACGTGAAGTAATCGAGTCTTACATCAAGAGGCTCAAGGGAATGGAAGATCTTGCATCTTCTTATCCTGGCGTTACCAAGAGCTATGCTATCCAGGCCGGCCGTGAGCTTCGCGTAGTAGTAGGAGCAGAGGAAGTTTCAGACCAGCAGGCAGAAGAGCTGTCAACAGAGATTGCACAGAAGATCCAGAACGAGATGACTTATCCCGGTCAGGTAAAGATTACCGTTATAAGAGAGACTCGTTCTGTTGCATATGCAAAATAGTAACATATGAAACGAACCATATCATTAATTTGCGCAGCACTCCTGTCGTGGAGTGTTGCGCTTTTTGCTTCAAATAACGAGGCAACCGTCTCTTGGAAGAGTGCGGTAGAGCAGAAAGGAGATATACTTGAGCTTGTTATTACCGGTTTTTGCCACAAGGATTGGCATACATATTCTTTGTCGGACAAATTCAGCGCCACTACCATAGAGTTCTCCGGCCTGTCAGGTTGCGAGCCGATGGGTTCTCCTTATGAGATTACCACCCCTATTATCAATGAGGATGGCAATAGCGTCTACGATAGTGTCTTCCACCTTGGCATGAAGTTCAAGGTGACCGGCGATTCGTGGAAGATTAACGGTATGGTTACATGGATTGCATGCTCTGGCAACATGTGCGCCTCTCCGGAGGACTGGGAATTCACCAAATCCGGCAATAATATAGCAAATGAGGATAGTAACAAAAATGTTACATTGCTTAACAATAATGTTACTAATGATGATAATCAAGTAGTTAGCGAACATACAGAGGGACATTACTCAGCAATAGACAATCCTGAGGAAAATACGGCCGAAGAGGCTGAAATCCCCTCCGGAGAAAGCCTTTGGAGCCTTATTTTGGAAGCCATCCTCTGGGGTTTTGCAATGATTCTTACTCCTTGCGTCTTCCCGATGATTCCAATGACCGTGTCATTCTTCCTTAAGGGCTCAGGCTCCCCTGCTGCCGGCCGCTTCAAGGCTATGATGTACGGTTTGTTCATCATCTTGCTGTATACGGTGCCTATTTGCATCATCATCGGCCTTACTTGGATAATTGGCGGAGAGGCTGTGACGGCGGATATTTTCAACTGGCTGTCTACCCACTGGGTGCCCAACGTCATTTTCTTCTTGGTTTTCCTTGTGTTCGCTGCATCCTTCTTTGGGGCTTTCGAGATTACTCTCCCCTCCAAGTTGGTTAACAAGAGCGACGCCAAGTCTGACAAGAAGGGTCTTGCAGGTGTATTCTTCATGGCTCTTACCCTTGTTTTGGTTTCATTCTCTTGCACGGGACCTATCGTTGGCTCAGTACTCATCAAGAGTACCCAGGGTGAGTTCTGGACGCCGATGATCACAATGTTGGCGTTCTCTACCGCTTTCGCTCTTGGTTTCACTTTCTTTGCTATCTTTCCGTCGGTGCTTAAAAACGGCCCGTGGATGAATTCAGTGAAGGTTGTGTTTGGTTTTATTGAGCTTGCGTTTGGCCTTAAGTTCCTTAGCGTTGCTGACCAGACTTACCATTGGCATCTGCTTGACAGGGAGATTTACCTTGCAATCTGGATTGTTATCTTTACTTTGCTTGGATTCTATCTTCTTGGCAAGATTAGGTTCAAGTATGACGATAAGGTAGAGCATATCGGCCTAACCCGCCTTGGCTTGGCTATTGTCACTTTCTCCTTTGTGGTTTACATGATTCCGGGTATGTGGGGCGCTCCGCTCAAGGGTATTTCTGGTTTTATTCCGCCGATGGAGACTCAGGACTTCATTATGGGTGGTAATGGCAGCGTTCAGGCTGCGCCTGTAAAGGCCGGTAAATACGATCTTAAGATGCCGCTTGGATTAACTGGTTATTTCACGTTGGATGAGGGCCTGGAAGCCGCAAAACAGCAGAATAAGCCGGTGTTTGTGGATATTACTGGGCATGGTTGCGTGAATTGTCGTGAGATGGAGCAGCGTGTGTGGAGTGATCCTGGTGTTTTGTCCTTGCTTAGGGAGAGGTTTGTTATTGTTGCGTTGTATACGGATGATAAGACTTCTTTGGATGAGGCTGATTGGCTTACTACTGATACTGGTAAGGTTCTGAAGGATTTGGGGCGTAAGAATTCTTATATCGTGCGTTCGCGTTTTAACGTTAATGCTCAGCCGAATTACGTAATTCTTGATTCTGACGGCAGCCAGCTTGTTCCTGTTCGCGGCTATAACCTTAGCATTGACGGTTACATAGACTTCCTTAACTCCGGCCTTTCCGCCTTTGGCCGCAAAGCCAAACGTGCTGAGTAACTGGAAAGGCTATTTGAAAAGGAGCTTCATGTCGCGGTCCAGGGTGATATCGGCGAGGAAGGCGGGGATGAAGGACCAGTGGCCGAGGATGGCGGGATTGCCGATGGCTTCGGGATCGATGCTGCCGTTGGCCTGAAGGTATTGGTAAATGATCTCGCGAATCTCAGGATAACGTGCAACAGTACGCTCCGGAAGCTGCTCAAGGCCGATTCCAGCGCCATTAAGAAGGAGACCGCCACCACCACTCGCACGATAAGAAGTCATAGCCACATTGTATTTTCGCTCCATGTCAAATACATCGCCGTGGGCAGTAGTAGTGATATTAATGCGCTCCCCTACAGGCTTGGTAACGTCAACTGTATAATTGATGCCGGCAGCTGAATCAAAGTTATATGAACGACCGATGAAAGACCAGCCCTTCTGCTGGGTTCTGGGATCGTCGTTATGCTGGATTTTAAGGATGTGATCTGCAGGACCGGAAACAGTATTAATCCACTGATCGTAAGAATACTCCAGATAATTCTTAATTTCCTGACCGGTCATCGTAATCACAAACAGCTGATTCTCAAAAGGATAAATAGTAAACAAGTCGTTGTAAACCAAAGTGCCGGCCTTAACGGTGCCATTGTATGTAAGCGGAGCGGCAAGCGAGATTTCGGCCGGAGCGCAACCAAGGCTAACAGTGTGAATCAGGTTGATATAAGGGCTCATTCCCTTGTACGCATCGCGTGTACGAAGGTCCGTCTTAAGCTCTCCCACAGGAGTAAGAGTGAAGGCTTTAACAGCCTCGTAATCCTTTTGGAAGGCAGCCCTCATAGCAGCATCGGCCTTCTCTGCCTTTACAGGGATTAGCTTGCTGCTGACGGACTTTGATACAACCTTGCCATCCTTAACCTCAAGATCCACAGTACCCTGGGCAACATAGCGGCTATGGCTACCTGAATTCATCAGGCTGACGCTGTCTTTATTAACCAGCCTGGGCCTGTGATCATGGCCGCAGATAACGAAATCCACGCCCTTAACAGCCTGCAGAACATCCAAAGACTCGTTCTCGAGCACAGTACCGTCACCCTGGCCAACACCAGAGTGCATAAGGATAATAGTAACATCCGGAGCCTCCTTTGCCTTAACAGCATCTACATCGGCCTGAACACGGTCAAGAATCCTGTCAAAGCTAATACCCTCCCAGAGCTCCTCTGTAAGCCAAGCCTTGATATTGGCATTTCCGTAGCCGATAACAGCCACCTTGAGACCAGCCCTGTCAAACACCTTATAAAGCGGGAAATAAGCCTTGCCCGTAGCATCATTGATATAATTGCCAGCCAGGAAAGCTATTCCAGCATTCTCCAGGTCCTTTGTAATCCTATCGTATACCTTGTGGCCAGTTTCAACGTCATGATTGCCAACGGAAACGGCATCGTACTTCATATAAGACACAAGCCTTGGGAAAAGATGCGGCGTCAGAGTATCAACATAATTGAAGTAATATGCCGCATTGTCTCCCTGAAGACAGTCTCCCGCATCAAGCAAAAGAACATTTTCGGGACCATCGGCAGTGCGCACACTGTCAATATAGTAATTCATGGCCAGGAGGGACTTCTTAACATTGCCACCAGTATAGGTAGAGTCGAACCAAGTGCCGTGTACGTCGTTGGTAGAAAGGACCTGCAGAGTATAGGTGCCGTCCTTAAGGGTTCTGCCGCAGGAGAACAAAGTGCCTGCTGCAAGGCAAATTGCAAATATTTTATTGAATTTCATACGTTATATTTAATGCGATATTCGTACAAATTTAGTTAAAAACGGCCGATATTGCTATCTTTGCGATACAAAAAGTGTATAGTCATGCTCAAACTTCAGACTCCCGTCGATTGCGGCCACAGCAGCATCGGCATTTCATACGAAGACAAGATTCTGGTGATTGGCAGCTGCTTCGCAGACAATATCGGTCAGAAGATGCAGCAGGCGGGCTTTGATGTTTGCGTCAACCCCTTCGGGACACTGTATAATCCGATGTCAATTAAGCAGGCGCTAGAGCGTCTTGCAAGCGGAGAGCACTTCTGCGCCGATGACTGCGTAGCCATGGGCGCCGGGGCCGGCAAAGTCTGCTCTTTCTGGCACCATACCTCATTTGCGAGGGCTACGGAAGACGAATTTTTAAGCAATGCCAATGCCGCTCTTGACGCTGCGCACGACTTCTACAAACGCTGTAATAAAGTTGTCCTAACTCTAGGAACATCATTTTGTTACGCTCACGGCGGAAACGTCGTTTCCAACTGCCTTAAGAGGCCGGCCGCAGAGTTCAACCGCTATATGCTTCAAGCCCCGGAAACAGAGTCCGTACTGGCCGACATCATCGGTAAAAATAACAAACAATTCATAATCACCGTCAGCCCAATCCGCCATATGGCCGATGGCGCTGCGGCCAACCAGCTTAGCAAATCGTCCCTGATTGTTGCCGCTGCCAATGCCTGCCGTCAAAACACTGGCAAAGCGGAATACTTCCCGGCCTACGAGATTGTAATGGACGAGCTTCGCGACTATCGCTTCTACGCAGAAGACATGGTCCATCCAAGCGCCCAGACCGTAAACTACCTTTGGGAACGCTTCACAGACTTTGCCCTACCCAACGCAGAAAAAGAAAAGCTCCTCGCCAGCGAGAAGCTTTATAAACAGTCTTTACATAAACCGAACCTAGCCTAGGGCCTATCTGCGGAAGCCCTTCATGCGCTGCATCAGGTTGCCTGTCATTGCAGTCTTCATCATCTTGCGAGTGCCCTCAAACTGCTTCAGAAGGCGGTTTACCTCAGGAATGGAAGTACCGGAACCGTCGGCGATACGCTTGCGACGGCTGCCGTTGATAACCTCCGGATGCTCGCGCTCATAAGGCGTCATAGACATAATGATAGCCTCTACGCCCTTGAATGAATCATTGTCGATATCGACATCCTTCAAGGCCTTGCCAACGCCAGGAATCATGGAAGCAAGATCCTTGATGTTACCCATCTTCTTAACCTGCTGGATCTGCTCGTAGAAGTCCATGAATGTGAACTTATCCTTGGCAAGTTTCTTCTTGAGTTCACGAGCCTGTTTCTCGTCAAACTGCTCCTGAGCCTTCTCTACCAGGGATACGATATCACCCATACCCAGGATACGGTCTGCAACGCGGTCCGGATGGAAGACGTCAAGAGCCTCCATCTTTTCTCCCGTAGACACGAACTTAATAGGCTTGCCGACCACTGCCTTGATAGAAAGGGCGGCACCACCACGGGTGTCACCATCCATCTTGGTAAGTACTACGCCGTCAAAATCAAGGCGGTCATTGAAGGCCTTGGCAGTCTCTACTGCATCCTGACCGGTCATGGCATCAACTACAAACAAGGTCTCCTGCGGCTCCAGAGCCTTATGCAGGGCAGAAATCTCGTTCATCAGTTCCTCATCCACTGCAAGGCGGCCGGCGGTATCGACGATAACAACTGAGAAGCCGTTATCCTTGGCATACTTCACAGCATTCTTTGCTATGCGGATAGGATCCTTTACGCCATCCTCTGTGTAAACCGGGACATCAACCTGCTCTCCAAGAACCTTCAACTGCTCGATAGCAGCGGGACGGAAGGTATCGCAAGCGGCAAGAAGCACCTTCATTCCCTTCTTGCTCTTAACATGAAGGGCAAGCTTACCGGAGAATGTAGTTTTACCTGAACCGTTAAGACCGGCCACAAGAACCACTGCAGGTGTGCCTTTGAGATTGATTTCATAGGAAGAACTGCCCATGAACTCTGCCAGTTCATCATGGACGATCTTGACCATGAGCTGCTGAGGCTTAACGGCAGTAATAACGTTCTGGCCAATAGCCTTGACCTTTACGCGGTCGCAGAAATCCTTGGCTACATGGTAGCTGACATCGGCGTCCAAAAGGGCGCGCCTGATGTCTTTGACAGTTTCTGAAATATTAATCTCGGTGATTTTGCCTTCACCCTTAAGTATCTTGAATGACCTTTCAAGTCTCTCACTTAGATTCTCAAACATAGTCTTTATTTATTGAAATCTTCGGAAAAATAGGCCGGAGCCTTGTCTCTCAAATTATAACTGCTGCTCATTACGCTGCCGTAAGCGCCTGCGCTGCGGATGGCAAGCAAAGTGCCACGGCTGCACTCCGGAATCTCACGGTCAGTACCCCAAACATCGCTGGATTCACATATAGGGCCGACGATATCGTATTTACGGGCCGATGCTCCCCTGCCGTCAAGGCTGTCAATCCTGTGGTAAGCGCCGTAAAGCGCAGGACGAACAAGGTTGTTCATACCAGCATCGACGACGGCAAAAGTCTTGGTCTGACGCTCTTTTATGTAAAGAACCTTGGTAACAAGGCTTCCGCACTGGGCCACGATGGAGCGGCCGGGCTCAGTAAAAATGCGTGTTCCGGGACGCTTGGGAAGGTTATTGGCAATTGTGCTGAACCAAAGCTCGAAATCAGGCACGGGATTGCGGTCCGGAGTCTGATAATCCACGCCAAGTCCGCCGCCAAGGTCTATGTGCTCCAGAGCCAGGCCCTGGGACTCAAAGAAGTTTGCAATCTCATTTGCGCGAACGCACTCCTGGCCGAAAACATCCTGAACATCAGTTATTTGCGAGCCAACATGGAAATGCAAACCGGTAAAGCGGACACTCTTCAGTCTCTTTAACAAATCGGCCGCAGCCTGGAATTCTTCAGGTACCAGACCAAACTTGTTGGCCTCCAAACCGGTGGTTATGAACTTATGAGTATGGGCGTCTACACCAGGATTGATACGCAGGGAAACATCGGCCACAACACCTTCTGAAGCGGCGATGGCGTCGATAACTTCCAGTTCCTGCAAAGACTCTACGTTAAAGGCCTCTATGCCAAGGGCATTACGGATCTCCTTATCCGTCTTGCCGACTCCTGCAAAAACAATCCTATTCTTAGGAAAACCGCATTCTACCGCCCTGGAAACCTCGTTTCCACTGACGGCATCGGCGCCAAGACCTGCTGCGGAGATAATATGCAAAAGACGCTCTTCAACATTAGCCTTAACAGCATAATGCACGTCTATACCGTACTTTGAAGCTGCACGGCGAACCTCCTCTACAGTGCGCGAAAGTAACTCAGTATCATAAAAATAGAACGGAGTTTCAAGGGCGCTGAAAGCATTTTTATATGCTGATAAATCCTTCATCACAAAATTTTGGCAAATTTAGTTAAAAATTTGCTATATTTGTAAGTATCGTAAAAGATTTGTGTGTTATGGCAACAGTACCTGTTAATTGTGAAGTTCCGGTTTTAAAATCCCTGCTCAATCTTGGCCTCCCGGACAAATTAATGTTACTTTTCTTTGGTTTTACCCCGTCCGATGTCAACCGCGACTTTGACCCATCCCGCTCCAGACGAGTCAGCTTCAGCATGGAAGAGATTGGAGATAACCTGAATACTTGGTTCTCTTCCAGGGGCGACCGCGACAAAGTCTTCAGCCTTGCGGAACTTGCAGACAGAGTCAACATCCCGGAAAGGTATCTGCGCCTTTACTTCAAACATAACGATACCTACTTCCGCCGCTGGCGCATGGACGCCCGCATAGCAGAAGCCCGAGAAATGATGCTGAAAGACCCTAAGCGCTCTTCCGCATCAATAGCCAAATCCCTTGGCTTCGACGACACCTCAAACTTCTACAGACAGTTTAGGCGGGCAACTGGGTGCTCGCCTAGACAATGGAGATCTAATAATCTGTAATTACTGGTGTGCCGGCCTAAGCAGGTCCAGAACCACTTTCACAGGATTGAATGTCTCAAGAGGGACCTCTACAAAGATGGTGTTCCAGTCGCTCATTGCGCCGTTCCACAAGCCGGGCAACTCCAGAGCCTTGAGTTCGCGTCCCTGGAAGCTCTTGGAGCTAATGAATCCGGCATCTTCGTCTACATATTTCAGAAGATCGAACTTCTCTCCGTTATAGCGGTTAAGGCAGCAGACAAGGTCTACAGGATTGAAATGAGTAACCTGGGACATAATAAAGTCGTACTGCGGATCCTGCTTATTAATCTGCACACTTTCAAGTATTTGCAAATTGGTTGAGCCATCCTTGCCAGCAATCACGAAGGGGCCTCCGCCGGGCTCGCCCTCGTTCTTTACCATGCCGCAAACGCGGATAGGACGGTCAAGTTTGCTGCGGATCAGATTGAACCTTTCTACAGGATTTGTGCAGAGCGGCAATTGTATGCAAAGCTCCCTGTCAAGGAAGGCCTCTACCCTGTCGCAAAGGGCGTGCGCAGCAGGAGAAAGCGGATTGCTGATTGCATCAAACTCCCTAAGCATCTCAAAGATAGTATCCCTTAGCTGGAGACACTTGCCCATAAGCACTTTCTTGTACCTTGCGGTAAGCGGCAGCATACGCTCCATGGAGACATTGTCGATATTCTTAATGGAAACAAGCTCAGACTTAACCTTTCCAAGGTTGTAAATAAGCGCGCCATGGCCGGCCGGACGGTAAAGGATATTGCCATCGGCAGTCTTGAACGGCTTGTTATCCATATCTACGGCGATGGTATCGGTAGCCTTGTCCTGATATGTAAACTCTACGTCGTAGCGGACGCCGTACTTCTTCTCGTATTCAGCCTTTACCTTGGCAAAGGCGGCCTCGAACAGCGGCCTATGCTCCGGAGAAATTGTAACACAAAGAGTTACGGAGTCATCTTCGTTGCGCATATAGTCCTGAGCCTCTACAAGATGCTCTGCAAATGAGGTGCGAACCTCACCGGGATAACGGTGGAAATCCAGCACTCCCTTAGGCTTTGCGCCATAACCCAGGCCGGGTTCAAGCAGCAGGGCAGCGGCTACCTTGCGGGCATATTCGGGGCCATCGGCAGGCTTGCCAAAGACATCCTCTTTGTAGAAGGCAAACTTCTCTATATTGGCAGCTAACTTGTATACAGGAGCATCGGCAGGCAGGGACTCCCCTTTTTCCAGTTTCTCCAGACCGGAGAATATGTCTTTGAACATGCGGGAAGCTGCGCCGGAAGCCGGGACAAACTTGCACTTGCCGGCCACTTTGGCAGAATCGGCATATGCAATGGCTTCATCTTCTTCTTTCTTGGACAGTACGGTGATTCCTCTTTCAGGAGTGGCAGCACTGACGATTTTCATCCAGGGAAAGCCTTTCTTAAATCTTTCAATCTGTTGCAAATCCTTCTGTGATAACATGTTATAGCGGTTTTAAGTGTTTATTATCTGTAGTCTACATAAATCTCCCGGCGGTAATTGTAATCCTCCCGGAATTTCTCAAAAGCCTCCGGTTCCAATCGGAACAGGAAATCATCCGTAAATATAGGATAATTATATGACAAAACAGAGGCTATTTCCCCCTGACTTAAGCCGTCAAGCTCCAATTTTACAGCGGTGCTCTCCGGGCGGTCGTCTGCGGGGAAGAACTCAAATAGCGGATAAATCTTTAGGAATCTGGCCACGGAGCGCACAACAGCCGCAGTGGCATTCATCTTTCCCTGGTAGGAATAACCGGCAATATGAGGGGTGGCGATATCCACCTTTTCCAGCAGTTCCCGATTGATATTAGGCTCATTGCGCCAGGTATCGATAATTACCGGGCCAAGGTGCGGGATAGCCTCTATAAGTGCCTCTTCATCAACTATTTCGCCCCTGGAGGCATTGATAAAGATAGCCCCTTTCTTAACCTTTTTGAAGAACTTTTTGTTGACCATGTTCTCTGTTGACTTGTCCAGCGGAACATGCATTGTTATAATGTCCGATTGGGCCAGGAGCTCGTCCAGCGTAGAGAACTCGAAGCCTCCTTCTTCAGCGGCGCGCGGAGGGTCGCAAAGCAACGTCTTGAAGCCAAGGGCCCTGGCCATTCCGACCACCCTTTTACCTACGTTTCCAACGCCAACAACGCCTAACACCTTACCGTTCAGGTTGATACGCCTTCTGGACGCAACTCCGTAAAGGGCGCAGAACACGTATTCCATTACACCGCCGGCATTACAGCCCGGCGCATTGCGCACTATTATACCCTTCTTGTCACACCAGGACAAATCCACATGGTCCGTACCGATGGTTGCGGAGGCAATCAGTTTTACATTGCTGCCGTCCAAAAGCGCCTTGTTGCACTTTGTGCGCGTACGGGTTATAAGGACATCGGCATCCTTGACAGCGGCCTTGTCAATTGCCTCTGCGGGTAGGTAGTCCACATCGGCATAGGGTTCAAATAGGCCCTCGATAAAGGGAATCGCCGAATCAATTACAATCTTGGCTCTCATTACTTCAGAACAATGTTTTTAAGGGAGATACCCTCTTCCTTTAAAATCTCATTCATATTCTGTAAAATCTCCGCCCTTTGGAAGTACAGTTGCTGCCTCAGGGCCGATGATGATATATTGCAATACAATACGTTGTCTTTCAGATACTTGCCGATGGTGTAAGCCCCTGCCCCACTGGCCTGGTCCCAGGCTGCGAAAACGCGGATACGACCTATGCCGGAGGCAAGACGCATCTCCTTGATGTAATCCTCAATCAACTGATCCATTCCGATCGCCTCTTTCCTTTCCATTCTGACGGGACCTTTCTCTGCCATAGCTATGCCTCCGCTTTTTGGAACTGGCCGCCGACGGCCTCGTAATAAGTTCTATCCTCTGTAATCCTGTCCACAATGGCCTGCATCCTGACCTTGTTGCTGTCGGTAATAAATATCTGACCGAAGTCATTGCCGGCCACAAGGCTCAGGAGGTTTGAAATACGCCCCGGATCAAGTTTGTCAAAGACATCGTCAAGAAGCAGCATCGGGGCGAAGCCGTATTCCTGGCGCATCAATTCATACTGGGCGAACTTGAGGGCCACAAGGAAGGACTTCTGCTGGCCCTGTGAGCCGCAGGCGCGGATGGGATAGCCGCCAAGAGTAAACAGGAAATCGTCTCTCTGGACACCTGCAGTTGTGTATCCTACCGCAAGGTCTCGTTCCCGATGGCTCTCCAATATATCTGCAAGAGGAGCTTTGTCAAGGTCCGACGTATAAGTGATTCCGACCTCTTCCTTACCCCCGGAGATGAGCTCATAATACTTGGCAAGCAGAGGTTCCAAAGCGGCTGCAAACTTCTTGCGGCGCTGATATACCGCATTGCCATACAAGGACATACGCTCTGCCAGGACGGAAAGCAAACCAAGGTCCGGAGACTGCTCTTTAAGAAGACGGTTACGCTGGCTAAGCAGACGGTTGTACTGCTGGATGTCCGCAAGGTAGGCGGCATCGACCTGGGACAGTACGGCATTGGCGAAACGCCTCCTTTCTTCTCCGGATTCACTTACCAATTGGGTATCTGCCGGCGACACCATGACAACAGGAAGAACGCCGATATGTTCCGATATCCGACCATAGGGTTTATCGTCCCTGCGGAGCTTCTTTTCTCCACCGGAATCCACCTTTACGGCAAAGCGGGAAACCATGCCGTCACTCATTACGTAAGTACCTGAAATAGAGAAAGAATCAGTACCGAATCTAAAGTTATGCTTTTCCGACGAAGCCAAGGCACTTTTTGTCATTGACAGGTAGTAAATCGCATCCAGAAGATTGGTCTTTCCTTCCCCATTGTTACCCGATATACAGTTGACGTTTGGAGAGAATTCCAACTCTGCCAAAGCAATGTTCCTGTAATCGCTTACTATTATTTTGCTTAAATACTGCACAACACTCCGGTTTTATCCTCGCAAATTTACCAAATATTCTTTTCAATATAAACTAATCTTGCAATCAAATTGCACTATTATATATTTTTTTGTACCTTTGCATCCCCTTACGCGCACGGTACGCGCAAGAGGCAAGTTGAATAATAGAAAAAACAAACAAATATTATGGCAAACAAAGAAATCAAAATTCAGGAAAAACTCCAGCAGGAGAAGAAAGAAGAAGCATTGTCAAAAGTAGAACAGTTCTTCAACGACAACAAGAAATTCATTTGGGGCGGTCTTTGCGCTATCCTTGTAGTAGGCATCGGCATTCTGGCATATAACCACCTTGTACGCCAGCCCAAGATCAATGAGGCTATGAGCCAGACCTACCAGGCAGAGGAGCAGTTCCGCGCCGGAGAGTATGAGCTTGCCCTCAAGGGTGACGGCAACTTCCTTGGCTTCGAGCAGATCGTAGCTGAGTACGGTTCCGCAGCAGGTGAGGCTGTTTATTTCTACGCAGGAGTTTGCGAGCTTCAGCTCAACAACTGGAACGAGGCTCTTGAGTATCTCAACCAGTACAACGGCAGCGATACCATCCTTTCTGCAAGGGCAACCGCAGCAAAGGCTACCGCTTACGAGGGTCTTGAAGATTACGCAAAGGCTCTTGAGTTCTATGAGAAAGCAGCTCGTCAGGCAGACAACGTATTCGCAGCAGAGTACCTCCAGAAAGCAGGTGCCGTAGCAGAGCAGCTTGGCCAGACAGAGAAAGCACTCGCTCTTTACAAAGAGATCAAGGATCAGTATCCTAACAGCGTACAGGGCGTTTCTATCGACAAATACATCACCCGAATCGAGTCTTCAAAATAATATCGGAATATGGGAAGAGCGTTTGAGTTCCGCAAGGAAAGAAAGATGAAAAGATGGGGTCACATGGCCCGCGTTTTCACCAAACTTGGTAAAGAAATCACTATCGCCGTCAAGAATGGCGGCCCGGATGTAACCGGCAACCCCCGTCTCCGTGCACTTTTGGCAGAGGCCCGTTCAGAGCAGATGCCTAAGGAGAACATCGAGCGTGCCATCAAGAAGGCAACCGACAAGACTCTTGGAGACTTCAAGGAGATTGTATACGAAGGCTACGGCCCTCACGGAATCGCTTACCTTGTAGAGGCTGCTACCGACAACAACACCCGTACTGTAGCAAACGTAAGGTCATACTTCACAAAGTGCGGCGGTTCCCTTGGAACCAGCGGCAGCGTGGCCTTCATGTTCGACCACAAGTGCGTATTCCGTCTTAAGGAAGATCCCGCGAAGCCTGTTGATATCGACGAACTTGAGCTCGAGCTCATCGACTTCGGTGCAGAAGAGGTATTCAAGCAGGAAGTAGAGGACGAGGACGAGAACGTAACTGTAGAAATCAACATTTATGGTGACTACACCGCTTACGGTGCAATCCAGAAATACATAGAGGAAAACGGCTTCGAGCTCATTTCCGGTGGCTTCGAGCGTATTCCTAACGTAGACCTTAAGGACGTTACTCCTGAGCAGCGCGCTACCCTGGAGAAACTCACCGGCCTTCTTGAGGACGATGAGGACGTTACCAACGTCTACACAACCATGAAGCCTGAATAATCAAATCGTATATGTCAATTCAGCAAGACAACATAAAGAAACTGGTAGAGCGTAGAGCCAACGCCAAACTTGGTGGTGGTGAAAAGAGAATTGAAGCTCAGCACCAGAAAGGAAAATACACGGCCCGCGAAAGGATAGCCAAGCTTCTTGACGAAGGCAGCTTCGAGGAATTCGACATGTTCGTGCAGCATCGTTGCACAAACTTCGGAATGGAGAAGCAGCACTTTGACGGTGACGGTGTCGTAACAGGTTGCGGTACCATCGGCGGAAGAATGGTTTATGTTTTCGCACAGGACTTTACCGTATCCGGCGGTTCCCTTTCCAAGACCATGTCAGAGAAGATCTGCAAGGTTATGGATATGGCAGTCCGCAACGGCGCACCCTGCATCGGCATCAATGATTCCGGCGGCGCACGTATCCAGGAAGGTATCGACTCCCTGGCCGGCTTCGGAGAAATCTTCGAGCGCAACATCCTGGCTTCAGGCGTAGTGCCCCAGATTTCCGGCATCTTCGGCCCTTGCGCCGGTGGTGCTGTTTACTCCCCTGCCCTTACTGACTTCACCCTCATGGTCAAGGACACTTCCTATATGTTCCTTACCGGTCCGGCCGTCGTAAAAAGCGTTACCGGAGAGGATGTAGACCAGGAGAATCTTGGCGGAGCAAGCGTACATGCCACCAAGAGCGGCGTAGCACACTTTGCAGCCCAGAACGAGGACGAGGCCATTGCAACAATCAAGGAACTCCTTTCTTATATTCCCCAGAACAATCTGGAGGAGGCACCCGTAGTTCCTACCAATGACCCTATTTCACGCGTAGAGGACAGCCTGAA
This sequence comes from uncultured Prevotellaceae bacterium, assembly GCA_947166905.1. GTDB lineage: Bacteria > Bacteroidota > Bacteroidia > Bacteroidales > UBA932 > Cryptobacteroides. The sequence continues at coordinate 74,225 of CAMVFZ010000002.1, read as the reverse complement.
CGAGATTATCCCCGATAATCCCAACAAGGCATACGATATGTACAAGGTAATCGGCGCAATCGTCGATAACGGCAAATTCTTTGAGGTTCACAAGAGCTTCGCAAAGAACATCATCGTGGGCTTCGCCCATATGAACGGCCGCAGCGTAGGTATCGTTGCAAACCAGCCCCAGATGCTGGCAGGCGTACTTGATATCAACGCTTCACGCAAGGCTTCACGCTTTGTTCGTTTCTGCGACGCATTCAATATTCCTCTTGTTACACTGGTGGATGTTCCCGGCTTCCTTCCCGGAACCCAGCAGGAGTATGGCGCAATTATCACCAACGGTGCAAAACTGCTTTATGCATACGGAGAAGCTACGGTACCCAAGGTTACCGTTACACTTCGCAAGAGCTACGGTGGCGCACACATCGTGATGAGCTGCAAGCAGCTCCGCGGAGACATCAACTATGCATGGCCTTCTGCACAGATCGCAGTTATGGGTGCCGACGGTGCCGTTAACATTCTCTATGCAAAGGACCTCAAGAGCACAGAAGATCCCGCAGAAAAGGCAGCTATCCGCGCAGCCAAGAAAGACGAGTACGAAGAGCTCTTCAACAACCCTTACCGCGCAGCAGAAAAGGGCTACATCGACGATGTAATCGAGCCCCGCAACACCCGCTTCCGCGTTATCAGGGCACTGGAGCAGCTTGCCGGCAAGAGGCAGAACGTTCCCGCCAAGAAGCACGATAATCTTCCTCTTTAATCCGACGGCAGATGAAACGTCTATTCATTATCATATCTCTACTGGCCGCAGGCCTTGCCGCAAGGGCTCAGAATGTCTCGGATCTTATTATTTCCGAGGCTCTGGCAGTTCCTGACAGCACAGGTATCCTGGACGGATACGGGGCTCGCGGTGGCTGGATAGAGATTCTGAACACATCGCAGGGCACGGTAACCGTGGGCGGATGTTTCCTGACGGATGACAAAGGCAATCTTACCAAGAGTCTCATCCCCAAGAGCGACAGCCGCACCCAGCTTCTGCCCCGCCAGGTGATGCTGTTCTATGCCAGCGGAAAAGGCAGCCAGGGCACTTTCTACACAGATTTCAAGGTGCAGAAAGGCAGCACCATCTACCTGGTGAGCAACGACGGCCGTACCATTATTGATTCACTTGTAGTACCGGCAGAGCTTCCCGACGGAATGTCCGTAGCCAAGTTCCCGATAGACGCCAAGCAGATCAAGCACGAGACGGCCCAGGAGCCCTGCGTTCCTACTCCCGGCATTCTGAACGACAGCGTCAACAGCAAGACGAAAGCCCAGGAAATGGCAGAGAAAGACCCTCACGGCTTCATCCTCACGGTTGTATCCGTAAGCGTAGTCTTCCTTGCACTGGCCATACTGTGGTTCCTCTTCACTACCCTCTTCAAAGACAAGAGCAATCAGCCTAAGAAAGAGAAGAAAGCTCCTGCAAAGAAGGGTGCAAAGGCTCCGGAGGACGAGGGCGTGGCCCTGGCCATCGCACTGGCCCTTGAGATGGAGCGCAACAGCGGAGACTTCGCTGCCATAGCAATGGCTCTGCACCTTCATCTTACCCAGAGCGTTCACGACGCAGAGAGCTTCGTGGTTACCTTTGACCAGGAGTCTGGCAAGAACTCTTCATGGAGGAATAAACAACTGAACTTCAGACAGTTACCTAGATAAATCAAACGTTATGTCAAATTATAAATTCAAAATTTCCGGAAAGGAATACAACGTTACCATCGGCGAAATAGAGAATAAGATTGCCAAGGTTAACGTAAACGGTACAGATTACGAGGTAGAGCTGGAGAACCAGCCCGTAGCCGCCCCCGTAGCAGCTGCTCCCGCAACTGCTGCTCCTGCCGCACAGGCAGCTCCCGCAGCAGCACCCGCAGCTAAGCCTGCTGCAGGTCCCGGCGTAAAGGTTACTTCCCCGCTTCCCGGTGTAATCATTGAGGTTTCCGTAAAGGAAGGCCAGGCTGTAAAGGCTGGCCAGAAGGTTGCCGTAATCGAGGCCATGAAGATGGAAAACGAGATTGCAGCCACCCAGGACGGTACCGTAACCGCAATTCACGTTGCAAAAGGAGATTCTGTACTTGAGGGTGCAGACGTTGTTACTATAGCATAGTCACATGGAGCAGATTATCAGCAGTCTGGAGCAATTCTGGCAGTTTACGGGTTTTGCCAACGTAGCTTGGCAGAACCTTGTTATGATTGCCATCGGTATTGGCTTCATCACCGTAGCCATCATCAAGGAGTGGGAGCCTCTGCTCCTGGTCCCCATCGGCTTTGGTATGATTATAGGCAATATCCCGATGTTCCCCGGACTGAATATCGGTATTTACGAGAACGGATCCGTGCTCAATACCCTGTATCAGGGTGTAAAACAGGGATGGTATCCGCCGCTCATCTTCCTGGGCATTGGTGCCATGACGGACTTCTCCGCTCTGATATCGCAGCCGCGCCTTATATTGATAGGTGCAGCGGCGCAGATGGGTATCTTTGGTGCCTACCTGCTGGCAATGCACGTTGGCTTCCTTCCCAATGAGGCCGGTGCAATCGGTATCATCGGCGGTGCAGACGGCCCTACGGCCATCTTCCTGTCATCTAAGCTTGCCCCGGACCTTATGGGTGCAATTGCGGTATCGGCTTATTCCTACATGGCCCTTGTACCTGTAATACAGAGGCCTATTATGCTGGCGCTCACCAACAAGAAAGAGCGTCTTATCAGGATGCCCGTACCGCGTCAGGTAAGCCCCAAGGAGAAGATGATCTTCCCTATCGTGGGCTTCCTCACAACGGCTTTCATCGTGCCTTCAGGTCTTCCGCTGCTGGGTATGCTTTTCTTTGGCAACCTGCTTAAGGAAAGCGGCGTTACCCGCCGTCTGGCAGAGACCGCACGCGGTCCGCTCATTGACGTAGTCACCACCCTTATCGGTCTTACCGTGGGTGCCTCTACCCAGGCAGACAAGTTCCTGACAGGCAAGAGCCTGCTCATCTTTGGTCTGGGCCTTCTTTCCTTCGTGATTGCTACTACTTGCGGCGTTCTCTTTGTGAAGGGTATTAACGTCTTCATCAAGAATCCCGCAAAGAAGATCAATCCTCTTATCGGTAACGCAGGTGTATCGGCAGTTCCGGACAGTGCCCGCGTATCAGAGGTAGTAGGTAAAGAATTCGACAAAAACAATCACCTTCTTATGCACGCCATGGGCCCCAATGTGGCAGGCGTCATAGGTTCTGCAGTTGCTGCGGGTATCCTGCTCAGCTTCCTTGGTTAAGGAGCTGGCGGGCTACCCCGCATTAAATTAAATTTATGGGATACAAGAGGGTTTTCAACCCAAAATTCTTCCATCTGTTCCAGAAGGGCAGATACAGTAAGGATCGCTTTATCTCAGACTTGATTGCCGGCGTTATCGTGGGTATTATTGCCCTCCCGCTGGCAATTGCGTTTGGTATAGCATCCGGAGTTACGCCGCAGCAGGGTCTTATTACGGCCATTGTTGCAGGCTTTATCATTGCAATATTCGGAGGCTCACGCTACCTGATCGGTGGTCCTACAGGAGCCTTTATCGTAGTCATCGCGGGCATTATAGCCAAGTTCGGTATGACCGGTCTCACCATCGCAACCATAATGGCAGGTGTCATGCTTGTGGTTATGGGTCTTTGCCGTATGGGCGCGGTCTTCAAATTCATTCCCTACCCCATTGTGGTGGGCTTTACAAGCGGTATCGCGCTGACCATCTTCTCTACCCAGATGAAGGACTTTTTTGGTATGGCCGATGTCGCCGTGCCGTCCGGTTTTATTCCTCAGTGGGTATGCTACTTCCAGAATATCGGTAATATCAACTGGCCGGAGGCTGCGCTCAGTTTCTTCTGCCTGCTGACTATTATTATATGGAACAGGTATGTGACCAGAAAAGTTCCTGGAGCGCTGATTGCCCTGCTGCTTGGTACGGCAATCGCTATTATCCTCAACAGTTCTGCAGGCATGGAATTCGCCACCATCGGCTCCAAATTCCCCAGCCTTGCGGGCGGAATGGCCCTCCCCTCCCCGGTAATGCCTGAATTCACCTACGACACCATCCGCGAGCTGTTCTCGCCGGCCTTTACCATTGCCATGCTGTGTGCCATTGAGTCGCTGCTGGCTGCCATGGTTGCCGATGGTGTAACAGGTAAGCAGCATCATTCAAATACGGAACTCATTGCCCAGGGTATTGCCAACATCGTCACCCCTATCTTTGGAGGTATCCCTTCTACAGGCGCCCTGGCACGTACTATGGCAAGCATCAACAACGGTGCAAAGACTTCTGTCGCAGGCCTTGTTCATGCAATAGTACTGCTCATGATCTTCCTCTTCCTTATGCCTTACGTGGTTTACGTGCCGCTGGGCTGCCTGGCCGCCATTCTTGTGGTTGTGGCCTACAACATGAGCGAATGGAAGACCTTCAAGTACCTGCTCAAGGGCGACAAGAGCGACATCGCAGTGCTTCTGATTACCTTCTTCCTTACGGTGATTGTAGACCTTACCGTTGCCATCGAGTTCGGTATCCTGCTGGCGATTATCCTCTTTGTACGCCGTACGATGCAGACTTCTTCCATCCGTGTTATCGATGAAGAGAGCATCGCCGCAACAGAGGATGACGACATCGCCCAGGCTGGCGACATAGAGCGTCTGGATGTACACAAGGGCGTTGAGATTTACGAAATCAACGGACCTTACTTCTTTGGCCTGGCCGCCAGGGAGGAAGACCTGCTTGGCAAGCATCCTACCCGCACCTATTGCCGTATTATCAGAATGAGAAAGGTTCCGTTCATCGATTCTACAGGTGTCAAGAACCTGCGTCACCTTTGCGATATGGCGCGTCAGAGAGGCCTGCAGGTTGTTCTTTCAGGCGTTCAGCCAGAGGTTATGAGTACTCTTGAAAAGTTTGGCCTTGACAAAGAACTTGGCCGCGAGCATATCTTTGACAACATTGTCCCCGCGCTCGCCTACGCCAACGACCTTGCCGACAAAGCCAGCAAATCAGAATAAGAATGTCCCGGTTTCCGGGGCATTTTTTTTCATTATAAAGACGTATATTTGCGCGCGACGTGTTTATATAACAGAGGTTTCAAAGAATGAGTGAATTGGATGAGCAAACGCTGGCCAGGCTTTGCTCAGACGGAAACAGATTGGCAGAAGAAGAGCTGTATACCAGGTATGCGGCAAGGGTGTATACACTCTGCAGACGTTATACCGGCAATGCCGATGATGCCAAGGACCTGATGCAGGAAGCTCTTATCAGGGCTCTGGACAGGATATCCACTTTCACTTATACGGGCAAAGGATCTCTGTACGGCTGGATCAGCCGTATTGCCATCAACATGGCAATAAACCATATACGTCGCAAGAGGTGGAAAACCGTATCTCTGGATTTGCTGCCGCAAGACAGAATTCCGGAACCTACGGAAAAAGAAATGGAAACTATACCGCAGGAGAAGTTGCTGGAGATGATATCCCAGCTGCCAGAGGTCAGAAGGGCGGTTTTCAACCTTTATTGCCTGGATGGGCATTCCCACAGGGAGATTGGAGAGCTGTTGGGAATAAGCGAGAAGGGATCGGCCAGCGTACTGACAAAGGCAAAACGGCAACTGGTGCAAGAAATACGTAAATATTTAAATGAGACGCAGCGATGAAAAACTGGGAAGACATAATTAAAGACCGTCTGGAAGGCTACGAGAGCCCGCTTCCAGAGGGCAGCCTTGCCGGTTTCCGCGCGCTTCGCGCCTCTGGTAAGCCGGTCAAGAAAGGTCATACACTAGTCTGGGTTATGGCCACGGCAGTTGCAGCTGGCATCGCCGCCTTTATCATACTGCAGCAACCTTCCAGTCAGGAAGAAAGCATACATGTTATTAATAAGAGACCTGAGGCTGTAGCTCAGGTTGATAAGCCGGTAAGTGTTCAGGAACCGGTTAAAGAAGCTGAAACAGAAGTAGTTACAGAAACTGTTACCAAGAGCGTTAAGAAGGAGGTTACCCCTAGGAAAGAGACTGTATCTGTAGAGGTAACTGAACCTGTAGCCGTTGTTGAAACTATAGAAGAAACTGAAACCACAAAAGAGGTTGAAGCCACAGAAGTGGCAGAATCGGCGGAGGTAGTTGAATCTACTGATGTAGTTGAATCCGGAGTCTCATCATGGACCCCTGTACTTACAGAGACACATCGGCCTGTTAAAATGAATATAAGGCCAGTTGTAGGGGGTGTGCTTGGTGGCGGAGCCGCAGCGGTCTTGACGGCCGTTCTTCTCCCTGGCAGCAACTTGGCATATTCTGACGAAAAAGCATATGATTTTGATCCGGGGTCAGGGACGCTCCATGAGGGAGAGAAAATGAAAGTCCTGAGCGAAAGTCACAGCATGCCTTTGAAGTTAGGCCTGTCGGCAAGATTCCCCGTTTCCAATAGGCTGCACTTCACAGGAGGGGTGGAATACTCGTTGTATTCTTCAAAGTTTACCGTCGGCACGTCATATTCCAGCACAATTATTTCACAGCATTGCAACTATCTTGGCATTCCCATGCGTCTGGATTGGAGCCTGGCATCAGGGAGATGGCTTGATTTATACATCGGCGCAGGTATTGAACCTGAATTCTGCACCTATGCAAAGTATGACGGAAAGAATATCAAGAAAGACGGGGCGGCACTGTCACTTATCGGCGCCGGAGGCCTTCAGTTTAACTTCACCAGGCATATGGGCATCTACGCAGAGCCTCAATTTGGCTGGTACGTACTGTCCTCCAAGAAAGTTCTTGACAACTACAGAAACGAAAACCCGCTGATATTTACCATATCAACGGGCCTCAGGTATACGTTCTAACTAGTTAATCTTTTCTAATTTGTATCCAAGCCGGTGCAGTTCTATTGCTGCGCCAATCTTGTACATTACTTCTACGCTTATAAGGAAGAAGCGGTAGGCTTCGGCTGTCCCCGGCTCCGTGCCGGATTTCATCAGAAAGTGATAAGCCGCGGCAGAGCATGATTGCATGGCTTGAACGCTAAGCTGGCCTTCCTTTAGTATATTTCCTGTGATGAAATCATCCATATCGTCAAAGCCCCGGTCGCTCTGGAAGAAAGCATAGGAACAATCCTTAAACTTTGCCCAATCCTCATCCCACAAATGCGCCACGGCCATTCCAAGATAGCCGCCGCAGGCAAGGCAATACTCAGGATAAGCATTGAATTCCTTGACGGCATCGCCGTAGAATGACGGAGCAAAGCGCTGCCAGGCCGCATCCAGATCCGGACTGTTAAGCAGGGTTCCACTCAAAAGTCCGTTCCCCGTTGCCACTTCCAGCATATGGGCCGTCAGATCCTCACGGTATTTTACATAAACATCGGACATTATTCAACCTTTAAAAATTCTTCAAGGAATTCAGAGGCGTCGGCTACGCAGTCAGGGCAGTCACGGAGCACTTTACCGGTATCTATGCCTTTAAGTTTGCGGCACTGAATGGCACCGTTCCGCTCCTGGAACTTGGTCATCAGTTCCTTCATACGTGCCCTGGACAGGTTGCGATCCTTGGTTGCAAGGCCGATAATCATTCCAGCACCGACGATGGCACCGCACGTACCCTCCATATTGCCCATACCGGTCCCGTAAGCGCCGGCAATATCCAAGGCTGTCTGCTCCGGAAGGCCTACCAGATCACAATAGGTGCATACTACTGCCTGTGCGCAGTTATGTGAATTACAGCGCTTCTTCTCCGCTGCCAGGTGTTTACGAGTTTCCATAATATTCTATCAATCAAACTGTACAAATATAATCATTATCCGTCACGTACGAAAACAAAAATGGTAACTTCGTCGGGCCTTGCCCGACATGCTCCGGAGGCCGAAGGCCGATGCCATGCTGAATCTTTGCACCCGATTCAATGATGCCATCGAGGCCGGTACCTACGACCCGCTTCTCCTGATGCCGGTGGATTTATCGACAAGGTTGGTGTCGGGCGCGCTACGGCCTACGTGAAGAAATAGCTGAAATTATCGTTGAATAGTCCTGTGACTGGCTTCTATAGCCGGTCACAGTGTCTATAAGGACGAACCGGGCGTACACCTTACACTTGGGAAGCGTAGAAGTGTTCGGATTGGAGGGCGGCCACAACTCGGCGGGCGATTTCGCGGTTGTAAGACCATTCACCTTCAAGGCCATCGCTATCCTGAACGGTGTAAGCAGTGACGTCACTACTTACGTTGTCCCCAGTTTTGACGATCTCCCCGGCGGTGACACCCATTAGTAGGTGGCCTCCTCTAATTATGCGTTACCCCTGCCAGCAGCGTCTGGCGGGGGTTTCGTTTTTATCAATAGATATTTTTTATAGTTGGGGCACAATTGTTTAACAATTTAGCAAGGGAAAAACGTTTAAAACGCTTGCTTTTGCAAGGCAACTTTGTTATCTTTACGCCCTGTAGTGCAAGTAGGAAGGTTTTAGCTGAGAAAGATAATTGAGCAGAGCGCCCCGAGCGCTCATTTGGCGCTATAAAAATAATTTATGACAACTAACTAATATCAATTCTATAATTTCGAACGCTTATGACAGAAAAAGAACTGTACACCTCACCCGAGGTAAAAGTCTTCAATGTACGTATTGAAGGCGTGATTTGCACCAGTACTACTGGGAACACCCTTGGAAATGGCACGCTCGACGACTGGACCGAAGGCGGATCTATTACTTTTTAAAAATGCTGCGTTATGAAAAAGAGTTTTGCTTTATTCTCAATTGCAGCCATTGTTTTCGCTGCTGTTTCATGTAACAAAGAGGCTAGTATTGACGTCGAAATCACCTCTGATAACGAACGTGTTGTAGAGTTTTCCACTGAGCCTATAACTAAGACTGTCTTTGGCACCCTTGATGGTACGACATATCCTACTTTGTGGACTACAAATAAAAATGTCGCCCTCTCTTTAAATTATGCAACCGCGCGGGAATCTACCACTCCTGTTTTGGTTTCTGGCGGCACATCCGCAAACTTCAGCGCTGCTCTAATCGATGATGAGACTTCTCCCAAAAAGATTTTGGCTGTTAGTCCTTTTACTGCTATTGTAAGCACAAGTAGTTTCAACGAGGAATATAAGTCTATTAAATTTAAGATAGAGTCTGAACAAACCCCTTTAGAGAACTCTGTTGATGAAGACGATCAGGTTCTTGTCGCTTTTAATAATGCGGGGTCTACTCTTCCCGAAAGCGTTACGATGAGTTTTAACCATGTAGCTGCTTATGGAAGAATGAGTTTTGTTAATCTTGGTCTCGCTGATGGCGAAAGTGTTGCCTCTGTTTCTATGACCTCGACGCTTAATTGGGCAGGACAGTTTTACTATTATTTTGAGGACAACACTCATGGAAATAATGCAGGTGATATTACCGTTTCTTCCGGAACAAAAACTATCAACCTCACGACTACATCAACTTCAGATATTTGGTTCGCTTGCGCTCCTGTCGCAATCGGTGGGACGACAGTTCATGTAGTTATTACAACTAATAAGGGAACGACTTATTCTAAAGACGTTGCATTCCCTGCCGGGAAGGCTTTCCAGAGTGGCAAGGTCGCCAAGTTCGCCATTGATATGAATGGTATAGTTGCTGATGGAGCCAAGGTATATACTCTTGTTACGGATGTTTCCAGTTTAACTCTAGGTAGCGAAGTTCTTATCGTGTCAAATTCCACTGAGCATGCAGCTGGAGCTCTCGGAACGAATACCTATTTGGCCGCCTATTCAATCACAAAGTCTGGCTCTAACATTAATACTCCTAGTGCATCTGTTGAGATTTTCAAGATTGCCAATGGTAATATTGCTGGAACTTATGCTTTGCAGTGTACTTCTGATAGTGATAAGTATCTCACCTTAACCTCTGGCACCTCATTGGAGAAGAATGCCACTTTAACGGACAAAGGAAGCTGGGCTATTACTATCACTGGAGAAGGCGTAGCATCTATTAGAAGTATGGTTGAAACAGATCGTTATATTTTGTCTAACAGCGGTTCTAGCAATAGGTTCTCTAGCTATAAACCAGGATCTGGCTATAATGATGTTAGTATCTATAAGGATGCTTCAACAGGAAGTGGCGCTATTACAGCAAAGACTATAACGGGTTTGGAAGTCAGTGGAATGACTACGACCTTCTTAAAAGATGACACTTTCGAATTTGATGGTGTAGTTAAACTTGTATACAGCGATCTAAGTAAAGAAACGATTAATTCAGGTTATACTATTGATGCTAGCGGAGTTAACATGGGTGTGGCAGATGATTATACAGTACATGTCACTTACGATGCTGATCCTACAAACATCAAGACATCTTATGATATTGCTGTCATAGCCACTTCAGCGTATACTTGGACGCTTGCAAGTGGTGATTTGACTTCATCAGGAGCTTATGCAGCATCTGTATCTAAAGGCAGCCCGTCACGTACATGGAATTTGGAGTATACTTGGAAGACAACTGCTTCTAATCCCCAGTGGCAAGCTGGAAAGGGGGTAGGTATAGGTACTGGCAATAATCCGGCTACTTCTTTTGTGGTTAGTACATCATCTTTTGGCTCAATCACAATTACTAAAGTTCGTGTCAATGCTAGTATCGCTAAGAGCGGTTCTGCCACACTTCAAGTATCTGTTGGAGGAACACCCTTTGAAAGAAGTTCTGCCACCTCAGTAAGCTTAACTACAACAGCTACCGATTATACTTTTACAGGGTCCGCTACAGGAACAATCGTTATTACATACACCAATTCTGCAGATAAAGCAATCTATTTAGGCGCAATAGGTGTAAACGAAGAATAATTTGAGTATATGTATGTATATCATTGCGACATCTCTCTATGGGGTGTCGCTTTGTTTTTATCCCCAGAATCCCTTATCTTTGTTCCGTCCATAGCATAACACTAAAGTCATGAAGTTCGCAGAAATATATACCCGTTGGAAAGCGGTGAAACAGGGGACGCTTAAACCGTCTTCGCTGGCCACGTATTCGTTGTTGGCAGAGAAGAATATCTTGCCGCTGCTTGGAGATAAAGAGAGTGTTTCGGAAGCAGACGCTCGGGCGGTTGAGGAGAGTGTGCTGGCGGCAGGGGGGAGCAAGCGTACGGCGGCGGATGTGTCTGTACTGCTTCTCGGCATCCTGCGCTATGCCGCCAAAGAAGGTTGGTGGCCCATGCCCACGTGGCAGACAAATGGCTGGGCAGCGAAGGCTCCGCAGGATCTGCTGATTCTCTCGCTGAAAGAAGAGAAGAAGTTCTTGCAAGAGTTATACGCCCATCCCAATCCCAGATACATAGGAATCTATCTGGCCCTTACCGCCGGACTTCGTCTGGGAGAAATCTGCGCCCTACGCTGGCAGGATTTCGACCTTGAAAACGGCTTTATTCACGTCCGCGGCATCCAGGGGTATCTCTATGCCGTCTCCGGCGAATCCTTCGAATGGAGGCGCAAAACAGACGCAGAATCCGAATCCTCGCCAAGGGATGTGCCCCTGACTCCGGAACAGATCGCCTACATAGCCCCGCTGGTCGCAGACCACCTTCCGGAGATGTTCTTCCTCACCAACACCCCGGACGCCCTGCAGCCCCGCACACTCCGTGTATTCTGCACAACAGTGGCCAAGAACCTGGGACTCCCGGCCGTCACCTTCAAGGACCTTCGCCACACCTTTGCCGTCCGCTGCCTGGAATCAGGAGTAGACTTCGTAACCCTGGCAAAGCTCCTGGGTAATGACAATGTAGCCGGTACCGTGAACACCTATATGGAGTTCGTCACCCCGGAGCCTCGCAAGGGCATGCAGGCCATGGTAAAACGCCTGAAGCTGGGGGACTAGCAGCTGTGCCCCTGGAACGTCCCAGGGACCTCCCCGGAACGCGCCGGGGACAAGCATGCGACAAACTACGCGCGACCAAGTTCAGAGCAAACGCGGTTCACCCTGCGGCAGCGCTCGGGGAGGGGGACATCTTCATCCTCCGGAACAAGAAGAGAAGCAAAGAGATTTTGAGACTGGAGTTCGGCCACATCGCGCCCGCTTCCTCTGGCTGGCCACCGGCGGCAAGTCCCAGATCAACGAGCGCCTGCTGCGCCTTCAGGCGCCGGCCGGAGCGTTGCAAGACTTGCAAAAGCAAGTTGCAGCTGCCCACACGAAAAAAGGTCAGCCTAAGCTGACCCTTCGTGTGGAGCATAGGAGAATCGAACTCCTGACCTTTTGAATGCCATTCAAACGCTCTACCAACTGAGCTAATACCCCATTGGGATTGCAAAGATAAGCAAAATATCTTAATCTGCAATACCTATAGATGCCTGCGGACGACAAATACGTACACCAGCAGTACAATATTCATAGCCAAAGAGTAGAGAATGGCAGGGATAGCCATTACCTCGTTGGCAAAGATGAACGGGCTGGATGCAATCGCTATTGCCTGCGCAGCATTCTGCATACCAACCTCAATGACAACAGTGCGGCTCTGGGCCGGATTGTTACGTACCAACTTTGAAAGGAAGCCAGACACGGCGATGGCAATCAAAATAAGCGCCATCACGCAAAGTCCAAGCACCTTTACATTATCCAGTATAGTCTGATGGTGCTGAATATAGAAAACGGTAATTAGCACCAGCAGAAGCGGGAATGCAAGCTTAGTAAGAACCTTGTCAATCTTCTCCGCCACCTTAGGCCAGGCATAATTAAGCAGTATACCCAGTAGCACCGGCACAAGCATCAGCAACAGATTCTGCTTGATAAGATTGCCCACCGGCAGGGAAATACCCACGCTCTGCCCTACCAGCTGCGTCGCATAAGTCATCACAACAGGAATAGTAAAAAGCGTGATAATGCTGCTAAGGGCCGTAAGAATCACCGACAAAGCCACATCGCCCCCGGCAAGCTTGGAAAAGATGTTTGACGAACTTCCACCCGGGCAGCAAGCAATAAGCACAAGGCCGATGAAGAACACCGGTGGCAACTTGAAGAAGTATGCCAGGCCCAAAGCAATCGCCGGCAACAGTATCAACTGGCCGACGAGTGCTATAATAATAGGAGAAGGATGTTTAAATACCTTACCGAAGTCCCCCAGGCGCAGCGACAGGCCCAGATCGAACATCAAAAGGGTAAGAATAGGCAGTACAATCCAAATAGTATTCATACTGAATTATTTCAGATACTCGGCAAGAGCGGCATCCATTTCCTCGCCGCGAAGACCGTCTCGCTTAAGCAGGGTGCCGTCAGGGCCAAAGAGGAAGATCTGCGGAATAGTATTGAATCCGTAAAGGTCTCCCGGCTTGTGCTGTGCGTTAAGGATTACATTCCAAGGAATCTCGTTCTCCTTGATTGCACGCAATGTGTTTTCAGGCTTGTCGGAAACTGCAACTCCAAGGATATCGAACTTGTCACCCTTGTACTTCTTGTAAGCTGCCTTAAGATAAGGAATTTCACCCAGGCAGGGGCCGCACCAAGAGGCCCAGAAGTCTACAAGGACATATTTTCCCTTGCCGATGTAGTCAGAGAACTTTTTAACGGAACCATCGGGCTGCTCGGCCTCGAAATCAGTAAACATGGCACCAACACCCATTTTCTTGGCTGCAACGATAACGGTCTTGTCCTGTGCGATAGCAGGTTTTGCCTGGAGTTCCTCTGAAAGCTTTTCAATCATCTCCAGTTTCTCATCGGCATTCTTGCCCTGGGAAGAGATAAGATAGCCGATGTAACCTATGAAGTTGTCAGGGTTATTGTCGAACATCTGCTTAGCATAGTCGAACATCTCGTCGTAAGCATCGGGATTCTCCTTTGCCTTTTCCCTGATCTGTGACTGCATCTCCATGAAAGCCCTGAGCTGTACGTTAAGGCTGTTAGGGTCTGAATATTCAATGCTAACAGGCTCTTTATCAAGAGTATAGGTAATTGTTGCGCAGTCCGGAATTATACCGCCGTCCCAGCGTACACCGTCAATCAGGAAGTCCATGCCCACACAGGTGGTTTTGTCCCTGTTGAGCTCAATGCTGAATTTTCCGTCTTTAAGAGCGATGAGGGTATCAAGACCATTGTCTGTGTCTTCAATATGAACCTCATCCGGAATGGATTCTCCTGTGAAAACACCCTTGAGAAGGGTTACGTTCTCATTGGATCCGCAACTGGCAACAAAAGCCGCAGCTGCAAAAATGCTGAATAATCTTACAAGTTTCATATAATACTGTGTTAAAATAATCGTATCGTGTAAATATAAGAATTTTTTGTTAACTTGCGCAAAAGAAGTTCTAGATAATGTCTTTTGACAAACACGCAGGTAATTTGGATGAGCCACGGATCACGGGGCCGGAAAAGATGATAAACAAATTAATTGATTGATATGAAGAAATTTATGCTACCTCTGGCCATTGCACTTATGGCCATTCTGCCAGCCAGGGCCGATGAAGGCATGTGGCTGCCCGCGCTGATATCCCAGCGTATCGGCGATATGCAAGCCAAAGGCTTCAAGCTGACCGCCGAAGACATTTACAGCGTCAACCAGGCCTCCCTTAAGGACGCCGTGGTCCTCTTCGGCCGCGGATGTACCGGAGAACTGGTATCAAATGACGGCCTTATTTTCACCAACCATCATTGCGGATACAGCTACATCCAGAAGCACAGCAGCGTTGAACACGACTACCTGAAGGACGGATTCTGGGCCCTTAACAGAGGAGAGGAATTACCCAACCCCGGCCTTACCGTAAGCTTCCTGGAGTATATGCAAGATGTTACTGCCCAGGTACTTGAAGGTTACAAGCCGGAGATGACAGAAGAAGAGCGCAGCCAGCTTGTCCGCGAGAATTCCAATAAGCTGATGCGCGCAGCCCGCGACGAGTCCAAAGGCCTCACCGCCAGCGTCGAGGCCCTGTACTACGGCAACCAGTACTTCCTATTTGTCTTCCGCGTTTACAGCGACGTACGCCTTGTAGGCGCTCCCCCGTCCAGCATCGGCAAATTTGGTGGAGACACCGACAACTGGATGTGGCCCCGTCATACTGGAGACTTTTCCATCTTCCGCATTTATGCCGATGCCGACAACAATCCGGCCGTTTATTCACAAAACAACGTGCCCTATCACCCCAAGAAGTTCTTCAAGATTTCCCGCGCCGGAGTAAAGGAAGACGACTTCACCTTTGTTTACGGCTGCCCCGGAAGCACCAAGGAATACATCACCTCCGACGAGACCGCCTACACCGCAGAAGTATCTGACCCTCAGAAGATTGCACTGCGCACAAAGCGTCTTGAAATAATGAAGAAGCACATGGACCAGAGCCAGGCTGTACGCATCCAGTACTCTGCAAAATATGCCTCTGTTTCCAATGCCTGGAAGAAGTGGCAGGGAGAGGCCAAGGGCATAGCCAAAATGAAGACAGTTGCCACAAAACAGGCCTACGAGGCCCGCTTCAAAGAGTGGGCAAAGGGTAAACGCTACGACGGCGTACTGGAGAAACTCTCCAGCCTGTACAAGGAATACATCCCCTACTATCGGGCATACGAGTATTACAACGAGACCGTCCGTCCGATAGAGATTCTGTCCGTAGCCAACATGGTAGCATCCTTCAAGGAGCTTAATATATCAAAGGATCTGTCTAAAGCCATCAGCATTGAAAACTTCTACAAAGACTACTATCAGCCCATCGACGAAGAGATCTTCGTTTCTATGATGAAGGCCCTTGGAGAGAACCTGTCAGAAGACATGCTGCCGGCCTACTATAAGGAGCAGCTTGCCAAATACGGCACTGTAGAGGCCTGGAAGGACTCTGTTTTCAGCAAGTCCATATTCACCGACAAGGCTAAGGTCCGCGCCCTTACCGCCGCCGACACCACCCTTGTAAAGAACGACCCCGCCACCCTGATGTACAATGCCTTCAACGAATGGCAGCGCAACACCCTTAGGCCCGTTGTAGTTAAGCTCAATTCCAAGATTAACCTTGCCTACCGCGACTATATGCAGGGCCAGATGGACTTCCAGCCAGAGAAGAATTTCTATCCCGATGCCAATCTGACGCTTCGCGTGGCCTATGGCAAAGTTGCCGGCTACTCCCCTGCCGACGGCATCGACTACCGTCCCGTATCAACCCTCAAGGGCATAATTGAGAAGGACAACCCGGATATCTTCGACTACAACATCCCGCAGGTACTCCGCGACATCTACGCCCAGGGCGGACATGAAGACCAGCCCGTCTGCTTCCTGGCCACCAACCATACAACCGGAGGCAATTCCGGCAGCCCGGTACTCAATGCCGATGGTAACCTTATCGGTATCAACTTCGACCGCGTATGGGAAGGCACCATGAGCGACATCGCCTTTGACCCGGAGTTCTGCCGCAATATCTCACTTGATGTGCGCTACCTGCTCTTTAACATAGAGTACATCGGCCACGCTGCCTATCTCTTTGACGAAATGGAATTTGTTGACTAATCTATTAACGCTATGATACTTACTACAACTCAATCAGTTGAAGGCCACAACATTAAGGAATACCGTGGCCTTGTATTCGGAGAAGTAATCTCCGGTGTAAACGCATTCAAAGACATCGCTGCCAGCTGGCGTAACCTGGTTGGCGGACGTACAAACGCATACGAGGGCGAGCTGAACAAAGCCCGCAGCCAAGCCATCCAGGAGATGGTTAACATGGCCGGACAGTACGGCGCTAACGCCATCGTAGGAGTCAAAATAGACTACGAAACCCTTGGCGACGGCGGCTCCATGCTTATGGTTACCGCCTCCGGCACCGGCGTAATAATCGACTAATTTAGCGCAGGAAGCGGCCTCTAGAAATAGAGGCCGTAACTGTGTTTGAATTATCTTGAAAGTTGATCGTTACCCAGAATGACTCCGGCAAGGGCTCCGGTATGCCTGCCGTCACTGATAGCCTGCACTCCGTTCACAAAAACATGCTCTATGCCCGTAGGAAACGTGTGCGGCTGGGCATAGGTGCATTTGTCTGCTATTGTGTCTGGATCGAAGATGGTGATATCAGCGGCATAACCGGGAATCAGCAGTCCCCTTTCCTTGAATTTGGCGCGCGAAGCAGGCAGTCCGGTGCATTTGTAGATGGCCGTTGCCATATCTACGACCTTGTCTTCACGTACGTACTTTTCAAAGAATCTGGGGAAGGTGCCGTAAGAACGGGGATGCGGCAGTTCCTGGCCCAATTCGCCTTCCGGCGAATATACAAGGCCATCGGAAGCCGGCATAGCCAGGGTGTGGGAATAAATCTTTTTAAGGTTTTCTTCCTTCATGGCAAAGGTGGCCTGGTTTACGTCCAGATCTTCTGAAATCAGCAGGTAACGAATCATTTCCCATTCGTCCAGACCGGACAGCTTGCAGCATTCGGCAAGATTCTTTCCGGCATATTCTGCATTCGCAGCATTCTTGCAGCCGGCGACGACAACCTGCTGGGGGCCACCGAAGCGTTCCAGACGGCCGTAGGCATAGCTGCGCATCTTTTCGCAGGCCGCAGGGTCATTCAGACGGGCCAGTATATCAGCCCTGGTACCGTCACGCAGTTCTATGGGTATGAAGCAATCAAAACCAGTAGAAAAAGCAGTGTAGGGGTAACGGTCCGTAGCCACATCTATACCGCTTGCCCGGGCGGCATCTATCTTGCCCAGCATTCGGTCTATTTTGTCGAAGTTAGCAGGATTCTGGGCCTTCAGGTGCGATATTTCAAGGCGGGCGCCTGACTGACGCGCGGCCTCGATGGCCTCGTCCATAGCCTCAAGCACATGGTCGTCCTCGTTGCGCATATGAATGGAATACAGCGCGTTATGCTTGGCGATGACCTTGTTCAGGGCAACCATTTCCCTTGTGTCGCTGTAGCAGCCGGGAGCGTATTCCAGGCCGTAAGAGAGGCCTATGGCACCAAGGGACAGCTGCCTGTCCAGCAGGGCGCACATCTCCTTTAACTGCTGGTCCGTGGCCTTTACATTGTATGGCCCAACCACAGCCTCACGAAGGTCTCCGTGACCGACCAAAGAAGAATAGTTGATTCCAATCTTATTCTCTTCCAGGGCCTGATAGAAGCCGTCTATATCCTTCCACTGAGTATTGATGAACGGACCGTGGCCGCAGTTGCCTCCGACCTCGCTGGTTATGCCCTGATAGATTCGGCTGTCGCCTTTGGGCGCTTTCAGCAGATTGGTGTCCGTATGGGTGTGGATATCTATAAAGCCGGGGCAAACCACGTGGCCCTTAGCATCAAGGACAAGGTCTGCGCTGTCGCCCAGGTCTTGTCCTATTGCTGCAATTCTGCCGCCTTTAACGGCTATGTCACCATGAATTCCGGGCTTTCCGTCGCCCACATAAACGACACCATTCCTGATGATAGTGTCAAATGTCTTTTTTGTGGAAACACTGCGGCCTAAAAAACCGCCAAGGCCGAAGCTTGCGACCCCAAGGGCCGACACCTTCATAAAATCCCGTCTGTCCATAGCAAAGCAATTTCCACAAATATAGGAATACTTTCCGACAAAAACCAGACTAGTTCAGGAAGAGTTCGGCTATCTGGACGGCATTAGTGGCGGCGCCTTTGCGGAGGTTGTCTGCAACGCACCAAAGATTAAGGGCATTAGGGGCAGAAGGGTCCCTGCGAAGGCGCCCGACAAAGACTTCATCGCGGCCCAGGGCATAAAGGGGCATGGGATAAAGCATCTCCTGGGGCTTGTCCTGCAGGACGACACCTTCTGTATTTTCAAGTATCTGCCTTACTTCTTCAAGGGTATATGGCTGCTCGAATTCCACATTGACGGACTCGCTGTGGCCGCCTGTGACCGGGACTCGCACGGTGGTGGCGCTGACGCCTATCTGCGGAGCATCAAGAATCTTGCGGGTCTCGTTCACCATCTTCATTTCTTCCTTGGTATAGCCATCTTCCAGGAAGCTGTCTATATGAGGAAGCACGTTAAGGTCAATCGGGTAAGGATAGGCTTCGCAGGGAGTCTCCTTGCCGGAGCGCTCAGAGAAAAGTTCTTCCACCGCCTTGCGCCCCGTTCCCGTAACTGATTGATATGTAGATACTACAATTCGCTTAATACCGAATCTTCTGTGAAGCGGAGCCAGAGGCAGTATCATCTGTATCGTAGAACAGTTGGGATTAGCGATAATGTAATCGTCCCCCGTCAGTATATGACCGTTGATTTCCGGAACTATCAGTTTGACGGCAGGATCCATGCGCCAGCGGGAAGAATTGTCCACAACACGGCAGCCGATGGCGGCAAAACGCGGAGCAAGCTCGCCGGATGCTGTGGCTCCGGCAGAGAACAAGGCAAGCTGGGGGCGGCGGGCAAGGGCCTCATCGACGCTCACAACCGTATACGCCTTTCCTCCGAAGAGCACCTTCTTGCCAACAGATCTTTCAGAGGCCACGGGGATAATTTCGCTTACCGGGAAGCGGCGCTCGTACAGTACTTCCAACATCTTTTCGCCAACCAGGCCGGTGGCGCCGACAACTGCTACCTTCATATTAAATACACTTTAAAATATCACTTAAAACACCGCCTGCAGTGCGCTCAGGGCCTGCTCCGGAGCCTCTGATAACTATTGAATCAGGATATTGCTCCGTTGTAATGACTATGCAATTATCCGTGCCGTCAAGCTTGTAAAGCGGGCTGTCCGGGCCTATTTCTTCTATGCCGATGCTGGCCTCGACTCCGTCTTCCTTATTCTGGAGGCGGGCGACATAGCGCAGCACATTTCCGCGTGCAGAAGCCTTGGCATAAAGATGCTTAATGGCTTCTTCCAGAGGGAAGGCACGGGCCTCGATATCCGCTTCTTCCAAAGCAATTCCGGCAACGCGGGCCATAATTACGAGCTTGCGCAGCACATCCCTTCCGGAAAGATCTTCCGCCGGATCAGGCTCTGTGTAGCCTCTTGCGCGGGCATCCTCTATGACAGTATTGAGATCATCACCTTTGTAATTGTCACACAGGTAGTTAAGAGAACCGGAAACCACAGCCTCTATGCTAATAAGCTTATCGCCTGAGCAGGCAACGCGCTCCAATGTATCCAGGACCGGGAGGGCGGCTCCTACCGTGGTCTCGTACCTGAGATGGGCGCCGTGGGAGGCGGCGCTGCGGCAAAGCTGCGTGTAGCTTTGCCAGCTGCCCGAGAAGGGCAGCTTGTTGCAGGCGACAATGCCTTTGACGCCTGCATCCAGCAGGGCCGCGTAGCGCACCGCCGTAGTGCTGCTTGCCGTACAATCCACAAAGATAGATTCCGGCGGAACGCCGCCTTCAAGGGCTTCAAAGATGCTGCCTTCAGTACCATCGGCAAGCTCTGCTGCATTTACTCCAGCCGCATTTACAAGGTAACGCTTACTATTGGCTATGCCACTGATAATCAGCTCTTTGCCCGTACGCTCTGCTATAGTCTTGGAATTGTTTTCAACTATCTTTACAAGGGCTTTTCCAACCTGACCGTAGCCGGCAATAAAAAGATGCACCTTTCGTGATGCGGCCTTCTCAAAGAACTCTTTGTGTATGGCGCGGATTGCATCTTCTGCATCCTCTGAAGGGACAATAACGGAAATGTTTCTTTCTGAAGAACCCTGCGCCGTAGCCCTTACGCGTATGCCTGCGGAATCAATTGCAGAAAGCATCCTTCCGGTTGCGCCACTGTGACCAAGGATATTGTCGCCCACAAGGCAGACAATGGAATAACCAGGCTCTACCTTAAGCGGATTGATTTTACCCATGGAGATCTCGTAGGCAAAGCAGGCATCGGCAGCCTTCTTGGCAAGCGGGGCATCCTTCTCTGCAATTGCTATACACATGGTGTGCACAGAAGAGGCCTGAGTAATAAGTATAATGTTGATTCCGGCGCGGCTCAGGGCCTCGAAAAGGCGTGAAGAAAAGCCCGGAATACCCACCATTCCGCTGCCTTCCAAAGAGATAAGGGCTATCTTGTCAGAGTTTGAAATACCCAGAAGAGCATCCTCCCTACGCGGAGGATTTTTCTCTACAAGTGTGCCTTCGTCCGCCGGGTCAAAAGTATTCTTTACGTAGATTGGAATTCCCTCTGCCACAACGGGTTGGATGGTAGGAGGAAAGATTACCTTGGCCCCAAAGTGGGACAATTCCTGGGCGGCACGGTAAGAAATGTTCCTTACTGTTTTTGCGCCCGGGACCGTCTTTGGATTGGCCGTCATTATGCCGGGAACATCGGTCCAGATCTCTACAAGACGGGCCTTGATTCCGGCAGCAAAAAGGGCTGCCGTGTAGTCGGAGCCTCCCCTGCCAAGAGTGCTGGTTCGTCCAAGACTGTCAGAAGCTATAAAGCCAGGCACAATGAAAAGCTTTGTACGTGCATGCGCAGCGATGGCTTTTTCTATGTTTGCATAGCTGGCTGCCGTGTCCACTACACCTGCATCAGAAATAATGATTCCGCGCGCATCCAACCATTTGCAGGAGATGCCAAGCGCAGTGAATTTAGCCTCCAGAATGCGGGTAGAAAACAGCTCTCCAAAGCTCTGGACAGCGTCCAGGCTGGTTTTACTGAGCTCTCCAAGCAAATAGACTCCGTGAAGGATGCCGGCCAGGGAGCCGAACAGTTCCTCTTCTATGGCAAGGGTCTTAGCAAGCGAACCGCTGTCCAGCAGCTGCTCTGCCAAACTAATATGCTTTTGCTTCAGGGCTTCCAGATCTTCAAGATAAGCACGGTCCTTTGCCGCAGCCTTGTTTCCCAGGGCAATCAGGGCATCTGTACAGCCGCTTATGGCAGAACAGACAAGGATTGTCCTATCCTTGCCGATGGCCTTTGAAACAATATCTACTAACTTTTCAGGTCTGGCAACCGATGTGCCTCCAAACTTTATAACTTGCATATTACAGGTCCGATGATTCTGGTTAATTGTTCGGTCTCCAGCAAAAAGCCGTCGTGACCGAAGTCCGATTTTATTTCTTCTATCCTGACGCCAGGTATGGATCCGGCCCAGGACAGGGTTTCTTCAGGCGGAAAGATGCCGTCAGTATCTATATAAGCAACTGTAGCACTGGCCTTTATACGTCCCAATGCAGCAGCCACGCCGCCGCGTCCACGGCCTACGTTATGGCTGTCCATAGCATTGCAAATATAGTAATAAGAATAGGCATCAAAACCGCGGGCCGGGAGTTTTTCTCCCTGATGGCGCTGATAAGAAGCCGCCCTGCCGGCAAAAAGGCAGTCATCTGAAGGCTCGCTCTGGCGCAGCCCGTAACCGCGGAAGCATCTGTAAGAAATGAGCGCCTGGGCACGCGCGCAACGAAGTCCGGCCTCGCCGCCCTTTACGGATGCGGCCTGGCGGAAGGTCTGATCTGCTTCCAGGGCCATCCTCTGGGTTTCTGTCCAGGCTGTCATCCAAGGGGAGATTCTTGGAGCAGTAGCCATAAACGCCACATTCTCAAATACATCCGGCTCCCTAACAGCCCATTCTATGGCCTGATAACCGCCCACAGAGCTTCCAATCAACAATCCAATTTTCTTAATTCCCAAATGTTTACGTACAAGGACAAGCGCTTCTACAGTATCCCTTACAGTAACTGCCGGAAAGTCCAGCAAGTAAGGCTTCCCGGTAGCCGGGTTGATGCTGGCCGGGCCAGTTGTACCGTAGGGTGAGCCTATTAGATTTACACAGACCACAAAGTACTTGTCCGTATCGATCAATTTTCCTGGCCCGGCCACCTGAGGCCACCAGTCCTCTACATCGCTGTTAGCGGTAAGCGCATGGCACACCCAGATTACCTTGCCGTCCTTTGGGCCTGCAGTGTGATAAACTATGTGCAGATCTTCCAGACAGCCACCGGCCTCTAGCTTAAAGTTTTGTATGTCAAGTGCTTGCCTTATCATTTATGCGCTGCTTCAAGGGCCTGTTCAAGGTCTGCGATTACGTCTTCAGCATCTTCAAGGCCGATGCTAAGCCTCATAAGCTCCGGTGCTATTCCAGCAGCCCTCAGCTGCTCGTCAGTCAACTGGCGATGGGTATGTGAAGCCGGATGCAGAATGCAGCTGTGGCAGTCGGCAACATGAGTTTCAATAGTTATAAGCTGCAGGGAATCGATGAACTTCTTGCTGAATTCCCTGTCACCTTTAAGGCCTATGCACATTACTCCGCTGAAGCCGCCCTGAAGGTATTTAACGGCATCGGCATGATGCTTATCAGTCTCAAGGCCGGGATACTTTACCCAGGCTACGTCCGGATGGCCGGCCAGGAAGCGGGCAACGGCAAGAGCGCTCTCGCTATGACGCTTGATCCTAAGATGCAGGCTCTGCAGGCCAAGGTTAAGATAAAAAGCATTCTGGGGGCTCTGTATGGCGCCGAAGTCCCTCATCAGCTGGCTTGTAGCCTTAACTATGAAGGCGTTCTTACCAAAGGCCTTTGTATAAACAAGGCCATGATATGAAGCATCCGGGGTGCAAAGGCCGGGGAACTTGTCGGCATGCGCTTCCCAGTCGAAGTTGCCGCTGTCCACAATTGCTCCGCCAACAGCCACGCCATGTCCGTCCATATACTTGGTTGTGGAGTGGGTTACTATATCGGCCCCGAATTCGAATGGCCTGCAAAGTATAGGTGTAGCAAAGGTATTGTCAATAATCAGCGGCACTCCGTGAGAGTGGGCAATCTTTGCAAACTTCTCTATATCAAGCACTTCTACACCCGGATTAGAAAGGGTCTCTCCAAATACCAGTTTGGTCTGCGGGCGTATGGCGGCAGAGATTTCTTCTTCGCTTGCATCGGGATTCACAAAGGTCACTTCAATACCAAGTTTGCCAAGGGAGGTACCCAAAAGGTTGAAGGTACCGCCATAAATGTTGCCGGCACTGACAATATGGTCGCCGGCCTGGCAAAGGTTAAGCCAGGCAATCAGGTTGGCAGCCTGGCCGGATGATGTCAGCATGGCGGCCACTCCGCCTTCCAGATTGGCTATTTTTGCAGCCACATGGTCGTTGGTAGGGTTCTGAAGGCGGGAATAGAAATATCCGCTTTCTTCCAGGTCGAAGAGCTTTCCCATCTGCTCCGATGTCTGGTATTTGAAGGTTGTGCTTTGAATCACGGGAATCTGCCTGGGCTCCCCTTTTCCGGGATTGTAGCCGGCGTGTACGCATCTTGTTCCGATGCCCTGTTTTCTTGTCTCTACGCTCATTTCAGTAATAATTTACGGTGCAAAATTAGGATGCGTAGAAAAAAGAAACAATAGTCTATTAAAATATGGAAATATTTTCTAAATTTGCCAATAATTCAAGAGAAAACAGAAAATACAACCAAAATAGAACCCGTTTAAAGAATATCTTTCTATGACGCCCACAGTACTTGACAAGACAGATTACAGCATACTTAGCATACTCCAGGAAAACGGCCGCCTTACCACAAAGCAGATTGCAGAAAGGGTCAATCTTTCCTCTACCCCGGTATTCGAGCGC
Organism: uncultured Prevotellaceae bacterium; assembly: GCA_947166905.1. Lineage (GTDB taxonomy): Bacteria > Bacteroidota > Bacteroidia > Bacteroidales > UBA932 > Cryptobacteroides. Next base: position 49,813 of record CAMVFZ010000002.1, on the reverse strand, counting down.
ATCAAGCGACTTGAACGGGAAGGATACATCCGCAAGTACGTGGCAATTCTGGATCCGGAGAAGCTGGACCTGGGCTTCGAGGCCTTCTGTTCAGTAAAACTCCGCCAGATGTCCAAGGACGTGGCGGAGAATTTCGTGCGTATTATTAAGGAAATCCCTCAGGTGATGGAGTGCTACAATATCTCAGGAGAATATGACTATCTTCTAAAGATACGCTCCGGCAGCATGAAGGAGTATAACGACTTCATTATCAACGTACTGGGAACGGTCGATGCCATTGGCAGCATACAGTCCAGCTTCGTCATGAATGAAATCAAACACAGTTACGGCCTCTATTTCTAGACAGATGGTCCGTAGAATTACTTCTGCCTGCTTAGGAAGCAGTGGATGGTATTTTTCATGAGCATGGCGATGGTCATGGGACCTACGCCGCCGGGAACCGGAGTGATCCAGGATGCAACGGGCTCGGCTGAAGCAAAGTCAACATCGCCACAGAGCTTGCCCTCTGCATTACGGTTCATACCGACATCAATAACGATTGCACCGGGCTTGATCATGCTGCCATCGACAAGACCAGCCTTACCAACAGCGGTGATAAGTACGTCGGCAGTGCGGCAAACGGCGCCAAGGTCGGCGGTACGTGAATGGGCGATGGTTACCGTAGCATGGCGGTCAAGGAGCAACTTTGCAACAGGCTTGCCTACAATGTTGCTGCGGCCAACCACAACGGCATTTTTACCCTTGAGTTCATAGCCGATGCTGTCGATAAGCCTCATGATACCAGCAGGGGTGCAGGGTACTATGCAGTCCTTGCCAAGCCAGAGGCCGGCCACGTTGCCAGGATGGAAGCCATCCACATCCTTCTCACGGGAGATAGTGTCGATGACTTTTTCTTCGTCGATATGTTTAGGAAGAGGCAGCTGAACCAGAATGCCGTCCACCTTGGGATCGTTGTTCAGTTCCACAATTTTACCAAGAAGAGCTTCCTCGGATATGTCTGCAGGCAATTCGATAAGCTGTGACTCCATTCCAGTATAAGCCGCTGCTTTAACCTTATTGCGTACATATACCTGGCTGGCAGGGTTCTCCCCCACTATTATCACAACCAGGCAAGGTTTACGTCCGTACTTCGCCTCCAGCTCTGCCACCTCTGCCTTAACTTCATCTTTTACAACAACGCTAAGCGCCTTTCCGTCAATTATTTGTCCCATAATATTATTTATCAAATACACAATGTGCGATATCCTTGCGGTAGAAAAGGTTGTCGCAATCTATTTTTTCAATCTCTTTGTACACTTTATCCTTGATTTCTGCAAGGCTCTTACCCCTGCCTACTACCATCAGAACACGTCCGCCGTTGGTCAAGAGGGTGGACTGTCCACCCGAAGGCCATCGGCCGTCATTTCTGGCCTGAGCGGTGGATTGTCCACCCTCTTTAGCCAGAGCAGTACCCATATGGTAAACGTGGGCATTTACGTTGTCGAGACCACGGATCTCGAAGCCTTTCTTGTAGGAGCCGGGGTAGCCCTTGGAAGCAAGCACAACGCCCAGGGTAAGGTCTGCAGACCATACCGGAGTGCCGACAGCCTTACCACAGGCGATACCGTAGAAGATATCATAGATATCGCTTTCAAGCAAAGGCAGTATAACCTCTGTTTCAGGGTCACCAAAGCGGGCATTGAACTCAATAACCTTGATGCCGTCAGCAGTCTTCATAAGACCGCCGTAAAGTACGCCTGAGAGCGGGCGACCCTCCGCCACCATGGCGGAAGCAGCCTTACAAAGGATATTGGTATAAGCGAATCTCTTGTCCTCTTCCGTTATGAAGGGCAGGCCGGTGTAGGCGCCCATACCGCCGGTATTGGGACCTTTGTCGCCGTCGAAGGCGCGCTTGTGGTCCTGGGAGAGGGGCATAGGGTAAACATCGGCACCGGAAACAAAGCAAAGGAAAGAGAATTCAGGGCCCTGGAGGAAGTCCTCCACCACTACCCTGCCCTTGCCAAAGGACTCGTCCAGCAGCATGCTGCGAAGCGCGGCCTCTGCCTGGTCCATATCCTCTGCGATTACCACGCCCTTGCCGGCGGCCAGGCCGTCGTATTTGAGCACAGCGGGGAAAGGACGTGAAGCAACATAGGCCTTGGCCTCTTCGAAGTCAGAGAAAGCCTTATAGGAGGCTGTAGGAATGTCATATTTAGCCATAAGCTCCTTGGCAAACTCCTTGGAACTCTCTATGGCGGTAGCGGCAGCCGTGTGGCCGAAGATAGCCAGGCCCTCTGCACGGAAGGCATCTACGATGCCGGCCGACAGCGAAGCCTCAGGCCCTACAACAGTCAGGTCTATGGCCTTTTCTTTAGCAAAAGCCAGCAGACCGGGCACATCGGTATCCTTGATCGGAACGTTCTCTGCCTGCAGGCCTATGCCGGCGTTCCCGGGTGCGCAGTAGATTCTGCTCACCTGAGGGGAACGGCTCAGCGCGTCTACAATGGCGTGCTCACGTCCGCCGGAACCGACGACCAGTACGGTTTTACCCATGATGTTTTCCAGGTTGATCTCTTTCGCCTCGGCAGAACGCCTGTTGGTAGGAAGAGGATAAACAAGGCCCATATTCTATTAATGTTTGAAGTGTCTTACACCGGTAAAGAGCATAGTGATTCCAAGCTCGTCGGCCTTAACGATAGCATCTGCATCGCGGATGCTTCCGCCGGGCTGAACGATGGTAGTAACACCGTACTTGGCAGCAAGAGCAACGGTATCGTCAAACGGCAGGAAGCCGTCGGATGCCAGTACAAGACCCTCTGTAAAGCCTGCGTTCTTAGCCTCTTCCAGAGCGATGAGGGCAGAACCGACACGGTTGGTCTGACCGGCGCCAATGCCGATGGTATGATTGTCGCGAACCACTGCTATAGCATTGGATTTCACGTGCTTAACTATCTTCCAACCGAAGTTTGCATCGGCCAGCTGAGCCTCTGTGGGCTTAACGACGGTAACGCACATTCCAGGGGTAACGGTCTCTACCTGGGTGTCAAGCTGCTGAGCCAGCAGGCCGCCGTTTACGCTGATGTACTGGGCAACAGGACCCTCCTCCGGAGTCATATCTACCTGCATAACGCGAAGGTTCTTCTTGGTAGCAAGGATCTCAAGAGCCTCGGGAGTATAAGAAGGAGCGATTACGATCTCAAGGAAGATGGGCTTCATGCCACGTGCAACCTCTGCGGTAAGCTCGCGGTTAACACCCACGATGCCACCGTAGATGCTCACCTTGTCAGCCTCGTAAGCTGCCTGCCATGCCTCTTCGATGGTCTTGCCAACGGCTGCACCGCAAGGGTTCATGTGCTTGAGGGCAACGCAGAAAGGCTGGTCCTTGAAGTCACGGAGCACGTTAAGTGCAGCGTTTGCATCCTGTATATTATTGTAAGACAACTCTTTACCCTGAATCTGCTTAGCAAAAGCCAAAGAGTAAGAAGCCGGCTGCATTGCAGCGTAGAAGTTAGCGCTCTGGTGAGGGTTCTCTCCGTAGCGAAGACCCTGCTTAAGGTCGTATTCAAGGAAGAGTTTCTCATTAAGGCCGGCAGCCTTGCGCATATAGGTAGCGATGCATGCATCGTACTCTGCAGTGTGGGTATAAGCCTTTGCAGACAGTTTAAGACGGGTATCGTCCGATGTCTTGCCATTGGCCTTGAGCTCGTCAAGAACGGTACCGTAGTCGGCAGGATCGCAAACGATGGTAACGTCCTTCCAGTTCTTGGCAGCGCTGCGTACCATTGAAGGGCCTCCGATGTCGATATTCTCGATTGCATCCTCAAGGGTTACACCTTCCTTGGCGATGGTCTGACGGAAGGGATAGAGGTTAACGCATACGAGCTCGATGGTCTCGATGCCGTTCTCTTTAAGGGTTTCCATGTGGGCGGGGACGTCCCTGCGGGCAAGGATACCGCCGTGAACCTTGGGGTGAAGGGTCTTTACACGACCGTCGCAAATCTCCGGAAAACCGGTTACTTCACTGATTCCAATGGTTTTAACGCCCTTGCTTTCAAGGAGTTTCTGGGTTCCGCCCGTTGCGATGATTTCCCATCCAAGGTCTACGAGTCCCTGCACGAACTCTACAAGACCTGTTTTGTCGCTTACGCTGACTAATGCTCTCATAATATTAAATAAGTTGTTTGATTGTTTCTACGTAAAGTTTATGCTCTATCTTCTGGCCGATGCGATGCACTTCTGCAGGATCGTCGCCATCGTATTCGAAGGCCTTCTGGGCAATTATCTTACCCCCGTCAAGGTCTGCATTCACCCAATGGATGGTAATGCCATACACCTTTACTCCATAGGCCACAGCCTCTTCTACGGCATGTGCGCCGCGGAAGGCCGGCAGCAGGGAAGGATGAATGTTGATAATCTTGCCGTCATAGGCGCCCAGCAAAACCTCTCCTACGATTCTCATATAGCCGGCAAGGCAGACAAGGTCTACCTTTTGTGCGTCCAGTTTCTTGACGATATCGGCCTCGTATTCGGCTTTGCTTCCATAGGCTTTGGGATTGAAGACGAAGCTTTCAATGCCGAAGGCCTGCGCCTTTTCCACGACCGGAGCACCTGGCTTGTCGCACACCAGCAGCGCTACGCGCGCGTCCAGAGTGCCATCGGCACAAGCCTGGGCTATGGCCTGGAAATTACTTCCCGTCCCGCTTGCAAAGACCGCTAATCTTTTCATTTCAAGAAAATATTAACTCCTTCTTTATCAGTTACTTTACCAATAACGGAAGCCTTTTCTCCGCAGTCGGCAAGTATAGAGATTACCTTGTCTGCATCGGCAGCGTCAACTACGGCGATCATACCGATACCCATATTGAAGATGTTGAACATCTCGCGGTGAGGAACGCCTCCCCACTTCTCCAGCATCTTGAATACAGGAAGGATTTCCCAAGTACCCTCTGTAATCACAAGGCCCTGGCCCTTATGCAGAACGCGCGGAATATTCTCGTCAAAACCACCGCCGGTAATATGGCAGATTCCGTGAACATCTACGGAGCGGATAACCTTAAGCATCTGCTTAACGTAAATCTTGGTAGGAGTCAAAAGCACCTCGCCAAGAGTACGGCCACCGAATTCAGGGATAACGTCGGTATACTTAAGACCGGCATCGGCAACAATCTTGCGCACAAGGCTGAAGCCATTCGAATGAACACCGGTAGAAGCAACGCCTACCAGTACGTCACCAACCTTAACTTTGCTTCCATCAATTAGTTTTGACTTCTCAACTACACCAGTGGTGTAACCAGCGATATCGTACTCGTCACCCTCGTACATGCCAGGCATCTCTGCGGTCTCACCGCCAACCAGTGCGCAACCAGCCTGACGGCAACCCTCTGCAACACCAGCCACGATAGCCTCTACCTTGGCGGGAACATTGTGGCCAAGAGCCACATAATCAAGGAAAATCAGCGGTTCAGCGCCCTGTGCAAGGACATCGTTCACACACATTGCAACGGCATCAATGCCGATGGTATCGTGTTTGTCCATTGCAAAGGCAATCTTAAGTTTGGTGCCGACACCATCGGTGCCGCTAACCAGGACCGGCTCCTTTACATTGAGAGCCGAAAGATCGAACATACCGCCAAAAGAGCCGATGTTACCCATGCTGCCGACGCGGGATGTCGATGCAACATGCTGTTTGATGCGGCGGACAACCTCGTATCCAGCCTCCAGGTTAACACCTGCATTTTCGTAAGTCTTAGCCATATCTATTAGTCGTTATTTTCTACGTCGTTTTCGTAAAGAAGTGTGGGATATTTACCGGTAAAGCAAGCCTGGCAAGGGTCTGCGCAGCCAAAACATGACTCGCGGGTAGACTCAGGGCTAAGGTAGCCCAGGGTATCGGCGCCGATGGCAGCGCAAGCCTCTTCAAGGGTGCGGTTAGAGCAAAGCAGCTCTTCCGGGGTGGAAGTATCCACACCATAGTGGCAGGTGTACTTCATCATAGGGCTGGCGATACGTACATGCACCTCTGTGGCACCGGCGTCGCGGAGCAGCTTCACTATCTTGAGGGATGTTGTACCACGGACGATGGAGTCGTCTACAAGTACTATTCTCTTGCCGTTAACAATGCTGTGAACCGGGGAGAGCTTCATCTTTACGCCAAGCTCACGCATTGCCTGAACCGGCTGGATGAAGGTTCTTCCCACGTATTTATGCTTTACAAGTCCCATCTCGTAAGGGATGCCGCTTTCTGCACTGTAACCCATTGCTGCAGAAAGGCTTGACTCCGGAACACCTACTACGATATCGGCCTCTGCGGGGCACTCGCGATAAAGGCGGCGGCCGGCTTCCATGCGGTAGGCGTGGACGTTGCAACCGTCAATGTCGCTATCGGGGCGGGCAAAGTAAATGTACTCCATAGCGCACATGTGATGGCGGTTGAATCTGGAGTACAAGGTGCTACGGATGCCTTTATCGTCGATGGAAATGATTTCTCCGGGTTTGATATCGCGAATGAAGGTTGCGCCCATGATCTCGAAGGCGCAGGATTCGCTGCTAACCACGTATCCATCGGCCAGTTTACCAAGGCAAAGGGGCTTGATACCGTATTTGTCGCGGCAGGCGTAAATGCGGTTCTTGGTCATCACAACGAAGGTAAAGCCGCCTTCCATCATGTTCAGGGCCTTTACCATCATCTGGATGCGGTCTATCTTGGTGCTCTTTTTTACAAGGTGGGCAAGCAGCTCGCTGTCGGTATCGGTCTGGAAGATAATTCCGCTTTTCTCCAGGTATTCTGCAATCTGTTTGGAGTTGACGATGTTGCCTTCTCCGGCTATTGCGAAGTCTCCGGATTTGTGGCGGAAAAACAGGGGCTCAACGTTGTCCAGGCCGGCTTTTGATACGTTGGAATACTTAACGGAACCTATACCAAGGTTTCCCTTGAGTTTGCCGATCTGTCCGTTGGTGAAGATCTCATTCAGCAGGCCAAGTCCGCGATAGCGATAGGCTTCGCCTTTGTCGTCAAAGGTGGCAATGCCGCCGCCTTCCTGGCCCCTGTGCTGAAGGTTATGAAGGCCGTAGTAAATGTAAGTGGATGCGTCAGGTACGCCGTATACACCAAGAAGTCCCATAACTATTTATTTTCCAGCTTTTTAAGTCTTTCGCAAACGGTTCTGTAAGAGGCTACGACATCGCTAAGGTCGTAGCGGAAGCGGTCTTTGTCCAGTTTTTCTCCGGTGGCGATATCCCAGAATCGGCTTGTGTCCGGGCTGATCTCGTCGGAGATGATGATTTCTCCGTTGTCGGATGCGCGGCCGAACTCAAGTTTCATGTCGATGAGTTCTATGCCGGCTTTCTTAAGGAGGGCGGAGAGTATTTTGTTGGCTTTGAGGGCCTGTGCGTAAATGTGCTTGAGTTCTTCTTTGGTGGCAAGGCCAAGGGCTACTGCGATGTCGTCGTTGATAAACGGATCGTCAAGGTCGTCGTTGTTGTAGCGGAGGTCTACGATGGTGTTGGCGGGTTTGAAGCCTTCTTCCAGTCCTAGTCTCTGGGCCAGTGTGCCGGCGATGCGGTTATGGACGATGACTTCCAGGGGGATGATTTCTATCTTGCGACAGAGTTGTTCGCGGTCGCCTAATAGTTCTACGAAGTGGGTGTGGACGCCGTTTTTGTTAAGGTTGTCCAGGAGGATGGCAGAGATCTGGTTGTCCAGGATGCCTTTGCCTACGAAGCGTGCGCGTTTGATGTTGTTGAAGGCTACGGTTACGTCCTTGTAGTGGAATATAACCTTATTTGGGTCGTCGGTAGCGAAGACTTGTTTCTCGTTTCCGTCGAAAATCTTTTCTCCCTTTGTCATCTTTATTTTGTTTTTCTAAAGTAGTTAACGGCATTCTTAAATATTGGTTGGAGGCAGTTGCCGGAGATGTTTTTGAAGAGGTTGGGTTCGAAGCGTTCGCTGTGGCCCATCTTGCCAAGGATGTGGCCGTCGGGGCTGAGTACGCCTTCTATGTCATAGTGGGAGCCGTTGGGGTTGTCTTTATAACGGAAGGCTACCTGGCCGTTGGCAAAGAGTTCCTTTGCATAGGCCTCGTCTACTACGAACTTACCTTCTCCGTGGCTGAAGGCGATCTGATGCTTGTCGCCTTTACGGAAGCTGCTGAGCCAAGGTGAATTAACCGATGCAACCTCTGTCTCTGCTATAAGTGAGACGTGACGGTTGATGTCGTTGCGGAACAGTGTGGGTGAATCGGCGGTAACGCTGCCTACCTTTCCGTAAGGCAGCAGACCGCTCTTTACAAGGGCCTGGAAGCCGTTGCAGATACCCAGGATAAGGCCGCCACGGGCCTGCAGGGCCCCTATAGCTGCGCTTACCTTTGCGCTGCAGATTACATTGGCAATGAACTTACCGCTGCCGTCGGGCTCGTCTCCTGAAGAGAAGCCGCCGCAGAAGGCAAGGATGTGAGAATCGCCGATGGCCTTTGCTAGGGCGTCGATGGACTCAAGCACTGCCTCCGGAGTAAGATTGCGGAAAATGAAAGGACGTACTTCTGCGCCAGCCTTGCGGAAGGCCTTGGCAGTGTCGTAGTCGCAGTTACTGCCGGGGAATACAGGCAGGCAGACTACAGGAGTCTGCACTGCTGTCCCACTATATACAAGGTTAGAATGATTTGCGTCTTTAGTTTCCACATCGGGTACAGGCTCGTCGAAGAGAGGCTTTACCTTTGCGGGATAAATCCTGGCGTAACGGCCTTCGTAAGCAGCCTCAAGAGCCTTCTGGTTCAGCTTGACACCGTTAATTGAAGCTTCGCTTGAAGTAACTTCACCAAGCAGACTGGCACCAGGGTTGGAAAGAGCCTCAGTTGCCTCTATCAGCACTGAACCGTAGCCAAGCCCAAAGAGCTCAGACTCTGCAATGTTCACATTGAAGCCCAGGTTGTTACCCATGGCCATCTTTACAAGACCTTCAGCTACGCCTCCGTAAGATAGTGACCAAGCGGACACTACACTACCCTTCTCTATCTGCTCGCGGAGCCAGGTCCAGTTTGTAGAAAGGGCATCGGTATCGGGCATGAAATCGGCCTTAGGAGTATGTTTAAGCAGGTAAATCTTGTTTCCTGCCTTCTTGAATTCAGGGGAAATGACCTTGGAGGCATCTACGGTAGTGATACCGAAGGCAACAAGTGTCGGAGGTACGTGAAGATGCTCGAAGGTTCCGCTCATTGAGTCTTTACCGCCGATGGAAGGAAGGCCAAGGGCCACCTGCATCTTAAGGGCGCCAAGGAGGGCGGACAGCGGTTTGCCCCAGGTGTGGGGATCCGATGTCATCCTCTCAAAGTACTCCTGGTAAGAGAAGCGCATCTTGGACCAGTCACCGCCGCAGCAAGCCACTTTGGTGCAAGCCTCTACAACTGCGTAAGCAGCTGAGTGATAAGGGCTCCAAAGGGCGATATCCGGGTTGTAACCAAAGGCCATGGCACTTGCGGCATCGGTATAACCGGCAACCGGAAGCTTCTGTACTGAAACCTGAGTTTCAGTAGCCTGGCGCGCACCGCCATAAGGCATAAGTACGGTTGAACGGCCGATGGTGCTGTCGAACATCTCTACAAGGCCCTTCTGGGAGGCAACGTTAGGAGAAGCCATTACGGCCTCCATCTTCTGCTGCAAGGTCTCACCAGCAGGATTCTGGGCAAACGGAGCGGCTGTTTTGTCTACACCGGCGATGCAAGCCTTTGCATAGTGCTTTGCACCTGCGCTGTCAATGAAGCTGCGGGCAAGATCGCAGACCTGAACGCCGCCCATGAACATACGCATGCGGCCGGTTGCGGTGACATCGGCAACATGGGTAATCTCTATGTTGTCTGCTGCGCAAAGGGCGCGGAAAGCGGCCTCGTCGGCGGCCTCCACAACCACTGCCATACGCTCCTGGGACTCACTGATTGCAAGCTCGGTAGCGTTAAGGCCGGAATATTTAACGGGCACGCGGTCAAGATAAATGTCAAGGCCGTCGGCAAGCTCGCCGATAGCGACGCTGACTCCACCGGCGCCAAAGTCGTTGCTTTTCTTAATAAGTCTGGTCACCTCCGGACGGCGGAAGAGCCTCTGGAGCTGACGTTCCTCGGGGGCGTTACCTTTCTGAACCTCGCTGCCGCAAGTTTCAAGGGAAGCCTCTGTATGTTCCTTAGATGAACCTGTTGCACCGCCGATGCCGTCACGGCCTGTACGGCCGCCCAGCAGCAGGATTACATCACCAGGAGCGGGGCTCTCACGGCGGACGTCAGAAGCCTTTACGGCACCGACTACTGCGCCAATCTCCATACGCTTTGCGGTATAGCCGGCAGAATAGATTTCACGTACATGGGTTGTTGCAAGGCCGATCTGGTTGCCATAGCTGGAATAGCCGGCGGCAGCCTTGCGGCTTATGCTGCGCTGCGGAAGTTTGCCGGGGATGGTATCGGCAACAGAAGCCAGGATATCACCGGCGCCGGTAACGCGCATAGCCTGATATACATAGGCACGACCGGAAAGAGGATCCCTGATAGCGCCGCCAAGGCAAGTGGCAGCACCACCGAAAGGCTCGATTTCCGTGGGGTGGTTATGTGTCTCGTTCTTGAACTGAAGCAGCCACTTCTGGGGCTCTCCGTCAACGTCGATGTCTACAAAGATGCTGCATGCATTGTTCTCCTCACTCTGCTCAAGGTCTTCCAACTTGCCGTGGGCACGAAGCCAGCGGGCGCCGATGGTAGCAAGCTCCATCAGGCAAAGCGGCTTGGCGCTGCGACCAAGCTCTGCGCGCATCTGGTTCAAAAGCTCAAGTGAAGACTCGATTTCACCTTTCATGAAGGAATCGTCAACCTTGATTTCTTCAAGTTCAGAGGTAAAGGTGGTGTGGCGGCAATGGTCGCTCCAGTAAGTATCAAGAATGCGAAGTTCTGTCTCTGAAGGCTCGCGCCCCTCTCCTTTGAAGTAGCGTACAACCTCCTTGAGGTCGTCGGTATTCATTGCCAGGCCGTGGCTCTTGCAGAAGCCTGCGAAAGCAGACTCCGGCATAGCAGTAAATCCGCTCAGGTCCTCCAGAGGCTTAACCTCTGCCCTGTCTGCCAGGCTGAGTACTGAAAGGTCCTTTGCGCGGCACTCTACCGGGTTGATGAAGTAATGCTTGATACGGGCCAGGACATCATCGGATATCTCGTCCTCAAAAACAACCAGACGGGAGCTTTTGATAACCACATCGGCCGAAGGGTCAATCAGATGAACGCAGTCTACTGCAGAAGAGGCGCGCTGATCAAACTGACCGGGAATGAACTCTACGGCAATGTATTTTTTGCCTGTAAGGTCGATGTCATCGGTCACGGTGTCTGTTACCACCTCTCCAAAGACGCGGTAACGGCAGGCCTCTACAAGTTCATCGGAAAAACCGAACAAATCGTACACATTAAGGAGTCTGAGGGACTTCAGATTAAGGGAGAGGTTCTCGTTGAACTCTGCCAGGAGACTGGCGGCCTCTACGCGGAACCTATCCTTCTTTTCTACGAACAATCGCTTGCTGCTCATAAATTTAATTAAGAAGCCCACCGGCGCTTACCGCGTGGTGGGCATTTATATTATATAATGGTATTCAGTACTTTGTCGCTCTGCTGCTGGCGGAATTCTTTCAGGCGCGCAGCAAGGGCATCATCCTTGAGTGCCAGTATTGAAACCGCATAGAGGGCGGCATTTTTGGCACCATCGATTGCCATGGTTGCTACGGGGATTCCGGAAGGCATCTGCACTATGGAGAGGAGGGAATCCAGGCCGTTGAGCGCTTTGCTTTTTACAGGTATGCCGATCACAGGGAGAGTTGTGAGCGCGGCTATCACACCAGGCAGGTGTGCCGCTCCGCCGGCACCGGCGATAATTATTTCACAACCTTTAGAGGGAGCGGAGGCAATGTACTCGGCCAGAGGGCCGGGATTGCGGTGTGCGCTGAGCACCTTTTTTTCATAAGGAATACCGAAGTCTTCCAGTGTTGTGCAGGCTGCGGACATTACGTCCCAGTCACTTGCACTGCCCATAATTACGGCTACTTTCATATTGCAGAAAAATGAGTAAAAATCCAGTAACAACGGGATACAAAGTTAGGACGTAAAATTGAACCTGCCAAATAGTTTCGCCAAAAAATTTGACTTTAACGTTTCAATAAAATTTCCTGAAATTTTTATCAAATTTTATTTGGAAATTTACACAAATCCGCCGTACCTTTGTAGGAAATGCGAGAAGCTATGATGCAAGTAAAGAGTAAACATTCTTCCTTTGCCGGAGCCCCCAACAAGGGCCTTGCATCTTCTTCTCATTTTTGTTTATGATTATTGTCGGCAACCTTTCGGGGTTGTCTTTTTTTTATTATTAAGGCCGATGTTTGACTGTCTATCCTTTGCCGATGTCCACGTACACTTGCGCGAGCCCGGCTTCACCGCTAAAGAGACCATCCTTACGGGTACGCGCGCCGCAGCGCGCGGGGGTTATACGATAGTATGCCCCATGCCCAACCTCAACCCGGTTCCGGACAGTCTTGAAACACTGGCACTGGAGCAGGCCGCCATTGACAGGGACGCCGTAGTAAGGGTTCTCCCCTACTGCTCCATCACAAAGGAGCGCAAGGGTCTTGAACTTGTAGACTTCGCCGCTCTCAAAGCCCACTGCTGCGCCTTCTCTGACGACGGTTCCGGAGTTCAGAGCGAGTCCGTAATGCTGGAAGCCATGCGCATAGCCGCGCGCGAAGGCGTAATAATCGCCGCGCACTGCGAAGACAACAGCCTGCCCGGCACCGATCCCCGCAGCGAATGGGGCCAGATAGAGCGCGACCTCAAGCTCTGCGAAGCCACCGGCTGCCACTACCATGTCTGCCACATCTCAACTAAGGAGAGCGTTCAGCTGATCCGCGCCGCCAAGGCCCGCGGAGTTAATGTCACCTGCGAGACCGCTCCGCACTATTTGACGCTATGTTCCGATGACGTACTGGACGACGGACGCTTCCGCATGAACCCGCCCCTGCGCTCCGCCGCAGACCGCGAGGCCCTGATCGAAGCCCTGGCCGACGGCACCATCGACGTCATTGCCACTGACCACGCCCCGCACACCGCAGAGGAGAAAGGCCGCGGCTTTGCCCGCAGCGCCATGGGAATCGTCGGCATGGAGACCGCCTTCCCGGTACTGTACACCCGTCTGGTTCGCAGCGGGCGCATCAGCCTGGAGCGCCTCCTCGAGGCCATGTCCACCGCTCCCCGCCGCATCTTCGGCCTCCCCTCCACCCCCGACGACCGCGTCTTCATAGACCTTGACAACCCCTTCACCATAGACAGCACCACCTTCGCCTCCATGGGCCACTCCACCCCCTTCCACGGCTGGAAAGTTTATGGAAAGATTGTAAAAACAGTATTAGATGGTACAGTTGTATACGAATAACAAAAACTAACAATAAATGAAAAGGCCTGAAAGAAAGCTAGTATTAGAAAGCGGAGAAGAATTCGTAGGCATAGGCTTCGGCTCAACCGAAAACAAAGTCTGCGAAATCGTCTTCAACACAAGCGTAGTAGGATACCAAGAAATAATCTCCGACCCCTGCTACGCCAGCAAATTCATCGTAATGACCTATCCACTAATCGGCAATTACGGAATAACCAACGAAGACAACGAATCCAAAACCTCCTTCTTAGGCGGCCTCATCGTCCGCGAATGCTGCGACACCCCCAGCAACTTCCGCGCAGCCAAAACCCTTGAAGAAGAACTCGAAGAACGCGGCATCCCCTGCCTCAGCGGCATCGACACCCGCCTACTCACAAAAATAATCCGCAAAGGCAAAAAACCCATGGCAGCCCTAGTAGACGCCGCCATGTCTAAAGAAGAAGCCCTGGAACTCATCGCAAGCACCCCCCGTCCCAAAAACCTTGTACGCACCGTAAGCTGCAAAAAAAGATGGGTAACCCGCACCTCCAACCACCGCTTCCACGTAGTAGCCGCCGACTGCGGAATCAAACACAGCGTAATCCAGGCCCTTAACCAAAGGGGATGCAACGTAACCATCGTACCGTTCAACACCCCCGCAAAAGACATACTCGCATTCAACCCCGACGGCGTACTACTCTCCGACGGCCCCGGCAACGCAGCCGAAGTCCCCGAAATCCCGGCCCTCTTTGCCGCAATCAAAGGCAAAGTCCCCGTAATGGGCCTTGGCCTTGGAATGGAAGCCATCGGCCTTGAATACGGAGCAAAACTCTCCGACATGGGCTGCGGCGTACACGGAGACCATCCCGCAAAAGAAATCGAAACAGGCCGCATCAACATAGCAGTACTCGGCCAGAGCCACTGCTTCAAGGATGTAGAAGGCACAACCCTCACACCCACCCACGCAGCAGTACCCGAAGGCTACGTACTGGGCTTCAAGAACGAAGCCGACAAAGTGCTCGGCTTCCAGTTCCACCCCGAATCCGGCCCCGGCCCCTACGACAACATCTCACTCTTTGACAAATTCATTAAAATGATGGAGGACAACCGCAATGCCTAGAAGAACAGATATCAAGAAAGTAATGGTCATAGGCTCCGGCCCCATCGTCATCGGCCAGGCAGCAGAATTCGACTATGCAGGCACACAGGCCTGCCTTGCCCTCAAAGAAGAAGGCTACGAGGTTATCCTGGTTAACTCCAATCCCGCCACCATCATGACCGATACCCATATGGCCGACAAGGTCTATATGGAACCCCTCAAGCTTGATTACATAGCCAAAATAATAAGATACGAGCGTCCCGATGCCCTTGTACCCGGCCTCGGTGGCCAGACAGGCCTCAACCTGGCAGTACAACTGGCAAAGAAAGGAATACTTGAAGAATGCGGAGTAGAAATCCTTGGCACCGACTTCACCGATATTGAAAAGGCCGAAGACCGCGAGCTCTTCAAGGAACTCTGCCTCTCAATTGACGAGCCCGTCATCCCTTCCGAGATCTGCTACAGCATAGAAGAAGGCGTAGAGGCCGCCAAAAAGATTGGCTACCCTGTAATTCTACGCCCCGCCTTCACCCTGGGAGGCACCGGTGGCGGCTTCGCATACAACGAGGAAGAACTCCGCGACATGATGCGCAACGCACTCTACCTCTCCCCTGTTCACGAGGTACTGGTAGAAAAGAGCATAAAGGGCTACAAAGAGATAGAATTCGAGGTGATGCGCGACCATAAGGACACCGCCATCAGCATCTGCTCTATGGAGAATGTAGACCCTGTAGGCATCCACACCGGCGATTCAATGGTAGTCGCCCCCGCCCAGACACTTACGGACAAAGAGTTCGAGATGCTGCGCACCAGCGCCCTCAAACTCATCCGCGCCCTTCATATCGAAGGCGGCTGCAACGTGCAGTTCGCACTTGACCCGCTGTCCTTCAAATACTACATCATAGAAGTTAACCCGCGAGTCTCTCGCTCATCGGCCCTGGCATCCAAGGCCAGCGGCTTCCCCATCGCCCGCGTAACCGCAAAAATAGCCGTCGGCCTTACTCTGGACGAGATTATGATAGCTGGCCAGCCCGCTTGTACAGAGCCCGCCATAGACTACGTTGTCACCAAGGTCGCCCGCTTCCCCTTCGATAAGTTCAGCGAGGCTTCCAACGAGCTCGGAACCCAGATGAAGGCCACCGGAGAGGTAATGAGCATCGGCCGTACCCTTGAAGAAGGCATACTTAAGGCAATGCGCTCTCTGGAAAGCGGATGCTGCCATCTTCACAAAAAGAAGTTCGACGACTGGACAGAAGACCAGCTGCTGGACTACATCAGCACTCCTACCGATGACCGCTATCACGCCATCGCCCAGCTGCTGCGCCTGAGAATTGACCTTTCACGCATCTACGACCGCACCAAGATAGACATGCTCTTCCTTGAGAAGATTTACAACATCGTCCGCATGGAGCGCCTTGTAAAGGCAGCCCCCGGAGACATGGACGTACTTCTTGAGGCCAAGCGCATGGGCTTCGGCGATAAATTCATCGGCCAGCTCTGGGGCAAGTCAGAGGCAGAAATCATCCGCCTTCGCTTTGCCAACAACATAGTTCCGGTGTACAAGATGATTGACTCCTGCGCCGGAGAGCACGAGACCTACGTGCCTTACTTCTACTCTACCTACGAGCAAGAGAACGAGTCTCTTCGCAGCGTACGCAAGAAGATCCTGGTACTGGGTAGCGGCCCTATCCGCATCGGCCAGGGCGTAGAATTCGACTATTCAACCGTTCATGCCATCTGGGCCATCCGCGAAGCCGGCTACGAGGCCATCATCATTAACAACAACCCGGAGACCGTATCTACCGATTACACCATATCCGACAAACTCTACTTTGAGCCGCTCACCACAGAGGACGTAATGAATATCATCCGCCTGGAGCAGCCGGAAGGCGTAATAGTAACACTTGGCGGCCAGACGGCCATCAACCTGGCCGGCCCGTTGGCAGAGTTCGGAGTGCCCATCATAGGCACCGGCCTGCAGGCAATTGACAATGCCGAGGACCGCAAGCTCTTCGAGGCCATAATGCGCCACACAGGAATACGCCAGCCCAAGGCACACGCAGTTACCAGCGTAGAAGAAGGCCTCAAGGCAGCCCACGACATAGGCTACCCCGTACTGGTACGCCCCAGTTTCGTGCTTGGCGGCCGTGCAATGATGATCGTAGGTAACGACGATACCCTGCGTCACTACCTTCAGAACGCCGTAGAAATCAACGAGAACTCCCCCGTTCTTGTAGACAAATACATTATGGGCCGCGAGACAGAGGTCGACGCCATCTGCGACGGCACCGATGTCTTCATCCCCGCAATTATGGAGCATGTAGAGCGCACAGGTATCCACAGCGGCGACAGTATCAGCGTCTACCCGTCCTTCAGCCTTAGCGACAAGGTTAAAAAAGAAATCATCGACGATACCGTCAAACTTGGCAAAGCCATCGGCATTGTGGGCCTCTTCAACATCCAGTTCATTGTTGACGAGAATGACGATGTCTACGTAATCGAGGTTAACCCCCGTTCATCCCGCACCGTGCCCTTCATTTCCAAGAGTACCGGTATACAGATGGCAAAGATTGCAACCCGCGTAATGCTTGGCCACCCGCTCAAGGAGCAGGGAATCAAGGATGTATATTTCCCGGAGCGCAAACGTCACTTTGTCAAGACTCCCGCCTTCTCCTTTGGAAAGATCAAGGGTATCGATACCTACCTCTCTCCTGAAATGAAGTCTACCGGCGAGGCCATCGGCTACGACAAATCCCTGACCAGGGCCCTGTACAAGTCCCTCCAGGCCTCTGGAATGGATGTTAAGCCTTACGGAACCATCTTCTGCACCATCGCAGACAAAGACAAGCCGGAGGCCCTGCCCCTTATCCGCCGCTTCTACAACCTTGGCTTCAACATAGAGGCCACCAAGGGTACGGCCGCCTTCCTTAAGAAGAACGGCATCCGCACAAAGACCCTCCGCAAACTCTCCGAGGGCAGCGACGAGATTTATCAGGCCCTGCGCAAAGGTCATGTGAGCTATGTTATCAACACCATCGACCTTAACCAGAAGAGCAGCCATCTTGACGGATATGAAATCAGGCGCACCGCAGTTGAGAATAATGTTACTATCTTTACAGCTTTAGAGACGGTTCGCGTACTGCTGGACGTCCTGGAAGAAATCACGCTGGGTGTATCCACTATCGACGAAGAATACAAATAGTATGAAGAAACAGAGTTATACGATTGCAGAGAACAGGCTGGTGGCTACCAAGACCTATAAACTGGTACTGGAGGGCGAAGGCCTGGTGGATGGCGAGTTCGTAAATCTGGAGATTCCGGGCTTTTATCTTCGCAGGCCGATATCGGTTTGCGACGCAGAGGAAGGCCGGATCACGCTGTATTACAAGACCGTAGGCAAAGGAACCGCCTTTCTGGCCGACCTTCCCGAAGGCTCCAAAATCGGCGTCCTGACAGGCCTTGGCCGCGGATTTGATGCCGATGCCTGCAAGGAAGAGGCCCTTCTGGTTGCCGGAGGACTTGGCGCAGCCCCGCTCTACCTTTTGGCAAAGAAACTGAAAGCCCAGGGCAAGAAAGTAAACGTAGTGCTTGGCTTCAACAAGGCCGACGAGATTGTCCTGGTCGACGAGTACAAGGCCCTGTGCGACAGCTTTGAGCTGGCCACACTGGACGGATCGGCAGGCATCAAAGGCTTTGTGACCGATGCCATATCGGCCATGAAACCTAACTACGACTTCTTCTACACCTGCGGACCGATGGTGATGATGCGCGCAGTCTGCGGCGCCCTTGAGGGCAGCGGAGAGGCCAGCCTTGAAGAGCGCATGGGCTGCGGAGCCGGCTTCTGCTACTGCTGCAGCATCCATACCGCCGCCGGCACCAAACGCGTATGCAAAGACGGCCCCGTATTCAAAAAGGAGGACATAATATGGTAAAAGACCTGTCAATAGAACTCTGCGGAATCAAGCTCGCCAACCCGGTAGTACCCGCAAGCGGCACCTTCGGTTTTGGCCTTGAGCTGGCAGACAGCTTTAACCTTAACATCCTGGGCGGAATCTCCCTTAAAGGAACCACCCTGGAGCCCCGCTACGGAAACCCTACCCCGCGCGTAGCCGAATGCCATGACGGAATGATCAACTCCGTAGGCCTCCAGAACCCCGGAATCGATGCCCTGGTAAGCCAGAAAGTCCCCGCCCTGCGCAAAGTCTACGACGGCTGCATAATCGCCAACATCAGCGGCTTCTCCATAGACGAATACCGCACCTGCTGCGCCAAAGCCGACGCATGCGAGGGCATAGACATTATAGAAGTAAACATCTCCTGCCCCAACGTACACAACGGAGGAATGGCCTTCGGCACTAGTCCCGATGCCGCCGCCGATGTCACTCGGGCTGTAAAGTCGGTTTGCAAAAACAAGCCCGTATTCATCAAGCTCAGCCCCAACGTAACGGACATAGTAGCCATCGCCCGCGCCTGCGAAGACGCCGGCGCCGACGGCCTTACCCTGGTAAACACCTTCCTGGGCATGCGCATTGACATCAAGCAGCGTAAACCCGTGATAGCCAACACTATGGGCGGTTACTCAGGCCGCGCAGTTTTCCCGGTAGCCCTGCGCATGGTCTACCAGGTAGCCCACGCCTGCAAGATTCCCGTAATGGGCTGCGGCGGCGTTGCCAGCGCAGAAGACGTCATTGAAATGATGATGGCCGGCGCCACCGCCGTCCAAGTCGGCGCAGAAAACCTCCGCAACCCCTTCGCCTGCCCCGAAATAATAGAGGCTCTGCCCGACAAATTAGAAGATCTAAATATTGAATCCATAAAGGATATCATTAAGGTAGTATAAGAATGAGCATCTGTGTCTATTCCATAAACCCATGCCACCCTCGGCGATGTAAGAGGGGGGACCATGAGCTATAGCGAATGGTGGGGTCGAACGAAGTGAGACGGTTTTGGAATAGACACAGATGATTTGAAAATTTGAATATGGAAAGAGACGTAATAATAGCCTGCGATTTTAGCAGCGCAGAAGCCACCCTAGCCTTCCTGGACAAGTTCCAAGGCGGCAGGAAACCCTTCGTAAAAATAGGCATGGAACTCTTTTACGCCGCCGGCCCCGACATCGTCCGCCAAATCAAAGCCCGCGGCCACAAAATCTTCCTGGACCTTAAACTTCACGACATCCCAAACACCGTCCGCAAAGCCATGTCCGTACTCTCCGGCCTTGACGTAGACCTGGTAAACGTACACGCCGGCGGCGGCATCGCCATGATGGAAGCAGCCCTTGAAGGCCTCACCCGCCCCGACGGCACCCGCCCGCTACTCATCGCCGTAACGCAGCTCACCTCAACCTCAGAGGAAGTACTTCACAATCAGCTGCTTATAGGCCCCAGCATAAACGAAACAATAGTAAAATACGCGCAGAACGCCAAGGCCGCCGGCCTTGACGGAGTAGTCTGCTCCCCCCTTGAGGCCGCCATGGTCAAGGACGCCTGCGGCGCCAGCTTCCTAACCGTCACCCCCGGTATCCGCTTTGCCGATGCCGCTACCGACGATCAGGTTCGCATCACCACCCCCGCCAAGGCCCGCCAGATAGGCTCCGACTTCATCGTAGTCGGCCGCCCCATCACCGCCTCCCCCGACCCCCTCGCATCCTACACCCGCTGCCTCCAAGAATTCGCCGACTAAAAAAGTACTAACTATATGGAAAAAGTAATAGCACATGAACTCCTGAGCATTGGAGCAGTATTCCTAAGACCCGAAGAACCCTTCACCTGGGCCAGCGGAATCAAAAGCCCAATCTACTGCGACAACCGCCTTACCCTCTCCGCCCCAGCAACAAGAGACAAAGTAGAAGCCGGACTCGCAGAACTAGTAAAGAAGTATCACCCTGACTGCCAAATGCTCATGGGCACATCCACAGCAGGAATCGCCCACGCAGCAATGACCGCCACACTACTTAACCTCCCCATGGGCTACGTCCGCGGCGAAGCCAAAACCCACGGCCGCACCAACCGCATCGAAGGCAAAATGGACCCTGGCACCAAGGTAGTAGTAATCGAAGACCTAATCTCCACCGGAGGCAGCGCAATAGAAGTAGTAGAAGCATTACGCGAAGCAGGAGCACAAGTTCTGGGAATAGTTAGTATCTTTACATACGGAATGAAGAAAGGCCTTGAACGCATCGCCGCAGCAGGCACCGTAAACCACTCCCTAAGCAACCTTGACGCCCTGGTAGAAGTAGCAGTAGCAGAAGGACGCATAGCACCCCAGTGGAAAGACCGCATCCTCAAATTCCGCGACAACCCCTCAGACGAAAGTTGGATAAAATAAAATATCGGCACACCATGAAACATCTAATCGATCCGATGGACCTCTCCAAACAGGAGACCGACCAGATCATCGCCCTGGCACAGGACATCATCGCCAACAAAGAAAAATATCAGGACATAATGGCCCATAAAAAGCTGGCCACCCTGTTCTACGAGCCCAGTACCCGTACAAGACTCAGCTTCACATCGGCAATGATGGAACTCGGAGGCAACGTCCTAGGCTTCTCTGACGCCAAAAACAGCTCCGCAAGCAAAGGAGAAACAGTACAGGACACCGTACGCGTAGTAGGTTGTTTTGCCGATATCATCGCTATGCGCCACCACATCGAAGGCGCCCAGCAATACGCCACAGAAGTTAGCCGCGTGCCCATTATCAACGCAGGCGACGGCTCCCACAGCCACCCCACACAGACGCTTACAGACCTCCTGACCATCACACGTGAACTGGGTCATGTAGACGGCATCACCATCGGCTTCTGCGGAGACCTTAAATTCGGCCGTACAGTACACTCACTAATCAAGGCCCTCTCCCGCTACAAAGACATCAACGTAATACTCATCGCCCCCGACGAGCTCAAACTCCCTGACTATATCAAACAGGACGTCTGCGACCGCCTGGGCATCAAATACCGCGAAGTCAGCACCATGGAAGAAGTTATGCCTGAACTTGACGTACTCTACATGACACGCGTACAGCAGGAGCGCTTCCTTGACATGGACGAATTCGACCGCGTTAAAGACAGCTTCGTACTGGACGCAAAGAAAATGGCCCTCGCCAAAGAAAAGATGGCCGTACTGCACCCTCTACCGCGCGTAAACGAGATTCTCACAGAGGTTGATGCAGACCCCCGCGCAGCATACTTCCGCCAGGTAGAAAACGGCAAATTCGTACGTATGGCCCTCATTACCAAATTATTGGAATGGAAGGACGACCCTACCCACGCAAATCCCCAACCCACAGAAACAATAACCCCGGACAGCGCCCCTGAATACGCAGGCCTCCGCTGCACGAACCGTAAATGCATATGCAACAACGAGCACGCACCCTACCGCTTCCATCGCACCGAATCCGGTACCCTGCGCTGCTGTTACTGCGACGCTAAAATAAAATAGCCATGAGAAAAGAAACTGTAAAAGACTGGTTTTCATTTTTTGGCCCTAGATTTCTGGCACTGACCCTGATTCTTGGCTTCATAATAAGAATCGCCCTGGTACTCCATCCGCTGACGGTTGTAGACTGGGGCCTCTGGGACTGGATCAAAATCCTTGTCCTGGGCATACTTAACGATGTGGCATTCACCGCAATAGCCCTGGTGCCCGCCTTCATCTTTTACAGTTTCCTGACGGACGCCAAATACAAAAAACCGACAGGCTACATTGTATGGGGCGCCCTGCTGCTACTGACGCTGTATATAGTACTCTGCAACGACATCACCGATGAATACGGAGGCCCCCTCCCCCGCATAGTCAATGCAGTACTTATATTCCTGACAGCCTGCTTCAGCATCAAACTCTTTGTCCCCGCAGTCCGCGCCGTATGGCGTAAAGTATCCATCTACATAATGATGATGCTTTATTCCTGCATAGCCATAACCATCGCCTTTAGCGAGGTAGTGTTCTGGAGCGAATTCGGAGTCCGATTCAACTTTATCGCCGTAGACTATCTGGTCTATACCAACGAAGTCATCGGCAATATATTTGAATCCTATCCGATGGGATGGATGATATCGGCGATGATGCTTATCGCAGGGGGTATATGCTGGCTGATGATACGCGGCAAAGATATATCCGCCAGCGGAGTGGAATCATGGCGCAGATGGCTTGTACACGCAGGTACGATGGTAGTTTCATGCATCGTTGCCTGCCTGTGGCTGCACAACGGCTACAGGAACTTTGGAAGCGACAACCTTTTTGCCACACAAATCCAGCAAAACGGCTGCTGGGACTTTATGGAAGCCTTTATGTCCAACGAACTGGACTACGAGCAGTTCTATAAAATGCTACCGGAAGAAGAAGTTTCCGCCGGCAAAAAAGAGCTCTGCAAGCAGGATCAGGACGGCATCCAGGCCATTCGCGACAGCCTGCCGGAACTCCGCAAGAACGTTGTGCTTATCACCATCGAAAGCATGAGCGCAGAATACCTGGCCCGCTATGGCTGCGAGGACGGAATCACACCCAACCTTGACAGCCTGGCCACCCACGGCCTTGTATTTGACAGCCTTTACGCCACCGGCAACAGGACCGTCCGCGGCCTTGAAGCCGTAACGCTTAGCCTGCCGCCCGCAGCCGGCGAAAGCCTTGTAAAAAGGCCTCAGATGCAGGACTTCTTCTCTGTAGGCAAAATACTTCAGGAAAGAGGCTACAAGACCTCCTTCATCTACGGCGGAGACAGTTACTTCGACAACATGGGAACCTTCTTCGGAGCCTGCGGCTACAGCATAGAAGACAAGAAAACCTATGACAAGGAAGCCATCGTATTCTCCAATATCTGGGGCACATCGGACGAGGACTCATACCGTGAAGCCATCGGCAGATTCGATGCCTCCTACGCAGCTGGGGAGCCGTTCTTCGGCCATATAATGACCATCTCCAACCATCGGCCTTACACATACCCAGAGGGCAGGATCCAGTACGACGGCAACCCCATGAGCCGCCGCGCCGCCGTCAAATATACAGACTGGGCAATAGGTAAATTCCTGGCCGATGCCTCTACGAAGCCCTGGTTCCCGGAAACAGTCTTTGTAATATTGGCCGACCACTGCGCATCATCCGCAGGCAAGACCTCACTGCCCCTGGAATGCTATCACATCCCTGCCATAATCTACAGCCCCGGCTTCGTTGAACCGGCCGCAGTAGACAAGGTATGCTCACAGATAGATTTGATGCCTACACTGCTTTCTATGCTGCATTTCTCATACGATTCGCAGTTCTACGGACAGGATATTCTGGCCCCCGACTTCAAGGAAAGGGCCTTCATGGCCACCTATCAGGACCTTGGTTATTATGCCGATGGCGTACTGACCGTTCTGTCTCCCGTCCGCAAGGTTGAGCAGTTGACCTACGGCAAAAACGTGCCTGAGGATGTTCTGTCAAATCTTCTCCGCGAAGCCATCATATTCTACCAGAGTGCCAACAAATAGACAAACTCTTGCAATTATTGATAATAATTGATAACTTTGTGTGTTAAATTGGCAAAAAATTAACCAAAGATATGAGAAAAATTCTAACTTCGCTATTGTGCAGTATGCTGCTTGTGACGGCATATGCACAGTCTGGTTCTATCATGAGCCTCGTCAGCACAGAGCTCGCAAAACGCGGCCTCAATGAAACTGAGGTTCGCAGCCGCCTGATGCAGAACGGCATTAATGTAGATGCAATCGCACCTTCAGAATACGCTAACTATCAGAGCAGGGTCATGGATATCCTGAACCAGATGCAGGCAGAGAAGGCAAATGGAACTTACGTGCCCTTCGGAGCAAACGGAGCATACCAGCAGACTCCTGATTCCGTAAAGGTTGGCCTTGAGATCCTCAATCCTAATCTCACAGCAGCCGAGACCACAACAAATGAAGCCAAGGTAGAGGCCGATAACAAAGCCATATTGGAGGAAGCAGCCAATGAAGTTGCCGATACCAACGCTATTTACGGCCACGCCATCTTCAAGAACAAGGCTCTTGACGTCTTCCGTACCACCGACGGCGCTCAGGCCCCTGATACCTATGTACTTGGCGACGGGGACGAGGTTCACATCTCCATCTTCGGTTCTTCACAGACAGAAATTCACCAGCGCATCGCAGCAGATGGTTCCATCCAGCCCGCCGGATCAAGCAAGATCTTCCTTAAGGGAATGACAATCCGCCAGGCACGCGAGGCCATCCGCAGCAAGCTGTCACAGCACTTCTCCTTCAACAAAGACCAGATTGCCGTTACCATCACCACGGCACGTACAGTTTCTGTAAGCATCTTCGGAGAAGTTAACGTACAGGGTGGCTATACCATCAGCGCTCTCAATACCGCATTCAACGCTCTTACAGCAGCCGACGGTCCTACCGAGATAGGTTCCATCCGTAACATCCAGCTCTCACGCAGCGGCAAGACCCATCGTCTGGACCTTTACTCCTATATGACCAACCCCGGCGGCAGCGTATACGATGTTCAGAACGGTGACGTTATCTTCGTTCCCGTTGCACAGAAGATCGTAAAGATTGAAGGCGCAGTCAACCGTCCTATGCGTTATGAGATGGTAGAAGGCGAAGACCTCCTCAAGCTCATCAAACTTGCCGGTGGCCTCAAGGCAGACGCTTACACCCGCTTCGTGCAGGTAGAGCGTTACGACGACGGCCAAAAGAAATTCCTTGAATATGACCTTAACGAGGTTATGGCCGGCGGCAAGAGAGTAGACCTTATCCCCGGTGATATCGTCCGCATCAAGGCAGCTACAGAGCCTCTGCAGGAGTATGTAGCCATCGAGGGTGAAGTTTACTATGACGGCAACTACGACATTTACCGCAACGGCAGCCTCAAGACTTTGATTGAGAACGCCAAGCCCAAATACAGCGCACGCACAGACTTTGTATTCGTAGAGCGTGTAAGGGATGACGAGACCTCAGAGGTTCTCACAGTTCCCTTCCCTGGCACAAAGGGCAATGCAGACTTCCGCCTGCAGAAGAGGGACAAGGTTACCGTGCTTGCACAGACTTCTTACAGAGACCTTGACACCATCGCAGTAAGCGGTCAGGTACGTCAGCCTTTCTCTAAGATCTTCGGCCTTTACGACAAGATGACCGTAAGCCAGGCTATCGAATACGCCGGCGGTATGAAGACCACAGGCTACCCTGTCGCTTATATCTTCCGCAAGGACGTCACCAATCCTAACAAGATGGAGTACAAGAGAGTAACCCTCAAGAAGGATGGCGACATGTTCCTGCAGCCTGGTGACAGACTCAATGTATACGACAACAGCCTTTATACCGATATCGGCCAGGTTAGCATCAGCGGTGCAGTTAACGAGCCTTTCAAGACTGCATACGACGCTACGCTCAATATCCACGACCTTATTGAGATGGCTGGCGGCCTTACAATTGCGGCAGACCGTAGCCGAATCGAGGTATTCCGCGTAGAGTTCAACGGAACCAGCCAGACCAGACTCAAGATGCTCAGCATCGCTGTTAACGAGGATTACACCCTTGCAAGCAGCAATTTCCAGATTCAGCCTTACGACCAGATCGTAGTTCGCCAGATTCCTGACTTCACACTTGGCCGTACAGTAGAAATCAACGGCCGTGTACGCTATCCTGGTGTATACGTACTCAGCGACGGCAAGACCCACCTTTCAGAGATTATAGAGAAGGCCGGCGGTCTTATGGACGACAGAAGCCCTTACGCTACCCTGATGCGCACCTACAACGACAGAGGCCCCATCGGTGTAAACGTTAAGGATGTAATGAAGAACAAGCGTAAAGAGAAGATCGACCCCATCCTTATGGAAGGCGATGTAATCAATATCGTACGCCAGGAGAATACCGTTACCATTTACGAAATCGGTACCCGTATGTCCCAGTATGTTCCGGACGAGTACGAGCTTAGCAAGAAGACCATAGTATTCCAGGGTCGTCACAGCGCAGGCTGGTACATCAAGAACTACGCTGGTGGCTTCCACAAGATGGCAGACAAGAACAGCGTTACTGTTACAATGCCTAACTACCAGACCAGGAGTACCAGCAAGACCCTTATCTTCTTCAGGAATTATCCTACTGTTGAACCCGGTAGCGTAATTACCGTAAGCATGGACCAGAAGAGGATAGAAAAGGCTGCAGAGCCTAAGGAGAAGGTAGACTGGGAGAACTGGGCACAGAAAGCCCTGTCTGCAGTTACATCAGTTGTATCCATCATCCTGCTTGTTAACAGACTTTAAGC
Organism: uncultured Prevotellaceae bacterium; assembly: GCA_947166905.1. Classification (GTDB taxonomy): domain Bacteria; phylum Bacteroidota; class Bacteroidia; order Bacteroidales; family UBA932; genus Cryptobacteroides. Next base: position 23,083 of record CAMVFZ010000002.1, on the reverse strand, counting down.
CATGGCAGAGAACATAGAAAACATCAACCAGGAAGAACAGGGCATAGATTTCATGGCCCTTGCCAAGAAGATTTGGTGCGGCCGAAAGACCGTACTCAAAACCCTGGCTGTCTTCTTTGTACTGGGTGCGATATCCGCATTCACTATGACACGCGTTTACAACGTGCATAGCGTAATGGTGCCCCAGTTAGCATCAAAAGGAGCCAGTTCTTCCCTCAGTAGCCTGGCTTCCCTGGCAGGCTTTGACATTGGTACAAGCAATATGAGCGGTCAGGAGCTTTCCCCGCTTGTATATCCGCAGATTGTAAACAGCGTACCCTTCAGGCTTAAGCTGCTTTACACTCCCCTTCACTGGGAAAAGGCCGATACTGCCGTAAGCATGCTCACTTATGCCAAGGAGTATAACAAGCCCGGTTTCTTCAGTTACGTTAAGAAGTATACCATTGGCCTTCCCGGCGTTATTCTGGGCCTTTTCAAGAAAGAAAAGCCTGAGGTAGCCCTTCCGGCCACAACCGTCGCAGACGATGGCACTCTCAAGCCTCTTAAACTTACCAAGGACGAGGAGAAGATGCTCCCTATGATTGGCGCAGCAGTTAACCTGTCCGTAGATAAGAAAGAGGGCCTCATCACACTTTCCGTTACCGGAACAGAGCCTCTCCAGACCGCAGAACTTGCGATTAAGGCTCAGGAACTGATTCAGGAAGAAATCACCAAGTTCCGTACACAGAAAGCCCAGGAGCAGCTTGATTATGTACAGGCCAGGTACAACGAGATCAAGGCAGAGACCGAGTCTTATCAGAACTCCCTTGCCATTATCAAGGACCGCTCACAGGACATGCTTACCACCCGCTCACGCATAGAGATGGAACGCATCCAGTCCAAGTACAACATTGCCAATACAATTTACGGAGAAATGGCAAAACAGCTGGAGCAGGCCAAGATGCAGGTAAAGAAAGACACTCCGGTGCTTACCGTAATCCAGCCTGTAACCGTGCCCACCAAGCCTGCCAACAGCCGCGCAAAAACACTCATCGGCTGGTTGTTCTTTGGCTTTGTAGTTGGCTGCGGAATAGTCCTTGGAAAGGATTACCTCCCCAAGCTTAAGGAGAAATTTAAAGCTACAGAAGAGTAATCTACAATTCTTAATAGTTTAGCCCTCAGGTCTTTATATGATTTGAGGGCTTTTTGTTACATTTTGGTTTATTTTTCGTTTATTATACGATAGTATTCATAAAAAATTTTATACCTTAGACCGCTTTTTTACAGAACTATTGTAATTCAATACTATATGAAAAAGATTTCAATCATTATGATGTCATTGTTTGCAGTGGCTGCTTGCACCCAGAAAAGCAAGGCACCTGCACTGGATTTGACTGATTTGGACACCACAGTCAGCCCCAAAGTAAACTTCTATCAGTATGCTACCGGCGGATGGCAGGCTAAGAACCCCCTCAAGGGAGAATTCACCCGCTATGGCAGCTTCGACGCCATTCGCGAGCAGGCAAGGGAGAACCTGAACGAACTATTCCAGAGTATGACTACCATGAATGCCAAGTATGGCACGGTAGAGCAGAAGATTTCAGACCTTTACAAAATGGCCCTTGATTCTACCACCCGTAACAGGATTGGTTCAGAGCCTATCCAACCTTACATAGAGGATATTGAGGCCGTACAGGATAAAGACCAGCTCGCAGAGCTCATTGGCAGGATGAACGTTTACGGAGAGACCGCATTCTTTGGCGCCGGCGTAGAAGCCGACCTCATGAACAGCGACATGCAGGTTCTCTATCTTGGCCAGGGCGGCCTTGGCATGGGCGACCGTGACTATTATATTAAGGAAGAGAACGCAGAGTTCCGCGAGGGCTACGTTAAGTTCCTTACCAAGGTTCTTGACCTTGCCGGTCTTACCGATCCCAAGACCGTTGCAGACAAGGCTATGGCAATCGAGATGGCTCTTGCAGAGTTCTCTTGGACCCGTGAGCAGACCCGTGACATGCAGGCTATTTACAACCCGATGTCAACAGAGGATATCTGCAAGGCATGGCCTGCAATTCGCTTCGACAAGATATGCGAGATTTGCGGTATCCCTGCACAGGATAAGGTCATCGTTCAGCATCCTTCTTTCTTCGAGGGTCTGTCCAAACTTATCGAGGCCACCCCTATCGAGGACCTCAAGGCTTATGTTCTTGCACAGTTCGTTTCTGGTCAGTGCAGCGCCCTGTCAGACGATTTCTATACAGCTAGCTGGGAGTTCTTCTCACACCAGATGGGCGGCGCCCAGGAAGAGACACCCCGCTGGAAGCGTGCAATGTCAGTTCCTAACGGTATCCTTGGAGAGGCTGTCGGCGAGATGTACGTAGCCCGTTACTTCCCTGAGAGCTCTAAGCAGAAGATGGTTACCCTGGTTAACAACCTTAAGACCGCTCTTGGTCAGCACATCCAGGAACTTGATTGGATGAGCGACGAGACCAAGGTTAAGGCCCAGGAGAAGCTCGCTTCCTTTACCGTCAAGATTGGTTATCCTGACAAGTGGAAGGATTACAGCACCCTTGAGATCGATCCTAACAACACTTACTACGAGAACCTGCGCAATGCCAGCAAGTGGTATGTTGCAGACAATCTTAGCAAGCTTGGCAAGCCTACCGACAAGACCGAGTGGGGTATGACTCCTCAGACCGTAAACGCTTACTACAACCCTACTACCAACGAAATTTGCTTCCCTGCCGCTATTCTGCAGAAGCCTTTCTTCGATCCTGATGCCGATGAGCCTGTTAACTACGGCGGTATCGGTGTTGTTATCGGCCACGAAATGTCTCACGGCTTCGATGATCAGGGTTCAATGTTCGATGCCAATGGCAACATGGTCAACTGGTGGACAGAAGAGGACAAGGCCAAGTTCGATGCACTTGGTGACAAGCTTGTCGCTCAGTTCGACGAGGTTGAGATTCTCCCCGGCGTTAAGGCTAATGGCCGATACACCCTTGGAGAGAACATCGGCGACCACGGCGGCCTTTCAATCGCCTTCACCGCTATGGAGAATGCCGTTTCCGGCGAGGATCCTATGATTGACGGATTCACCCGCGCACAGCGCTTCTACCTTAGCTACGGCGCTATCTGGGCCCAGAATATCACCGACCAGGAGAAGGCTCGCCTTACCAACCTGGACGTTCACTCTCTGGCAGTTAACCGCGTGAATGTTTCTATCCGCAACTTCCAGACTTTCTTCGATGCCTTCGACATCAAGGAGGGCGACCCGATGTATCGTCCCGAGTCCGAGCGCGTTCACATCTGGTAGCCCGTCCTTCCCGAGGTCTCACCCATGTCATGCCCGACCAGATCGGGCATCCCACAAAAAAGAGCCAGGTTTTCGCCTGGCTCTTTTTTGTATTACCGTCGCAGGTCTTGGCTACTACCGTCGCTGGTCTTGGCTACTACCGTCGCAGGTGTGATATTTTTGCCCGATCTGCGACGGTATTCGGCCTCCCAGCCCTTCCAGTGTCGCAGGTCAGCCATTTTTGTCACACCTGCGACACTTTTGCTCTCACATCCGCGACACTTTTGCCCTCACACCCGCAACGGATCCGGGACCTTTCCATGGCCGATAAGAGTTTCGACAATCTCTCGCGACAGACCCAGGCACCGGGCCAGCTGCGCAGGAGTAGTCCGGTAAGCCTTGTACAGATAGGACGCCAAGCGGGATTTCATCTCCGGAGTCAGATCCAGCAAAGTTTTTTGGAACCACTTGTAAGCCAGATTCTTAACAATGGCTATCATATGAGAATCTGTCTGGCGGGTGAGTCCGTTTAGCTCCAACTTCAGCGTCATTTCCGCCACGTTAACAGAACCAATCATCTTAAGGAAAAAGGCTTGATCATTCCCAAAAGCGCTTTCCAGGTACCTGTAGTCGCAGGCGCTCGCGGGTTCTACACTTCCAAATTCGTTTATAATCCATGGGACATCGGACAAATCCTCGTGCGTATGAAACAGTGCCTCACGCTCTCGCCGCGACATCATCGACACTCGCCTTACTCCTTCCTGACACATCCCTCCTGCGAACATCCCGCGATATCCTGACCATCGGTAATCCTCTACTCTATGGCCCGTATCTATCGCATTCCTGGCAATGTACGCCAAAGCATTCCTCACATACCATTCAGAATCAAGGTGTTGCACATTAATATCGGCCCGCATCATCACTTTCCGTTCCGGGTACTTCCAACTCAAATATTGAGAATGGCGTTTCTTTATTAATTCCCCAGCACGCACCGCCGATGCAAGATCCGTCGCCAACACCGCACAATGCCCATGGTTTGACATTACTATGCCGATGATTACCAGACAGTTAGCCATATACGACGATACATAAAAGCTTTTTTCCAAATGATCGAAATCATCGTCGCATCGGCAAAGCAACGTCGATTCCATACCCTTCAAGCTAATGTGGAATGGATAGACTTTTTGTACGCTTTTGTCCGGAAGGACCCGGGCCACAACTCGTTGGAAAGCCATTTTTACTCAATAAAGGGTTGAAGATATCTGCCGATGATGTCCAGTAATTCAGCACCGTAGCGTTCAAACATAGTGTGACCGAAACCGGGAATTTCCTTTAGTTCTTTCTCATTGATTGGAGCGACATCCGCAATGTTATACAGCGTTTGCTGGCCCATAATCATATACGCGGGGACTTTCGCTTCCTTGGCTTTATTCAAGCGCCATTCTTTTAGCTTATCTTCAAGCTCCGGATGCAGGAAACCATAATCATATTTTGCATCCTTTCTTGCACTGGTTAGCACATCAATAGCGCTGAAAACATTTGAATCGCAGCCTGTTAATGCTTTTGCAAGTTCTTGGTAATCAGTGTCTTTTCTGTTAACCTTAAACGCTTTCCCAGATTCGCCGGCAGGGAAACTAAAGTCTGTACTGAAAGAAAAGTTCCCGAATTCATCTGTAGTAACGGTCAAAAAGTTTTTCATAATACTCTATTATTTGTGATGATGACCGCTGGCACCGCGCCGGCAGTTCTATCGCAAATAACAAGAGAAAAAACCGTTTACTGAAAAATGTAAACACTTATTTGCAAGAATAGCCCGTCCGTACACCTCTATGGCCGATTTTACCGTGCAAAAAAACGTTTCTTTTCATGATTATCCATGGCAAAAACCCTAAAATCGGCCACCCATCCCCGCCAAATGCATCAAAAACGTTTGCCCCTTCCTGCCCCATCGGCCAAAGGCATTGTGCCTCCGACCCGGTTCGCACTACGTGCTCATCCCACCATTTCGCTAACGCTCATGGTCCCCCCGTTCACGTGGACACGGGCGTCCACGCCTCTCGGAGGCACAATGCCTTTGACCTCCTGCTGTCATTTTAAAACGTCGCTGGTCTTGCTACTACCGTCGCAGGTCTTGGCTACTACCGTCGCAGGTGTGATATTTTTGCCCGATCTGCGACGGTTTTCGGCCTTCCAGCGCTTCCAGCGTCGCAGGTCAGCCATTTTTGTCACACCTGCGACACTTTTTATCTCACATCCGCGACACTTTTGCCTCACACCTGCAGCACTTCGCGCACACCTGCGACACTTTTGCGCACACCTGCGACACTTTTGCTCTCACCTGCAGCACTTCGCGCACACCTGCGACACTTTTGCTCACACCTGCAGCACTTCGCGCACACCTGCGACACTTTTGCCTCACACCTGCAGCACTTCGCGCACACCTGCGACAGCATGCAGCAAAAAAGCCAGGCTAGTAACCTGGCTCTTTGAGTGCATAAGATGCGCTATCGTTAGCGCACTAAAGAGTTTTCAGCAGCGCGGCTTCCATGATCTCGTAGCCGGCGTCGTTGGGGTGAACCGTGTCTTCTGTGAGACCATCCTTTACTTTGCCATCCGGGCCAGCCATAAGAGCAGCGTAATCCAGATAAGTGATACCGTGACGGCTGCAGTAGGCCTTGAGGCGGGCGTTAAGGCTGTTTACCTTTTCAAGGCAGTCGGTAACTTCCTGGCGCCAGCGGAGGAAGTAAGACGGAAGCAAAGAGCAGATTACCGGGCGGATGCCGTTCTGCCAGCAAAGGTCTACCATACTCTGGATATTGGCAAAAGTGGAATCTTCGTTGTACGTATCACCAAGATTCATGGCAATGTCGTTGATGCCGGCAAGAATAACAACGGTAGAAGCCTGGATATCAATAACATCGGCCCTGAAGCGACAAAGCATCTGCGCTGTTACCTCTCCTCCGATACCACGGCCGATGAAGCCGAATTCATTGAAAAACTCCGGGCGCATGCGAGCCCAGTTATCGGTGATGGAATCGCCAAAAAGTACCACACGTGCCCCATTGGCTGGAGCGAGCTGCTCATTAGCAGCAGCATATCGGTTCAGATGAATAACCTTCTGTCCATGAGCAGCAATGCATAGGGACATTGCCAGGCCAAGAATAAGTAGAGCTTTCTTCATTTCTATCAGTTCTTTTTATTATTCAAAGTTAACATTTTTTATTAAATTTGCGCCTGGTGCATACGAATAAACATAGATGGACATTATCTCAGGCCCTGCCCGCAGTTCTGCTGGCAGTATGGTATCTGTTCTCTATCGTCGGCCTTGATATCCACCGTGACAACGAGCACGGAAATGTCTATGTCGTTTCCGGTATCGCCTCGCATGAATGCGAGAGTATTCACCCCGGCTCCCATTGTCACGATTCAGAGTCGGAAGAAGCCTGCCTTGAAGACGAATCCTGCTGCTCGGATGACTTCCGCGCCATTACGGCACCAAGCGAGATCAGCGAAACGCAGCATGTCATTCCGGCCACAACGCTCTTCTGCCTGATGCCTGTCTTCCAGGCAGCCGTTCCGGCCTGCGGTGAGGCTCATCCGGTCTTCAGCGCCAATCCCCCGCCATCGGCTTTTCTTTCAAAGCTTTGCGTGCTTAGGGTTTGATTCCTGGCGGTCCTTTAAAGGACTGCTATGGCATCATTGTATAACCCAAAACACGCATTTATGAAAAGAAATCAATATTTAATAAGCATTTTGACGCTAAGCGTCATTTCTATACTCAATGTGCAGGCGCAGATAGTAACCCCTCCGGATACTACCGGCATCTACGGAGAGCGTCGTGACACCCTTACCCAATCTGTAGTATCTACTTCAATTAACGGCAATTACCTCCCGAAGGGAAAGGAAATCCGCACAGAAGTAATCACAGCGGCAGGCCTGTGCAAAATGGCCTGCTGCAACCTTGCCGAAAGTTTCGAGAACTCCGCCAGTGTGACCGTAGGCTATTCCGATGCTGTCACGGGCGCCCGCCAGATCCGCCTCCTTGGCCAGAACGGCATCTACACGCAGATGCTTGACGAAAACCGGCCTGTGATGCGCGGCCTGGCCGCTCCCTTCGGCCTTAACTATGTCCCCGGACAATGGCTGGAAAGCATCCAGATAGCCAAAGGCGTCACATCTGTCATCAACGGAATGGAATCGATGACGGGGCAGATAAACCTTGAACACCGCAAACCGACCGACGAAAAACCGCTCTTCATCCATGCCTCGGTGATGAATGACAGCAAAACCGATTTTAACTTAGCCAGCTCGCTCCAGCTTGACGATGAGGGCAAATGGAGCACCGTTTTCCTTGGCCATGCCGATGGCAACTTTATGACCATGGATCACAATGACGACGGTTTTATGGACGACCCGCGCCAATTCCAGGTTAACCTGGCCAACCGCTGGCTGTACTTCGACCCTTCGGGTATGCAGCTTCGCTTCGGCGGGCATCTGGTAATAGACAGCCGCCGCGGTGGCCAGATGAAAGACGCTGGCAACTGGAAGTCTAAGATACGCAATAGCGATGCCGGCGGCTATATTAAAGCCGGCTTTCCCCTGAACGAAGCCAACACCTCCAACATCGCTGTAGTGGCCGATTATAATTACCATCGGCTTGACGGCGACTTCACCACCCGCATCTACGACGCTTCGCAGCATTCCGTGTTCGTGAACCTCCTGTACCAGAACCAGAATGCCACTCAGCACCATTATACCCTGGGCCTTAGCGGTCTGGCCGATTTCTACAAAGAAGACATCGGCTTAAGATCAAAAATATCCAACAGGTTTGGCGATGCCGGTGCATTTGCCGAATACACATTCCACTCTGCCGACCAGAAGACATTCAGCGCCATACTTGGTTTAAGGACTGACTGGTTCAATGGCGGTGTCGGGCTGCGTTTTTCCCCGCGTCTTACGCTTAAATGGGCGCCGTCAGAAAGCCTGGTGCTCCGCGCCAACGGCGGCCGCGGACTGCGCCGGAGCCTTCCCATTGCAGACAATTTCGGTGTCCTGGCATCCGGAAAGCCCCTGTTCGGAGATGTTATGAACCATATCCTTGAAGATTCGTGGACCTTCGGAGGCAACGCCACTTTGTATATCGGCGGATCTTCTACAACCTACTTTAGCTTTGATTACTTCCGCACGCAGTTCCGTGAGCAGATGGTTGTGGATTATGATGTTATCGGCCCCGATGGCGGCTCAATGATTGAATTTGCACCCCTCAGTTCAATGGCCGGGGCACATTCATTCACCGATAATTTCCAGGTCGATTTCAACGCCGAGCCCTTGGACGGGCTTACGCTTACCCTTACGGGACGCTATACCAACGCCCGTCAGACGCGTATCGCCAATGTAGCATCGGACGTTAAACCCATGACTAGCCGATACAAGGGGGTCCTAAACCTTCAGTATGCTACGCACCTTAAGAAATGGATCTTTGACTTTACAGCATCAGTCAACGGCCCGTGCAAAGTATGGGACTTCATGAAAGGATATAAAGGACATTATACCAATGGCAACACTCCTGTTTATCCATTGCTTTATGCCCAGGTAACTAAGCGATTTAAGGGTGTAGATGTATATATAGGAGCCGAAAACCTTACAAATTACCGCCAGCCTTACCCTATAATTAATGCAGATGATCCTTTTTCAAGGGATTTTGACGCCGGTTGCGTCTGGGGCCCGCTTATGGGAGCAAGGTTTTACGCCGGCATCCGCATTACAATTTGGAAAACAGAATAAAAAGAAGATATGAAAAAGATTGTTATCGTTCTCGCCGCCCTGTCCATAATGTTTGTTGCTGAGGCTTCAAAGCCAAAGGTAAAACGTACTGTTTTATACAGGGCATCAATTGAATGCAAAAGCTGCAAGACCAAGATTTTGGATAACATTGCCTTCGAAAAAGGCGTAAAGGATGTTGTAGTAAACCTTCCGGAGAAAACGGTCAAGATTGTCTTCGATGAGGCCAAAACCGACACCCTTACCCTTGCCAAGGCCATTCGCAAACTAGGCTACACCGCCAAGGTCATCAAGTTCGAATAAAAAGAATCCCGCGATTGCCTCGCGGGATTCTTTTTAATATTCCTCCTCGTTCCAGAAGAAGTCTTCTTTTGTGGGATAATCGGGCCAGATATCCTCTATGGATTCGTAGACCTCATTCTCCTCTTCCAGCTCCTGCAGGTTCTCAATAACCTCTTCCGGAGCGCCGGAACGATTTGCATAATCAATCAGTTCTTCTTTGGTTGCAGGCCACGGTGCGTCGTCCAGGCTGCTTGCAAGTTCTAGTGTCCAATACATATGATTCGATTTAATTAATTATTATTCAATTAATTACGCTCCAGGGCCGTTTTCGGCCCCCTTATAGGCGGCAAATATAGACAAAAAATCTAAAAAATACCTATATTTGCAGCGGATTATTTTCAATATTGAAGATGGCTTATTCAAGAGAAGATTTATACGACGAAAAAGTGACCGCAGAGATTGCCGGACACGTTAAAGAAATATTGGCACTGCTGGGAGAAGATCCCCAGCGCGAGGGCCTTCTGAAGACCCCTGAGCGCGTGGCAAAATCCCTCCAGTTCCTTACCAAGGGCTATTCACAGAACGGAATCCAGATTATACAGTCAGCACTTTTTGACGAAGAATATCAGCAGATGGTTCTGGTAAAGGACATAGAGCTTTTCTCTATGTGCGAGCACCACATGCTCCCCTTTATCGGAAAGGCACATATCGCATACATTCCCAATGGTAAAATCACCGGCCTTAGCAAGATTGCACGCGTAGTTGAAACCTACGCCAGAAGGCTTCAGGTGCAGGAAAGACTTACCATAGAGATTCGCGATGCCATCCAAAAAGCCCTTCATCCCCTGGGCGTAGCAGTAGTCATCGAGGCGATGCACACCTGTATGATGGTCCGTGGAGTAGAAAAGACCAACGCAACCACAACCACATCGGCCTTCTCCGGAGCCTTCATGCAGTCCCTGCGAACCAGGAGCGAATTCCTTAAGCTCATCGGCAAGTAATTCAGTTTCAATAATATAAACTATGACCAACAATAACCACGTTGTTATAATGGCAGGCGGCATCGGCAGCAGGCTATGGCCCGTCAGCACCCCGGATTGCCCCAAGCAGTTCATCGACATCACCGGTAGCGGCCGGTCCCTCATCCAGATGACGGTAGACAGGTTTTTGCCTGTTGCGCCGATGGAGAATTTTTGGGTCGTCACAGGTGCGCGCTATGTTGCCCAGGTTCGCGAGCAATTGCCGCAAATACCTGAAAGCCATATTCTTGCAGAGCCGGAGGGCCGCAACACAGCCCCTTGCATCGCTTACGCTTGCCGCAAGGTTGCCAAGGTGGCCCCGAATGCCAATGTGGTTGTTACTCCGTCCGATGCCTTAGTGGTTGATACAAAGCTGTTTACCTCCGTAATTGCCAAGGCCCTTGAGGCCGTGGACGGCAGCAGCAAGATTGTCACCATCGGCATTAAGCCGACAAGGCCGGAAACCGGATATGGTTATATTTGTGCCGAGTCTTTGGAGCAGGAGACTGTTGTCAAGGTGTCTGAGTTCCGCGAGAAACCGGATCTGGAGACCGCCAAGAAGTATCTGGCAGCGGGCAATTTCTTCTGGAATGCGGGCATTTTTGTGTGGAATGTTGCCACTATCAACGCCCAGCTCCAAAAGTACGCCCCGCAGATTACCGGCGTTATGGACAAGATTGAGCCTTATTTGTTCACCGATAAGGAGGACGAGGCCCTTCGCGCCCACTTCTGCGAGTGCGAGAAGATTTCCATCGACTACGCAGTAATGGAGAAGTCTCCGGACATCTACGTTATCGCCTGCGAGCCGCAGTGGAGTGACCTGGGTACCTGGGTTGCCGTTAAGGAGCACATTGTTCCCGATGCCGATGGTAACTGCGTGGTTGGCGACGCACGCCTATTTGATTGCCATAATTGCGTGGTTCATGTGCCTGCCGGCGGACAGATAGTTCTTCAGGGGCTGCGGGACAGCATCGTCGCCCTTAAAGACGGCAAGCTGCTTATCTGCCAGCTTTCCCAGGATCAGGCTATCAAGGATATGAGCAAATTCTAGCTTGAAACGATTTTTATTGAAGTTTTTTGTAAAATTTTTTCCAAAACATTTGGAAGTTTCACCAAGACGATATACCTTTGCAATCCCGTTTGAAAAAAACGGAAGTGGAAAGACTCGTTAGCTCAGTCGGTAGAGCATCACACTTTTAATGTGGGGGTCTCGGGTTCGAGCCCCGAACGGGTCACGAGAGATTCTGCTTCCTTAGCTCAGTTGGTAGAGCACGACACTCTTAATGTTGGGGTCCAGGGTTCGAGCCCCTGAGGGAGCACAAAAGGATTGGTTCACGCCAATCCTTTTTTTGTATACAGAATCCCAACTATTTGGTATTGCAGAAGTGGGATTTGTTGTATAGCTTTGCCGCAGAATTTTGAAGATGAAAAGGACGATGAAGAACATATTGGCTGCAGTATTGCTGACGGTATTCATGCCGATGGCAGCGCTGCTCCCGTTCCATCATCACGACGAAGCCGAGCATCAAGACCACTTTGAGTGCCAAGCCTGCGCCCAGGACCTCCCCCACCAGGGCCACCTCACAGAAGACCTTCACCTTCAAGACTGTATCCTCTGCCACCTCCAGGGCGCAAACTATCTGCCCGGAACAGAACAGGTATACAACTGCACCGCCGACTACTGCAGCTTCATAGAAGCCATCCAGTATAAGTTTGTACCCGATCTATACAAACAACCAGCCTCCCAAAGAGCACCCCCGGCATCATTCTGTTAAGCATTTAAGACCATAGCGTCTTTAAACGGGATTATTGTATCTAATTATCAACAATTTAACAGAATGAACAAGACAAAATTTATTTTGCCGATGCTGACTGTAATAGCATTGGCAGCCAGCGCCGGAGTAGCATCGGCACAAGAGAATAAAGAGAAAAACGACAGCACAGATATATTTTACCAGCACCTGGAGCTTGGTGAAGTGGTTATTACCGGTCTGGCCGGAGACACCAAGGTCAAGGAAATGCCGTCGCCTGTATCGGTAGTAAGACCCACGGACCTGCGCTCAAGAGCAGCCACCAATATAATCGCCGCGCTGGCGCAAGAACCTGGAATCCAGCAGATTACAACCGGCCCAAGCATCAGCAAACCCGTAATCCGAGGCCTTGGCTATAACCGAGTACTGGTAGTCCACGACGGCATCCGCCAGGAAGGCCAGCAGTGGGGCGACGAACACGGAGTAGAGATTGATGGCGCCGATATCCATTATGCCGAGGTCTTCAAGGGCCCGGCATCCTTGATGTACGGCTCAGATGCGCTGTCCGGAGTAATCATCTTTCACCCGCAGCCGCAGGCAGCCTTTGGCACAGTGAGCAGCAGCTTAAGCTCTGAGTATCAAAGCAATAACAATCTGTTCAGCTATTCCCTATCCAATTCCGGCAACCTTAACGGATGGGTATGGAACGCCCGCTTTTCTGACCGATACGCAGGAGCATACCGCAACAAATACGATGGCAAGGTTCCCAACTCCGGTTTCATGGAAAGGGCAGCCAGCGCCATGGTAGGAAAGAACGGCAGCTGGGGTTACACCCGACTGAAAGCCAGCTGGTACCACCTGCGTCCCGGCATCATAGAGGGCGAAAGGGATGCCCAGACCGGCGAACTTGAAGGAGACTGCTTCGGCCATAAGCCAGATCTCCCCTTCCAGCATATCTACCATTATAAAGTAGTATCAGACAACACTATACGTATTGGCGAAGGTGAGGTGAAGGCCATCGTCGGCTGGCAGCAGAACCGCAGACAGGAGTTTGAGGAGTCACCGGACGAGTGCGGCCTTTACATGAAGCTAAATACCGTAAATTACGACCTCCGGTACCAAAGCGGTAACATAGGCGGATGGAAAATCGCAGCGGGCATCGGCGGAATGTATCAGAATAACAAGAATCTGGGAGAAGAGGCGCTGATTCCTAACTACAATCTTCTGGATGCAGGCGCATTTGTGACGGCCACTAAGACAGCCGGCGAATGGATACTTTCCGGCGGACTGCGCGCAGACTTGAGGCATCTTAGCAGCAAGGCGATTGAAGACCATTTCACGGCCTTTAAGCGCGATTTCAAGGGCTTTTCTGGCAGCATCGGCGCAGTAAGGCCTCTGGGCGAACACCTTACCATCCGCGCTAATGTGGCCCATGGCTTCAGGGCGCCGAACCTAAGCGAGCTTGGCTCTGACGGCGAGCACGAGGGTACCTTCCGCTACGAAGTCGGAAACCACGGCCTGTCCCCTGAAAAGAGCCTTCAGGCCGATCTGGGCCTGGATTTCAGCTCCAAGTACTTATCCCTACATACGGCTCTCTTTGCCAGCCGCATCGACAATTACATTTATCTGACGCGAAACGGCCAGCTCTCCGACGAAGGCGTTCCCGTGTACACATATGTTGCTGGCCACGCAACCCTGAAGGGCCTTGAAGCAAGCGTAGACTTCCACCCGATTCACAGTCTGCACCTTAGTAGCGCTTTCTCTTGCGTTTACGCAAAGGAAAAGTCCGGTAACAACTTGCCGATGACTCCTGCGCCCAGGCTTTTCTCTGAGGCCAAGTACGAGCTTTCGCACGACGGTAAGCTCTTCAATAACAGCTTCTTAGCGCTGAATCTTGATTGGAACTTCAAGCAGGACAGAATCTTCGCCCTGAACGACACCGAGACGCCCACTCCGGCCTACGTCCTTCTTGGCGCCTCTGCCGGCACTGACATAGTGATTTGCGGTAAGACCGTCGCCAGCCTGCACCTGATTGCATCCAACCTTACGGACAAAGCCTACCAGAACCATCTGAGCCGCCTCAAGTACGCCGACGCCAACGCCCGCACCGGCCGCATCGGCGTCTTCAACCCCGGCCGCAACCTCACCCTCAAGCTCACCCTTTATCTGTAACAGCTGCGCTTTGACAAGGGAATCGCATGTAGAATAGCCTGAGAGGCACATCGGTCTGTCAACGTGCGCGGGAAAACGCTATTTCAAGCGAAGGAAACTGTAGCCGAAGCGGCGGCAGGCGGCTTGCTCCAGGGCTTCGCGATCGTCAGGATGCGCGATGGAGATAAGCGCCTTGGCACGCTGAGCCAGAGAAAGATTCCGCAGGTAAACAATACCGTACTCAGTAGCAACAAACTGCGTCTGGAAGCGAGTAGTAACAACGCCCGCGCCAGGCGCAAGGTTTGCTACAATCTTAGCCCGCCCCTTAGCAGTACGCGAAGGAAGCGCAATAAACGTACGCCCACCCTCTGCCAGCGAACATCCATACATAAAATCATGCTGCCCACCAACACTGGAGAAGATAGTCTCCCCTATCGAATCCGCACAAACCTGCCCGGTCAGATCCACCTCAATAGCAGAATTAATCGCACACGCACGCGGATTCTGCGCAATAAGGAAAGGATTGTTGGTATAAGCCACATCATAAAACTCCATCGACCTATTATGATCAATGTATCCATACATATCCTTAGAACCAATCGCCAGCGCAGCCACACTAACCCCAGGATGCACCTTCTTAAGAGAATTATCAATCACACCCTCCTTAATCAAACGAATCACCCCATCCGTCATAGCCTCAGTATGAAGGCCAAGATGCTGATGATCCTTGATACCATTAAGGACAGCATTCGGGATGCCCCCAACACCAATCTGCAAGCACGCCCCATCCGGAATCTGCGACGCCACATTAGCACCGATAGCAGCCTCAATCGGCGTAGGCTCCCCGAAAGTCATAGCAAACGGAGCCACATCGCACTGAACAGCCGCCGAAATCTTACTCTCATGAATCAAGCAGTCACCATATAAATACGGGATATTAGGACTCACCAAAGCAATCACATCACGCGCAACCTCAGCCGCAGACACAGCAATATCGGCAGAAATACCAAAACTACAGTAACCATTCTCATCCGGCAGAGAACAAGTGATAAAAGCCACATCAACCGGAAACTCCCCGCTACGAAACATCCGCGGAACCTCCCCAAGGAAAGCAGGAGTCATGCTTCCGTAACCATCGGCCACATGAGCACGCTGATCCGCAGACAAAAATATACTATTCACAAGGAAAGAATCCTTGTACTCCGGCTTACAAAACGGAGCCGGATCCTTATGCACATTAAAGCCGGAAGTAATAGTCACATCCCGAAGCTCAGCATGCCTGCGCGCAAGAGCCTCCTGCAAAATAACAGGCACCGAAGCACCACCCTGGCAACAAACAGTGTCCCCGCTACGGACAAGCTTAACAGCCTCATCAGCAGTTACATATCTCATAATCTCTCAAACAATTCAAGTCTCTTATCCAATGCCTCAAAATCCGCATCACTAAGCAAACGCGACACACAAACCCTGATACCCCTCTGCCCGGACCCGGTAGAATTCAAGCCGATGGCAATAATGCCACACCGCAGCAACCTCTCCAGCAACTCTTTGTTATCCAAGTTCTTATAACCGGCCGTATAGAAGAAACCATCGCTGATAGTCTGGTCGATATCCTTATCGTAAACCAAATGGAAACCATGACGCTCAAGAATCTCACGCGACCTATGCGACCGCACCGCATACTCCTTCACCTGGCCAACAAAATCATATCGGCCATCAACCGCAGCCGCAAGCATCGCAGACAAAGCATACTGCGCAGAATGCGACGTGCCAGAAGAAGCACAATACAAGTAATTCAGAATGTAATTATCGCCAAAAGTACCCAGGCCATAACGCTCCCTAAGCGTTGGATACTCCCTATTGAACAACTGGTCGGAAATACAAGCCATAGCCACCCTCTCACCTGCGTAACTAAATATCTTAGAAGAAGATAGCATAATTACGTAATTATCCGTATACTTGGCCACAGTAGGCTGGAACGGCGGCTGGAAAGGCACAGACAGATCCTTGCGGAAATCCATACATAGGTAAGCCATATCCTCCAGCACAATAACATCGTACTTGGTAGCACACTCCCCTATGATCTGCAACTCCTCATCAGTCAGGCAAATCCAAGCCGGATTATTGGGATTCGAATACAAAATCGCCGCAATATTCCCCTGGGACATATACGACTCCAACTTATCCCTAAGCTTTCCGGACCGATAATCATATATATCGAAGATCTCGTTCTTGATCCCCAGCACATCCGGCTGACGCCCATGGGCGGAAAACCCCGGGCAGATATAAAGTATAGTATCCTTTTCCGGATGCAACTGCGAACACTCCAGCACAAGGGTAAAAGCCGCCTGCATAGACCCAACCGTAGGCACGATGCCCTTAGGCGCAATATCAATGTCAATAAAAGCCTTTATAAACCTTGACGCATTCTCCTTAAGCTCCGGTAAACCACTGATAACAGGATAGATAGAAGCGATGCCGTCATCCAGGGCCTTCTTCTGCGCCTCTATGCCGATGGGGCAAGCCTTGATGCCTGGAACTCCAATCTCAAGATGGGTAAACTTCTCTCCGGTAAGGCGCTCCAACTCTGCCCCCACCGCCACGTTCTGGCGTATGGAAGCACGGGAGACATCGGCAATGTCTGCCTGCTGCAAAACACCGCTAATTACCTCTTTAGAAACAGGAAGCATAATTGGTTACTAGTTTTTATATGGTTAAAGTTCTATAATTTCGTCCGATGTATCCAAGGCGGGAAGATCGCGCGAAGTTGGCCGCACCCCAAGGCTGCTAACATCCTTGGCCGCCTTAAGAATACTCTGCCCGTCAGTAAGTCGCTTAGTGTTATTATCGTATACCTTCATGGCGTTAGTCAGCGCCGATCCCAACTTGGCGTTCTCTTCGCAGAACAGCGCCACGCGGTCTACCATACGCCGTGCGGCAGCCACAATCTCTGCCATATTGTCCAGCTGGGCCTTCTGCACCCAGGCAGAACGGATCAGGCGCACGAACGGCAGCAGAGTCTCCTCTGTAGTAATAAGCACATTCTGGCGGAAAGCCTCCGAGAAAATATCAGGATCCTCCTGTTTGGCCAACTGGTAAGCCCCGTAATTAGGGATGAACATAATTACAAAATCAAGAGTCTTACGCCCTTCAAGGTACTTCTGATACTCCTTGGAAGTTAGCTCCTTCACGTGCGCCAGCACAGACTCAAGATTCCTGCGCGAAGCCTCTGCGCGGGCCGCGTCATCATCGGCCTCAAAATAATCCGCCAAAGCCGTCAAGGACACCTTGGCATCCACGATAACATCGGTATCGTCCGGGAAATGCAGCACGAAGTCCGGCCGCATACGCTTATCCGTCTCTTCATTCCGGACGATATTGCCCTTCTTGTCGCGTAGATAAAACTCTGTATCGTAGTCCTGCCCCTTTGTAAGACCCTCTGCTCGCAGTATATTCTCCAGCACAGTCTCTCCAAAGATGCCCTGCATCTTGTTTTTACCCTTCAACGCATTTGTCAGGTCCGATGCCGACGTACCAATTCTTCTGGCCTCGTCCTGGATGGCCTTTACCGTCTCTTCGAACTTGGTCTTAATCGCCGATGCATCCTGGGACGATGACTTCTTCTGATCCTCGAAGGCCTGCTTCATATTCTGAATCTCCTTGTCAAGGCCGCCGGTGATATTCTTCATAGTCTCCGCAGCCTCTTTCTTAAGGGATTCCTCACGAGCCTTCATCAGCTTCTCGTTCTCCAGAGCCAGCTGGGTCTTGGTAGCCTCTATGGCCTTGGCACTGGCCTCCTTGACATCTGCCAGGGTCTTGGCATAGACCTCTTCTTCCTTCTGGCGCAGGGCCTGAAGGCCTTTAATTTCCGCCTCCTTCTCTGCAAGGCGGCCTGTAAAGCGGGACTTAAAGATAATATATGTAATTAGGGCGGCAATAACCAAGGCCGCCAAAACAGCTGTAATCAGAACCTCAAAACCTATCATTATTCACTCATCGTTAAAAAATATCCATTAGTACACAAAAAATGTCCATTGATACGCAAATGAATAAACATTTTTTACTCATGTAACAAATATACAAAATTTGAAGAAATTAAAACGATTAGATGAATATTTTAACGATTTATTTAAAAATCGACAAATAGCCAAAAACCGGCATCAGGGAGTGAATTTTCATCCATAAATACTTGCATATTAGACATTTACTAGTTATATTTGCCAGATGTAATTAACATAACTTTAAACAGCCTGATAAACTATTCAAGATTATGGCTAAAACGTGTTCTAAAATTCTTGCAATCGCCGCTGCGGCAATGACAGTTCTGGCATCCTGCAGCAAGGGCTCAATCCAGCCCAAAGAAGGAGAAGAAACCAACACTCCTGAAGTAAAGGTAGGAGACTATTACGGATTCGCACAGTTCAGCGTACCGGCTGCTACCAAAACAGTCTTTGTAGAGTACACAGGCTCTGACAAAGCAGGCAAAGTTATCGAAGTTCCCGTAAAACCCGTTGTGGCTGCGCCCCAGGACGGTAAGGACCCAGAGCCCTTCGGCCTGGTAGAACTTCTTATCAAGGCAAACGTACCTACAAAGGTATCCGTTTACTCAACCGCAAACCAGAGGTCAGAGAAGATTTATTCTATCTCCAACCTCCCTATTGAGCAGACAAGCCTTGCCCAGGCAAGCAGTTCAGCCCAGAAGCTTGAGCTTGCAGAACCCGCCCCCTATGTTACAACCGCCCAGGATCAGACTTTCTACCACTCCAGCGGTACCGTAATGTTTGACGACAGCTGGCCCGTTCTCCCCGAGGTTCGCAACGGCACCATCGACTCTGACTACAATGACGTAGTTCTTGACTATGACATCGAGGCCAGGACCGTTTCCAATTCAGTCCTTGAGTCCGACGGTTGGAGAGAGCAGATCAGGGCCGTCCTTCACGTTCGCGCAGTAGGTGGTTCCAACCCCCGTCGCGCAGGACTTGTACTTGAAGGACTTGACAAGAAATACATAGAGAACATAGAGCATTATGTAACTCTTGACAGTTACGACAACCCTCACGGAGATCTTCCCAAGTGGGTTAATAGTAATATCGGCAAAAACAGCTTCTATAACGTAAGTACAGCGCTCCGTCCTTTTATGGAGATAATTAACATCAACTATCTTAACCAGGCCGTTGCCGGTTCCAAGAGCGGAGAGTACACCTATACAAACAACGGTAAATCTCACAAAACCGTATTCAATCCCGGCAGAGGCTATTGGAACGCACCCGATCAAAGCCAGTTCCAAGCCGGTATTGCTCCTTACAGCGGCCGTTATTACAACACCACTCCCGGTTATGTAAACGTTGCCGGAGGCCTTATCACCTATACCGTTATCTTCAATATCAAGTCACGTGCAAATATGACTGCAGAAGACAGCGAGAAGTGCCTTAAGAATATAATTGATGCTGTAAACAACACTGCAAACCAGAACTTTTACATTATTACAAGTACTGCACTTCCTATCTGTGTTAAGGGTTACAAGCCTTTGGACAAGGATAATAGCAGGTATACCCAAGGCTACAACTCTAACAAGAACAATCTTGACGAAGAGATTTCCTACTATGGCAAGGACGGCAGCATTTGGGCCTTCAAGGTTCCTACACTCACCAGGCACGCCTGGGAGAAATATGCCTTCGACCTCGCTTATCCTAAGTTCGCAAACTACATCAGCACCAAGGGTGAAGAAGATGTAGATTGGTATCTGTATCCTGACGAGAAATACGTAACCTGTTGGTGGTAAATGGAATACTACACCCTTGATGGATTAGAGTACTGGAAGTATTACATCATGCTTCTTTATTATCGGTTTGGAGAAATGCCGCCGATAATAAGAATCATAGCCTTGTTTACAACGGCGTGTATTATCACCTTCTTGCTCCTGGTGTTGGGTAACTTCATCAAGAGCCAGAAGGCCGCCCGTCGTATCCACCGCATCCAGGTGTACGACGAAAAGTATAAAAAGAAGATAATAGAGCTGGCTACGATGGAAGAAATCCTGGACCTGCCTACAATTACGGACGAACTTGGCATCCCCAAGAACTTCCGTATGAAGAACAGGACCACAGGATGTATGATCCCTATTCTTATCACAGTACAGCGAACCCATAAGGAAGAAATCAACCGAACCAACTGGCAGAGAGTACTTCAGGCGTTCAAGATCCCGTCCTACTTTGAGATGATGATGCGTTCCCGTAACACGGCCAAACGTGTGAAGGCCCTTAAGAACATCGCCGATATGGACGCAGACCTTAAGGAGGCCGTGGCCTCCCGACACCTCTTCGCAAAGGACGAGAAGATGAGGATGAACGCCCGTTTCCACGTGGCCCGATTCGGTACCTCCTACCCTTTCAAGGCCTTGGAAGAGGATAGCAACCTGTTGTTCACGGACGAGATGATGGTGAACTTCCACAACATCCTTGTTTACCGTAACCAGAACAACATGTCCATGCCTAACTTCATCCGCTGGTGTAACCGTACCCCTGTAAACGAGGAGTTGCGTATCTTCGCCGTGAACGAAATCCGACTCTTCAAGAGGTACGACGACTGCCCTGAGCTCCTTTCAATGCTTAAGGACTGCAGGGACGAGCGTTTTGCAATCGCGCTTATCAAGGCACTGGGTGAGTTGGAGTACATCCCTGCAGAGAGTGAGTTCCGTCACCGTTACGCCATGGCATCATTCGCAGAACGCCAGGCCTTGGCAGACGCCCTTGGTGTGATGAACTCCGGTAACCCTGAAGTTGTGAACTACCTTATATATGACTATGAAGGCTCTACGGACTTCGTCTCCAAGATGAAGGCCCTCCGAGTCCTCCACAACTACGGCCGCAGGGGCCGCGACGCATATAACAAGCTCAAGGCAGAGGCCACGCCTGCAACCAAGATCCTTTTTGAGCACATTGAGTGTAACCTCTTAGACAGTAGTAAGTATGCCTGATTCGTTTCAAACGTTCTTCAATTATGCAGTGATTGTGTATTCTGGCCTGCTGATTACCAGTTATCTCTCAATGATTATAGCTGCGTACCGTCAGCACAAGCGCCACAATACATATCACTACGAGAAAAACATGATCGCCCAGCTGCGTACTTCTCCGTACACACCTGGTGTATCAATCGTGGCGCCGGCCTACAACGAGGAAAAGACCATCATCGACAACGTAAACTCGCTGCTTAGCCTTGACTACCCTGACTATGAGGTGGTTATCGTGAACGATGGTTCCAAGGACGACACACTGAAGCTCCTTATAGAGAACTTCCAGCTTGTAGAGGTCCCCTACGCATACGTAGAAAAGATTAAGACAAAGCCTGTAAAAAGGATATACAAGACATCATCGGACAACCCGATATTCAAACGCCTTACCGTTGTGGACAAAGAGAACGGTGGTACAAAGGCCGATGCCTCCAACGCAGGTGTGAACATCGTGTCCAACAAATACTTTGTATGTACCGATGTGGACTGTATTATCGACAAATACGCACTTTACAGGGTTGTATGGCCTACGATGACCGGTACAAGAAAGGTTATCGCAGTGAGTGCGTCCATGCGTATGTCCAACGGTTGCGACGTACGTAACGGACAGATGGTACAGCCGCGCCCGCCGCACTCCCTTATCCCTCTGTTCCAGGACCTTGAGTACGCCCGTTCCTACCTTGTAGGTAAGCAGGCCCTCAGCTCCATCAACGCCATGCAGAACGTATCCGGTGGCTTCGGTTTCTTTGACACTGAGATCGTTATCAAGGCTGGTGGTTACGATGGTGACTCATTTGCAGAGGATATGGATATGGTTGCCCGTATGATCCGATACATGTGCGACTCTGGTGAGGATTACCGTATTGTACAGATCCCGGAAATCTGCTGCTGGACAGAAGGTCCTAACACCGTAAAGGTGCTTGCACGTCAGAGAACCCGTTGGGGACGTGGTCTGCTGCAGTTCTTCATCGTGCACAGGGATATGGTGTTCAACAGAACCTATCGGCAGTATGGTATCGTTACCCTGCCCTACATCCTTATCTTTGAGATGTTGGCTCCGGTTATTGAGTTCACGGGATACTTCTCCCTGCTCTATCTGATTGTAACCAGCGGAGTTAACTACAAGACGGTATGGATTACCTTCTTTGCATTGTACTGCTTTGCGCAGATGCTTACAATGACCATTATCTCCTTCGATATTTACACCGGTAACGGCTTCAAGAAACGAAGCAAATACCTGTGGTTTATGCTGGCTTCACTGTTGGAGCCCTTCCTGTACCATCCTCTGAACGTGTTCTACGCACTGCGAGGATACGTCAAGCACATCTTCGGTGCACAGATGGTATGGGGTAACATGACCCGAAAAGGCTTCCAGCCTACACCTGGCGCAGCTCCTGCCGGTGCTGCCGATGCAGGTGAAAGCGCTGCCGAAGGCCCTGAGATTGTAACAATGCCTGACGAAGGCCCGGAAGAGACAGAAGAAAACTAATTTATGAAATTATTTGGGAAAATATCCTTCAGCCGCATCTGCTGCGCCCTTACAGTACTTCTGATGCTGTATGGCACGGCGGCAAATGCCATCGAAAAGCCTATCCTCCCCGTACAATATGCCGACCAGGTTACATCCTTGTTCGCACAGCACCATTGGACCAAGGGTAAGGAGCTTTTGGACGAAGGTCTCCAGAAATGGCCCAACGATCCTAACCTGAACTATTTGGCCGGTAAATACTGGTTCAACCTTAAAGACTACGACAAAGCCAGATACCATCTGGTAAAAGCCGTACAGGAACGCTATAACCACGTGGAAGCCAAGCAG
>CAMVFZ010000001.1 GCA_947166905.1 uncultured Prevotellaceae bacterium | reverse complement strand
CTCGTATGTGCCATAACCCTCTTCCGGGCTCACCGAGAACTCGAAGCTGCTTCCCGGCTCCTTGCCTTCAATCTCTGACTCAAACCTGGGAATAAGCATATGGGTGCCGTGGATGTAATCCAGCGGTTTGTCTTTCGTTGCCTGGTCTGCTACCTGGCCTTCTACGGTAAGCACATATGTGAGCTCTACCACTTTGTTTTTCTCTATCTTCATTTCTTAATAAGTTTTTTTTGTTTATGAGCTGAAGTCAACATCCTTGAAAACAAGGCTGGGAACCACTCTGGGCTTGCATGGGCGCGCATCGTTGCCTACAGCTACCAGATTGTTCCAAAGCTCCAGCATGTTGCCGGTCATTACCATCTCCCTTACGGGGAAGGAGCCTTCCGGCCCGTGGTAGAAACCTTCTACACCAAAGGAGAAATCTCCAGTGGCACTGTTGCAGTTTCCGCCATTGAATCCGGTTACAACTACCGTACCTTTGTCGCCGCCAGCAAGTCCGTCAAGGCAGGCCTGAAGCAGCTGCTTGCAGTCCTTGTCTACGGTGCTTGCTACAACCGGGCGGGAAGCATCGTCTACGGTAGGTGTTATGTTCATCTTATTGGCGATGTAAGTATTTACAAACCAATTCTTTAATACTCCTTTTTCTATCAACGGAAGATTCCTGGTAGCTACGCCCTCAGAGTCAAATAGACGGGAGCCGTAGGCGCCTGCCTCGCGTGGAAGATCCGTTACATCCAGGAAGTCCGGGAAGATCTTCTTGCCAAGTTTGTCTGCCAGGAACGAGTTGTTCTGCTGTATAGAAAAGCCGTTCATTGCGCTTAGCACCGGAGCCAGCAGGCGTGCGGCACACTCGCGGTCTGCCACCATGGCCATCTTACCTCCCTTGCAGGCGCGTGCGTTCCTCTTCTCCAAGGCTCCGCGCAAGGCTTCCTGGCCCACTGCGGCGGTGTCCAGACCGTCGGCAGTACGTGCGCTGTCCCACCAGTAGGCGCTAACCTTGGCATCGGCATCGCGTACCGTGATTTCATTGGCAAAGTCAAACGTGGCCTCGCTTTGACGGCAGAAGGTTCCGTTGGAATCCAAAATGCAAACATCGGTAAGGGTGTCGGAATACTCCGCCTCCTCTGAAATAATATCCGGATGGCTGCCAAAAACAGATCCTTCAAGGGCCTTCTTGCGGCGAAGCTCCATAGTCATAGCCTCGTAAGCGGCTGTGTCACAGACTTTAAGGTCTCCGTAACCTTTCTCTGTGCGATTAGGGGCCGGGAGGTCACGACAGGCGTCGGGCGCCATCATGCGCACGGTCTCAAGAGCCTTTTCTACGAACTCCTGTACGCCCTCTTCAAGCTTGTTAGTAGAGAAAGTGCCAAATTTACCATCGGCATAAAGGGCCAGCGTAACGGAGCGGTCCATGCTGTGGGTAATCTTGTCTACCTGGCCGTCCAGCACGCCTATAAGGTCCATCACGCTCTTGCTCAGCGTAACGCGACATTTCTGCGCACCGGCCTCAAGCGCCTTGTCAAGGAAGGCCCTTGCTGCAGCAATCTCTATCTCATTCAAAAACGCTTCCGTCATACTATTCTCCTCCAACCGTTAATCCTTCTACAAGCACGGTGGGTATGCCGCAAGACACTGGAACGCTCTGCTCTTTTCCGCAGGTCCACGCACCCTCGTCCACTATTGCATCATTGCCCACGGCCTTTATCTGTCCAAGCGCCCTTGGTCCGTTGCCGATGATATTGATATCCTTCACCGGCATGGTCAGACGGCCGTTTTCAATCAAATAGCCACTCTTTACATAGAAGGTGAAGTCTCCCTCGCCGATTTTTACCTGGCCATTGGAGAATTCATCCACGTATATTCCTTTTTTCACAGAGCCGATGATGTCCTGCGCCGTGCTGCTGCCGCTTTCCATATATGTTGCCCTCATCCTGGGGATGGGCGCGTAGCGGAAGCTCTCCCTACGGCCGTTGCCGGTAGGCTGGGTCTGCAGGGCCCTTGCGCTGATGCGGTCGTGCAGGAAGGATGTCAGTACTCCGTTCTCTACCATTACTGTGCGCTGTGCGGGAACGCCTTCGTCGTCGAAGTTCAGTGCGCCGCGGTTACCGCGTATTGTGCCGTCGTCTACGATTGTGATGTCATCGGCGCAGATTCTTTTGCCCAGCATTCCGTTGAAGACGGACTGGCCCTTGCGGATGAAATCGGCCTCGAAGGCATGTCCCATGGCCTCATGGAGCAGTATGCCAGAGGCTCCGGCGCCCATTACGACTGGCATTTTCCCGCCCTTGGGCCTGCCGGCCTTGAACTTGTCGTCCATATTCTTGACAGCCTCTTTTGCAAGGGTGTCCACCAGGGCTTCGGTGAGCATTTCGCTGCCCATGCGGAAGCTTCGGCTGGCGTGTGAGTTGACAAGGTTTTTACCATCTGACAGTATTACCGATACCGCCAGGGTGCCCATCGGCCTGGTTTCGTACTTAAGCTCTCCAAAGGAGTTGTACATCAGCACATCGCTGTTCTGCCAGGAGAGTACGGCCATGATCTTGACTATGCGGCTGTCAGCTACGCGCAGTTTTTCTTCCAGCTTGTACAGAGTCTTAGCCAGCTGTTCCGGCTTTTCTTTCGCCCAGTCGCTGATGATGGGGTAGCGGTCTGCCGCCGGGTTGGGGCGTCCTTTGTAAAGTCTTGGTACATAGCCGTTTTCTTCTGCTATGCTGTCCGATACCCTTATCCTTCCTTCTCCTATTGCCGATGCCGATGCGGCTGCTGCCTTCATGGCTGCGGGCTGTGTGCTTTCTGAATAGGCGTAACCGGTCTTTTCTCCGCAAAGCGTGCGGATACCTACTCCGTAGTCGATGTGGAAGCCGCCGGAGGCCACTTTGCCGTCGCGGAGCATCAGGTCGCTGTATACGGAGTTTTCAAAGAAAAGATCGGCATAGGACCCGCCGCGCCCCATCGCAATGGCGATAAGGTTGTCCAGGTCTTGCTGGCCTACTTTGAATATGTCCAGGTAATACTGTTTATCTTGAATCATCTTCTTTCTTGTATTTTGCTGCCAGGGCCTTGATGTTCTCGAACATCAGGTTGTCCTGTACTACCATATTCTTCTGCCAGCCCTGGGCTATCAGTTTGAAGGGGACGGTGGTGTTGTCTGCCAGCATCCATCGGTCCGATACTGGCATGTAGTCCTCAAAAAAGTGGCGCAGGCCGCTGCGGTAGCGCCTTCTGATTGTGGGTTCCGGTACGTTGTGGCCGCCGGCTGTTACTCTGGCTTTGACCCTCTGGATGGCCAGTTCTACGTTGTCTATCCAGAAAAAGAGTATGGTTATTGTGTATCCGTATCCGCGGGCGGTCTCTATGGTGTTCATAAGTGTTCTGGAAGACAGGGTGGTTTCTATGCAGAAGTCTTCCTTGCGTTCCAGAAGGTAATTGATTCTCTTGACCATGAAGCGGCCTGCGCTGAGGGAGGCTTTGTCAGGGTCGAAGGGAGAGAGGCCTTTTGCGAATTCGTCTGAGTTTACAAAGTATTTGCACTCCCACATTTCCGGCAGGAGCGTGTAAGATGCGGTGGTCTTTCCAGACCCGTTGCATCCCGATATTATATATAGTTTCGGCATATAGCTACGCTATTATTTTTGTTTAATACTCCTCTGTGGCAACTCGTCCACGCCTCTCGGTGGCTAATGCTTTTGGCTTCCTATTTACCGCCGGTGACGCCGTAGCCAAAAAGGGCGAAGTCCCCTTTGCAGGGGTCTCCGGGGAATAGGTCCTCGAAGGCTGCGGTGATTTCCAGGGCTGTGGCCAGGTCCTTTTGCTTGCGGCTTGTAAGGGCCAGCTCTGTTGCCTGGGTGTATACGTGGGTGTCAAGGGGGATAACCAGCTTGGCTTTGTCTGTATTCTTCCAGAGTCCCAGGTCTACCTTGCCATCGTCGCGTACCATCCAGCGCCTCATCATGTTAATCTTCTTGTTGGGTGCCTTGGCATCGGGCTTCTGGCCGTAAATGGTTGTCCTGATGCCTGCTGCATCCAGTTGCTCAAGGCTTTCGTGGCCCTGGTACCAGGCCCTCAGTCGGTCGCAGATTTCTGCAACCTCGCACCACTTTACGGTGCGATGGATACTTACCGGTTCCCTGCTGCATCGGCCTGTCATTACAAAGTCGTAGGGCTTCCAGTCCATGGCGTCAAAAAGCCGTCCGCAATCCCTCACTATCATGGCCCTGCGTCCCCACGCGAAGTGGGCTGCAAATACCGCAGCGATCTCTACGTCCTTTAGTCCGCACTTTCCGGCTTGCATCATCTGCGCAAAGCGTGTTGGAAAGGCAATCGGATCCTCCTGAAAATACACGGGATCGTTATACCTTTCCGCCCATCCAATCAGCCTGTCTTTGAGCGCATTTTTCATAACCTACAAAGGTAGCAAAAAATTTCCGTATGATAAGAGGATGATTCTATACATTCAAGAATCGTACTGCGTCAATAATTCGTAATCTTACGTCATCCCAATCCGTATTATTAAGAGATATGGGATTGGCTTGTTCATTTGCTTTGGAAAAGTCGACGAGACGTTCTATATCATCGTTTTCGCTGAATGTCCAGGGTTGCCATTTTTTGTGGAAATCTAGAAGTTGTTCCAAATTGTAAATGTTTAGCAACTCGTATATGTCCCACCAGTCTTTTTTTCTGCCGCCTGTTGCTATTGCGTGCATTTTCATTGCTGCAATTTGTTCAATTGAGGCCATTCTGATTCCATCAATGACGTCGATTGGAGAGAAAAAGGGGTCTGTGTACATTAAATCCAGTTTTACGCAGATATCGCTGGATGAGCCAATGTAGTATCCTTGCCCAAATCCTACTATTCCAGATTTGTCCGGCTTTTCGAAATATGCAAAATGATCATATAGGTACTCTTCTAATAAGCTAAAGTCAATGCTGTCATAAGCAGTGTCTGTGAACAAATCTATATCGTCAGATCTACGGTGACCGAACCTAAGGCTAAGGTTAGTTCCTCCAACCAGAACAAAAGGTTCAAACAAAGGCTCCAGCATCAATTGACGCAGAATCTCCAAAAGTAAAGGCGTTACTGTTTTATAATGAAGCGTGTTATTCCTTGATTCCATAGTAATCCTTTACTTGTTGTTTTTCATTCGCATTGCCTCTGGAAAGAATGCGCTCTATTATGAAGTCTTTATTCTTTTGCCAGTCAAGGCTATTTATGTCTATATCCCAAAATACTACTGGACGAATGTCAGGAACGGCTTTTTGGTTAGCGCTTGATATCCCGTTTCCTATGCTTTCCAAGTCATAATAGGTTTGGATGATGGCGAAAAACCCTCGCTCAAAGCCAAAGACTGAATCCAGTTTTATAGAAGTCTCCAATGGAATACCTCTGTGCCCTTTTATTATAGAGCATATTGTTTGATAATGCTCGCCGATGCTTACGGCAAGATCTCTCTGAGTCATTCTCCGATGATTCAGTTCGTGAGCAATAATCCTTCCTGGAGCTATGCCCTTATATGCCGATATCATATCCATATCGGCAAATATAGAGCGTTTTTGGTAAATAAACAAATTTGTTTATTTCGTAGCCGCTTCCAGCTTCTTCATCATGGCAAACATGAAGGCTGCGGAGATGAGGCAGAGGGATACAAATACCGTCCATACAACCCACAGAGGGAGAGGCCCCCAGAGATGTCCGCCCACCTGGACAAGCAGGTTGCCGATAGCTGTTGCAGCAAACCATCCGCCCATCATCATACCCTTGTACTTTGGCGGAGCTACCTTGGTCACGAAGGAAATGCCGATAGGGCTAAGCAGCAGCTCTCCGAAAGTAAGAATCAAGTATGTACTGATAAGCCAGTATGGTCCGGCAAGCGTAAGGGTGTCACCGGCATCCTTGGCGGCCTTCTGGGCATCAGGAGTAGCCAGGCCGATGGAAGCAAAGATCATCAGGGCATAGGCAGCTGCGGCCACAATCATTCCGTATGCAATTTTCCTTGGCGCCGACGGCTCTTTTTTCTTTGAGGCTAGATGGCTGAAGATAGCCATACTTACGGGAGTAAGGGCAACCACAAAGAAAGGATTAAACTGCTGGAAGATAGGCGCATCAAGAAGCGTAACTTCCGGCAGACTTGTATATTGCCAGATCAGTGCTCCAACGCACAGAGCAATGATTCCTCCGGAAATGTACTTTCCTTTGCGGCTTTCGCTTTGGAAAAGCGAGAACGCAGCGTAAACGATCAGTATGATAAATACCAGATTTAGGACGTTGAAGGGCAGGCCGGTAATGCCGGGAGCCTCCATCTTGGTAAACTCATCGGCAAAGAAGGTAAGCGTAAGGCCGCTTTGCTGGAACGCCATCCAGAAGAAAATCACAACGGCAAACACAAGGCACAGGGCCACGATACGGCTCTTTGTCTCTTCCTTTGACAACTGTGGAACTGCATCGGCTGTCTTGCCGCTGTCGGCGGCTTTGCTTCGCTTGCCCTCTACGTGGCGGAAGGTGCTGCGGAAGCTATAATAAATAAGGATGGAAACTACCAGGGACAGGCACGCTGCGGCAAATGAAAAATGATAGGCATCGTTGTTGGCAAAGCCAAGGGATTCTCCCCATTTCTTTAGCCCTACGGCTGCTAGAGGGGCGAAAAGCGATCCAATGTTGATAGCCATGTAAAAGAGCGAAAAGCCTTCGTCTCTCTTGTGGGCGTACTGCGGGTCATTGTACAAATCCCCGACCATCACCTGCAGGTTGCCTTTAAACAGACCCGTGCCGAAGCTTATCAGAATCAAGGCCGCAATCATCACTACCAGGGCCAGGGCGTCACTTCCCAGTGGCGCGGCAAGCAGAAGATAACCGGCAAACATCACAACAATGCCGATGGTGACCATCTTGCCGAAGCCGAATCTGTCGGCCAGCGCGCCTCCTACTATCGGGAGGAAGTAAACCAGTCCCAGGAATACACTGTAAATTAATCCGGCCTGACCGGCGGTAAGACCGAAGTTCGCCTTAAGGAAAAGGGCGAACACAGCCAGCATCGTATAATAGCCAAAACGCTCGCCGGTGTTGGCCAGCGCAAGAGGAAACAGTCCTTTAGGTTGATTCTTGAACATAGCTGAATGGTTAACTCGTCAAAGATAGGAAATAATTGTTTCTTTACCCCAAACAATGGCGACTTTCCCCGCCATTTCGGAGAAACATTTGCACATCAAAAAATAAAAGCCTAACTTGCAGTCTGTAATATAATTATGGTAAATTATGAAATGGTCTCTAATTAACTGTCTTTCCCTAATTCTAGTAATTGGGATGGCGTTGGGGTGTTCCAAATCAGATGACGAACAGCTGCAAATTAAGGGTCCCGACGGGGAGATGTCATTCAAATCCAGTTATTATCCTGATTCCGAAAGTGCTCCAGATTGCTTTTCAATCATATCGCAAACAACAGGGAAATCTGTTTACGACGCATTGTTACTTACATTAAGCGTTTATAATGACACAGCACTTGGCTCCGAATTAAAATTGGAGCATGTGGGCTTTGGTGCTATGCTTTCCAGTAATAGCACACAGTTTACTAATACGTACTCGGGCCGAATGATTCTGAAAGAGAAAACGGATACAAGAGTCACGATCAAGATGGAGAATGTCCATTTCAATATAGGACATGGAGAATACATTTTGAATGGAGACCTGGTCGCCAAGCTAAAACGTAAAATGTAATACGCTGACAATCACGCAACTACATAAAAGTGGGGCCTCGAAAAATCGGGCCCCACTTTGCATTATCTGATTACTAAACAGGGAGTTGTATGGACGGTATTCGTATCCCTCTGCCTCATCTCCGCCGCCTTCATGTTTGCCATGATGAAGAAGCTGGAAGCGGCTACGAAATAATAATTAAGGCCGCCGTATCCGGTGGCCTTAATTATTTGTATGATGGTTGTGCTATGAGTTGGTAACGCGCTCGAGCCACTTGACCATGCCGAACATTACGCCCATGGACAGGAGGCAGAGGCCGAGGAATACGCCCCAGCAGTAGCCGATAGGAATTGCGTTGTACATCATAGGGCCAAGGAAGAGGAAGAGGTTACCAACAGCGGTAGCGCCCAACCAGAGACCCTGGCAGAGACCCTGCAGATGCTTTGGTGCAACCTTTGAAACGAAGGAAAGTCCCAGAGGAGAGATGAAGAGCTCTGCAAGAGTAAGGAAGAAGTACAGTACGATCAGTACCCAGGGACCTGCCAGCAGGCCGGCTGTCTCTGAAACAGGCATGTCCTTCCATGCAGATGCAGACGGATAGTTCTGCATAAGGGAGAAGATCATGATGAACAGATAAGCCATACCGGCGATACCCATACCGTAAGCAATCTTACGAGGGGTAGAGATCTGTTTGCCGCGTTTGCCAAGCCATCCGAAGAACCACATTACGATAGGGGTGAGCACAATCACGAAGAACGGGTTTACAGCCTGCCAAATCTCAGGAGCGATGGAATCTGTCTTCACGAAGTCACGTGCAAACATACTCAGGCTCTGGCCATTCTGGTGGAATGAGAACCAGAAGAAGATAACGATACCAAGAACTGCAAACAGAGCGTACATTCTCTGCTTGATTTCCTTTGCCATAGCGGCCTTCTCTTCTGCGGTGTAGTTAACAGCGGCCTTAGCCTCTTTCTTTCCGGGAGTGGGGAATATCTTCTTGGTAGCCAGGAAGATGCAAAGGGAAATAAGCATTGCTGCAACAGAAGCGATGAAGGAATAGTGGATACCGGTATTGAAGATGTCCAGGTAAGAGCTGCTGAAAGCAGTCATTGCGTCAGTGCTTGCAAGCTGCTCTGCGGTAGCGCCGGCCTGGGTGGCTACATCTGCGAAGTTGGCGGGAACGTTGCCGGTGTTAATGAGCTCGTGGCAGAGTGCAGGAAGCTTTGCGTTGTATGTAAAGTTGTGAACGCCAAGCCACCACTGACGGAGCAGAGGAGCTACGAACGGGGCGATAAGTCCACCGATGTTGATGAATACGTAGAAAATCTGGAAACCTGAGTCACGTTTGCCCTGGGCCTCTTTGAGGGCCTCGGGACCCTTCTTGGCAGCTTCGGACTCGAAGTTGTCGTACATCTGGCCTACAATAGCCTGGAGGTTACCCTTGAACAGACCGTTACCGAAGGCAATCAGGAACAGAGCCACGCAGGTGAGGGGCAGCAGCCAGCTCTTGTTGTCAGGGGTCGCAAGGATAGGAATGGACAGCAGAATATAACCTGCAGCCATAACGATGAGACCTTTCTGGATGGTACCCTTGTAGTTAGCGGTCCTATCGGCAATAATACCGCCGACAAGGCTCAGCACGTAGATACCTGCGTAGAAAATTGAGTAGATGACGCCTGCGCCTGTGTCTGAAAGACCGAATTTAGAGCAAAGGAAGAGTACCAGGACGGCGTTCATGATGTAGTAGCCGAACCTTTCGCCCATGTTGCTCAATGCGGCGGCAAGCAGTCCTTTAGGATGATTTTTGAACATAGTTTATTGTTTGGTTAAATGTTACTTGGTAGGTACGGCTTCAAGAACGGCCTTGAGGTAGTTCCATGTGCGCTCTACTGAAGCGATGTTTACGCGCTCGTCCGGGCTGTGGGGATACTTGATGGTAGGTCCTACGGAAACCATCTCCCAGTTGGGATACTTGGCGCCCATGATAGCGCACTCAAGACCGCCGTGGGTGGCCATGATCTTCATATCCTTGCCGTAAACTTTCTTGAACTGCTCCATCATAACCTTGTTCATAGGGGTGTCAAGCTTGGGTGTCCAGCCTGAATAACCACCCTTGAAGGTGATCTCTGCGCCTGCAAGCTCTGCAAGGCAACGCATCTTCTCTGCAAGGTAAGCCTTGGAAGAATCAACGGCACTGCGCATCAGGGAGTGGATGGTAAGATGGCCCTTCTGGGTGCGTACGATGGCCATATTGGTAGAGGTCTCGGTGAGGCCTTCCATGGTACGGCTCATTCTTACTACGCCTGCGGGGCAAGCCATCATAGTCTTAACGGCACGAAGCATTACGCCGCCGGAAATATATCTTGCGGGAGCAGCTTTCTCTTTCTCAAAGAACATCTCTGCGCCGGGATCGCTGTCGATGAATTCCTTCTTGATATCGGCAAATACGGCCTCTACGGTCTCCTTAACCTTCTTTGCCTTGTCGGCAGGAACTGCCAGTACTGCGGTAGCCTCGAAGGGGATGGCGTTGCGGAGTGAGCCACCGGTGAAATCGGCAACCTTAACCCCAAACTTCTCCATAACGGGAAGGAGCATGCGGGCAACGGCCTTGTTGGCGTTTGCGCGATAGAGGGAAATGTCCATTCCGGAGTGACCGCCCTGGAGACCCTTTACGGTAAGCTTGTAGCCTACATGGCCTTCCGGAGTCTTATATGTACGATATTTGAAGTCGATGCTGGCATCAAGTCCGCCTGCGCAACCTACGCAAAGCTCACCCTCTTCCTCTGAGTCAAGGTTGATGAGGATGTCGCCCTTGAGTACGCCGGGCTTAAGGCTGTTGGCGCCTGTCATGCCGGTTTCCTCGTCGTAAGTAACCAGAACCTCTACAGGACCGTGCTTGATGGTCTTGTCCTCGAGAACAGAAAGGCCCATAGCCACGCCAATGCCGTTGTCGGCGCCAAGGGTGGTGCGGTCTGCGGTTACCCAGTCGCCGTCAATCATAGTGCTGATGGGATCAGTAAGGAAGTCGTGCTTGCTGTCGCCGGTCTTCTGGGGAACCATATCCATGTGGCCCTGAAGAATAACACCGCGACGGTTCTCCATACCGGGAGTTGCGGGTGCGGTAAAGATAATGTTACCGGTATCGTCTTTCTTAACGTCTACGCCATGGTCTTTGCCCCATTTGAGAAGATACTCCTGTACCTTGGCCTCATGCTTTGAAGGCCTGGGAACCTGTGTTAAACCATAAAAATTGTTCCAAACGATTTTCGGATTCAAATCTTTGATAGTCATAGTTTTATATTTTTATGTGTTTGTAATAATCGTCTACTTTAAGGGGAATGAACTGTCGCGGCCCATCTGGTAAACCGGGATCCTGGTCTGAAGGATAACGCTTACTCCGTCGCGAAGCTTGATGCTGCATATCGCGGGGATGCGATATCTTGCGGCATTGCTTTTTGACGTGGCCGATGCGTCCGGGTTGGCCACGGGCTCAGGAACAATCTCAAGCACGTAAGGCTTGCCGGATATGTTCTCTGCGTCTACAAGGCCCTCGCTGTCAGATACCCTGAATGCAATGTACCTTGCGGCCTCAGTTCCCTTTTCCGGGATGACGGCGAAGGTGGTCTTCTGGGTGCTGTAGTCGCTGTATCCTGCAAAGAGGGAAAGGTATTCTTTCTCAAGGCGTGTGAGCTCTGCGAGCACGGCCGGCATTGCTTCTCCGTTATAGGTGGCATCGGTGTCTCCGGTAACGATCTGTACGCGCATTTTGCGCAGTTTGAATATCATTTCCGCAGCTTCTTTTGCCTTGTCTTCCGATGTTTTCTCTACAATCATCTCCTGCCTGATGCTCTGTGAGGCTCCGTTTACGTTGCGATACAGGGTGGTGGTCTCCGATGTGAAGTTGGAGCTTACGCCCTTGCCGGAGAAGTCTCCCTTTTCGTCATCGGCAAACTGCCAGGCCATGTTGTCTCCGGATAGTCCGTTGCCTGTGGAGATGAGACCCTGGGCTGTGAGTGCAAGGAAGGCGGGCATGCTCTTGCCGGGCGTTACGGTGTAACGGCTGGTCTGGTCCGCTTCTGTAACGGCGGAAAGCTTCACTGCGTTAAGGCGTGATGTCTGGCCGTCGGTCTGGCGAACATCTATGCCCAGATATTTCTTTGCGTATTTTGCGTAGGGTCCTGCGTGGAAGTTTTCGCGGACTGCCTCTACTTCAAGGTTGATGACGGTCTTGGGGAGGGCGTAAACCAATGCGCCTTCCGGGTCCTGGGCCTTCATGGGGGTGAAGGGCAGTAAGATGGCCAGGATGGCCGTAATTATCGGCATTCTTTTCATACTATTTCCATCTTTTGTGGCTCCATAGATAGTTGGACGGATTCTTGCGGATATCCTCTTCCAGGCGCCTGTAATACTCTTTTATAATTGCTTCCGTGCCAAGCTCAGCGGCGTTGTCGCAGATCTTGCTGAAGCGTACGACATAGCGGCCTTTGGCCGTTCTGTCTGCATACATATAGAATACGCTCATTCCCATCCTTTCAGCTACCTCTGCTCCGCCGACCATTACTTCCGTCTTCTGGTTCAGGAAGTCTACTGTGCTTCTTGCAATGGCGGTGCCATAGGGATACTGGTCATTGGGGAATACGTAAATCTTTTTCTCTTTGCGGTGCCTTACCATGTAGCGCATCACCACGCGGGATTCTACGTAGCCTTCGAAGTCCTTTGCCTGCAGGGCGCAGCGATTGCGGCGGAAGAACTCTTCGGAGAATTTGCTGTGCAGCCTGCGGTACACTACTGCAACATCTTTTTCAGAAATGATATCGGCCGATTCGTCGCAAAGCTTTTGCATATATGCGCCGATCAGCTCCCAGTTGCCGGCGTGGCTATTAAGAATCATTACGCTGCTTTTGCCGATGGCATCATAAATCTCCTGCCCGTTTTCCAACTGTACGATGCCTTTCCCGAATACCTTATTTTTCCTGCGTACGCGACCGCCGAGCCACAGGGTTTCTGCGGAGATCATACCAAGGTTTTTGTAAAACTGCTTGGCTATCTTTCTGATTTCTTTGTATTTAAGATCCGGGAAGCTTCTGGACAGGTTTATGAGCACTACATCCTTGCGGTAGCGGGCCACTCTCATCAGCCAGGAAAGGAACCTTCCCCAGAAGTAATGAAAGCCTAGCGGAAGATACTGCCAGGGCCGCATCAACGCTATCAAAATGCTATACCAAACCTTTGCCATAGTCTCGCAAATATACGGTTTTATTGTTTTAAATCAAATATAATATATGTGATAATATTAATATAATATATGTGATAATATTAGTTAAAAACCTGTCATTGCCTCTAAAACCTTCCGCTTCGCTTCATCCCTCCCATACGGTGCGTTGGATATGCAAGGGGTTTGGGGGAGCGAATAGTTCCCCCAGTATTAACTACCTTTGGTTGCGTAGCAACTTTGGGCGTCCACGGGTTTTAGAGGCAACGCAGGTTATTTAACTAAATATTTGGATATCAAAAAGAAAGGTGCTATATTTGCAATCCTTTTTGCGCCCTTTTGGGGTGGAATCAGGATTTAAATATTTAATTTACAATTAATTACAAACAAAATGATCAAACAGTACGAGACCGTTTTCATTGCAACTCCCGTTTTGTCTGAGGCCCAGATGAAGGAAGCGGTTGCCAAGTACGTAAACTTCATCAAAGAAAATGGTGGTGAAGTTGTGTACGAAGAGGACTGGGGTCTGAAGCAGCTGGCATATCCTATCCAGCACAAGACATCCGGTTTCTATTATCTTATCGAATTCAAGGCTGACACCCAGCTTGTAGCAGCTCTTGAGACCCAGTATCATCGTGACGAGCGCATCATCCGCTTCCTCACCGTCGCTCTCGACAAGGACGCAGTCGCTTACGCAGAGAAGAGAAGGGCTAACCGCCAGGCTAAGGCTCAGCAGGCATAATAAAGGAGGACAGAATTATGGCAAATGCACAGAACAGCGAAATCCGCTATCTTAACCCTCCTACAGTAGAGGTTAGAAAGAAGAAATACTGCCGTTTCAAAAGGGCAGGTATCAAGTATGTAGATTACAAGGATCCTGAGTTCCTCAAGAAGTTCCTCAATGAGCAGGGTAAGATTCTTCCCCGTCGTCTCACCGGTACTTCCCTGAAGTTCCAGCGCAAGGTTGCCCAGGCTATCAAGAGAGCACGCTCCCTGGCCCTTCTTCCTTATGTTACTGACCTTCTTAAATAATAGGAGATAGCACTATGGAAATCATTCTTAAGAAAGATGTGGCCAACCTCGGTCACGCAGACGACGTAGTAAAGGTTAAGACCGGCTACGCAGTGAACTATCTCATCCCTCAGGGTTTCGCAACCCTCGCAACTCCCTCAGCACTCAAGCAGCACGCAGAGACTCTCAAGCAGCGCGCTCACAAAGAGGCTAAGAAGGTTGCCGACGCAGAGGCTCTCGCCGCTAAGGTAAGCTCAATGCTCGTTAAGGTTGCTGTTAAGGTTAGCGAGGCCGGCAAGATTTACGGCAGCGTTACTACCGCCCAGCTTGCAGACGCTCTTGTCGCAGCAGGCGTAGAGGTAGACAAGAAGGACATCACCATCCTCGCAGAGGAAGTGAAAGAACTTGGTACCTACGAGGCAGAAGTTAAGTGCTACAAGGCAGTTAAAGGCACCTTCAAATTTGAGGTTGTAGCAGAGTAATACTTACTGCAAACAATAAAAAGGTCCCCTGAATACCCATCGGTCATAGTATCTGGGTCTCAGGGGATCTTTTTTTGTTATAATCTATTTCTTATTCTCTTTATACTTGAAACGGCGGATTTTGTGGGTGGCCGTTTTCTCGAAGTCCTCCTTCATCGCCTCCACATCGCCAATCTTGCTCTGTTTGCTCACATGCTTGTTAACGTAGTCAAGCAGAGCCTGCTTCTTAGCGTTCAAATCCTCAAAGAACTTATCCTCACGCGCCTGGTCCCAGTTGATGAAATCATCGTCAAACTTAACAAGAGCAACAAGCTTACCATCGCGCTCCACAACCAGGGACTCATTTACACCCTCGGCACCATTGATAACCTCCTCAATCTCTTCAGGATAAATATTCTCGCCCGAAGGGCCAACGATCATGTTGCCAAGACGACCCTTGATATAATATCGGCCCTTGGCATCAACAGAGGCAAGGTCATGGGTACGGAACCAACCATCATCGGAAATCACACTTTTGGTACGCTCCGGATCTTTGTAATAGCCAAGCATCACATTGTCTCCACGAACCACAATCTCTCCCTCCCCGGTCTCAGGGTTAACATTCTGGAGCTTAACCTCTATACCCCAGGCCGGTACGCCGATGCTGCCGACAACCGTCTTGCCAACGCAGGCGTTGGTGATAAGCGGAGCCGTCTCTGTAAGACCGTAGCCGATGGCATAGGGGAAACCTGCCCTCTTAAGGAAGTCCTCTACAGTAGAATCCAGTTTGCTGCCGCCCACGCCAAAGAACTTCAGCTTGCCGCCGAAACTCCTTTTAAGCCTGCGGCCGACCAACTTGTACAAGATCCAGGGCGTATTGTTCCTCATCCATGTTAGAACGCGGCTACGCTCTATCGTAGGGGCGATATTTGACTTGTATACTTTCTCTATGATAAGAGGAACCGAGCACATTATGGTAGGCCTTACATCCCTCATGGCCTTCATAAGAACCGATGGTGTCGGGGGTTTGTGAAGGTAGTAGACGCAAGCTCCCACGTAAAGCGGATATAGAACTGCAAGCGCCAGCTCGTAAGTATGGGACATCGGCAGTATGGACAGCCACCTGTCCTTTTTGCCGGCCTTCTGTGCATGGTAGGCCTCGACAATATTCTGGCAGAAGTTGCGATGACTGAGCATTACGCCCTTGGCGTTGCCAGAAGTGCCTGATGTATAAATAATTGCAGCAAGATCGTCCGGCTGCGGGTCTTTAACCCAACCCTCGCAGGTGAAGGCGGATTCGTCCTTTTTAATAAGCTCCAGAGTCTCTATATCAAAGATAAGAGTGAGCTTTTCACGGCATTCTTCCGATACCTTGGAAAGGAAACGCTGTGAAACGAAGAGCACCTTGGCGCTGGAATGGGTGAGTATGTTGGTAACCTCGCTTTCCGATGAATCCGGAAGTATCGGCACGCTTACCCTGCCAAAGGGAACCGTGGCAAAAAGTGCGACGGTCCAGTTGGGCATGTTCTGGGAAAGGATGGCCACTTTGTCGCCGGCCTTGATGCCGAAGCGGGACATCCTGTGTGAAAGATCCAGACACTTGTGACGGAATTCACCGTAAGTATAGCTCCCGGTACCGTCCGTATATGAGGACAGTTGCCTTTTCTTAAATGCAACTGTAGAAAAGTCAAATAGTTTTGCGAGCGTAGTGATAGTAGTCTCGCGGTCTCTTTTGAGTCTTCTGTAGTAACTGTTCATCTAATGAGTTATATACCCATCGGGATGCTTGCCTTGCAGCCCCATGGTTTCATATATAGCTTGAATCTTGTCAGTATCTTTACGGGCGTCGTCTGTAAGCTCAAATTTCTCTCCTTTGCCGATGCGTTTCGTACCCCAGTCGAAGAAGCCCAGATAAACGGGGCAGTCTACGGCCTTTGCTATTGTATGGTATCCGGTCTTCCATTTCTTGACCGGTTTGCGGGTGCCTTCGGGGGCGATGGCCAGGATGAAGGTATCATCCTTTTCCATCTCGTCAATCAAGCCTTTGACCATTGCTGTCGCATTGCTGCGGTCTGTGGGAATGGCTCCCATCTTACGGAGCACCGGTCCAAGGGGCCAGAAGAAGAATTCCTTCTTGATCATGACCTTGGCTTTGCCGGCATTGAACTGCGTGTAGAACAGGTAGGATACTACAAAGTCCATGATGGATGTGTGGGGGACACCAAGGATAATTGCTTTCTTCTCCGGTGCCGGGCCACCTATCGTAGTCCATCCCATCTTGCGCAGCGTCCAGCCGCAGAATTTTGCCCAACGTGACATATCTTGCTGATGGTTAAATATTTACATCCTCCAGCTCCTCTGCCGAGCGCAGATTCTGGCGGATAAAGTTCTGTCTGTCAATTGTATTCGCGCCCATGTAGAACTCCATGATGTCCTGTATGGACTCTTCGTCGGAAAGCTTTACAAGGTCAAGCCTCATATTCTCTCCGATAAAGTCTACGAACTCGTTGGAAGAAATCTCTCCCAGACCTTTGAATCGGGTGATTTCCACGCCGGTCTTGAGTTCTTTCACCGCAGCCTCTTTCTCTTCTATGCTGTAGCAGTAGCGGGTCTCTTTCTTGTTGTGGACGCGGAAGAGGGGAGTCTGCAGAATATGTACATGCTCGCGGCGGATAAGATCCGGGTAGTACTTCATGAAGAAGGTAAGTACCAGCATGCGGATGTGCATTCCGTCATCATCGGCATCGGTTGCGACGATGATGTTGTTGTAGCGGAGATCGTCAAGGTCGTCTTCTACTCCCAGGGCCGATATCAACAGGTTAAGTTCTTCGTTTTCAGCTACTTTACGACGGCTTTCCTTATAGCAGTTGATGGGCTTGCCCCTTAGGCTGAAGACTGCCTGGGTATTTGCGTTACGAACCTTAGTGATGGTACCGCTTGCGGAGTCACCCTCTGTGATAAAGATGCTGGATGCTTCTTTAAGCTCTTCCTTATCCTTCGCTACCTTGTCGTTGAAGTGGTAGCGGCAGTCGCGAAGCTTGCGGTTGTATACGTTTGCGCGCTTGTTCTTTTCACGCGTCTTCTTCTGGATACCGGCTATTTCTTCGCGCTCTTTCTGGGATTCGCGGATCTTCTGCTCCAGGACAGGGACAACCTCTTTGTGCATGTGCAGGTAGTTGTCCAGCTTGCGGGAGATGAAGTCGTTGATGAAGGCCCTGATGGTAGGACCACGATCTATCTGGCGGGAGCCGTCCTCGTTGATGATATACTTACCATCGGCATCCTTCATTTCCTTCTCCCACATGTAGGTGGAGCCAAGTTTTGTCTTGGCCTGGCCCTCGAAGATAGGCTCCTGGATGTGTACGCTTACTGCGCCTACTACGCCCTGGCGGCAGTCTTCCGGTTTGTAATCCTTCTTGAAGAAGTCCTTGAGCGTCTTGGCGATGGCCTCCCTGAATGCTGCCAGGTGGGTACCGCCGTCACGGGTGTTCTGGCCGTTTACAAAGCTGGCGATGTTCTCTCCGTAGGCGTTGCCGTGGGTGAGCACTATTTCTATGTCCTCGTCTTCCAGGTGGATGGGAGAGTAGAGGGGAGTCTCCGTGAGGTTCTCGTTTACCAGGTCGAGCAGACCGTTTTCGCTCTTGTATGTGGTGCCGTTGTAAACCAGGGCCAGACCTTTCTTAAGGTAGGAATAGTTCTTGACCATGGTCTCTACGTAGTCGTTGTGGTACTCGTAGCGGCCGAAGAGTTCTACGTCCGGGGTGAAGCGTACGAAGGTTCCGTTCTTTTCTGTAGTAGGACCCTTGCCGCTGTCTTTAAGCTCTCCAAAGTTGTAGCTGGCCCAGGAAGTTTCGCCGTCCCTGTAAGACTGAACATAAAAACTTGAAGAGCAGGCGTTTACTGCCTTTGTGCCGACACCGTTAAGGCCTACGGCTTTCTTGAAGGCTACGTCGTCGAACTTACCGCCGGTGTTAAGCTGGCTGGTGGCTTTTACAACAGAGTCCAACGGAATTCCGCGGCCGTAGTCGCGTACGGTCACCACATTGTCTGTGATGTCAATCTTAACCTGCTTGCCAAAGCCCATGGAGTACTCGTCGATGGAGTTGTCCACGATTTCCTTAAGCAAAACATAGATACCGTCTCCGGGGTTGTCTCCGTTACCCAAACGGCCTATGTACATACCCGGCCTGCGCCTGATATGCTCTATGCCTTCCAGGGTGCGTATGTTGTCGTCTGTGTATTTTACCTCAGCCATAATAATATTATCTCACAACCTACAAAGATAGTAAATTTTATGGTATTAAAAAAACCACCCACGTTAGTGGATGGCTTTTTTAACCTTGAGTAATCAATTACTCACCAGCCTCGATGGCGCCGGTAGGGCAAACGCCCTGGCATGTACCGCAGTCAAGGCAGATGTTAGGATCGATGCTGTATACATCGCCTTCGTTGATTGCACCTGCAGGGCACTCACCCTGGCAAGTTCCGCATGCTACGCATACGTCGGGATTGATTTTGTAAGCCATTGTTCTATCTTTTTAATTGTTGTTTATTCAACTTGTCGAATACAAAAATATGGGTTTAAATTTGAATAATCAAGATTTATAGTCAACTTTGCTCCGATTTTTGCAAATATCTTTCCAAACGCGTTGATCTATGAAGAAATTGGCAATATATCTTTTGGCCTCGCTGATGAGTCTGTCCTCCGCCTTTGCGCAGACGGGTAAACCTGTTGATGTAGAGGGCATTGCGCAGTTTGACAAAGTTGTACATGATTTTGGGGACTTCCTGCTTAGCGACGGCCCCAAGTCCTGCGATTTTACCGTAAAGAACATTGCGAACAGGCCATTTGCCATTATGCAGGTGGTTTCTTCATGTGGCTGCACCGATGTTACCTGGACAAAGACCCCGATTAAAGAGGGGGCTACCGGCACCATTTCAGCCACCTATTCCAACGATCAGGGCGCTTATCCTTTCGAGAAAACGCTTACCGTTTATATCACTTCCCTTGAGAAGCCGGTGATACTGCGTCTTCGCGGAAAT
This sequence comes from uncultured Prevotellaceae bacterium, assembly GCA_947166905.1. GTDB lineage: Bacteria > Bacteroidota > Bacteroidia > Bacteroidales > UBA932 > Cryptobacteroides. The sequence goes on along the minus strand of CAMVFZ010000001.1, from coordinate 303,960 downwards.
GTGACCGAAAAGAAGAAGCCTCTTTCAGAGTTGTACCCGGTTCACATCGGCAATCTTGGTATCAAAGAGACTGTTTTCAAGGTTGGAAATATCAATCAGGGCAGTGAGAGAAGCGATTTTGCCATGGTGGCCAATCTTGGCAAGAAGCCTCTGAAGGTTAGCTTCAAGGATGTATCGGCAAACCTATCCGTGCGTATGGAACCGGAGGTTATCCCGGCCGGCGGAACAGGAAAGGTAGTGTATACTGTCAAGACCGATAGGAACCTTTGGGGCAAGAACTGGTATAAGGCTACCCCCGTGGTCGATGGCAAGGCCGGCAAGCCGTTTGAGTTCTGGGCTTTCACCAAGGAAGACTTCAGCGGTTTGACAAAGGAGCAGAAAGAGAAGGCTTCCCAGCCTATGACAGAGGCCAGTACCTATAGCTTTGGCGTAGTCAAGGCTGGAAAGCGCGTAGAGGCTGTTTTTACCCTGAAGAATGACGGAAAGAGCCCTCTTAAGTTCTATAAGGCAGACCCTGACAATCCGGCTGCTACTCCAGGAGCATTACCTTCACTTGTCCCCGGCGCCAAGGGTACTTTCAAGGTTAATGTAGATACTTCCAAGCTCCCCAAGGGAGAGGTTCTTATTATTGTAACTCTCACTACGAACTCTCCTTTAAGGCCGATTGTAAATCTCTTTATTTCCGGAGCGATAGAATAAAAAAAACAGCCACCTTGCAGGCGGCTGTTTTTTATTGATTGGCTAAAGCTTATTCAGCTTCGGCGGTCTTTGCAGGCCTCATGATGATGTCTACGAAGTTGCCTGAGCTGATAACCTCTGCTACGATGTTCTTGATTTCATCGGAGGTAAGAGCCTCTACGGCTGCCTCGCGAGCCTTGTTGCGGTCTACGCCGTAGCGGTAGTAGTCCCTTACGACGCCAGCCCAGTAAGAAATGGTCTCACGCTGCTCCGGAATCTTCTTGGCAAGGTTCTTTTTGGTCATGTCGAACTCTTCGGCGGTAGGGCCTTCAGTTGCAAGGGCCTTGAGGTCGCGCTCTGCGACTTCGCGAAGCTTGTCGGCAAGGGCGGGTTTGCAGTCGAAGTAAACCTCGATCATAGCCCTGTTCTTGGGCTCGAATGTGAAGTCAACCATTGCCTGGGCGCCGTAGGTGCCGCCTTCTTCCTCGCGGAGTGAAGTAGTATACCTCATGAAGAGGATGTACTCTGCTGCGTCAAGGGCGGCCTCTTTCTGATAGTCGAACTTGGTATCGCTGCTGTAAACGCGAAGAACGGTTGTCTTAGGAGTCTCCATATCTACGGACTCGTCAACTACCCTTGTTCCGGGAACGATGTCGTTGTTCCTGTCAATGAAGTCGGTAGCCTTCTTGCCCTTGGCGATTGAGCCGATATACTTTTCTACCATCGGAAGAACGGTCTCGACGTCAAAGTCACCGCTGATCTGTACGGTAATGCCGGCAGCATCGGTAAAGAGATTGCGGTAATTCTTCTCTATGGTTGCAAGGCTTGCCTTCTCAAGAGTCTCAGGGGATACGAGCTTCATACGGGGATTGTCGCCGTAGAGAGTCTTGTACATCATCTTCTGGAACTTGTAGTTAGGCTGGTTGACAAGGTTGGGCAGAACGGCCTCTATCTGCTTGAGACCCTGGCTGTACTCTTCCTCGTCAAAGCGAGGCTGAGTGTAGAACAGGTAAACAAGCTGAAGAGCGGTCTCTACGTCCTTGGTGCTGCTGTTGCCGGATACACCATGCCTGAGAGTGCTGATGTAAGGAGAGATAGAAAGGTTCTTGCCTGCGAGCATCTTGGTAACGGTCATTCCGGAGAAGCCTGCTACACCGGTGTTGCGGACGTAGGTACCGAAGATGGTATTGTCGAAGCTGTCAATATCCTCTGTAGGAATGAGGCTCTCGCCGCCATTCTTGCTAAGGTTGATGAGTACGCGGTCTTTCTGGATGTCATTCTTGTAAAGGATAACCTTTGCACCGTTCTCAAGAGTGTAAACTTTTTCTCCGTAGATACCATCCTTGGGAGCGCTTGCCTTGCTGCCGGGGAGAGTTGCAGGGTCAAGGAATGACTTGGGAAGTTCCTCTACTACGTTAGGCTTGATCTCCGCATTGCGTACGTTCTCGAGAACCTTGGTGATTTCTGCCTCTGTAGGGTTGGTAACGCCTTCTTTCTCGGGACCCTTGTAGATAACAACCATGTTGTTCTGACCCTTGATAAGCTCGGGCAGAATCTGGTTGATAATAAGGTAGTTGATCTGGCCGAATACCATCTGTGCAAGTTCGTACTCCTGTTTGGGGTCCATGAAAGGAGTATTCTCGAAGAAGTTGTAGATGATAGGATAAACAAGCTGTGAGTTCTGGCGGGTGTCAGCCTTCTTGGCTGCAGACTCGTAGCCGGAAAGGATTTCGTCCTTGGCGCGGTTGAACTCGTCCTCTGTAATACCAAAGCGGCGGAGTTTCTCTACCTCTGTGAGGAAGGCCTCAAGGGCGGAAACGGTCTCTCCTTCTTTAGCTGAAACCTGAGCCATTACAACTTCGGTGAACCTGTTGAGGTTGCCGATACCAAGGTTACCGTTAAGGAAGGGAGCACCTGCTTTGGATGTAATATCGTTGAAGCGCTCGTTTGCTACGTGAGAGATGATTTCCTTGATGTTCTCGAAGAGGAAGCACTGGATGGTGCTGTGGAACTCCTTGGGATCTGCTTCCATCTCCCAGAGAATCTCAAAGTTGTGACCTGTAGCCTCGGGGTCTGTGATGATGCCGATACGGGGGGTAGAGAACTCCTCGAACGGGAAGGTTGCCTTGGGCTGGGGATTCTCTTTCTTGGGAATTGCGCCGAAGATTTCCTTAATCTTGCCTTCTACATAGTCTACATCAACATCGCCAACTACGATAAATGCCTGCATATCAGGATGATACCAGGTCTCGTAGAAGTTGTCGATGCTCTCTTTCTTGAAGGTCTCAAGATTCTCCTGGCTGCCGATAAGGGTGCAGCTGCCATACTTGTTGTTACCATAGTAATAGGGGAGAGATTTCTCGTGCATTCTCCAGCTGGCGTTGCGGCGGGAACGACGCTCCTCTATGATAACGCCACGCTCGTTGTTGATCTCTTCAAGATCGTTGTTTACGTAGTGGGCGTAGTTCTGCATGATAAGGATACAGGTGTCGATAACGGTAGGACGTACAAGCGGAATGTTGTTGAGCATGTAGATTGTCTGCTCTACGCCTGTTGAGGCGTTAACGTTGCCACCGAATGATGCACCGATGCTCTGAAGCCAGTTAAGTATGCCTTTACCGGGAAAGTCCTTGGTTCCGTTGAAGCACATATGCTCCAGGAAGTGGGCCAGACCGTCCTGGTCCGGGGTTTCCTGGATGGCACCTACGTCTGTTGCCAGGTAGAATTCTGCACGGCCTGCAGGCTTCTCGTTGTGCCTGATGTAATAGGTGAGGCCGTTCTCAAGTTTGCCAACCTTTACTGCCGGGTCATTGGGCAGGTTCTGAAAAGGCTGAGCAACTGCTGCACTTGCTGTGAGGGCGAGCGCAGCCACGATAAAGAGGAATTTTTTCATTTGTTTAAGCATTAATAACGTTATTCCGTTATCGAATAACTGTTGTTCATCGCAAATGTAACAAAAAATAAACCTATAACGCGCACTTTTTACGAATTCTGTATAAATTTGCACCATAAGGATTACTTATAAGGAAATATAGGATATGGCAGAGTACTTCGAGGATTTCAAGCTAAAGGTGTTTATGACTGTTGCCCGCCTGGGTAGTTTTACCGTTGCGGCGCGCGAGCTGGGTGTATCGCAACCCGCAGTCAGCCAGAATATTACATCTTTGGAGAAGGCTCTTGGGGTACAGCTGCTGGAACGCCGCAGGGGCGATGTTTTCCTTACTGATGCCGGCCGTTCCTTTTTGCGTTACGCACAGCAGATTACCTATTGGTACGATGCTGCAGACCGCATGTTCGGGCAGCAGGGCCTGGCCACCGGCGGCCGTCCAGTTAAAATCGCGGCTGATACCATCTGTGCCGATTACATACTCCCGCGTGCGTTGTCAACCTTGTCCGCCTCTCACGAAGGCCTTGCCTTTGACGTGGTCCCTTTTGATCAGCCGGCCGATGTGCAGTTGAGCGCTGCGCCTACGCCGGGGACTATGGATTTCGAGGGAGAGATTCTGCTGGTAGGCGTAATGGATGCGGTGGTTGTGGCTTCGCCGGTAAACAGGTCAATGTTGAGCGCCGCATCGGCCTCAGAGGACGGTAGGCTGCCGTTTTCTACTATTGCGGGCGTGCATGTTTCCAATAGTTTTGCTGTGTGGGACAAGTATCGCGATTTTTTGACGCCGGATCTTTTAGCCCGCGTTGCGGTAACGTCTTCATCAGCAGAACTTATAAAGCAGATGGTGCGTGAGTTAGATCACCTCGTAGGCATACTTCCGGAGCCCGCTGCCTCTGCAGAGCTTGCAGACGGCCGCCTGCTGCGCCTTCCCGTCCGCCTTCCCGAATTCACCTTCGATGTCCACTTCAACCCCATCCCCGAATTCGCCGCCCGCTCCCTCTGCCTCCTCCTCAGAGAAGCATTGAAGAATAGATAAAAAAAACCGCTCGCGATTAGGCGAGCGGTTTTTTAGTATTAGATTCAAAGCTTATTCCTTGCCAGAAAGCTTCTTGTAGTTGTTGTAACGAACCTTTGCAAACTCCTCAGTCCTCTCAAGCAGCTCTGTAGCGTGCTCAGGGAAGAGCTTGGTAAGGGATGCGAAACGAACCTCACCCTTGAGGAAGTCCTGGAACTTGCTCCAATCGGGCTCCTTGCTGTCAAGGCTGAACGGGTTCTTGCCCTCGCCTTCGAGCATAGGGTTGTAACGGTAGAGATGCCAGTAACCGCAGTCAACTGCGAGCTTCTCTTCCTTCTGGCTCAGACCCATACCGGCCTTAAGGCCATGGTTGATACAAGGTGCGTAAGCAATGATGAGTGAAGGACCATCATAAGCCTCAGCCTCCTTGATGGCGTTCAGGTACTGAACAGGGCTTGCACCCATAGCAACCTGAGCTACATATACGTAACCATAGCTCATAGCCATCATACCAAGGTCTTTCTTACGAATCTTCTTACCAGAAGCTGCGAACTTGGCGATAGCACCTGCAGGAGTAGCCTTAGAAGACTGACCACCGGTGTTGGAGTAAACCTCTGTATCAAGTACAAGGATGTTTACATTCTCGCCACTTGCAAGTACGTGGTCAAGACCGCCGTAACCGATATCGTAAGAAGCACCGTCACCACCGAAGATCCACTGGCTGCGGGATGCGATGAAGTGCCTGTACTCGTAAAGCTTGGTGCAAACCTCGCACTTGCACTTCTTGATGAGAGGAACAAGCTTGTCAGCTACCTCGCGGGTAACAGCCGCATTGTTGCGGTTGTCAAGCCACTGACGGTAGAGAGCCTTCATCTCGTCGGTGCAGCAGTCGCACTCAAGACCCTTCTCCATGTAGCTTGCTACAGTCTCGCGGGCACGGTCAGAACCGAGCTTCATACCAAGACCGAACTCGCAGAAGTCCTCGAACAGAGAGTTAGCCCATGCGGGACCGTGACCCTGTGCGTTGGTGCAGTAAGGAGATGCAGGGAAGGAAGCTCCGTAGATAGAAGAGCAACCGGTAGCGTTGGCAATCATCATGTGGTCGCCGAAGAGCTGGGTGATGTTCTTGATGTAAGGAGTCTCACCGCAACCTGCGCAAGCGCCGGAGAACTCGAACAGAGGCTGTGCGAACTGGGCGTTCTTAACAGAAGCGGCCTTGTTGACAGCGTTCTCTTTGTAACCAACCTTGCTGTGCAGGTAGTTGTAGTTCTCCTGCTCTGCCTGCTGGCCGTCGTAAGCAACCATAACAAGGGCTTTCTCCTTTGCAGGGCAAACGTCAACGCAGTTGCCGCAACCGGTACAGTCGTCAACAGAAGTAGCAAGAGCGAACTTGTAATCCTTAAGAACAGCCTTGCCTTCTGCCATCTTAACGGTCTTAGGTGCTGCTGCAGCCTCATCGGCGGTAAGCAGGTAAGGACGGATAGCAGCGTGAGGGCAAACGAAGGCGCAAGTGTTACACTGGATACAGTTGTCCGGAATCCATGAAGGAACGGTAACTGCTACGCCACGTTTCTCGTATGCAGAAGTGCCGGCAGGCATGGTACCATCGGCATAAGGCATGAAGGTGCTAACCGGAAGGGTGTCACCAGCCTGTGCGTTAACGATGTCTGCAACCTTCTTAACGAACTCGGGAGCGAAGCGGTCCTTGTTAGGATTCTCGAATTTAGCGGAGATTTCTGCCCACTCTGCAGGAACGGTAACCTTGGTGTATTCGCCACCGCGGTCAACTGCTGCGAAGTTCATGTTGACAACGTTCTCGCCCTTCTTGCCGTAGCTCTTAACGATAGCGTCCTTCATGTAACCTACGGCCTCTTCGTAAGGAAGAATACCGGTAATCTTGAAGAATGCGCTCTGGAGGATGGTGTTGGTCCTTCCGCCAAGTCCGATTTCTGCAGCAATCTTGGTTGCGTTGATGATATAGAGGTTGATTTTCTTCTTGCCGATGATGGCCTTTACGTTATCAGGAATCCTCTTGATGGTCTCTTCCTCGTCCCAGAGGCTGTTAAGGAGGAGGCTACCGCCTTCCTTGATGCCCTTGAGAACGTCATACTTGTGAAGGTATGAAGGAACGTGGCAAGCCACGAAGTCAGGGGTGGATACCAGATAAGGAGCCTTGATGGGCTGGTCACCGAAGCGGAGGTGAGAGCAGGTGTAACCGCCGGACTTCTTGGAATCGTAGTCGAAGTATGCCTGGCAGTACTTGGGAGTATGGCTACCGATAATCTTGATGGTGTTCTTGTTAGCACCAACGGTACCATCGGAACCAAGACCGTAGAACTTGCACTCGGTTGTGCCGGGCTTCACGATAGAGATCTCCTCCTTAACGGGGAGTGACTTGAATGTAACGTCATCAACGATACCGATGGTGAAGTCTGTCTTGGGCTCTTTAAGGTCAAGATTGTCGTAAACTGCAACGACCTGTGCAGGGGTGGTGTCCTTTGAAGAAAGACCGTAGCGGCCGCCGATTACGAGAGGCTGCTGCTCCTTACCCTGGAAGAGTGCCTTAACGTCAAGGAAGAGAGGCTCTCCAAGAGCACCGGGCTCTTTGGTCCTGTCAAGGACGGCGATCTTCTTAACGCTCTTAGGAAGCACCTTGAGGAAGTATTTCTCTGAGAAAGGACGATAGAGGTGGCAGGTGATGAGACCAACCTTGCGGCCGGCCTTTGCCAGATAGTCAATGGTCTCGCGGATGGTCTCAGTAACTGAACCCATAGCCACGATGATGTTCTGTGCGTCTTTTGCACCGTAGTATGTGAAGGGACGGTACTCGCGGCCGGTGAGCTCGCTGATTTCTCCCATGTAGCGTGCAACGATGTCAGGAATAGCCTCGTAGTACTGGTTCCTGCTCTCTACAGCCTGGAAGTAAACGTCGCCGTTCTGAGCGGTACCCCTGGTAACAGGAGCGTCCGGAGAAAGTGCGCGCTGGCGGAAGTTCTCAAGAGCCTTGGTGCTTACCATCTTGCGGAGCTCGTCCTCGTCAAGAGCCTCGATCTTCTGGATCTCGTGTGAAGTACGGAAGCCGTCGAAGAAGTGGAGGAAAGGAATGCTGCTCTTGATTGCAGAGAGGTGAGCTACTGCTGCAAGATCGTGTGCCTCCTGTACAGAGCCGGAAGCAAGGAGTGCGAAACCGGTCTGACGGCATGCCATAACGTCCTGGTGGTCTCCGAAGATGGAAAGGGCGTGGCTTGCAAGGGCGCGGGCAGAAACATGGAAGACAGCGGGAAGCATTTCGCCGGCAATCTTGTACATGTTAGGAATCATAAGAAGGAGACCCTGGGATGCGGTGTAGGTGGTAGTAAGAACACCAGCCTGGAGTGAGCCGTGAACGGTACCTGAAGCACCGGCCTCGCTCTGCATCTCAGTTACTTTAACAGTCTCTCCCCAAAGATTCTTTTTTCTGTGGGCAGCCCATTCGTCGATGTTCTCTGCCATAGGAGAAGAAGGGGTGATAGGATAGATAGCCGCGTGCTCGCTGAAAAGATAAGCGATGTTTGCTACCGCGGTGTTACCATCACAGGTAATGAATTTCTTTTCTTTAGCCATGTTAGATTTAGATATAGTTTTTGAATATTTTGTCCGATTTTTACTGGAGGGCAGAAAGGCCTTCGATTGTTACCTCTGCGCCTGCAGTACGCTTTACAAGACCCTGAAGCACTGTTCCGGGGCCGATCTCCATGAAGTAACCAGCACCGTCGGCAACCATGTTCTTGACGCTCTGGGTCCATCTTACAGGGCTGGTGAGCTGGGCAAGGAGGTTGGCCTTGATGGCCTCAGGCTCTGTCTCTGCCTTGGCGGTTACGTTCTGGTAAACGGGGCATGCAGGCTTGTGGAAGGGGGTGTTGGCGATAGCCTCAGCCAGCTCTGCGCGTGCAGGCTCCATGAGAGGGGAGTGGAAGGCGCCGCTTACTGCAAGGGGAAGCGCCCTCTTTGCGCCGGCTGCCTTTGCCTTCTCGCAGGCGGCCTCTACGGCTTCTTTCTCTCCGGAAATAACAACCTGGCCGTCTGAGTTGTAGTTTGCAGCTACAACCTTGCCGGGAGTTTCTTCGCAGATAGCTTCTACCTGCTCATTTGTAAGGCCGATGATGGCGGCCATTGTGCCGGGAACAACCTCGCAGCACTTCTGCATGGCGCCAGCCCTGATTGCAACAAGCTTGAGGGCGTCTTCGAAATCAAGCGCGCCTGCTGCTGCAAGGGCGGAGAACTCTCCAAGAGAGTGACCTGCAACCATGTCCGGCTTGAAGCCGTCATAGCACTTTGCGAGGATTACGGAATGGAGGAATACCGCCGGCTGGGTTACGCGGGTGGCCTTGAGGTCATCTGCAGTGCCGTTGAACATGACATCAGTAATCTTGAATCCAAGAATCTGATCTGCCTTGTCAAAAAGCGCTTTTGCCAGTGGATTGCTCTCGTAAAGATCTTTTCCCATACCCGGGAACTGGGACCCCTGTCCGGGGAAAACGTATGCTTTCTTCATGTATAGATATCTATCTTTAATAAAGTTCGCAAATTTAAGAATTTTCTATGACAAAACCGAATATAAAAAAGATTTTGTATTTTTGCGGTCCCATTGCCCCCATAGTTTAATGGATAGAATTTGGGATTCCGGTTCCTAAGATTGGCGTTCGATTCGCCATGGGGGTACGATATGAACGGACTTTGGACAATCTTGATGCTCATCGCATCGAATGTTTTCATGACCTTTGCATGGTACGGCCACCTGAAGCTTCAGGAAATGAAGATTTCCAACGGATGGCCCCTTATTCTTGTTATCCTTTTCTCCTGGGGAATAGCCTTCTTCGAGTACTGCCTTACAGTACCTGCGAACAGGATAGGCTTCATCGGTAACGGAGGTCCGTTCAACCTGATGCAACTTAAAGTCATTCAGGAGGTTATATCGCTTACAATCTTTACTGTAATCATACTGTTCCTGTTCAAGGGACAGGCCCTTCAGTGGAACCATATCGCAGCTTTTTTCTGCCTGGTTCTGGCTGTATTTTTTGTTTTTCTGAAGTAAAGCCCACGCTATGATCTGGACTAGCGAAGTAATGCACACTGCTCCGTCGGAATTCAAGACTCCGCTGGAGGAAAAAGTGTTCAGTACGTTGAAAGAATTGGATATCCCCTTTGACAGGATAGACAATGACCCTGCAATTACCATGGAGGATTGCGAAGCCATCGACGCCGCCCTGAATGTGAAGACGGTCAAAACCCTTTTCCTTTGCAATAGGCAGCAGACCCAGTTTTACCTGTATGTTACCCCTGGGGATAAGCCTTTCAGTACCAAGGATTTTGGTCATGCCCTGGAGATTTCCCGCGTGTCCTTTGCTCCCGTGGAAATGCTGCAGGCCAGGTTGGGTACGGTACTAGGCGCCACTACGGTTTTCAGTACCTTGATCTGCAAGCCCGGAGACTATCGTCTGGTAATTGACAAATGTGTTGCCGATGCTCCCTGGTACGGCTGCACCGATGGTACGACAACGTGTTACATGCGCATTTCTACAAAAGATTTACTTAGCAAGATACTGCCGTCTACTAGTTTTATTCCAACTTTCATATAAATAAATACTTATAACGAGCTATTTGCGAAAAATAGCACACTTTTTGCGTAAATTTGAATCGTTTTACGAAAACTTTACTATATTTGCGCTATGAAGAAAGTATTTACCCTAACAGCCATAATTCTCCTCACGCACCAGATGTTTGTTGGGTGCGGAAGTTCAGGTGTCCGCGATAAAAAAGAGGACCGTGCCCGCGCAGAAAGTGAGAGCGTCAGAATCAAGGCTCTGTCTATACGCGTGGCCAAGTTGGACTCTACAATAACGGAGTTCAACAAGACCGTAAACGAGGATTTACAACAGGATCTTATTTACATTGACACATGCTACCTCAAGATGCTCCACGGAGATAAATTCGAGGACAAGTACAAAGAGGTAAGCAACCAGGTGAATGAAAAAGAAGTAACCGTGAATACGTTTATCAGGGCTACTATGATAAATCACCAAGAATAGAATTCAAGAAGATTATCATTATTCCGATGGGAGCTACGTATCGCATGAGAATACGTAGAGCAGGGTAGAGCCGCACATTCAGCGGCTTTTTTCCGTTATTGGAGAACTCCTCCAGTACATCCGCACTTGGCATTTTCCAACCTACGAAGATGGTGAACAACAAACCTCCGAAGGGCAGCAGCCAGTTGGAACAAAGCTTATCCAGGAAGTCGAAGATGGAATTGCCCAGTATCGTAACATCGGCCAGGGGCCCGAATGAAAGGGAGCAGAGAAGTCCTACGCTCCAGGCAAAAAGGGACAGGTAAAGCACCGCGCGAGACCGCTTCAGGTGCTTTTCTTCTACCAGGTAAGCCACACCTACTTCCAGCATAGAGATTGCGGATGTCAAAGCTGCCATAAGCACGGCCAGGAAGAAGATTCCGGAGACGCAAATCGTAATCCAGGCTGCTCCGGAGCCCATTTTACTGAATATATAGGGGAGGGTTTCGAATACTACTCCGGGGCCAGAAGCCGGTGAAAGTCCGGCGGCAAAGACTGCCGGCATCACGGCAAAACCGGCCAGCAACGCGAATATTAGGTCGAAGCTGGCTGTTCCCACGCCAGAAAGAAGCATATTGTCCTTTTTACGCATGTAGGAGGCATAAGTCAGCACGGTTCCTACGCCAAGCGACAGGGAGAAGAAGGCCTGGCCCACAGCGGCGGTAAATGCCTGGGCTGTGAGCTTGCTGAAGTCCGGTTTTACCAGATAGCTCACTCCGCGTCCGGCGCCGGGAAGGGTGAGGGAGTAGATTACCGTTACCAGAATCAGTATGAACAGAACCGGCATGGTATATTTGCTGAATTTCTCTATGCCCTTTTTAACTCCGGCCAGGACAATAGCTGCAACCAGGGCTATGAATACCGTATGCGCCAGTATGGGAGCCTCTACAGAGGAAATGAACTCGCCGAAGTGCCCTGTTTCCTGCCCAAGCGCTCCGCCGAATGACTCCAGAAGGTAATGGATGGACCATCCGCCTACTACGCTGTAGTAGCTTAAAATGATTATCGGGCTGATGATGGTAAGCATGCCGACCTTATACCATTTTGACCCCGGGGCAAGTTTCTTCATAGACCCGAAGGTGTCCATGCCGCCGCGGCGTCCGATTACGGATTCTGCAAAGAATATCGGCAGTGCGATAATCAGGCAGGCAAGGAAATAAATGATGATGAAGGCCGCGCCGCCATATTCCCCAACGATGTAGGGGAAGCGCCATATATTGCCAAGGCCGATGGCAGAGCCAGCCATGGCCATAATAATGGTAAGGTTACCGCTGAACTGTTCCCGATTTTTCATTCCGACACAAAACTAAAGCACGCTGCTAAAGAAAACCATAAGTACTGCGATGGGAGCCAAGTATCTGATTACAAAGTATATCGCGTTAAAGACCCTGGCGTTGAGGCGTTTGGTTCCGCCGTTGGTGAACTCGTCGTAAACATCGGCCCGCTTCATCTTCCATCCTACGAAGATTACGCACAGAAGGCCACCTATGATAAGCAGTATATTGGAGCAGAACTTGTCCAGAAGATCGAATAATCCAAGCCCGAAGATTTGGACATCGGCCAGAGGGCCAAAGGAAAGCGAACAGATTACTCCCAGAATCCAGGCAAAGATGAATACCAGGACTCCGGCCTTTCTGCGGCTCATCTTGAATTCCTCTGAAAGATAGGCTACGCCAACTTCCAGCAGCGAAACAGCGGAAGTTACGGCCGCAAAAAGCACTGTCAGGAAGAATAGTATCGCTACTATCGAAGTGAGCACCGGCATCTTCAGGGCCATTGAAGAAAATATGAATGGCAGGGTATCGAAGATGAGGCCTGGGCCGCTTTCCGGGGCAATTCCAGATGCGAAAACAGCCGGCATGATGGCCATTCCAGCCAGCATCGCAAAGAGCAGGTCTGCCGTTGCCGTTCCAAAACCGGTGGCAAGCAGATTCTCTTCCTTCCGCACGTAGGAGCTATAGGTGATGATTATGCCCATTCCCAATGACAGGGAATAGAATGACTGTCCGATGGCGTCCAGCACCGTCTTTCCGGTAATTTTGGAGAAGTCCGGATGCAAAAGGTATTCAACTCCTTTGCCGGCTCCGGGCAGGCTGACGGCGTATATAACTATCGCCACAACCAGCACGAACAGTATAGGCATTCCTATTTTGCTAACCTTGCCGATGCCTTTCCGCACTCCGCCAAATATAATTCCGATGCTGATAAGAAGGAATAATGTGTGTGCTATCAGTGGCTCCCAGGTAGAGGAGACAAAGCTTCCGAAGCCTTCAGTGCCGCCGGAACCACTTGTAAATGATAGTGTTACAGCTTTGTAAAGGTAATCCAGAGACCATCCGCCAACCACGCTGTAATAGGATACGATGAGCATTGGCGTGATGACGCTCAGAAGCCCGAAGAGATGCCATTTTGTGCCAGGTGCAAGCGTGGCAAGGGCGCCGCGGCAGTTGGCCCTGCTGCGCCTTCCTATCACTGACTCTGCGAAGAAGATCGGCAGGGACAGCAGTATTGTTGCCAAAATGTACACGAAGACAAAGGCGGCACCGCCGTTCTGTCCTACCACGTAGGGAAAACGCCAAATGTTGCCAAGGCCTATGGCAGACCCGGCAAGGGCCATGATTACTGCAGCCCTGCCGCCAAAATGTTCTCTAGCTTTCATGGAGTGCAAATATAAAGATATTTGCTTAAATCAAAAGCCAGGCTGTTATTGAATCTCAAATAAGTTCAAAAAGCCGGTCATCATAAAGACCGAGCGGATGTCGTTGTTGATATCCTTTACAATTACTCGTCCGCCCTTTGCAGCGGCGCTCTTGCGGATTGAAAGGAAAATCCTGAGACCTGAACTGGAGATGTACTCCAGGCCTTTGCAATCAAGAACGATGGTACCGGTGGCATTTTCGTGGACAGGCTCAAGGGCCTTTTCTACCTCCGGAGATGCCGGGGTGTCCAGGCGTCCGACCAGTGTAACGGTGGTAATGCCATTCTGTTTAGAGATGTTGACTTCCATATGCTTTATATTTGTTTTATCATTGTGAGTACGTTCTTTCCGTCCTTGCGCTCATAATAGACTTGGTCCATAATATTGCGTACAAGGTAAATGCCCAGGCCGCCTATGGGCCTGTCTTTGACATCAAGGGAGATATCGGCCACGGGAGCGGCGGTTGGGTCGAAGGCCTTGCCGCTGTCTGTCAATACGAACTGCAGGGAGTCCGGCCGGATGATGGCGTCAAGGTCTACCGCGCCCTCAGTGCCCTTGGGGTAGGCATACATAATAACATTGGTGGCAGCCTCTTCAAGAGCAAGGTTGATGCTCATGGCCAGGCTTGAATCAAGCTTCTGTTCTTCTGCGATGTTGTCTATGAATTCTGAAAGAAGCGAGATCTGTTTGATGTCGTTGTGAAGAGCAAGATGCTTTTCTGTCATATCTGGTTTTGCGTCATTTACATAATGGATGAACAGCATGGTAAGGTCGTCGCTCTGGGGAGCATCTCCCACGTAGTCCGCTACGGCAGTCTTAATGGATTCCAGTTTGTCCTGGGCCGACATCCTGCCGTGCAGGGCCTTCTCCGTCCTGGCTTCTCCAAAGAGCTCGTGGTTTGCATTTTCAGCCTCTGTGAGACCGTCGGTGTACAGGAAGAGGGCGTCGTCGTATTTAAGATCCGCCTCCTGCTCCTGGAAAGCCATGCCGGGCATTACGCCAAGTGGCAGATTGGGAAGGACTGGCAGCTTGGCTAGGGTGTCACTCAGTATATATGGAGCATTGTGACCGGCGTTGCAGTAACGCAGGTGGCCGTTTTTAAGGTCAAGTATGCCGATGAAGAAGGTAACGAACATATTGCTTTCGTTCATATCGGCCATACTGTTGTTCATGGTGGTGACAATGCGCTGGGGGCTCTTTTCGTGGCTAGAAACGGTCCTGAACAGGCTTCGTGTAACTGCCATCACCAATGAGGCTGGCACGCCCTTGCCGGAAACGTCACCAATACAGAAGTAGAGTTTTTCGTCGCGGATGTAGAAGTCGTACAAGTCTCCTCCAACCTCCTTTGCAGGTACGATAGATGCCGACATGTCAATGTCGTGGCGCTCCGGGAACGGAGGGAAGGTCTTGGGAATCATGGACATCTGTATATCCCTTCCAATCTGTAGCTCACCTTCCATCCTCTCTTTCTTTTCCGATATCTCACGCATCTTCGCCTGGCGTTTTGCCGTGTATCGGAGCAAAAGGAAGAGCATTATTATACCAAAAATCTGGAGTATCTTTACTATAAAGCTAATCTGGCGGAAGCTGCCGTAAACTTCTTTCTCTGGAATAACCACGGCCATGCTCCAGCCAGTCTTGTCTACGGGAGCGTAATATACAAGATTCTCTTCGCCGCCAAGGTCGATCGTCAGTTGCCCGTTTTCTCCGGATGACATATCCTTTCTAAGCGACTTCAGCTCTTCTGAGTCGTTTTCCTTGCCGGCCATCACCTTTCCTCCGCGGCTAACAAGCATGCCGAAGGCGCTGGGGTAAACTTTAAGGTTGCCGATGAGGCTGTTGAGCCAGTCCAGGGAGATATCGGCCGTAAGTACGGCTGCGATTTTGCCCTTCATGTCCTTGATGGGCAGGGAGAATGTCGTCATCAGTATGTCTCCGCCACCAACGTCAACATATGGCTCCGACCAGTATCCGGCCTGCAGGCGGATAGGCATTGTGAACCACTCCGAACGCGGATAGTCGTATTCTTCCGTGGCCAGGGACTTTTCTTCGATTTTATCTGAACCAGGCAGCTGCAAAGAGTAGGGGGCGTACTGCCGGCGGTCCTTAAGATATCCCGGCACCACGGCGATGGTAGAGCCCACTATGATGCTGTTGTCGTTTACAAGTCTGCGGGTTACGGCTATCATGCTATCCGGCTGCTCAAGTGTCCACGCCGCAATCCACTCGCTGCCGCGAACGGCTGTTTCTGTGCCGTCGATTACGTTTTTAATCTTAAGGTTGGCGGCCTCCATCTGGCTTTGTGCGCGCATGGTAGCTTCTTCCCTGATGCCTTTTCTTGCAAAGATGTACTGCACCAGGGATGTGGCCTCAAGCGTGATGGCCGCCACAATTATGAAGGCCAGGCCGTCTTTTGTAAAACGCCTGATTGAGGAGTTGCCTTTTAGTCCTTTTTTTGCCATCGGTATTGCAAATCTTGTATGATTTCTCAAAGATAAGGATAATAAATTTGTTTTTAGCAAAAAACTTCTTACATTTGCAGCCCAAAAATACTGGAGAGTTGGCCGAGTGGTCGATGGCGGCAGTCTTGAAAACTGTTGAGCTGAAAGGCTCCGGGGGTTCGAATCCCTCACTCTCCGCTTCTTAGCCGGCATGCGTGCCGGCTTTTTTTTTGTGATGAATCATAGAAACATTCAGAAAAATTCTTATATTTGAGGAAATGAATGTGAATATGATTAGACAGTCTTTGTTTGCGGGCCTGTTGATTGGCTTGGGCGCGATGGGCTTTCTGGCCCTTGGGGGAATTCCCGGTGCGGTGATTTTTGCTTTTGGACTTATCGGAGTCGTGCTTGTCGGCGTGCCTCTCTATACGGGACGAGCCGGATGTATGAACGATATTCCCGCACTTGTGCAGATATGGTTCTTCAACATAGTGGCATGCGCAGTGCTGGGACTTATGGTTGCGGAACTGGGCGGTGAAAGCGCAGAGCGCGCAGCGTCAGCAGTAGCCAGCAGGCTGGCTCAGGGACCTGTGAGGGCCTTTATCAGGGCCATCGGCTGCGGAATGATCATCGACATCGCCGTATGGCTTTACAAGGAAACGAAAAACATGCTGCCGGTAATATTCGGCATTCCTCTCTTCATAGTCTGTGGCTTTTATCATTCCGTCGCCGATGTTGTCTATCTCGTAGGCGCATGGTCATGGGATAACGATATCCTTTGGTATTATCCTATTATTGTCCTTGGTAACTACGTGGGTTGCAATGTACGACGCGTCGTCCTTCCTCCTTCATTAATAAAGTAGAGATGAATAAGAAAATACTGCTGGACGCCCATGGCGAGTCCATAATGGACGAATACAGGCAGCAGCTTCCGCTGATGCAGGAGGCCATCGTCAAGATATACAATACGCTTCGCAAGACATTTGATGATGCCGGTATAATACTGGCAGCCTTGGAATATAGGGTGAAGTCAGAGGACTCCCTTGCGGGCAAGTTGGAGTTGAAGGGGGCCAAATACCACTCCCTGGCCGATATTACCGATATCATCGGCCTTAGGGTCATAACCTTCTATACGGATGATGTGGACAAGGTGGCATCGGCAATAGACCGCCTGTTTACTGTGGACTGGGATAATTCCGTGGATAAGCGCAAGGTGCACGAGATTGACAGCTTCGGCTACCTGTCCCTCCACTATATTTGTTCCATGGAAGGCTTCCCGTACAGGTTCGAGATCCAGATGCGTACGATCCTGCAGCATGCCTGGGCCAATATGAACCATGATACCGGTTATAAGAGCGGGGTAGAGATCCCCAAGCGTTATTACCGCAACATGAACCGCCTGGCAGGAATGCTGGAACTCATTGATGACGAGTTCAGCAAGATAAGGATAGAGCTTAACGATTACAGGCGCAATGTGCAAAAGTTGGTTGCTTCCGGCAATCTGGACGATGCTCCGCTGGATGGCGATACCTTCCGTAATTATCTGGAGCTTAAGCCTTTCGACCAGCTGAACCGCCGTATTGCCAAGGTAAATCAGGCGGAAATACAAAATGTGCCTCTTATGCCTTTCCTTCCTGTATTCAAGTCTTTGAACTGCAAGACTTTGGGCGATGTTCAAAGGATAATCAGGACTTACTCGGAAGGGGCTTATCAGATTGCATGCTATCAGCTGGGATTGACAGATCTGGATATTATTTCCAGCAGTATCGGACCGCAGAATCTATGTATTGCCTATACACTTAAAAACGGAGGTGGAAAGGCCGGCCTCAAACTTATGTTCGATACCCTTAACGGGGAGTCCGACGGTAACGAGGCTGTGGCTGAATTCCTTATGGAACAGGCCAACGACCTGCCGTTCATGAACCAGTAAACAATACGGCTATGGCTAATAAACCACTTGATACCCAGCTACTTGACAGGGCTATTATCTTTGCTGTAAAGGCGCATGCCGGTACGGAGCGCCGTGGTAAGGGTTTCCCTTATATTGTACATCCGATGGAAGCTGTGGAAATTGTAGCTACCATTACAAAAGACCAGGAGCTTCTTGCGGCCGCCGCACTACATGATACTGTAGAGGATACCGATGTCACCATTGAGCAGATTAGGGCGGAGTTTGGGCCGCGTATCGCCTCGCTGGTCGCAGCGGAAAGCGACACTGTGCACGAGGGCGTAAGCGAAGAAGACAGTTGGCATGCGCGTAAGCAGGCGGCTATAGACCGTCTTGCCGCAGCCAGCCACGATGCCAAGATAGTGGCGATGGGGGATAAACTCTCCAATATGAGGGCGATAGCCCGGGACTATGCAGAAAAGGGAGATAGCCTATGGCAAATCTTCCACGCCAAAGACAGGAAAGACCACGAGTGGCATTATCGCGGACTGGCTGATTCCCTGCGGGAACTCCAGGACACCTTTGCTTTTAAAGAATTCGAACAACTTATAAATCAAGTATTTGCAGATAAATAATGGAAGCACTTAAAATAACACTGAACGACTATGTCCTTTCCGGCGGCGGAGCCAACGGAGAGAGCTATGACCATAAGACGGACCCGTCCGTAATGCTGAAACTGTACTTCCCCGGCAAGATCCAGCAGCCTCTGGACGAGATGAATCTTGCCCGTAAGGTTTATGAGATGGGCATCCCCACTCCGGAGCCCGGAGAATATGTGGTAACTGAAGACGGCCGCTACGGAATACGCTTCAAGCGCATACTTGGCAAGAAATCCTATGCCCGTGCAACAGGAGACAATCCGGAGAATGTAGCGCAGTATGCGTCCGAGTTCGCCAAGATGTGCCTGCAACTGCATGCTACCCATGTAGACACCACTCTTCTACAGAATGTGAAGGAACGCTACTATTCCCTTCTTAAAGAGAATCCCTTCTTTACCCCTGCAGAGAAGGACAAGCTGGCAAAATTCATTTCAGATGTCCCGGATGAGGACACTGCCGTTCACGGAGACCTCCAGTATGGCAACGCCATCTTTGTCGGCGACAAACGCTATTTCATAGACCTGGGAGACTTCTGCTATGGCAACCATCTCTTTGATGTGTCGATGGTTTATCTTTGCTGCTGCCTTAGCGACGAGGCCTTTATCAAGGAAGCCTTCCACATGCCCAAGTCCGTTGCAATCAAGTTCTGGGAGAACTTCGCTCCAGTTTACTTCGGGGCCGATATTCCTTTGAAAGAGATTAACGCGATGCTGGATCCCTTCGCCGGACTCAAGACCCTTATCATAGAACGAGACACCAAGCGCCCGATGCTGGAATTCCGCGAGGCCTTGAAACCCATAATTGAATGAAATTCTCCACATTATACAGCAAATTGACGGCAACGCGGGGACTGCTGATTATTGTTGTAGCCCTTGCCGCCCTTGAAGCGACCTCTTTCCTCCAGTTCCATTTTGCCAAAAAGGCACTGGACAAGGAAGCCGACGACAGGGCCCGGTCAGAAATGAAGATTGCCCGCCTGGATATAGAGAAGATGACATTGTCTGTCCAAGGTGGTTGCTTCAGTATGGCGTGGCTGCTGGAAGACAAGCTGGATAAACCGGATGAATTGTACAAGACTATGCAGCGTCTTATGGATGTCAATCCGGTGATTATGAACAGCTTCGCCTGCTTTAAGCCTTATTACTACAAGGAGAAGGGGCTTTGGTTCGAGCAGGTCCTGTCCCGCCGGGAAGGCAACACCTTCGAGGTCCTGAACCTTGGGTCGGACGACCATGACTATCTTAAGACGGACTGGTTCCAGACCCCGATAGAAACCGGGGAAGGCTTTTGGAGTGAACCTTATTTTGACAAGGATGGCGTCAAGGTGATGGTAGTTACTTATTCCATCCCCTTAAAGGATACCGAGGGCAATACCGTGGGTATATTCGGCGTGGACGTTTCCCTGGAATGGCTTACCGATATCGTTATGGATATCCAGCCATACGAGCACTCCTATGGTACCATTACCAGCGCTGCAGGCCAGATGATAGCCTGCCCCAGCGACACAACAAGG
The DNA here is from genome assembly GCA_947166905.1 of uncultured Prevotellaceae bacterium. GTDB lineage: Bacteria > Bacteroidota > Bacteroidia > Bacteroidales > UBA932 > Cryptobacteroides. The sequence goes on along the minus strand of CAMVFZ010000001.1, from coordinate 284,074 downwards.
GTATCGGATGTGCTCAGGTATAATTCTCCGCTGGAGGGTACCGGATGGAAGATGTCGCTTGTTATTCCGGAAGACGATATCTACAGCTCCATCAGAAGGATAGAGTTCGTGGTGATTATGCTCCAGCTCTTTGGTATAATCTTCATTATCCTGATTCTTTGGGCTTCCATCGCGAACCAGAAGAAGATGCAGATTATTACGGAGAACAAGAACCGCATAGAAAACGAGTTGCACATCGGCCGGGGAATTCAGATGTCCATGATTCCCAAGACCTTCCCTCCGTTCCCAGAACGCCATGATATCGATATGTCGGCATCCATCGTACCTGCGAAGGAGGTCGGTGGAGACCTGTATGACTTCTACATCCGCGATGAAAAGCTTTACTTCTGTATTGGCGACGTTTCCGGCAAGGGTGTGCCCGCATCATTGGTGATGGCGGTAACCCGAAGCTTGTTCAGGACGGTATCGGTACACGAAAACAGCCCCCAGCGCATTGTCACCACCATGAACAACAGTATGGCCGATATGAACGAAAGCAATATGTTCGTTACCTTCTTCATCGGCATACTTGATCTTAAAAATGGCCATCTGCGTTACTGCAATGCCGGCCATAATGCGCCGTTTGTGCTTACTGACACCATATCCAAACTGCCTGTAGTGCCTAATCTGCCGCTTGGCGTAATGCCGGATATGACCTTCCAGGAGCAGGAGACGGATCTTAATTACGACGATGCGCTCTTCCTTTATACGGATGGTCTCACAGAGGCGGAGAATGCAAACCATGAGCTCTTCGGAGAAGAGAGGGCAGAGGCTGCTTTGCACGGCAGGATGTCGGCCCAGGGCAAACTGGAATCCATAGAGAAAGCCGTAGCGGACTTCGTGGGAGATGCTCCCCAGAGCGACGATCTTACCATGCTCTTCATCCATTATCTGAATGACAAGAGCGTTTAGGTGAGATTCAATAGGATAATATCGTTGGGCTTGGCGCTCCTGTGGCTTTTTGTCGCGGGAGTGCGGCTTGGCGCCCAGGCGATTTATACGCCCTATCCTGTGCCTTATGGGGCCGATGCTTCTGAGCTTGAGTCTCCGGAGGGGTATAAGGTGGTGTATGTCAGCCACTTTGGCCGGCATGGCTCAAGGTATTTGTTAAAGAAGTATGCCAAAGCCGGATATGAAAACTGCAGGAATAACGTGAGCGATTCCCTTTGGCTTGCGGTTAAGACTGTGTACAACCTTCACTCCGGCAAAAAGGGCCATTTGTCCGCCTTGGGCGCACGTGAACAGGAGGGGATAGGACGTCGTATGGCAGAGCGTTTCCCTTCTATATTCGCTGCTGGGCGCATCCGGGCCAGGACCAGTATGGCTAACCGCTGCCGGGAGAGCCTGGTTTCTTTCCTTATGGGAGTGGAGTCGGTTTCGCCCGGTTTCAAGACAAAGATATCTTCCAATTTGCTTATCTATTCCCGCTATTCCAGGGGAGTCAGGAATAATGAGCCGGCGCTTCTTAAGGATTTGCGGCGCAGTTTGTGGCATTATGCCTCTGTCCCGCAGCTTATAGACTTGGATAAAGATTTCATTTCCAGATACTTGGCAGCCGATGAATGGCAGGCTATGGAGGCTGGTGGAGAGGCTTTTTACTATGGCAAGCTACTTCCAAAATCTTTGAAAGAGGCCAAGATATCACGCCCCGTTTTAAGGGAGATAGTCTCCGATGCCGATGCTGCCCTCAGTGGCAAGCGCCAGTATACGGCAGACCTTCGTTTTGGCCACGACAGTGCCCTTGTCCCGCTATGCAGCTTGATCGGCATCCAGGGCTTTTGCCCCTGGGAGGGTCAGACCCTGCCCGTTGGCTCCCTTGTTCCCATGGCGGCAAATATCCAGCTGGTATTCTATCGTAACGATGCCGGAAACGTCATAGTTAAAATCCTTCACAACGAGTCGGAAACATCTATTCCTTCGCTTACCCCTATAGAATACAAAAACTCCGGCCAGTTTTACAACTGGTCAGAGTTAAGGTCTTATTTACTACGTAGATAGTTTAGAATCTGGGCGCTCCGCAGTTGGTGCAGAAGCGGGCGGTATCGTCCGGGAACGGTGTGCCGCAATGGGTGCAGAATTTGGGCAGTTGCGGCTGTGCGGCGGCATTTTCTGCGGCCTCCTGGGCGGCAGCCTCGGCTTCTACCTGGTCGTAGTCCTCTTTAAGCTTATCCAGGGCGGCATCCTTCTCAGGACCCGGCTCCATCGGAATAAAAAGCCATTTGACCATGTATTCATACTTGGGCGTAATGCCTATGGCGCCCTCGGCGGAAACCATGTAGTAGTATGTGTCTTCCGGGGTCTTCTTGGCGTCCATCTCCTGGGCCGTGTAGAAGATGTTTAGGAAGTTTACTGGAGTGCCGTCGTTGGTCTTGCGCCAGACTACGGTTTTCCTGCAGGCCATAGTAAGGGCCTGGGCCAAATATGGGAAGTGGCCAGTCAGAACCATTTTTTCTTCTGTTGACAGTTCTCTTTTCATATCTGTTATTTTTTATTCCGGTCCGATAATATCACCTACAAGGCTGTCGCGGTAGTCCAGTACGCCCTTGGCGCCTGCCTCTATATAATCCTCCTGGGTGAAGTTGTTAATAATATTCGCCGTAGTTTCCTTGGTGGCACCGGCGTAGAATTCGCCGCTTGTGATCTTGTCTTTGCCCTTGGCTACCCAGTCGGAAACTTGGCCATCGCCAAACTTGTCCTTCATTTTGTCCTTGACGTACTTGTCAGTAACCTTGCCTACAGCAAAGTCTCCGGTCTTCTTGACCATATCTACGCGGGCTTTCTCCAGGGCGTCGTTGAAGTCCTTGCCGTGGGAAGTCTCGTGAATTATGGTCTTGACGCCTTCAGAGCCAACAACGGTTACAAACTCTCCGCACTTCTCCGCAACCTTGCCGTACTTGTTCCAGCTTATGTCTCCGGCATGGTTCTGAAGCACGGTCAGCCCGCCTTCGGCCGTTCCGGTTACTATGGCCTTGCCTACGCTCTTGCCCTCGTTTACAGCCTCAGAGACGTTAACTCCTACGGCCTTTACAAAGTTGTGGGCGTCTTTTACGTACTTGCCGCCGGGGACAATTTCTCCAAGGGTGTTGACTGTGCCCTCGCTTACGGTATCGATGAACTCTGCGTCGGCTATCTTAAGGGATGCGTCAAGCTCGTCCTGAGCGTATTCGTATTGCTTCTGGGACTCTTCCCAACGCTCTTTGTAAATCTGTTTCTCGGTTTCTGCATGAACCTGTTCGATGGATTTCTCAGAACCGTCGTCATTTACCGTTGAGACTCCGTGCTTCCAGGCGGTATCGACAATCTTGTCTTCCTGCTTGATCTTTTCCATCCCCTTGTTGATGTCGTCAATCATGTGCTGATCCGGATGGCTGGCAGCGTCCTGGGCGTCCTTTTCAAAGGCATTCTGGTAATCCTGTGCTGTCTGGGCGTTATCCTGATGGTAGCTGGAATTGGTGTCGCGGTCGTCCAGCCATTCCTTTACGTCTTCGTCAGTGTAAGGCTGATCGCTTTGCTCGCTCCTCCAGGTTCCTTCTTCATCCTGATACAGGCGAAGGTCTTCTGCGCCGGCGGGGTCCTTGACTATCTTGGTGCCGTCGCCGTTATCCTGAACGTATTTGTTTTCAAGGTCGTTCAGATGCTTCTGATAATCCTCCCATTGGCGAAGCTGCTCCTGGTATTCGCGTTCCTCGTCGGTCATATCGCCGTCTCCTCCGCCGCCTTCGGTGTCTTCACCGTCGTATTCGTCGTCGTAATAGCCTTCCTGGCGGTTGGGATCTTCCCATTCAACGTTGTTCCAAGGGTCTGCGCTACCTGGGAAGTCACCACCTCCGGGGAATCCACCTGCTCCGGGACCTCCGGGGAAGCCTCCGCCGATTCCACCGCCAAGGGTGCTGCCAAGGCCGCCTCCAAGGCCACCGGCCAGACCTATTGCGCCACCGACTACGTCAATGGCCGTACCTACGCTGGCAGATGTCCCGGTGTCCATGTGGCTGCTTTCGTCGGCCCATCCATGGGTGGCCAGGTCTCCTATGCTCTTGCCATGTTCATGGTCCCAGAAACCATGATCATGGTCATGGTCGTGATGGTGATCCTCGTCGTCACCGAAGAGGCTCTGGTCTCCAAAGAGGCCGCCGTGATGATCGTCATCATCATCGTCATCGCCCTCCGGGAAATCGCCTTTATAGTCCTTATACTTGTTGTACAGGTCCATGGCGTCGTTAAGCTGGCCCATGTAATACTGCTCAACTTCTTTGGACAGACGTTCCAACTCTTTTTCGTCGCCCCTTAATTCCGCTTCCTCTATGCGTCTGTTAAGCTCTTGCGCCTTTTTGTCGTTCGGGTCCAGGGAATTCTGGACAAAACCGTTATTCTGGGCCAGCAGAGGCATCATAAGCGCCAGTGAAACGCAGGCTACCATCATGGTTGCCTGGCCTCTCTTGCCAAAGAATGACAGTATGAAGGCAAGTACAAGGGTTCCGGAGGCAAAGATAAGGCACCACCTGAGTCCAAAGGCATTCAGGCCGGCTCCAAGTCCGAAGCCCAGCGCCAGGCCGGACAAAAACCTTGTTATACCTATGTAAGAAGGCGTTTTTCCACCGGTGAAGGTGCTTAGCATGCTAAAGAACAGGCTCCACAGGAAGCCTCCCTTCTGGCCTATGTTCTTGATGACCATCACAATTCCCACAACGCCGACAAGGCTTTCTTCCCAGCCCTGGGTGATATTGAAGAAACTGTAAACCACAAGTGCAAAGCCGATGCCTGCCAAAAGCGTAGCAACGGCGCGCATGCTTGTTACGGCCATGCCCTTGAACATGTTCTTAATGCCTCCTCCAAAGTTATGGAAGGGCTTTGCTCCCTTGACAAAGAGGGGAGCGATAAGGGCGTTAAGGAAGGCGGCAATAATGATTTTGCCTACAATACCTCCGATGGCTCCTACTACGCCGCCGTACAAACCGCCCTGCGCATAGGAAATGAAGTTAAGCACCGACATTGGCAGATTCTTGCCTACAGTAGTCTGTAGTATGCCAAGCACTATCCACATTGCCGACAGTATAATTGTAGGCAACAGGGTCAGCGGGTGCTTCAGTGTGTAGACAAAGCCTGTAATATAGTTCCGCAGGACTTGTCTTACTGTTGGTACAGGGCGATTTTGCATAAGGGTCGTGTTATAATTCGTAAAGGTTCAAGCCGGTCTCGCTGTCCTGATAGCGGCCGGGTGCGGGGCCGTCGAAGTGCTCTACTACAAGCTCGCAGGCTCCGTTGATTTTAGCTTCCAAAAGATGACCGCCCACGCAGGTGTAGTCTCTTCTTCCAAGAGTTACGTGAAGGTGCAGGTACACCTGGCCGTTTTTCTGGGAGATGTTGCCGGTAAGGTTGGCTATCTCCATCTGCTCGTTGAAAGTCTTGTCTACATACTTGAGGGTGGCAGGATCAAGGAAACGCAAGGTTACCTCGTTAACTGCGCCGATGCCGTATACGGCACCGCCAAGAATGTTTTTTTCTTTGCAGAATTCAGCTATTGTTGCAGCTATAGGCTGATGGTTGTCTATGCTTAGGACGAATTTGTCTCCGAATTGACGGTATTTGTACATGGTATTTGTTGTTTTTAGGTATAGTTGTCCCAAATATACAAAAAAAACGTTACATTTGTTGTAATAATGGGCAAAAAGCGCCCGATTAATAACATTATGGAATTCGATACCAAAGTAAAACAAGTGCTGCGTTGCAGCGCCGATACTTCTTCAAATAAAGATATGGATGGCTTCTGCCAGGATATGTGGGGAGTGTTCAAAGCCTCTTCAAAAGGTGTTGGAGAAGCCGGCGGAGGCCAGTTCTGGTTGGATTATTCATCCACGCTCTGCACCCGCTATCTGATTTGCGATATCACTGACGTTACCCCTGAAGACCAGCCCGGAGAGGAAAAGAGGAATTATCGTATTCGCATCTGCTCTGCCAAAAAACTTGGATACGTTGCCGATGTTGTAGTGGCCTTGCTTGCAATAGCCTTCATGTGGTGCCTTTCCAAGGTGGTGGTTCCCGAACCTGAGTCCCTGTATGTTATACTGATGGTTGTAGTCGCAGCGGCCGCCGGCCTGATTTGTGCATATTTCTCTAGACCGTTCGGAATGCGCGAGGCTTTGGCCCTGAAGTCAAAGATAGAGGAAAAGCATTAATAGAAATAAACAACTGATAATCAATCGAATATGTTTAAAAAGATAGTTATAACCCTGATTGCTGCGCTGGTTGTAGTATCGGCCTTCGGCCAGGACCAGCTCAGATATAATTACAAGCGCAACAAGTTCGTTTATACTGGCGCGGAGAGGGTAGACGTAGTTTCCACTCCCGGAATGCAGCTCAAATTGGGCCGCATTACCTATCCGGACGGCGGTGCAATCTACACCCTCAGGATAGACTTCGAGTCATCATCGGCCTGGAAGATGCCTAAGAATGCCAGCATCGTCTTCAATCTGGCCAATGGCAAGAGCGTAATGCTTAAAAATGCCAAGGATGAGCCCAATCTTGTGGCCCCCAAGGGTATAAAGAAGGGTGGCAAGACCGTTTATTACAATTACGGAGAGTACTATATGGAGCAGGCCGATCTTGACAGGCTCCTGTCCGGTGTCGCAGATATTGACGCTACTCGCCGTATGTCTGCCGATGGCCATGTGAAGGCCACCTTCAAGAACAACGAGTTCTCCAAGGCCCTTGCGCTGGCATACGATGCCATCAGCAGTGCAAAACCTGCAAAGGTGACTGTGGGCAATGACCTTGAGGCCATAGAGGATTATTCCGGAAACCGTGTGGTAAAGACCCGTACGGTTAAGGTTGGACAGAATGCAAGTATTTCACTGTCATATCTTTACTCTGCAGACAGTAATACAGAGAGCTACGATTTGACCATCAATGTTGTAGATACTGATATCGTTCCCGGAGGAGCTTCCGTATCATTCACTACTCCTGCAGGCGCCGTTGTTAGACTGCGTCAGGAGAAGGATCTTCCCAAGGGAGAGATTGTCTGCTTCCCGGATATCGAGCAGCTCAAGACTTTGATGCGCGGCGTAGGTAAGATTAGCTTCGAGACCAACAGCGGAGACCGCTTTGTGGTTGTTCCGTCCGCAGAGTTCGGCTCTGCCCTGGAGCAGCTTTACAGCTCACTCCAGCTTGTTTCCGTGCTTTAAAACAGAACGTAATTCACTAACACTTAATTTTTTATATTATGGGAATGCTTAAAGAATTCAAGGAGTTTGCAATGAGAGGCAATGTCGTTGACATGGCAGTTGGTGTTATCATCGGTGCTGCTTTTGGCAAAATCGTAACTTCTCTTGTAAATGACCTTCTCATGCCACTTATCAGTGGACTTGTTGGTAAAGCAGACTTTACTGATTTGAAGCTGCTGCTTAGCTCTTCAGTTAACGAGGCAGGTGAGGAAGTCGCTACCTATCTGAATTATGGCAACTTTATCCAGGTTGTTGTTGACTTCCTGATTGTTGCTTTCTGTATCTTCATGGTTATCAAGGGCATCAACAAGCTCTCCAACCTTAAGAAGAAGGAAGAAGAGGCTCCTGCAGAGCCCGAAGCTCCCGCTCCCAAGCCGGACGATGTAGTTCTCCTTGAAGAGATCCGCGACCTGCTTAAGAAGCAGAAATAATTACCTGCCGGATAAAGGGGGTCTGGTACTGGTAGGCGAGTTTGGTGAGATTCCAGCCGGGATTTGTCAGTATTAAGGCAGCCTTCTTTCCACGGGTTATAGAACCGTATTCAGCGCTTACGCCCATGGCGTAGGCGCTGTTTATTGTAACGGCGTTGAAGGCCTGATGGGGCGTGAGGCGCATCTTGATGCAGCCTTGGGCCATCACAAAGCGCATATCGCCGCAGGGCGATGAGCCGGGGTTGTAGTCGCTGGCCAGGGCCAGGGGCAGGCCGGCGGCGATGAAGTCCTTGGCCCGGCCGTAGGGGAGGCCAAGGAAGAAAGAGCTGCCAGGCAGCATCGTAGGCATGGTCCATGTGCCTTTCAGGGCCTGGATTTCGGCGTCTGTGGTGCGCTCGAGATGGTCTACGGAAAGTGCGCCGTGCTTTACGCCTACCTGCACACCGCCGCTTACTGCCAGTTCGTTGGCGTGAATCTTGGGCGTGAGCAGGTGTTCTGCAGCGGTAAGAATGCGGTCTGTATCTTCTACGGTAAAGAAGCCTTCGTCGCAGAAGACATCGATGAAGTCGGCGTATTCAGCTGCGGCGGGAATCATGTCGATGACCGCCTGCACATAGGCATCGTGGCTGTAGCCGCGGCCTATGGCGTGGGCACCGAGGAAGGTGCTTTTTACGGCGGCGGGAACGGTTTCTTTGATGCGCTTTATTACGCGCAGCATCTTTAGCTCGTCCTGCGGGTTAAGGCCGTAGCCGCTCTTGATTTCCATTGCTACGGTGCCTTTGTCCATCATTTCTTTAACGCGCACCATAGACTGGCGGTAAAGCTCGTCTTCAGTGGTTTTGTGCAGCAGGTCTGCGGAATTAAGGATCCCGCCTCCGCGGGCTGCAATTTCTTCGTAGCTCAGCCCGTTTATCTTGTCCAGAAACTCACCGTCTCGGCTGCCGGCGTACACAATGTGAGTGTGACTGTCGCAGAAGCCGGGAATGACGTTGCCGCCTTGCGCGTCTATGGCCTCATCGGCAGCGGGCTCCTTGCCGGTGCCGAAATCGGCGATTCTGCCGTCCTTGATTAGTAGCCATGCGTTTTCAAGGGTTTCTACGTGCGACATCTCGTCCCCGCATTTGCGGAGCACGCCATCGGGGACTATGCCGGCCAGGCAGCCTATGTTCTTGATGAGTTTCATGGGCTTTTAAAGGTATTTTTCGTTGCGGATGAACTCTACGGATTTGACCATCAGCGGGTGCATGTAGGTGTCGGCCTCGATGAAAGGCACTTCTTTGCGGTAGTCTTCAAATACCCGCTCCAGTTTGGGCGATGACTTCTCCGGACGCCTGAATTCCAGGGCCTGGGCGGCGTTGAAGAGCTCTATTCCAAGTACGGTTTCTACGTTGTCTATTACGCGCACAAGCTTTGTGGCGGCATTGGAGCCCATGCTCACATGGTCTTCCTGGCCCTGTGAAGAAGGGATGGAATCGGCCGATGCAGGCCAGCAGAGGCCCTTGTTCTGGCTGACTATGGAAGCCGCTGTGTACTGAGGTATCATAAAGCCGCTGTTAAGGCCGGGCGTAGCCACAAGGAACTTGGGCAGCCCGCGCTGGCCGGAGATAAGGCGGAAGATTCGCCTTTCGGATATATTTGCCAGCTCCGACATGGCAATGGCCAGGGTATCCATCGGTATGGCGATAGGCTCGCCGTGGAAGTTTCCGGCAGAAATAATCATATCTTCGTCCGGGAAAACGTTGGGATTGTCGGTGGCGCTGTTAATCTCGTTCTCTATTACGGAACGCACGTAGTTGATATTGTCCTTCACCGCGCCGTGCACCTGGGGGATGCATCGGAAGCTGTAGGGATCCTGTACGTGCTCTTTGTATCTTGTGGCCAGCTGGCTGCCTTCCAGAATCTCTATGAAGCGTTTGCCGGTCTCTATCTGGCCCTTGTGGGGGCGCAGAAGATGGGTAAGGGGCAGGAAGGGCTCGATTCGGCCGTCGTAGGCTTCAAGGGACATCGCGCCGATGATATCGGCCCACTTGGACAGGCGGATACTCTTGATAAGGGACCAAACGGCGTGGGCGCTCATGAACTGGGTGCCGTTAAGAAGGGCCAGACCTTCCTTTGATTGCAGTTTGATGGGTTCCCAGCCCTTTTCTTTCCAGACATCGGCGGCGGGGCGAACGCTGCCTTTATAGAGGACTTCGCCAAGGCCGATTAGCGGCAGGCACATGTGGGCGAGGGGAGCCAGGTCTCCAGAGGCACCAAGGGAGCCTTGCTGGTAGACGACGGGCAGTATGTCCTCGTTGAACATGTCAATCAGGCGCTGCACTGTGATTAGCTGGGTGCCGCTGTGGCCGTAGCTAAGACTCTGAACTTTGAGTAGCAGCATCAGCTTGACAATTTCTGGGCGAACCGTTTCTCCGGTGCCGCAAGCGTGGGATACCACAAGGTTGTACTGCAGCTGGCTAAGGTCTTCTTCCGGGATGGTTATGTTGTACAGGGAACCAAAGCCTGTGGTAACTCCGTAAACGGGACGGTCAAGGTCTTCCATCTTGCTGTCCAGGTACTTACGGCATTTGATTATGGCCGCTTTGCTCTCCTGCGACAGCTCCAGTGTTTCGTGGTTCTCTATAATCTCCTTAATTCTCTCTAACGAGAGATGCTCTTTGGAAATGATATGTGTCATAGCTTTAAACTCAGATACTGTCCTATCCCCTAAAAACCTTTCGCTTCGCTTCATCCCTCCCATCGCAAGCGATGGGCCCCTCCCGTTCACGTGGACACGGGCGTCCACGGGTTTTTAGGGGACAGGACAGTATCTTACATTATGGTTCTATTAATTAATTCGTCGTCTGCAATATTTGGTATGGTTACTTTAAGGCCGGGAGTGCGGGCCATTTCTCTTTCGATGGCAAAGCGGGAACCGCTGTTGCGGGCCCAGCTGCGGCGGGCGATGCCGTTATTGACATCCCAGAACAGCATGTTGCGTATATGGCGGGCGGAATCTTCAGAACCGTCTATCACCATGCCGAAGCCGCCGTTGATTACTTCTCCCCAGCCTACTCCGCCTCCGTTGTGGATGCTCACCCATGTTGCGCCGCGGAAGGCGTCGCCAATAACGTTCTGCACTGCCATATCGGCCGTGAACTGGCTTCCGTCATAGATGTTGGAAGTCTCGCGGAAGGGGGAGTCCGTTCCGGAAACGTCGTGGTGATCGCGTCCCAGGACTATCGGGGCAGATATTTCGCCTTTGGCGATGGCCTCGTTAAAGGCCAGTGCTATCTTGGTGCGGCCTTCGCAGTCCGCGTAAAGGATACGGGCCTGCGAACCTACTACAAGTTTGTTTCGTCCGGCTTCTTCTATCCAGCGGATGTTGTCGTGCATCTGGCCCCGGATTTCTTCAGGGGCGGTGGCTGCAATCTCGCGGAGTACCTTGACGGCAAGGGCGTCGCTCTTGGCAAGGTCTGCGGGATCTTCGCTCATGCATACCCAGCGGAAGGGACCGAATCCGTAGTCGAAGTACATGGGGCCCATAATGTCCTGAACGTAGGACGGGTAGCGGAAGCTACCGTCGGCCTTCAGTATATCGGCACCGGCGCGGGAACTCTCCAGCAGGAAGGCGTTCCCGTAGTCGAAGAAATACATTCCTTTGTCTGCCAGACGGCCGATGGCGGCTGCATGGCGGCGGAGGGAGGCCTGGACGGCTTCTTTAAAGCGTTCGGGCTGCTCCGACATCATCTTCTTTGATTCTTCAAGGCTGTAGCCTACGGGGTAGTAGCCGCCGGCCCAGGGGTTGTGGAGCGAGGTCTGGTCGCTGCCAAGGTCTACGTGTATGTTGTCATCGGCCAGGCGTTCCCAGAGGTCTACCACGTTGCCCACGTAGGCAAGGGATACAACTTCTTTGGCTTCTACGGCTTTGCGGATGCGGGGGATGAGTTCGTCAAGGCTGTAATGGAGCTCGTCTACCCAGCCTTGGTTGTGGCGTTTTTCTGCGGCCAGTGGGTTGATTTCGGCGGTTACGCTTACTACGCCGGCAATGTTGCCTGCCTTGGGCTGTGCTCCTGACATTCCGCCCAGTCCTGCTGTTACAAAGAGCATTCCGGCAGGAGATTCCCGGTCAGTGCCGGGAATGGCATCGGCCGCAATTTCTGTCATTCCCGGCTTGACCGGGAATCTCTTTGCAAGCACTTTCCTTGCAGCGTTAAGAACCGTGATGGTAGTGCCGTGTACAATGCCCTGGGGGCCGATGTACATGTACGATCCTGCAGTCATCTGGCCGTATTGGGAGACGCCAAGGGCGTTGAATTTCTCCCAGTGGTCGGGCTTGGAGTAGTTGGGGATTACCATTCCGTTGGTGACTACTACGCGCGGGGCGTCCTTATGGCTGGGGAAGAGGCCCATGGGATGGCCGGAGTACATGGCGAGCGTTTGCTCGTCGGTCATAGTGGCCAGGTATTGCATTACAAGGCGGTACTGGGCCCAGTTCTGGAAGATGGCTCCGTTGCCGCCGTAGATTATGAGTTCGTGGGGATGCTGGGCAACGCGCGGGTCCAGGTTATTCTGGATCATGGCCATTATGGCTGCTGCCTGGCGGGATTTGGCGGGGTAATGGTCGATAGGCCTTGCAAACATCTCATAGTCAGGACGATACCTGTACATGTAGATGCGTCCGTAGTCTTCCAGTTCTTTGGCGAATTCAGGGGCCAGGGTTGCGTGCTGCGACGCGGGGAAGTACCTGAGGGCGTTCTTGAGGGCCAGTGCTTTTTCTGCCTTTGTCAGTATGTCTTTGCGCTTTGGTGCGTGGTTGATGGTAGTGTCGTATGGCTTAGCCTCCGGAATCCTCTCCGGAATGCCCGCCAGAATCTCTTCTTGGAAGGTCATAGTGTGTGGTTTATGCGTTGATGTTGGCGTTGACGGCGTCAAGGACAAGGGCTTCAAGGGCCTTGGCCTCTTTGACTATGTCTGCGGCGCGGATAAGAAGGGGAGCGGCCTTGGACTTGTCCTGAAGGCCGGCGGCGTTGATGCGTACGTTTAGCGCTGCACCGCGAATACCGGCCGTGGCGGCAAGTGCGGCTACACCGGCGTCGGATGCCGATGCCGGGTTGCCCTTGCGGGCCATTTCAAGTGCCAGCGGCAGAGCCTTCAGGCTGGCTTCCATAGTGCGCAGAGGCACCTGGGCGGCGTACAGCGTAGCCTCTTCAAGGGCTGCGGCACGGGCTGCCTTCTCTTCTTCAGTGCCCTTGGGCATGGAGAATACTTCCATTATGCGGTCGAAGGCCGCGGTATCTTCGTCTATCAGGGCAAGAAGTTCTTCCATAACGGCCTGGCCCTTCTCTGCTACGTCAGAGAATTCTTTCCAGCGGTCGTCCCAGCCGCGCTTGTGCGCGGAAAGGTTGGCCACCATCGTGGCTAGGGCAGCGCCAAGCGCGCCCATATCGGCCGATATGGATCCGCCGCCAGGGGCGGCAGATTCGGATGCCGTCTCCCGGGCGAAGCCCTTCACCGTCATCCGCACCAAGCGCTCGCGCTTGGCCACATCGCCCTCGTCCTCCATAAGGTACTCAATAACCTTCTCCTTGGGATTGAAAGGCTTGAGGTCGTCCAGACTCATGGACTTGACGGCTATCTTTATGATTTCTTCTTCTGTAATACCAAGCGAGCGCTGCTGCTTCTCAAGATAGAACTTGCCTGCATCAATTAGCACGCTCTTGGGAACAAGACCTACGATTTCTACTCCCGTCACCTTGATTCCACGCTCTGCTGCTGCGCGGCAAACTTCCTCGTAGGCAACGTGAAGCGGGGTCGTGGTGATATCGGTAATGTTCATAGATACCTGGGCGATACCGTACTCGTCTATGTACCAGCCAATTGCCTTGCAACCCTTAAGGGTGCCTGGTATCCAAATCTGGTTGCCGTCAGCATCTTTCAGTAGTTTACCGGTGAGCGATCCGCCCTCGCGGGCCTTACGGCCTTTTTCGCGTACGTCAAAGGCGATTGCCATTGCGCGGCGGGTAGAAGTGGTATTCAGGTTGTAATTGACTGCGATAAGGAAGTTGCGTGCGCCTACGTTGGTGGCACCTGCCTTAGCGACAACGTCGTTGAACTCTGCTGGGCCAAAGTCTGGGGCCTTTTCGGGGTCTGCAATCTTGGCCGGCAGGGCTTCGTATTCCCCGGCACGGCAAACGGCCAGGTTCTTGCGCTCCGGTTTAAAAGCGGCGGCCTCATAGCAATAGCAGGGGATTCCCAATTCTTTGTACAGCCTTTCTGCAAGACCGCGCGCCAGAACGGCACATTCTTCAAGGGTAATGCCTGCGACGGGAATAAGCGGCAGAACATCGGTGGCTCCGCTTCGCGGATGAGCACCGTGGTGCTGGCGCATATCTATCAGTTCCTGCGCCTTGCGTGCTCCCTGGAAGGCGGCTTCCAGCACAACTTCCGGCTCACCAACAAAGGTGACTACAGTGCGGTTAGTGGCCTCTCCGGGGTCTATATCCAGGACTTTGACCTTCTTGCCCTCTACCTGAGTATTACTTATAGCCGCTACGATCGCGTCTATGATTGCATGGTTGCGGCCCTCGCTGTAATTGGGGACGCATTCAATGATTTGTTTCATATAAACTGGTTATTAGTATTGAGACGCCGGTCCTCTTCAGGGACCATTGGCCATAATTTCTGGTCCCTGAAGGGGACCGGCATCTCTTATGCGACCCCTAAGTTAATTATTTTTTGACTATTTCCGCTTCTTTAGGGTGATAATTGAAACTACAATGCTCATCAGCGGGCTAAGGTAGTTGAAAAAGCAGAATGGAAGGTAGGCCAGCGTAGGCACGCTAAGAATTGTAGCCTGCGTCATTCCGCAACTGCTCCACGGGAATAGGGGAGAAGTAACTGTTGCGCTGTCTTCTACGCTACGGCTCAGTACCTTGGTATCGATGTCGTTGGAATCGTACACATCCTTGTAGATATTTGACGTGAGCAGGATAGACAGATACTGGTCCGATACTATACCGTTAAGCGCCGTACCCGTTGTAACCGTAGCTGCCACTGCACTCCATTTCTTGTGCAGATGCTTTACAAGTGAAGCCGTAAGCGCCTTTATCATGCCTCCGGCCCTCATGCAGCCACCAAAGCACATTGCGCAGATAATCAGGTATACGGTATTTAGCATACCTGTCATTCCGCGTGACGCAACCAGGGAATCCACCTCTGTGCTGCCCGTAGACACGCTTACGCTGTTGTAGACAGACTCTATAAGTCCGGTGAAAACCACCTTATTGTCCGGACCTTCGCAAATCTTGCCTCCGATCTCCCTTAGGATATCGGCCTGGAAAATAATGGCAAATACGCAGGCAAGTAGGGTAGAGAGGGCCAAAACTATTAGCGCCGGCATTCGGCGGGCTATCATTATTCCGGTCACAATCGGCACTACCAGTAGCCAGGGGGTGATATTGTACTTGGCCTGCAATACGCTGGTGAATGTGTCAATATCGCCGGCGTCGCTGCCTCCGTGGGTAAATCCCAGCACAGTAAATGCAATCAGCGCAATTATCATTGACGGCACGGTAGAGCGCATCAGGTTTTTGATATGCTCGAACAGGGGTACTCCGCAGACCGACGATGCCATAACGGTGGTATCGGACAGTGGAGAAATCTTGTCCCCGAAATAGGCTCCGGAAATGATTGCACCGGCTATCAGGCCGTCACTGAAGCCCTCGGCTTTACCAATACCCATAAGGGCGACGCCGATGGTAGCTATGGTTGTCCAGGAACTGCCTATCATCACGGATATCAGCGCGCACAGCAGGCAGGCCGTCAGCAGGAAGAACTTCGGGCTTATGATTTTGATGCCGTAGCAGATGAAGGTGGGGACGATGCCGCTGGCCATCCAGGTGCCCGATATGGCACCGATCAGCAAAAGTATGACTATAGCCGTTGTAACATTGCCGATGTTGCTTTTCATCGCATCTTCGAAGGCGCTCCAGGGCGTTTTGAACAGCCACATGCTAAGCCAAACGGCCAGGCCGGCGGCTACAAGAAGTGCCACCTGGCTGGCGCCAAGTATTGCGTCGCTGCCAAAGATACTGATGTTAAGCGCCAGCATGGCGACCAGAATCAGTACCGGTATCAGTGAAATGAAGCCCTTGGCTTTTCCGCCCGAAATATGCATAGTTTTGAATATTTATCGAATAATTTCTGCAAATATACAAATATTCTGAATATTATAGCATAAAAGAAGGTGACCCGGATTAACAAATCGTTCGATTTACTTGCAATAATACACAGTATTTGTATAAGATTGCAAGTATTATTCTGGGTCCCGATATGGGAAAGTATTGCATTTTGATACAGGTATTTCGCAGGAAGTATTGCATTTCGATACAGGTATTTCGCAGGAAGTATTGCATTTTACGTAGGGAAATTCTACCTTTGTCCTGTTAAATTGAGACGTTATGGTGGACAAAAGAATCATTGAGCAGGTGCTCTCAGAGCAATTCGAGGAACTCAAGAACCTGGATAAAGTGTCTTTGGTCTCCCGCCCTGAAGAAGAGAGAATCGATCTTGAAAGTACTATGGCACAAGTAATTATTGGTGTTCGAAGGAGCGGCAAGTCTACTTTGTGCTACAGCATGCTAAAGAACAGAGGTATTCATTTCGCCTATGTCAACTTTGATGACGAACGTTTCATAGAAATGGATGCTGCCGATTTGAATAATGTTCTTGAAGTTCTCTATAAAATCTACGGCGAATTCGAGTATCTGTTCCTTGATGAGGTTCAAAATGTCAAAGGATGGCATTTATTCGTGAATAGACTGCTCAGAAGCCGTATGCACATAATCATCACTGGATCTAATGCAAAGCTTCTTAGCGGAGAGCTTGCTACCCACTTGACCGGACGTCACGATGATATTGAACTCTATCCCTTCTCTTTCCGAGATTATTGTTTAGCTACGGATATATCCATTGATTCTCCAACCACAAAAAGTGTTGCCTTCAGACGTGCAGCATTTGACGAGTATCTCAAACAGGGAGGATTCCCGGAGTTGATTCGTATAAAACATAAAACCGCCTATATCTCCAATTTGATAGACAACATCCTTAAGAGAGATATAGAACAGCGCTATAATATCCGATATCCTCATGCCTTCGAGAGTTTGGCTTATCATCTTTTGAACGTGGTTCCTCACATTATTATAGAGAATGATCTTGCATCCGAATTTGGCATCAAGTCCAGTCATACAGTAGGAAAATACATTGATTATCTTAAAGAAGCCTACCTTTTGGTAGGGCTTAAGAAATACTCGCCAAAGAGCATACAACGTGTATATGAAGAGAAAGTCTATGCTGTAGATGTGGCAATGATGGACGCCCGCACCGATGCTTTTGCGGGAGAAAATTTGGGCTGGCGTTTAGAGACACTTGTTTATATTGAACTGTTGCGACGCAATGGTCCCAAAGAGCATGATATCTACTATTATAAAAACAAAAATGGTCTTGAGACGGACTTTGTTGTCTGCAAAGGGAACAAGGCGCTTGAGCTATACCAAGTCTGTTATGACATGTCTACTGAGAAGACTCGCACACGGGAAATCAACAGCCTACTCGCCGGCGCAAAAGCGACTAATTGTAACAACCTGTACATAATAACTGATTTCCAAAGCGAAACTATTACCCAAAACGGAAAGACAATTCATATTATCCCTGCCTACGAGTGGGCTTTACAGAATTGAGATTTTGCCCTTTCTCGAGAATAAAGAATTAAATTAAAAATCGTCAAACACTGTAATAGTTTTTGTACCTTTACGCCACATTATTAAGATATGAAAAGACACATAATCATACTTCTGACCATTTGTATATGTGCCGTGAGTTGCGGCTCTCATAAGACTAAAGTATTTGACGGCTATTTTATTAAGAAAGAAAACGGGGTTGTATTACCTATAGCAAAAATCCCGGAATCCAAGGCTGTTGACTATGAAATAGAGGTCCTGTTTGATGAACATGAACTTGTACTTAGGAGTACTCAGATGCTTGGTTCCTGCTATGTGTCTTTTCTGTATGAGAAGGCTAAAGACGGTCAGCGTGATGTGATGGATGTAGATCTTGATTTTCAGGACCGCATCAACGGTAAATATATTTACGCCATACCTTATGGCTGGCTTCCGGGAAAAGCCAATAGAATCAAGGGCGTAACTTTCTTTTATGCTCCAATGGATGTAGCGCTTCCTATTAAAGAAGAAAAAGACAGCGAGGGCACTGTCCTTTTCACATATCCTGATTATACCGGGTATAAATTTATGTTTCAGGGAGATGAAGTAGAGAAATACTTATCCACTCTTCTGAATAAGCTGCGCTAAGTTTTTACTGTTTCAGTAAGTCAAACAGAGCCTGTACTTCCTGCACATTGTTCCAATGTACTTTGTTCTCTTTCAGGTAGCTCTTGATGAAGTCCTTCTTTTCCGGGAAACATTTAGAAAGAGAGCTCTTGGATGCTTCGTATACCTTATTCTTTAGGACAACGAAAGGCCTTTCCTGCATTTTATACTTCACATCACCGGCAAAACTGTAAACTATTCCGTTAGCAGTATCGTCTACACGGTTTACTTGGGTTATGTTAGTGGTTTGTGATTCACTGCCATACGCTCCACGCTTGGAGTCATTGATTATCATTTTTCTGTTTACACCCAGAATTATTTCACCTGCCGTGTCAACAGACTTGATATACATATCGTTGTAATGATAAAATAGAACTCCTCCGATATTAACCCTGCTGATAGAGGCGGCATCGGCTAAAACCATAACATTTCCGTTGCCGTCCAGATACCTCAGGGTCTGGTCCAGGGTGCAAATGTTAAAGCGTCCGGTGGAAAAGTCTCCGTCGGAGTAGGTTACTCTGCCGTTGTCAAAAGCAGGCATCATGTAAAGGAGGCTGTCTGGAACAGTCTTCTCGAATTTCATTTGGCTTGTCTGAGCCTGAGCTGTAAATAAAAAGGCTGTGGCGACAAGGGCGATAACAGAAGTAATAGTTTTCATGATGCAAATATAATAAAAAAAAGAGGGGACATATCGCCCCCTCTTTTTAATTATAGTTGATTATTCCCAACCAGCGTTCTGGGTAATCTCTTTACCCTTCTCTTTGTACTGGTCAATAACCTGGCCGCAAACAGGCTCAAGGTAGTTCCTTAAGAGAACGTTTGCTGCATCACGGTCAGAGACATTGTTAGGAACAAGGAATCCACGCATTGATGCCCAGTTGTTGCCATCAAATGTAACAACAGGACCAAGTTTCAGAGAACCATCTGCGTTTGTACCCTCAATAGGCATAACCTTAACTTTACCGATGTTACCCTTGGTAAGAAGGTTGTATCCCTGGTTGTTAAGGGTCTTCTTGAGGTTGGTTGTCTGTGCATCACGGCCGAGCTCTGCTGCCTGGCTTGCAGTAAGGGTAGCAGAGAGGTCAAGCTCTACGTAACCACCAATCAGGAGGTCCGGGTTGTTTGCGCCGAGCATGAGCTCAAGCTGGCCCCAACGGCGGATGTCAAGAATTCTGTACTGCTCAAGGAAGAACTCCATACGACGCTCCCTGCGGATTTCCCAAAGAAGAGGAGAAACTGCACCAACAGTCTTGTAACCAAGAGTACTCATCTGTGCTGCGCTTGTGCGCTCAGGGTCGTTAGGATAATTGCCAAGAGTAAGGTGTGCGGTCTTCTTTACACCCTTAGCGGTTGCGGTAGCGTCAAGAGGACGGTCGCGGAGGGCGTTGATGGAAGCATCAAGGTCTGCCTGGGTAATAGCGGCGCCACCAAATTTGTCGGCAAGCTCAGCCTTAGCTTCAATCCAGTTGAGAACGGTCTCTGCATAACGAACGCAAGGATAACCATTTTCATTGGTATCTGAACCGTAGCAGGTAGGACGAGACTGGCCATTGTATGCATAGGTGGGACCGATACGGTCGATGAACTTCTCGCAGTACAGGCCGGTGCCGGAATTCTTAGGCTCATCCCAGAAGGTAGCTTCGAAACGAGGGTCGCGGGTAACAACCATATCCTGAAGTCTCCAGCTGTCGCCGTTTGCAACTGTAGTGGTTGCGTAAGGCTGACCGTCATTGCAGAGCCATGCCTTAAGAGTGCTGAGGTTACCACTTGCGGCCTGGCTTTCAGCGCCGTTTGAGTAAGATGCGATGCAGTGCTGGCTAGCGCTCTGTACACTCTTGTTGTATGCACGGTAAAGGATGATTTCCTTGCTGGAAGGACGGCTGTAAAGGGTACCGAACAAGGTGCGGAAATCAGTATCAAACTTGAATGCGCCTGAAGAGATAACTACACCTGCATAGTCACGTGCTTTCTCGAGGAAAGTCTTGGCGAGAGCCTGGGTGTTGGAGCTTGTCTGCAGAGCCGGGTCATTCTTGTGATAAATGTACCAGGTACCTTCGAAGAGGAGGCAGCGGGAAGCGATAGTACCAACTACATATTTGTTAACGTAATCAGTGCCGTCGTTTGCACGAACGTGCTCAATAGCATAGTCGAAGTCTTCCATTACTTTGGTCATAACTTCTGAACGAGGGCTGCGGGGGATGAACTGCGCATCAATGTCCTCTGCGGTTATAGTATGATCATAGTAAGGAACGTCACCGAAGGACTCTACGAAACGGCTGTATTCCCAACCACGGAAGAAGCGTGCAACGCCAACCCAATGGCCATAGGCCTCGTCATTAAGGATGCCCTTTTCTTTCATCGTCTCAAGACGCTCAAGCAAAAGGTTCCATTTACGTACGTATGCGAGGTTCCAAGGACCAGAACCGCGGCGCTGGAGCCAATAACCACGGTAAGGAAGTTCTGCGCGGTACCAGTTGTCTGCAGGAACGGAGATCAGAATATTAGGCTGAGTTCCTGTTGTTGTACGATCGTCACTCATTTCACCAGTGTAAACACCAGGAGCATAAACTGCGCCCCAGTTGTCTGAATAGCCGTTGAAATAAGATCCATATACTCCCTGAACAAAGAGACGAAGATTGTTCTCTGATGTCCAGTAGTTGTTATCGTTCATAGTAGTCTTTGACTCTCTGTCAAGGTAATCGTTGCAAGACATTGCAGAGAGCGCCAGAATACCGATAGCGAATATGTTAAATAACTTTTTCATAATCTTATTCTCAAATTAGAATTAGAATGTAACCTGGATACCTACAGAAGCAGTCTTGAATGCAGGGGATCCGATACCGGCACGGCTACTGTTGTAGTTGCTGGTGTTGAGGTAAGAATATCCGGCAATCTCTTCAGGGTCAATAGGAAGACCACGGAGGTGATCGAAGGTGAAGAAGTTCTCAAGTGAAATGTAAACGCGTGCGCGCTCAATATTGGCTTTGCGAACCAGGTTTGTAGGCAGAGTGTAACCAACGGTGATGTTCTTAACTCTCAAGTATGCCATGTTAAGCAGGTACTTGTCGTTGGTAACCATGTTGAATACGCTGCTGTTAGAGCAGTTTGCAGCTCTAGGATAGTAGGCATCGTAGTTGGCGTCGATAACGTTTCCATTGTCATCATAGGTCTCATACCAGAAGTCCTTTACAAAGGTGTTAGCCATTGAACCATCACCAGTGTTGAAGCCAGGCAGAGTCATAGAAGATGAACCCCACATGTTGCGTTTGCCGATACCCTGGAGGAGAACAGAGAAATCAAATCCCTTATAATCTGCATCCAGACGGAGGCTGTACTCATAACGAGGAGTGGTGTTACCGATAACAGTAAGGTCGCCGTGGTCGTCGGTCAGGTTGTTACCATAATTGATGATACCATCACCATCAAGATCCTTGAACTTAACGTCACCAGGACCGGAGATGAGGTTACCGCTTGCAATACGTCCCTGGGTAGCATAATCTTTACCCTCGGCGAATTTGTAAATCTTACCGAACTTATCAGTAGCCTGGATAAGCTTGCCGTTTACGTCACGTGCGAAGTCATCATTCTGGAACAGACGGTCTACGCGGTATCCCCAGATTTCGCCGTAGGTCTTACCCTTGTACCAGCCGTTGATACCCTTTGCGCTCTCGTCATATTCGGTAATCTTGGTCTTTGCATCTGCTATAGTAGCTGTAGCGTTGAGGTGAAGACCGTTGTCGAAGCTGTGACCCCAGTTGATAGAGAGCTCCCAACCATTAGTGCGGAGTGCACCGTAGTTGCCTGAAGGAGCGGTTGCTCCAAGGTTGTAACCAACACCACCCATAGGGATGATCATGTTCTTGGTTGTTCTGCTGAACCAGTCGAAGGTTACGTTAACCTGATTGAAGAGTGTGAAATCTGTACCGAAGTCAAGAGTCTCGATATCCTGCCATGTGATGTCAGCAGCAACAAGACCAGGGGTAGCAAATGAGTAGTCGCGTGAGCTGCCGTGCATCCAGTAGTCATCGATTGCACCCATTGTAGGGATGTAAAGTGAGCTGGGAACGGTCTGGTCACCGATTGAACCCCAAGATGCGCGGAGTTTAAGACCGGAAATGTAATCCTTTGCGCCCTGCATCCAAGGCTCCTGAGAAACACGCCAACCGGCGGATACTGAAGGGAACCATCTCCACTTAAGGCTGGTAGGGAACTTGGAAGAACCATCATAACGGAGGTTAGCCTCAATCAGATACTTCTCTTTGTAGTTGTAGTTAACACGGCCGAAGAAACCGGCGGTTGAGTTCCAGCTGTGGCTACCGCCTGAAGTCTGGGTACCTACTGCAAGGGCGAACTGAGGGTTGTCTTTGTCAAGGAGTCCCATACGCTTGCCCCATACACCGCTGTAGTCATATCCTACTGCGTTGAAACCTGCAAGGAAGTGGAAGTTGTGATCCTCATTCAGGTTAAGAGTGTAATCGGAAGTGATGTTCCAGGTCTGCCTCTGAGAAGAGTAGCTGTCCTGATAAATAGAATCGTAAGAAGAAGTGTAGCTTGAAACATTAAGCTGCTTGGCGGTTATTTCGGCGCCGAGACCGTTAATGCTGTTCCACTCATTGGCTACAGTGAAAGTGTTGCCGTCCTTAAGTGCGTTAACAGGTGCATCCCATGTGTTGCCAGCCCAATAAGTAATACCAGGGTTCTTTTCCTCGCTGGTGTTACGTGCATAGGTGTAATCAATCTTGATGTTCCAATCCTTCAAAGGAGTAATGGTGGTACCTACGTTTACGCTGTTGTAGATATTGTCGATGGTAGCCTTGTGAGAAGTTGCAATCTCATAAGCAGCAGTACGAACGTTATTGCCGTACTCATCAACGGGAACGAGCGGATAG
Organism: uncultured Prevotellaceae bacterium; assembly: GCA_947166905.1. Lineage (GTDB taxonomy): Bacteria > Bacteroidota > Bacteroidia > Bacteroidales > UBA932 > Cryptobacteroides. The sequence continues at coordinate 261,134 of CAMVFZ010000001.1, read as the reverse complement.
GTAGGACCCCAACGGAATACATAGTACCAAACGTCGGCGGTGGTAGAGTTGGTAGCGAATGCCCATGACTTGGTAGCCTTTGTGAACATCAAGCCGGCATGAACATTTAGCCACTTGTTGATCTGGGTATTAACCCTCATGTTTGCATTGTAACGCTTGTAACCATCATAATCGGTGGGTTTAAGCATACCGCTCTGGTCCAGATAAGCGAGGGAAATATTATAATTGGTATTACCCTTGTTTCCGGCTACGGAAATATTGTGAGTCTGGGTAGGAGCGTTCTTGCGAACGAGGTAATGATAAGGATCGTAAGTACGGACACCGATCTTTGCGCCTGTGCTGCCAACATACCAGTCACGGCCATAAACCATAGGAGCGTCCTTGCTGAGAGTGCTGCCATACTTCTCTTTCCATGCAACTGCTGCATTGTAACCGGCACGGTCAATGAGCCAGAATGCACCAGTTGGAGTGTAGGTACCAACACGTTCGGCAGCCTCTACTGTATAGTGGAGAGCCTCTACGTCACCGACTTTATAGTTCTTTGCCATGTTCTGGAAAGATATGTTGCCGGAATATGTTACGTGTACGGTTTCTGCTTCCTTTGCACCCTTCTTGGTGTTGATAAGGATTACACCGAAGGCACCCTTTGCACCGTAGATAGATGCAGAAGCTGCGTCTTTAAGTACGGAAACTGACTCAATATCGTCAGGGTTGATAAGGTTGATGGAGGGAATCTCTACGTTGTCCAAGAGGATGAGAGGTGCGTTGGAACCATTGAGTGAACCAACCTGACCACGGATTCTGAAGATAGGATCTGAACCAACCTCGTTGGAACCGATACGTACGTTCAAACCGGGAGCAGCACCCTGCAGACCACGTCCTACATCAGGGATAGGACGGCTACCGAGGGCCTTGCCTACATCAACTGAAGAAACTGCAGCTGTAAGGGACTCCTTTTTCTGTGCGCCGTAACCAACGACTACAGATTCATCAAGGAATTCGCTGCTGTCTTCGAGAACAACATTAACAGCCTGGCCGTTCCAAACTACTTCTTTGGTTTTGTAACCAATGGAAGAAATCTCGAGAACGGAACCAGCGGCTACGTTAGGAAGTGAGAAAGAACCATCAACGCCGGTAACAGTACCGTTATTGGTTCCTTTGACTACGACACCTGCGCCAACGATACCCTCACCGTTCTTGTCTACGACAATACCGGTAGCGGTCTTGCGCTGCTGCTGTGCCTGAACTTCTGAATCCGACTTAGCGCCGGAAGCACCGAATGCAGGAACGCACAGGAGTGCGGTAGCTGCAAAGGCGCATGCCAGATACTTGCCAAGGCGAGTACCTTTCATTACATGAACTTCATTCATAGATTTATTTATTAGTGGTTGAATGTTGGTCATTGAATAGTTTTCCCTCTCGGGTAAAAATTCATACAAAAATAACGTTTTAATCTTATAAATCGTAAAATATTTAACGTTTTTTTTACGTAGGATTGAATATTTTTTCAGATTTCCTACCTTTTTTATTATTTATCAGCGACTTACGCTACTTGTCCGCGAAGGTTTTTATTTTGAGGTCCGACGGCGGCCCTTTGCAAAACGATTGAAGTTGTAGTGTATAAAGACTATTCATTGTGAATATTAATGCATTTTCAAATACGTTAAAACGTTAAATTTATTTGCAAAAATCAAATTCTAATCCTTATCTTTGGGACGTTTTTGGCCCGTGTAGGCCTAAAATAACCAATAAGTGTGACATTTTAATTCACTTAAATACTTATCGTATATGGTTAAAATTAATTTCCTTGCAAGCGTAGCTTTGGCTGTGACATTCGCAGTCGGAGCTAACGCAGCTATGGCTACAGGCGGTTATCCGTCTACTTCTCAGGCAGAGCAGGCACAGCAGCAGATTTCTGGTGTTGTTGTTGACGCCGCTGGACAGGCCATACCCGGAGTAAGTGTCATGGAAAAGGGCACTCGCAACGGTGTTATGACAGACCTCGATGGTAAATTCACCATCAAAGTTGCCAAGGGTGTTACTTTGGAAGTATCCTGCGTAGGTTACAAAACCAAAGACGTCTCTGCTTCTGACAATATCACTATCGTTCTCGAAGAGGATGCAGAACTCCTCGAGGGTACTGTAGTTACCGCTCTCGGTATTAAGAGGGAGAGAAAGTCCCTCGGTTATGCTGTAGAGGACATCGGTTCAACCGAACTCATGCGCAACAAGACTGCCAACGCAATCAACTCCCTTTCAGGTAAGATTGCCGGTGTTAACGTAACCCAGTCTTCAGGTGCTGCCGGTTCAGGCGCTGCTATCATCCTCCGTGGTGGTACTTCAGGTTCCGAGACCCGCGACAACCAGCCTCTGTTCGTTGTTGATGGCGTTATCTACGATAACTCTTCACAGGTTGTAGGTAACACTGCATTCGATGGTTCAGGTTCAGCTTACACAACCTCTTCTAACCGTGTAATGGATATCAACCCTGAGGATATCGAGAACATGTCTATCCTTAAGGGCCCTGCAGCTGCCGCACTTTACGGTTCAAAGGCTGCCAACGGCGTTGTCCTCATTACCACTAAGAGAGGTAAGGACGGTGTTGTAGAGGTTAATGTAAACACCAAGTACATCACTTCATGGGCAAGGAAACTTCCTGCCGTTCAGCATCAGTACAAGAGAGGTTATATCGAGACCGTCAACGACACTGCCGGTAACCTCGTAAGCGCTACCCAGAACGACAAGTCTTACAACTCATGGGGCGAGGAGTACAATGGTCCTTGGTACGACAACGTAGGCAACTTCTTCAAGAAAGCCGGCACATGGGATACCAACGTAAGCGTATCCGGTGGTACCAAGAACGGTAACTTCTTCCTTTCAGGCTCACACTTCAACCAGGATGGTATCGTTCCTCAGACAGGTTACGACAAGACCACCTTCCGTTTCAACGGTGAGCAGAAATTCCTTGACATCTTCACAGTTAGCGTAAACACCGCATACTCTAAGGCCAACACAGACAGAACCCTGACTTCAGGCGGTCTCTATGGTTCAAACGGTACCGGTGCCCTGGCAGCCGTTTACATGTGGGCTCCCAGCGACAACATGAAGCATTATCTGAACGAGGACGGCAGCCGTTACAAACTCGCAGGCGTAGCCGATGACCTTGATCCTTGGGAAGAGAGGAACAACCCTTACTGGATTATCAATAAGGACTCTTATACTGACCACACAGAGCGTTTCACCGGCAGCATCAACCTGCGCGCAGACATCACTCCCTGGTGGTTCATCAACTACCGCGCCGGTATCGATACCTACAGCCAGTCAAACGACACAAGGGTTGCAGCTAACGGCGTTGTAAAGCAGGTATGGCAGAAGGGTATGCTCAGCAACAACCAGCTGAAGTACACCTACATGTCACACAACTTGATGTCCAACTTCAGCGGCAAGATCGGTGACTTCAACGCAAACCTCATGGTAGGTATGCAGACTGACGACACTAAGACTGACCGCAACTACAAGATGGCTTGGAACTTCGAGGTTCCTGACTTCTTCTCATACTCTAACTCAGCTTCCACCAACCGCAACTTCTCTCACTCAGCTTCTAAGAAGCGCCTTGTAGGTGTATTCGGTGAGGTTCGAGTAGACTGGAAGAACACTATCTTCCTTTCAGCTACCGGCCGTAACGACTGGACTTCAACCCTTCCTATAGCCAACAGGTCTTACTTCTATCCTTCAGTAAGCGGTGCAATTGTATTCACCCAGTTCCTGCAGGATCGCGGTATCATCGGCAAGGACGTTCTTACATTCGGTAAGATCCGTGCATCTTGGGCAAAGGTTGGTAAGGACACCGGCGCTTATGAGACCAACACTGCTCTTTGGCCTGTAGGTCAGTACCTCCTTGGCAAGACCGGTATCGGTGCAACATGGGAGCGTGGTAACCCCTACCTGAAGCCTGAAATGAGTAAATCTTCAGAAATCGGCCTCGAGCTGCATTTCTTCCAGAGCAGACTCAACTTCGATATCGCTTACTATACCAATGACTCTTACAACCAGATCTTGAGCCCTCGTGGTCCTCAGTCAACCGGTTACATTTTCTGCTCAATCAACGCAGGTAATGTATATAATAAAGGTATAGAGCTCTCTATCTCCGGTACTCCTATCGAGACCAAAGACCTTGTTTGGGAAACCGGTATCAACGTAGCCGGCAACCGTGGTACTATGACCGGTCTGCCCGCAGGTATGGAAATCATGTACGTAACCGACGTTCAGTATGGCGGCGCACGTGCAGCTACCATCTCAGGCGGCAAGTTCATGGCTATCACCGGTACCAAGTGGACCCGCTTCCAGGCTAAGGACGATAAGGGCAACAACATTGCTGACCCCAGAAACGGCAAGCTCGTTCTTGACGCTAACGGCTTCCCTAAGACTGACGGTGTTTACTCTTACGAGATCGGTAACCGTGAGGCTAAGTTCAATGGTGGTTGGAACAACACCATCACCTACAAGAACCTCACCTTCAACATGTTGTGGGAATTCCGCGTAGGCGGTGACGTATTCAACGGAACCAAGTATGCTATGACTACTGCCGGTACCAGCCAGTTCTCTGCTGACGTTCGCAACCGTCCTCTCACCATCGCTGGTGTAGATGCAAACGGCGACGCTGTTGAGAATACTTGGGAGCCTAACCAGGTTTACAAGTTCGCTGGCAAGATGACTCCTGGTCGCGAGATTATCAAGAACTACTATACAGGTGCTTACAACTACGAGGTTAAGAACTGGATCACCAAGGTTAACTCCCTGAGACTCCGTACCCTTGCAGTTACCTATGACATTCCTAAGAGCCTGCTCAGCAAGCTTGGTGTTGTCAAGAGAGCATCCATTACTGCTTCTGCAAGCAACCTCCTTCTCTTCACCAACTACGACGGTGACCCTGAGGTTGCAGCTTCCGGCGCAGGTAGCGGCGGTTCATCTTCAGTCGGCTTCGACTACCTTGGTACCCCTGCTACTTCCAGCTTCACTTTTGGTGTAAATCTTACTTTCTAAACCGCTAGCTAGAGTATAATTTTTAATTACATCGATTATGAAACTTATTAAATCAATATTGGTCAGCGGTCTTGCAATCTTTACACTTTCATTCACCTCCTGCAAGGATTGGTTGGATGTTAACGTAGACCCTGAGAATCCTACATTGGATGCAGCAGAGTATCAGCTCGAGCTTGCTCACTGCCAGTTCTATACAAACAGCGCCACCCAGTTCGCCGCTTGGCGTACCGGTATGGCAATGGGTGACTGGACCAGATACGCCAATGGTGGTAACTACTGGCATGTTTCTTACTGGAACCTTGTTGAAGCTCAGGTAACCACTCCTTACCAGTGGTTCTTCGTAGGTGCCGGCGCTACTCTTAAAGACATGTATGCAAAGGCCATGGCTGCAGAAAACTGGCACTATGCCGGTGCTGCCCAGCTCCTCCTTGCTTACGGCTTCATGCTTATGACCGACCTCTACGGTGAAATGCCTTACGAGGACGCTCTCTCAGCAAACGCACTTCCTGTTTATGCTACCGGTAAGACCATCTATCTTGGCTGCTTCGAGCGCATCGACGAGGCTATCGAGCTCCTTCAGAAGAGCATCGATCCTTCTCTTCCTTCACTCGCAGTTGGTGATACCTGGAACAACGGTGACGTTCAGAAATGGGTAAAACTTGCTTACCTGCTCAAGGCTCGCTGGGCTAACAAGCTCAACAAGAAGGCTGCCGGCAGCTACAAAGAAGGCAAGTATGATGTTGCTACCATCAAGGAGTGCCTTGAAAAGGCTATGAAGAGCAATGCTGACAACACTATCGTAAACCATACTGATGACAACAGCTCTACCCACGACCGTCTTGGTTGGGATGAGCCCGTTGACTACTCACCTTTGTATTCAGTTTGCGGTATGAACGCCGGTTACATGGTTACCAAGGCTCTCTATGACAACCTGACCAACTTTGACGGTCTTGGTGTTGAGGACCCTCGTGCTGACCACATCATTCCTTGGGCACGTTCACGCAAGACTGCAGCTACTCCTGCAGAGATCAAGTGGAACGAAAACGGAACCTGGCGTCGTTCTCTTGGTGTAGACATGCTGTCTAACATCAATAACGAGGGTGGCCCTCTCCGTGCATCTTGGAGCCCTGAAAAGCACTTCTATATTTCTTCTGAGAACGCAGCCCGTCTTGGTGATACCGTTTACGTAGAGTGCACCAGCGAGTCTAAGGGTTACGCTGCAAAGAAAGACCTTCTCTACCGTCGTGGCGGTGTTGCTTACGATGCATCAGCAGAGTCCGGCTCATTCTACAGCCGCGTTTCCGCTCCTACATACGTAGGTACCTACATGGAGGCTTGCTTCATCAAGGCAGAAGTTCTCTTCAACGACGGTGATAAGACCGGTGCTTTCAATGCTTACAAAGAAGGTATCAAGGCTGCCATCGAACTCATGAACGAGAAACTCAAAGTTTGGGTTGCTGAGGATCAGACCCTCAATGACTGCCCTTCATTCACTCCTATGAAGCAGGCTGACATTGACAACTTCCTTGCAAACGGTATCGGTAATGCTTCTACACTTACTCTTGGCCGTATCATGACCCAGAAGAAGCTCGCTCTTCAGTTCAGCGTAGAAATCTTCAACGATATGCGTCGTTATGACTACAATCCTGACGTATTCCTCGGTTGGGGCATCGCAGCATACCACAGTGTAAGCGCAGCTGCCATGAGGGCTGTTCCTGCAGGCAAGTACTATCGTCGTTGGCGTCAGTGCTCTCACGAGTACAACTACAACTCTAAGAACCTTATCGCTATTGGTCTTGAGGTTCCCGGCGCTGACAACTCAGCTAAGAACTGGAATACTAAGGACGATGCTTGGACAATTCCCGTATGGTGGGATTCTGACCAGCAGTAAGCTGAATCTATAATAAAAAAGGATGTCTCCGAAACGAGACATCCTTTTTTTGTCTGTATTGTTTAGAACTAGAGTTCTTTCTGGTAGAAGATTGCTTCACCATCGGTGGTGAAACCTTCAACAGTAACAATATATTTACCCGGGAGGGAAGGTGCAACTACGTCGATATCAAAGGTTTCTCCTGCGGGGATGCTAACCAGCGGATGCCAGAAAAGCGTCTCTGAAATAGAGGGGAAATCAGGGTCGAAGGCAGCCTTGGACGCAGAGTAAACCATCGGGACAGAGGCTCCTTTATAAGAAAGGATGCGGATGTTCTTTCCAAGCTGTGCGCCTGCAAGATCGTTCTTGTAGGTGATGAAGTTGGCTGCTCCGCAGAAGTATGTTGTTCCGAAGGCATAGTTGCTGGGATAAATCTCTACGCTCTTAATAAGCAGCGGGTCCATATTGTAGATAATGGTGTGGTCTACTACAGGAACGCCGTCAAGCATTATAAGGGAGGTCGTAAAGTGACGGTAGCTGGCCAGTCCCTTTATGTCCAGAGTCTTTACGGTCATATCCACAAGGTCTTTTTTGCGGTCTATGTGAATATCGTGAAGGTATTCGATGAAGACCTCGCGCATGGTGACAAATCGCGTATAATCGTCCAGGTTATACTTGTTCTGGCAAGGGCCAAGCAGATCGAGCTTGCGCACGTTCAGCGCAGAATAGAGGGTATCGGCATCAAATGATTTTCCAATGCGAAGCGCAGCGTCAAGGTTATTGAGTCCATTCTTCATGTCTGCCGATATCTCCATGGTAGGAACCGAACTTGCACTGATGCCGACAAAGGGACTTTCAAACTCTACATCAAAGGAAGAGGGCAGCTGGGAAAGGCAAATGACTGCCACATCCTTGTTGCCATAAATATTGTCCGTGAAGAAGGCGGTGCGTCCGTCCGGGAGCATGGTGCCCTTGTAAATATCGGACCGGCTGCCGGGGCTGGAAAGGAAAATGCAGTTGTTGTCAATCTGTCCGTTGATGCGGGCATATACAACTTCGCCGTCGTAATCCTCTATTACAGAGATGTTTCTGGTGGTAGGGCGATTCCAGGCCTGGGCCTTAAGGGTTGCAAGCGTATTGTTGTCATAGCGTGCGAAGCCCTCGTCTTTCCATACCGATACGCTAAGTGTCGCATCCTTAGAGGTTGTAATGCCGATAGGGATGAAACCATCCTCCGCAGGGCCCGATGTGGCCTTAATCCTGCTGCTGCCAAGCGGAACCGGCAGTGAGGAAGGAGTGTTGTCAACGACTTTCACCCCATCCTTGGCGCGGGCTGTGCTGGTTGTGTTGTATATCGATATGATTCTTGAACCGGTGTTATAGTCGTAGCCGGACTCGTTTTTATTCTTTGAAGTATAGGCTACGATGCGGTAGTTGCCGGTAGGAACATCGCCTGGAATATCCAAAGATCCGCCTCCGCGGCCTTCTTTAAGGGCGATTTTTCCAGAGGCGACCATTCCGTCTTTGCCGTAAACCTCTATGTAAGCTATGCTGCTGAAGTTGGAGAAACCGCCCTCTGACTCAATGCAAAAAGCAGAGCACTTAATGCTTTCTCCTGCAGCATAATAGTTGCGGTCTGTTGAAAGCAGCGTTCTTTCCTGCGCCATCGACAGGCTGCAGGAGAATAATGCTATTATCGCTAAATATCTTAGTCTCATATTGTTACTGTTTTAGAGGTTGGGATCGTTGCGGTCCGGCCAATCTTCGGGGAACTTGATGTCGCCGCCAAGATACCGGCAGTCTACGCATTCCTTCCTGCCCCACACGTACATGTTGGGGATAAAGCCTTCTTCGCCGCTGGCCTCCCTGATAGGAACATTTCCCATGCTGTAAGCAAAGGCCCAATCCATTTGAAGAGGACAGTAATACTGGTTAAGGTCACTGGGATTCTCCATGTCCATGTGGTAGTACATAAGTTCATCAAGCCTTGTGGCATACTCACGGGGCCATCTGTAGAATCCGCGATTCTTGTAATAAATTGTATCAACCGCAGCCTCGCTTGCTCCAAGGAAGCCAATGACTGTCCCATTGCCTGTTTTACGGTGAACATTGCCCTCCATGTTGCTGGGAATAGGTGTGAACAGGTCACCGTCTACGTAAGAAACTTTGCGTAGGTTATCCCAGTAATCATAATACTCCTTACTTGTCGATGATACATTCACTATCATCCTGTACAACACGGATACCTTCAGGTTGTATTGGCCAAGCTTTGTAAGATAGGCGTTTTCAATCTTGTTCTCCGTATGTGCCGCAGAAGAAATTACGGTAATGGGTTTGTCCGATTCCTGCCAGCATCTGTAATATGGATGCTCGCGGCCTTTCCATGAAGCTTCGTCCACGGTATTAGTCTCCGGGAAGTACTCCAACATGGTGGTAGTCAGCGAAGTATGCTCCCATGCCTCTACGTAGGATACTGCAAAGTAAGGAGAATCCGCATGGGCGGATACCCTGAAGTCAAGGGCTTTTCCGTCTTCTCCGTCAACCACGTTGTAGGTCAGTGCGTCTATTACAGGAGCTTTGTAAACCTCCAGCCAGTCGCTCTCGAAGGTTCCCTCATCTCCGGCGTCAATGAACACCTTGTATTTCTTGGTAGGATCAAGATTCTTTGTATCAAAAGAGATGGTGGGATTGCTGACGATGCCAGGATAGTAATCATCATAGCCTGAAGGGTATCCGGAATAACCGCCTTCGCTGTAGCCCTCTATAATGGTGCCATCCTCACATTCAATCCTTGCCTTGGCAGAGATGCTGCCGTATTGGGCGGAGCCGTCCAACTTAGTGGCCTTGGATATAGTAATGGTAGATGTGATGCCTGTGACTATGCGTCCGTCTATAACTACAATATTGTTGTCCGTTGGGATATCGGCCTCATACTCATAAGTGCAAGATACCGCCAATGTGCAGCAAATGATGCTTAAATATTTGAATATCAGCCGTTTCATTAGAATTTCATATTAATGGTTATATAAGGAATAGGGGAGGCGAAGACAGATACCTTGTAGCCCTGGGGCAGGGAGCTGTCTTTCATTGTGTAGAACACTGAGTATGCATTCTTGCGGCCTGTGACATTGTATACGCCAAAGGTGATTGAGAAGTGCATCAGGTTTTTGAGGTAGTGGCTTGGCTCTATGTTCATCGCAAGGTCAAGGCGGAAGTAATCCGGAATCCTGTAAGCATTTCTGTCAGAGAATGCCAGATACTTTTGTCCACCAAGGTAGAACAAGCCGACGGGGACGGTAATGGGCCTGCCCGTTGAATAATCGATATTGGCCGACAGGCTGTATCTGTGGGTGAACTTGTAGTTACCCGCAAGTTTGAAGTTGTGCGGCTTGTCGTGGGGAGCCTTATACCATCGGCCACCGTTTATAAGGCCGATGCCCTCGTCGTCCATCTGCTGCATGAAAGCCCTGGAATAAGAGTAGGAAGCCCATCCGTTAAGCTTTCCGGAGGATTTCTTTACCATGAGCTCTGCTCCGAAGGAGCGGCTTCTGGTGCGGATAAGGTCCATATCCAGTTCCGGATTCATAATGAGCTGTGCTCCGGAGCGGTAGTCAAGGCTGTTGCGGCTCTGCTTGTAATAACCCTCTACAGAAACGTCCACGCCATTGTCGGATGTCCAATACAGTCCACCGGCGGCCTGATATCCGTCCTGGGGCTTGATGTTTTCGTTGGCAAGCGTCCAGGCGTCCATCGGCGAAATGGTAGAGGTGTTGGATATCATATGTATGTTCTGCCTCAGGGTGTTGATACCCATCTTGGCGGAGAGGTTGCTAAGTATGGAGTATTTGGCGGAAAGCCTGAGTTCAGGCATAATCTTGAGCGGGGCGTCGTCGATGCTCTTGTACGCACCGATGCGGATGCCGCCTTCAAGTGCCCATTGCTCGTTAACCGTCCAGCTGTCGCCAAAGTATGCCGCTGCCTCGAAGGCCTTTACTCGGTCAAGGGTGCGGGCCTCTACCAGGGAGGCCTCGTCTCCGGGCCTGATGGATCCGGGCTGGAGGTTGTACAGTTGCGCGTTAAGGCCGAAGCTGAGTGAGTGGGCCTCGTTGTGCAGATGTTTGAACTTCAGCTTAAGGAATTCCTGGTTGATACCGTTCTTGTAGATGTAAGAATCCGGAGTATAAACCTCGTGGCTATTTACGGTGCTGTTATAGGAATCAAAACCTGCTACCAACTCCATGGTTGTCTTTACAGACAGCAGGCTGCGCAGTTTTGCCGATACATTCAAGTTGCTGTATTTGAAGGTTGTATCTGCGCTGAAGGAGAATTTATCCCTGGACCAGTAGCCATTTACGTACAGAGTGTTCTTTTCGTCAAAACGATGGCTGATACCTGCGTTGAAGTCCATGAACTGGGTTTTTCCGTCGTGGTAGTGGCTCTCGTCCGGAATCATGTTCATTATCCAGTTGGAGTAGGTTGTACGGCCACTTACTATGAAGGAGGTCTTTTCCCCTAGAGGGCCGTCCAACTCTACGCGGCTGGTAAGAAGTCCGATGCCAAGGGAGCCCTGTACCTTCTTCTTGTTACCCTCGCGTGCGTGAATGTCAAGCACAGAAGAAATGCGGCCGCCGAATTCTGCGGGAATTGAGCTCTTGTAAAGCTCCGCGTGGCTGACAACATCGGAATTGAAGGTAGAGAACAGGCCGAAGAGATGGTTGGGATTGTATACGGTACCGTCGTTGAACAGAATCAGGTTCTGGTCTACTGAACCGCCTCGTACGTTGAATCCGGAAGAGGCTTCGCCTACGGACTGTACGCCCGGCAGGGCCAGCACGGCCTTAAGGATATCGCCCTCGCCGAAGGCTGTAGGTATCTTCTTGATTCTCTCTATCTGGATCTTTTCAAGGCCAAGACGCGCAGTCCTATGGTTGGCAACAGACTCTGCGCTTACGGTTGCAGCCTTAAGTGTGGTAACCTTTTCCTTCATGGTGATGTCCAGGCCACCTTCTTCGTAGATGATGATGTCCAGGTTTACATCCTCCATCGGATAGCCGCTGAAGTTAAGGGTATTGCGGCCGGTGGGTAGATAAAGTTTCCAGAATCCATAGGCATCGGTCATGGTGTAAGTGCTTGTGTTTCCGTCATATACGGAAATTCCCACAACAGGCTCGCCGTTGGAGGCGTCTTTTACATAACCGTGGATTGTGGCTTTGCGGCCAGACTTGAAGTTGCGTTCCTGGCCAATTTCATAGGTTTTGTTCTGGTAAACCGCAGCCTGGGTTTGTTCCTTGGCCATATCTGTGGTAGTGGCTGGAACATTCTCTGCTACAAACCAGGTGGCAGGCAGGGCCGGAGTCATACTACGTCCCTTGGCTACGAACAGTATACCGTTGAACTCGGATACTGTGTAGCCTCCTTCGCGAAGCTTGGCAAGGGCTTTCTCTACAAAATCCTTGGGCGATGCGTCCAGGCTGTAGAAACTGTCATCCTTCTCTGCTCCGGCGATGTGGATACGGTTGCCGCTGACTGCCCTTATCACCTTTACAAGGGAATCGGCGGAAACCATTCTTACGGAAATATCATTCTGGGCAATTGCGCAGAACGAGGCGGCCACTAGGGCTGTAATTGTCAAAAACAGTTTTCTCATTTTGCGCTTTCTACATAATTCATGATATTCTTGCACCAGATTTTAAAAGGCATATCGCCCCAGTTGTTGTATTTGATCTGCATGCGAAGAGCTTTCTTAAGCTTTGGATACTTGTTCAAAAGGAACCTCTGTGAAGAGAACTTCTCCAGTTTGCCGTCCCTTCCAAGGAAGTAGAAGGTCTCTTTGTAGTCAAAGAATACGAAGACGTTCTCGTTGTAGTTGCGATCTTCGTAGCCAATCCTGTTGTATCCGCTAATCTCTACGGATTCCCTATAGGATTTGACAACCTGTCGAAAGATGCAGTCTTCGCCTTCGTGAATCACCTCCATGAAGCCTTCCGGGGCCTTTTTTACGCCCCTGCCTTTAAGGTTCACGTACTTAACGGGCTGTCCGGTGAGCCAGTCCATAATGGTGAACCAGTCGATAAGGTCCCTGTCAAGTTCCCAGGTCTGGACTTTGTCCTGATATCTTACATAGAGGGCCTTTCTGTAGGCATCTATGTTCATCAGTACGTTGTAATACATTTTGCCTCCGTAGCAGATATCTCCTCTGCGGAATCCCGTGTTGTCCCAGAAGTAGGTACCGTTGAACCGGTAGTTGTATTCCGGCATCTGCTTGCCCCTGTAAAGGGGAATGTCCCAGCCTCCGGCTTCCTCGTAAAGGACGGTAGCCTCTTTGTCTTTTTGATCTTGGGCCGATGCCACCGTCAATACTGCGACCATCGCAGCCAGGGCAATGAGGGTTTTAGGTAAAGCTCTCATATCAATTTAAATAAGTAATATCCATGTCGTAATTCCAGTAAGGGAAATAAAGATTGCCGCCTTCCCATTCCACCTCTCCGCGCTGGAAGTCTACGGTTTCGCTGCGCGGATAAGTTTTGGCGGGATAAAGATCCATGCCGAAGTCCTGGTTTACAGTCATTCTCCAGGAGTCTATGCCTCCCAGGAAGAAGTATTCGGCCTCTGGGTAAAGTTTCAGGTAGTTCTGGTCTGCATACGGCGGCCGTCCGAAGCTCTGGTCTACCGGTACCCAGCCTACGCCCTCGAAGTAAACTTCTGCCCAGTCATGCAGGTTCCAGGCGCCCGGATGCATCATGAAGCCGCTCTGGAAGTGGCAGGGAATGCCTTTGTACCTGCACATTGTAATAAATGTCAGCGTAACCTGGCCGCAGTCTCCGTGGCCGTTTGCCAGCACATATTCAGGGATATTCTCCAGTGTGGAGTATTCACGTGCCGATGCCCACGGGAAGTTTGCGTCAATCCATGTGAAAATGGCTTTTGCCTGAAGGTAAGGATTGTCGATGCCGGCGGTAAGGGAATCTGCTACGGCCTTGATCCTGGGGGTAAATATCACGTGCTTTTCACGTTCTGTAGTGAAGGCCTTGTAGATTGCGGATTCTTTGTCGTACGGTTTTACGCGGCTTTCCAAGTCGCGGAAATATTCTCCGGCGCTGGTGTATTCAAACTCTTCCGTAAAAGTGACGGGCATGCCCTTGCATGCCGGAATCTCCATATAAAGCGTGCTGTGGGAATAATCAGCGGGAGCAAACTTAACCAGCTCAGAATCAGTTGTTTCTGTGTAGAAACTATGGTCGCTGGAAGCCTTGGCTTCAGCGCGAATGAACCGGATGTCAGTCTGACGGGAGACATCGGCCCTGGGGTAGGGAAGCCAACAGCGGACAGTCTCGCCATCGGGGACGGCATCGGCATTTACGGTGATGGTATATTTTACCCTCATCCGCTTGGGGGCGGCGATGGTGCTCTGGCCATCACGATCTGCCGTTGCAAGGATTTCCGGAAGGTTGACCTTGTCTACGTCGTATTCGCCGTTAAGTCCGTTGCCGGACAGTGTGTAGGAAGAGCTGTCATCGGCCAGAAGCGCAGCGTCCTTGATGGCCTTGCACTCCTTGTCTATGCGGAAGAGATTGGGAGCGGCGTTGCGGAAGTACATTGTTTTGCCGCCTATTTCCATTGCTTCCAGTTTGCCGGAAGCCGTCCATGCGTCAATCTGCTGCTCTGTAACGTCCGGGATGTACTTTATAATGTACTCCTTAACCTGTTCCCTTGTGCGGCAGAAGTCCACGCCAAGCCTGTATTCCAGATCCTTGTCCCAGGAATACTTATTCTGGCCGCAGGAGACTACGACCAGAACTAAGAATAATATTGATAGACGTCTTTGCATTATTCTATTCAGGTAAACACTTGTTTTGGCAAAATACGTCTTGCGTATTGTTTTTAAAGTAACTGCAAGCCCAAACCAGGAAGCTCAGAAAGGGTAATCTTGCCCTTTTCTACAACCATACCCTTGAAGCGGTCGTTTGCGATGAGCAGGTTTCCGTCAAGGTCGGCGAAGTCAACTGCAGGGGAGAGCTGAGCGGCGGCGGATACTGCGCAGGAGGTCTCTGTCATACATCCAACCATTACGTCCATACCCTCTGAGCGTGCGTAGTTGGCCATCTTCCAGGCTTCGCGCATACCAGTACATTTCATAAGTTTAATGTTGATGCCGTGGTAAGCACCTTTGATTCTGGGAATATCCTTGAGTCTCTGGATGGCCTCGTCAGCATAGATGGGCAGCGGGCTGCGCTCCTTGAGCCATGCGGTCTCGTCCAGCATCTCCTTGGGCATAGGCTGCTCTACCATTACGATGCCGTGCTCCTTGAGCCAGAAGATCTCGTCCAGAGCCTTCTGTTTGTCTTTCCAACCCTGGTTTGCATCGACTGCGATGGGGAGGTCGGTCACCTTGCGGATGGTTTCAATCATCTCGTAGTCGTTGTCAAGGCCTACCTTTACCTTAAGTATATTGAATTTGTCTGCGCATTCCTTTGTCTTTTCAAGCACAACCTCGGGGGTGTCGATTCCGATGGTGAAGGTTGTGTTGGGAGCCTTTGCTGCGTTGAGGCCCCAAATCTTCCACCACGGCAGGCCGATGAGCTGGCCTACAAGGTCGTGAAGGGCAATGTCGACGGCTGCTTTTGCTGCTCCGTCACCCTCTGACAGGCTGTCTACATATGTAAGGATGTCGTCAATCTGGAAGGGGTCGCTGAACTGCTCCAGATCTACCTTTGCAAGGAAGTTTTCTACGCTTTCGTAGGTCTGGCCAAGATAAGGGGGCATTGAGGCCTCGCCGTAACCGGTGTATCCGTCGTATTCGATTTTAACCTGGATGTCCGGGGTGGTGGTACGGGAATATGAAGCAACTGTGAAAACGTGGGCGAGCTTAAGCTCGTAGCGCTCCCAGCGGAGTTTCATCCTGGCTATACCGCCAACCTTGTAGGCGCGGGGTTTGTTTTCTTCTTTTTTACCGCAGGCGGCTGCAGTGCCCATAACG
The DNA here is from genome assembly GCA_947166905.1 of uncultured Prevotellaceae bacterium. Classification (GTDB taxonomy): domain Bacteria; phylum Bacteroidota; class Bacteroidia; order Bacteroidales; family UBA932; genus Cryptobacteroides. Next base: position 245,244 of record CAMVFZ010000001.1, on the reverse strand, counting down.
GCTGCTCCGGCTGTTGCCAGTGCTGCTGTCCTAAGAAAGTCTCTCCTTTGCATATATAAGTTAGTGTTAAGTTGTTCCAGTCTTCAAAATTATAAAAAACGTTACATATTTCATAGATTTTTGAGAGATTTTTTCTAAAAATCATGTTATGCTTTGATATTAAAGGAATTGTGTCTATATTTGCAGGCTTTTTGGCTCCGAATGGGGCAAAAGCACAAGGTATAATGTTAAACAACTAGTTTTTAATTAATTAAACACTATGTCAGAAGAAATCAAAAAGGCGCAGCTTAACGCTTCCGTAGCTCCCGAGGCATTTGACTGGGATGCATTCGAAAGTGGCGCAGACCTCTACGGTGCAGAAGATAAGGCTGCAATTGAGGCCGCTTACAATCAGACTCTTTCCAAGGTCGTAGAGAACGACGTTGTAGAGGGTGTAGTTACCGCTATCTCCAAGAGAGAGGTTATCGTTAACATCGGTTACAAGAGCGAGGGTGTAATCCCCGCTCCTGAGTTCCGTTACAATCCTGACCTCAAAGTAGGTGATAAGGTAGAAGTTTACGTAGAGTCTGCAGAGGACCGCAAAGGTCAGTTGCTTCTTTCACATAAGAAGGCTCGCCAGCTCCGTTCATGGGATATGGTTAACGCAGCCTTCGATAAGGGCGAAGTTGTCAAGGGTTATGTTAAGACCCGCACCAAGGGTGGTATGATCGTAGATGTATTCGGCATCGAGGCCTTCCTCCCTGGTAGCCAGATCGACATCAAGCCTATCCGCGACTACGACGTATTCGTAGACCAGACCATGGACTTCAAGATCGTTAAGATCAACCAGGAGTTCCGCAACGTAGTTGTTTCTCACAAGGCTCTCCTTGAGGCAGAGCTCGAGAAGCAGAAGAGCGAGATCATCAGCAAGCTCGAGAAAGGCCAGATCCTTGAGGGTACCGTTAAGAACATCACCAACTACGGCGTATTCGTAGACCTCGGCGGTGTAGACGGTCTCATCCACATCACTGACCTCTCTTGGGGCCGTATCAACAACCCTGAGGAGATCGTTTCTCTTGACGAGAAGATCAAAGTTGTTGTACTCGACTTCAACGAGCAGCAGAAGAGAATCGCCCTCGGTCTCAAGCAGCTTTCAGCTCATCCTTGGGACGCCCTTGATCCTGACCTCAAGGTTGGTGACAAGGTAAAGGGTAAGGTTGTTCTTATCGCAGACTACGGTGCATTCGTAGAGATCATGCCTGGTGTAGAGGGTCTCATCCACGTTTCAGAAATGAGCTGGAGCCCCCGTCTCCGCATCGCTCAGGACTTCCTTAAGGTTGGCGACGAGGTAGAGGCACAGGTACTCTCACTTGACCGCGAGGCCCGCAAGATGTCTCTTGGTCTCAAGCAGCTTGTAGAGAATCCTTGGGAGAACATCCGCGAGCGTTATCCCGTAGGCAGCAAGCAGACCGCAACCGTACGTAACATCACCACCTTCGGTGTATTCGCAGAGCTTGAGGATGGTATCGAGGGTCTCGTTCATATCAGCGACCTCAGCTGGGACAAGATCAAGCATCCTTCAGAGATGGTTCAGCCCGGTGACAAGATCGAGGTTGTTATCCTTGACTTCGACGAGGCTAACCACAAGCTCAGCCTTGGTCACAAGCAGCTTCTCCCTAACCCTTGGGATCAGCTCGAGGCTAAATATCCTGCAGGCGCAACTGTAGAGGGCAAGGTTACTTCTACTACAGACAAGGGCGCTACCATTACCCTTGAGGACGGCACCGAGTGCTTCTGCTTCAGCCGTGACCTCGTTAAGGAAGATGGCAAGACCGCAGTTGTAGGCGAGACTCTTCCTTTCAAGGTAGTTGAGCTCCGTCGCAGCACCCGCAGAATCCTCCTCAGCCACACTCGCACTTATGCAGAGGCTAAGGCAGAGAAGGTAGCTGCAGAGGTAGACACCACCAAGAAGGCAGTTAAGAAGGTTAACAGCAGCATAGAGAAGACCACCCTTGGTGACATCTCTGAGCTCGCAGCCCTCAAGAACAAACTGGAGAAAGGTGAGTAAAGACTTTCAAGTTCGGATGATGGGCACGGCTTCGGCCATGCCTGTCTCCGGTAAATATCAGAGCGCCCAGGTACTTTCCGTACACGGGCGCTATTTTCTGATAGACTGCGGAGAGGGCGTACAGCAGCAGATGACCGCCCTCAAAGTTCCCATGATGAAGATTGATTCCATCTTCATCACCCACATCCACGGAGATCATGTGTTCGGTCTCTTTGGCCTGCTCTCCACCCTTGGAATGAAGGGCAGGACTGCTGCAATGAACATTTACGGCCCTGCGAACCTGGGGCCCATCATCAAGTTCTTCCTTTCTTATTATGGAGAGGGCTTGTCCTATGAAATCAGGTTCGTTCCGCTTAAGGGATCGGCGCCGGAGCTTATCTATGATACCAAGACTCTTGAAGTTGTGGCTTTGCCGCTGAATCATGGTATTGAGACTTACGGATATATTTTCCGTGAAAAGGAGCCCATGCTTAATGTGCATAAGTGGGCTGTTGAGGCCTTCGGGCTCAGCCTTACTGAGATTGGCGCTCTTAAGAGGGGAGAGGACGTTTCACGTGCCGATGGTACCGTGCTTACCGTGGAACGTTGCACTTATTTGCCATACCAGCCATCCGGGTATGCTTATATCAGCGATACTGCTCCATTCCCGGAGCTTTCCGGCTGGCTCAAGGGCGTTACCGTTCTGTATCACGAAGCCACTTATCTTTCCGGCCTTGAAGATCAGGCCGCCAAGAGGCATCATTCTACCACTCTCCAGGCTGCTACCGTAGCCAGGGATGCCGGCGTACAAAAGCTCATTATCGGTCACTATTCTTCGCGCGAAAAGGACATCGCCCTTTACCAGGACGAATGCCGCACCATCTTCCCCGAAACCTACGCCGCTACCGACGGAGATATCTTTGAGATCTAGAGGAAGGGGCACAACACCCCTGAGGGGTGTGGCCGCCCTTCCGCTACAGACGGGAAACTTTTACGATACCTTTAAGATTTCGGATTTGGGAGATTACTTTGTCTAGTTCTGAACCGGAAGGCACGGAGAGTTTAAGCGTAATATAGTACAGCCCCTCACGCGGATTCTCATTCATATTGAACGACCTCAAAGACGTCTTGAAAGAATCAATAATCGCCATAATCTGGCCCGTAATACCAGACTCCGTAGAAGCAACCACCTTCAGAGACACCTGGAAGCCACTTCCAGACGGAGTATCCGTCCACCGCACTCGCTGAATGCGATACGGATACATCTCCATAAGTCTGGCCGCATTAGGGCAGGACATACGGTGAATCTTAATACCCGCATCCCTTGTAACAAAGCCAAAAACATCGTCCCCAAACACCGGATTGCAGCACTTGGCCATCTTATAATCCAGCCCCTTCAGGCCCTGGGCATTGATGACCAGGATATCATCGGACCCGGAAGTAGCAGCCCACTGCTCCTTCTTCTCCTTGCCCGACTCTTCCTGCTGCTGTCCGCTACCCCAATCCTGGATAAAGGTTTTAACCACATTGACATCCAACGTGCCCTCGCCGATGGCGGCATACATCTCCTTCACAGACGGATAGCGGTGCTTCTTCATGAAGTCTCCGCGCATCTCGTCCGTAAACTCAAGCTTCCAGTTCTTTAGGCGGCGCTCCAGTAGCTCCTTGCCGTCCGCAGACAGCTTATATTCCTGATCCTTAAGTACTTGGCGAATCTTACTGCGGGCCTTTGACGTAACCACAAAGTTAAGCCAGTCGGCCGACGGCTTGCTGTTCTTTCCGGTAAGAATCTCCACCACATCTCCGGTATGGAGCTGCTCGCGGATACTCACCGGCTTGCCGCCGATAAGCGCTCCGGTGCACTTAACGCCCACATTGGAGTGGATATTGAAGGCAAAATCAAGCACGGTGGAACCTGCTGCAAGAATCCTAAGCTCGCCGGTAGGGGTGAACACGAAAATCTCGTCCGGCGGAGGCGTCGGAAGGTCATCGGTCTTGGTGGAATGGGGGTGTTCAAGGGCGTAGCGCACAGATGTAAGCCAGCGGTCCATGGTGGCTTCGTGGCTGATTCCCTTGTAAGACCAGTGGGCGGCGTTGCCATTCTCTGCAACATCATCCATCCTCTTGGAACGTATCTGAACCTCTAGATAAGCTCCCTCTTTGTTTTTGACGGTAATATGAAGGCACTCGTAGCCGTTCTCCTTAGGCTTGGTAAGCCAGTCGCGAAGTCGCTTTGTATCCGGCTCGTACTCTTCCGTCACATAAGAATAAACGTCCCAGCAAAGCTTAAGCTCCTTCTCCCTAACCGGTTCACAATCAATGATGAAGCGGATTGCAAATACATCGTATACGCCTTCGAAGGGTACCTTTTGCTTCTGCATCTTCTTGAAGATTGACCATGCAGTCTTGGTACGTATCTTAAGCTTATAGTTGATTCCGGCATCCGAGAGCTTTCTTTTAAGGGGCTCGATGAACTCTGCCGTAAGCTTTTCCCTGTCTTTTTCAGTTGCCTTAAGCTTATTGTTGATGGTACGGTATTCCTCTGGATAAACATGACGGAAGTATATATCCTCCATCTCGCTCTTAATATTGTAAAGCCCCAGCTGATGAGCCAAAGGAATGTACAACATCAAGGTTTCCAGACACTTACGCTCACGTACGCCCTTTGGCATACTGGAAAGGTTACGCATCACCTCAAGCCTGTCGGCAATCTTGATTACCGTCACTCGGGGGTCTGTGGAATACTGTACAATCAGGCGCTTATAGTTCTCTGCCTCAAGTCTTGTATCCTTGGGATTGATGGTAGAAATCTTGTCAAGGCCGTCCACTATCTGCATCACCTCCTGCGGGAAGCCGGAAATCATGGCCTTGGCCTCCGGATTCATACGGGATGCCTCGTGTAGAAAGACGGCGGCTACGCAAACCGGCTGCAGGCCGATCTCTGCGTCAACTATGCGTGCGACCCCCAGCGGATGCTCCAGAAACGGCGCTCCACTATCCCTCAGCCGCCCTTCAAGTGAAGTGGCAGCGATATCGTATGCCCTCTGCACGAGGGATATTTCCTCTCCTTCAAGGTGAGGAAATATGTCTTTTACATTTACGCCCATAATCCTCTGATGTTATTTAGCTGCAGCCTCTTTCTGCCTGATAGTAAGTGCCCTCTGGAATTCACGGGCATTCTTAAGGTGCTCTGTATAAGTAGATGCGAATTTATGTGAGCCGTTGAAGCTGGAATTTGCACAGAAATACAGATATCCATCCGCTGTATCGGGATTCAATACTGCTTCCAGGCAAGCCTTTGTGGGTACGCAGATAGGTGCCGGCGGCAGACCGATATTCATATATGTGTTGAACGGAGAATCTACAGTCAGATGCCTTTTGAATATTCTGCTTAGCTGATAATCAAAACAATAGGCAATTGTAGGATCTGCCTGTAGCTTCATGCCGATGCGCAGTCTGTTAAGGTATACGCCTGCGATTTTTGGCATCTCCGGCTCGTAGTTTGTCTCACCTTTTACTATGGATGCAAGAATTGAAACCTGCTCCTGAGTCAGTCCCTGCAGACGGGCTTTTTCTTTGTTCTCATCGGTCCAGAAGGCATCGTAAGCCTTCTTCTGGCGGGCCAGAATCTCTGGCATATCGTCTGTCCATAGGACCTCGTAGGTGTCCGGCATGAACAGGGAGAATACGTTCTCTCGCGTGAAGCCCAGGCTTGCAAGCAGGGCGGAATCACGCAGGGCCGTGATGACATCGGCCGAATCCAACATCATCTGGGCCGATATCTTGCGGGCAATCGCCCCCTGCTGGCGCATAGTGCCGGAGAGAACAAGTTTCACCGGTGTCTGCCAGCCATGGGAAAGCATCCTGGCAACATGGGTGGATGTCTGGCCGGCCTCAACAACGTAATGACCGGGTTTAAGGCTGCTGCGGGCCGATTCCTCTGCCACACAGCGCTTTAAGCTGGCCTCCCATCTTACATCGCAACTATCTATGATAAAGCTGGTTACAGAATCCCATGTGGCCTCTTTATCCACAAACAGTTCCATGGTGCGTCCAAAGTTGTTCGCCTTGCGGTCATAAACCTTACGGCCGATGAACCATCCGGCCACCAGGATAACTGCAAATACGCCACCAACAACGCTCAGAACTATTTTTTTCTTCTTTGTCATAGATGCTTAGAACAATACTCTTTTCTTAACTCCCTTGCCGCGAAGTATGAGCTCGTCGCCCTCTTTTGTAACGTAATCTTCCGGCAATTTGTTCTTCTTCAGTAGGGCGGAAAGCTTGATGCCATAGCGCTGGGATATCTCCCTAAGGCTTTCTCCGTCTTCCTCTACTATATACTTCTCAAGACCCTTTGCGGAATCCTTCTTCTTTGCCTGCACATAAACGATGGTGCCGGGAAGTAGGGTCTCCGCCATCTTAAGGTCGTTGAACTTTAGGATTTCCTTCTTGAAAAGGTCGAATTCCCGGGCGATATCGTCGTAGGTTTCGCCCTCGACGGAATAAACAAAAGCTACGCCGTTAAGGGAGAACATCTGGCGGGACAAAGAGAAACTAAAGGTCTCCCGTCCGCTGGGAGTATACTTCACCGGTTCTTCTATCTTGAGCGGGGAAGGCGGTATATCTTCCCCTGTATCAAACCGATACAGCTGATAGTCTTCTATGTACTTGATAAGTTTGTTGGCGTATCCGGGGTCTGTCGCATAACCGGCTTTCTTAAGGCCGTGGGCCCAACCCTTGTAATCGGTAGGATCAAGGTCAAAGAGGAATTTATACCTCTGGCGGAAACGCAGGAAGTCAGAGTGGTCCTGGAAAGACTGTTCAGGGTCACTGTACACGCGGAAGCACTCGTTGCGCTCGTCGTCATCAACGCGCATGGTTTTGCCTGTCCAGCCATGGCATTTGATTCCAAAGTGGTTGTTGCCCTTGCTGGCCAGCTCAGAAAGTCCGTAACGGGATTCCAACAGGCCCTGGGCCAGGGTAATGCTGGCCGGCACGCCGCTACGGTGCATCTCCCTGATTGCCATATCCTTATATTTGTCGATATACTTTTGTTGCGGAGTATCGCCTGTCGTAGCCGCCCCAAGGCCAATCAGGGCCGCAAGACTGATAATCAGAGAAGATATGTGCTTCCTTACATTCATATCAAAAAGCCAATTTCGTCAAAGATAACTAATCTTTCCAAACTTTCAAATATTGTTGCAGGGCCCACATTTCGTCGCGGAAGGCGGCGGCTGCGGAGAAGTCAAGATCTGCGGCAGCCTTCTGCATCTTGCGCTTAGCCTCCTCTACAGCCTTTTCTACCTGCTCGCGAGTCATAGAGCGAATAACAGGATCCTGAAGCACAGCAGCAAGATCCGCCTTGATATGGCCGCCCTCGTAAGCCGTATTGGACTCGCGCTTGGAATCGTGTCCCAGACCAACGCTGATTCTGCCCTTGCCAAGATCCGACGGATTAGGGATATAAGTAGGATCGTCGTAAGAATTGGCTGCGCTAACGCGGCCACCAAGCTCCCCGGCCAGAATATTGTGCTTGGTCTCTACCTGCTTAGGCGTAATATTATGTAACTTATTGTATTCTATCTGTTTGCTACGGCGGCGGTCGGTCTCATAAATAGTTTCCTGCATGCTGCTGGTAATGTTATCCGCATACATTATTACAAGGCCGTGCACGTTACGCGCCGCACGTCCAGCAGTCTGAGTAAGCGCGCGTCCGCTACGCAGAAAGCCCTCCTTATCCGCATCCAGAATGGCGACAAGGGATACGGACGGGATGTCCAGGCCTTCGCGCAAAAGGTTAACTCCAATCAGCACATCAAATAGACCATTCTTGAAATCCTCTATAATCTCTACGCGCTCAGTAGTATCAATGTCGGAATGAATATATCGGCAACGAACTCCAACCTTGGAAAAATATCCGTCCAACTCTTCCGCCATACGCTTGGTCAGGGTAGTCACCAGAACGCGCTCGTCCACCTCTGCGCGCTTGCGAATCTCTTCCAGAAGATCGTCTACCTGGTTCTTTATCGGCCGCACCTCGATAGGAGGGTCAAGAAGTCCGGTAGGACGCACCACCTGTTCCACCATCAGGCCCTCTGATTTTTCAAGCTCGTACTCAGTAGGAGTCGCACTTACGTAAACCATCTGGTGAGTGATGGATTCGAACTCGTCAAAAGTCAGCGGCCTGTTGTCTGCCGCAGCCGGGAGCCGGAATCCATATTCCACCAGAACGCTCTTGCGGGAATGGTCTCCTCCGTACATCGCGCGAATCTGGGGCAGGGTAACATGGCTCTCATCTATAAATGTAATGAAGTCGTCCGGGAAGTAATCTATAAGGCAGAACGGCCTCTGTCCAGGCTTGCGGCCATCCAGATAGCGGGAGTAATTCTCTATTCCGGGGCAGTAACCCATTTCCTTTATCATCTCCAGGTCGTATTCCACCCTCTGCTTTAGCCTCTTGGCCTCCAGCCCCTTGCCGATGGATTCAAAGAATTCCACCTGCTTTACAAGGTCGTCCTGAATCATGCTCACGGCACGGTTGCTCTGCTCGCGAGTGGTCACAAAGTTCTTGGCAGGATAGATGGGGACCTCCTGCAAATGCTCGTAGGTGGCCCCGGTGACAGGGTCTATCAGGGAAATGTCGTCAACCTCGTCGCCAAAGAACTCTATCCTCACAGCCTCGTCGGCCCCGCCCAGGAAAACATCGACCGTGTCTCCGCGAACGCGGAAGGTTCCGCGTTTGAAATCGGTCTCCGTGCGGCTGTAAAGGCCTTCCACCAGCATGTACAGCAGCGCCGTAAGGCTACGTTTCTCTCCTTTGCGAACCACTACTGTCTGGGTGTGGAAGTCTTCAGGATTGCCGATACCGTAAAGGCAGGACACGCTTGATATTACAATCACATCCCTGCGCCCGGACATCAGAGCCGATGCCGCACTAAGCCTAAGCTTGTCTATTTGCTCGTTGATGCTGAGGTCCTTTTCTATATAGGTATCGGTCACGGGGATGTAAGCCTCCGGCTGATAATAATCATAATAGGAGACGAAGTACTCTACCGCATTGTCCGGGAAAAAGGCCTTGAATTCTCCGTACAACTGCGCCGCAAGAGTCTTGTTATGGCTCAGAATCAGGGCCGGCCGCTGAAGCTTTTCTATGACGTTTGCCATGGTGAAAGTCTTGCCTGAACCGGTTACGCCCAGCAGTGTAACAGCCGGTGCGCCGTCCCTGAGAGCCTCTGTGAGACCCTTGATTGCCGCCGGTTGATCACCGGAAGGCTGGTATGGTGCCTGTAGTTTGAATTGCATATACAAATATAGTCAAAAATGCGCAACTATCCACCCTTAAAATGTTTTATAATGCGCTCATAAGGCTCCAAATGGCGCTTTTTTCCATAAGAATGCTTGTTTTTATAATTTTTTTCATACCTTTGTATTTGAGTCTGTTCGATATTAGGCGGACTTGACGGAAAAATTGACAATAACTTAAATAATTATTGCAATAAATTATGAAAGGTATCAAAACTATTCTCGGAGCTCTTGCAGTAGCAAGCCTCCTCAGTGTCTCCTTCAGCGCTAGCGCACAGGAGAACAACAACCGTGACGAGAACGGAAACGTTGTTCGCGGTTCTTACGAGTCTAACAAATTCTGGGACAACTGGTTCATCGGTGTTGGCGCAGGTGTTAACGCAACTGTAGGCAGCGACATGAACTTCAAGATCGGCGGTCTCGCAGTAGACGCTAACGTTGGTAAGTGGCTTACCCCTACCTTCGGTCTCCGCGCAGGTTACCGTGGTATCCAGAACGCCATCGACCTTAAGAACGGTAAGAGAACCGCTATCAAGGACGGTGAGTGGAATCAGCACTTCTTCCACGTAGACGCTATGTGGAACATGTTCGAGTCTATCGACGGTTACAAAGAGACCCGTTTCTACAACCTTATCCCTTACGCTCAGTTCGGCCTTCTTAAGCTTACTGGCAACACCAAGGACACTGAGTTCGGTGCAGGTGTAGGTCTCCTCAACACCTTCCGTCTTGGCGAGCGCGTTGACTTCTTCGTTGACGTTAACCTCGTAGAGACCCGTGGTGAGATTTACAAAGTTAATGGTAAGAAGTATGCACACCTTCTCGCTGCTACCGCAGGTTTGGTGTTCAACCTTGGCAAGACCAACTGGGATCGTCACAGCTCAATCACTCCCGTTGTTGTTCCCCTTCCTTTCACTCTTGACCAGTACAACGCTCTCCAGGATCGCGTAAACGCTCTTGAGGCTGAGAATGCTGCTCTTAAGAATGAAATCGCTGCCCTCAAGGCTAAGGCTCCCGAGGTTGTTTACAGGGATGTTGCAGTTTCTACTCCTGCTACTCTCTACTTCGACAGCAACAGCGCTAAGCTTAGCGTACGTGAGAAAGCTCACCTCGATTACTACATCGAGAACGTTCTCGCCAACACTTCTAACAAGGTTACCGTTTACGGTCACGCTGACAAGAAGACTGGCACCGAGGCTATCAACAACAAGATCGCCGGCAAGCGCGCTCAGGTTGTTAAGGATTACCTCGTAAGCAAGGGCGTAGACGAGGCTCGCATCGAAGTTGTTAACGAGGGTGCAAACAACAACCTCTTCGACACTCCTTACCAGCTTAACCGCTGCGTTGTTATCAAATAATTGTAACAACAGAGGTCAAATAAAAACGGACGGCATTGCCGCCCGTTTTTTTATTGTCTTTAGATTATCGCGCCAGTCGTTTTAACTCTTTGTCCGCCTTTATCTTGTCTATAATGGAGCAGACAATACGGAAGGCTTTGCTATCCGGAGTGTAGCGCGCAGGCGCCGTGAAGGTAACTCGGCCCTGCTTCTTAAGCTTCTCTGCTATCTGGCGCTTCTCCGGCTTCTCTGGATTATAAACTGCAATGCAGTTGCCACCGAACATCGTTACTATCTTCATACAAGGGATATCGGTTTCTCCGTCGCCAAAGTAAATCATCTGGGGGAAGGGGATACGTTTGTTCTCGTCCGATGTGCTCTCGTTTACGCGTTTTGAGTCGCGGGAAGAGAAGATGCCCTTGTTTATCTTGAACATGAACTGGGTCTTTGCCGTGTAGTCTACGGCGATTCCGGGCCATTCGGCTTCTCCGTCGTCATTGTATAGATATGTGCAGGCGAAGATGTGCTTGAATTCGTGGGCGATAGGGGTGCCTTCTATAATTTCTTTCAGGCCCGATGAGTTGATGTAGTGTTCTACCCTTATACCCTGGGCCGATCCATAGGCGTTTACTGCCTTGAACCAGCTGCGTACGCCCTCGAACAGTTCTACGTGATTGCCAAAGCGTTTGAACTCACTGCGGCGCAGCTTTATTCCGTGGCTTTTGGCCTCGTCGAACATCAGTTTCATGTATGCCAGGATGTTGCTGGCATCCTGTCCCTTGGCTATGCCGTCGCTTTTGCTCCAGAACTCTTCCGGAGTGCTGCCGATGGCTTGGATAAAGCCAAATTCCTGCATGTTGCCCGGTGACAGTGTTCCGTCAAAGTCATAAATCAGCGCAACTATAGGTTTTCTACTCATATTTTTAAAATACTATGTTCCTGGATAGCAGGGTCAAAGGACAGAAAATATGGCCGATGCCCTTTGACCTGCTATCCAGAAACAAATATAGTGACAATTTGTCAGTTTCAATCAATTGGAATATAATTTGTCTCTTTGTATGCAAAGAATATATAAAACAATAGATATGGCAAAGACAAACAAGGGTACAATCGGTGTAAGTACAGACAATATCTTCCCGGTTATCAAACAGTTCCTTTATTCAGACCACGAAATCTTCCTTCGTGAACTCGTAGCAAATGCAGTAGATGCAAGCCAGAAAATGAAGGCTCTGGCTGCCAGCGGAGACTTTGCCGGCGAACTTGGCAACCTTCAGGTCACCATCGGCCTGGATGAAAAACACAAGACACTGACAATTTCCGATAACGGAATCGGCATGACAGAAGAGGAAGTTGACAAATATATCAACCAGATTGCCTTTTCATCGGCCGGAGAGTTCTTGGAGAAGTATAAAGATAAGATAGACAGCATTATAGGCCATTTTGGACTTGGTTTCTACTCTGCCTTCATGGTTGCAGAAAAGGTTACCATCGACTCCCTTAGCTGGAAGGATGGGGCAAAGCCTGTCATGTGGTCATGCGACGGCAGCCCGGAATACGAGATGTCAGAGGGTAAGCGCTCCGAAAGGGGTACTACCATCACCTTGTATCTGGATAAAGAGGCTGCAGAAGAGTTTGCAATCCGTGGCAAGATCCGCCAGCTTCTGGAGAAGTACTGCCGCTTTATGCCCGTCCCTGTTATCTTTGGCAAAAAGCAGGAGTGGAAAGACGGTAAATACGTTGATACTGATGAAGATGACGTTATCAACAACGTAGAGCCGCTCTGGACCCGTCAGCCCTCTGAACTCAAGGATCAGGACTATCTGGACTTCTATAAGGCCCTCTATCCCATGCAGGAAGAGCCAATGTTCTGGATTCACCTGAACGTGGATTTCCCCTTCCACCTTACCGGTATTCTCTACTTCCCCAAGATCAAGGAACGCATGGCAATAGACAAGAACAAGATTCAGCTCTATTGCAACCAGATGTTCGTAACCGACCATGTAGAGAACATTGTCCCGGACTTCCTCACCCTGCTCCATGGTGTGCTTGACAGCCCCGATATCCCTCTGAACGTATCCAGGAGCTATCTTCAGGCCGATGCTGCCGTGAAGAAGATATCTGGCTACATTACCAACAAGGTGGCCGGCCGCCTGGAAGAGATATTCAAGGAGGACCGTCCTGCACTCGAGAGCAAGTGGGACAATATCAAGCTCTTTATCGAATACGGAATGCTCACGGACGACAAGTTCGCCGAGCGCGCAATGAAGTTCGCTCTTGTAAAGGACACAGAGGGCAAATTCTTCAGCCTGGACGAGTATAAGGAGGCCGTAAAGGACGCTCAGACAGACAAGGATGGCAATGTCATCATGCTGTACGCAACCAACCTCCAGACCCAGTATTCATTTATTGATGCCGCCAAGGCAAAGGGATACAGTGTGCTTCTTCTTGACTGCGAGCTGGATTCCCACTTTGTAAACCTGCTGGAGACTAAGATAGAGAAGACCCGTTTCGCAAGGGTAGACTCCGATGCCGTAGATCACCTTATCGTTAAGGAAGAGAGGGTTAAGCCTCAACTTTCAGAGGAAGATAAAAACGACTTTACAGAGCTGTTTAAGGCCGTTTTGCCTTCTGAATTCGAGTATAACGTAGAGGCCGACAACCTTGGCGCCGAGTCCGATCCTATCCTTCTTACCCAGAACGAATTCATGCGCCGTTACCGCGAGATGTCCGCCCTTGGTGGAGGTATGAACTTCTTTGGAAATGCCCCTGCAAGTTATACCGTCACGGTAAATATGGAGCATCCCCTTGTGGCCAGGATATTCGACGAGAAAAAGGCCCTGACCCTGCCGGAAGACAAGGAGGCCAGAAAGAGCGCCGTCGCCGATTATGCAAAGAGCAGCAACCTGGTTCGTCTGGTTACGGATCTTGCCCTGCTGTCCAACGGCTTGCTTAAAGGCAAGGATCTTTCCGAATTCCTTGGCCGTTGCGGTAAAGCATTGGGAGAAGCCTATTTGAAATAAGATTTAAAATGAGTATATTTGGCAAGTACAGACAACTGTATTTGCCAAATATACTTTTTATGACTCATTTAATTGAAATTGTATCGCAGTTTGCTATCTGCGGAAAAGTATTGGACATTTCACCTCTTGGAAATGGTCTAATCAACGACACTTACAAAGTTAAGACGGATGGTGGGCAGGATTATGTTCTACAGCGGATTAACAATGCCATCTTCAAGGATGTAGACCTGCTGCAACGGAATCTTGAATTAGTAACAAGCCACATCCGTGCAAAACTCTCCGGAGAAAAGGATTTAGACCGCAAGGTGCTCAGATTCATGCCATTAAAGGACGGCAAAAAGACTTATTATCAGTCTGCCGACGGCAAATTCTGGCGCCTTTCTGTCTTTATTAAGGACGCCTTTACATTCGAGGCCGTAAATCCGGAGTACGCTTATTATGCCGGCGAGGCCTTCGGCCGTTTTGAAGCCATGCTGGCCGATATCCCCGAGGACCTTGGTGAGACTATCCCGGACTTCCATAACATGGAACTCCGTGCCCGTCAGCTTGAAGAGGCAGAAGCTGCCGATGCTGCCGGCAGGATGGCTGACCCCCGAGTCAAGGAGCTTCTTGCCCGTATCCATCCCTGGAAAGAAGAAATGTGCAAGGCAGAGGCCCTGCATCGCGAGGGTAAACTGCCCAAGCGAGTATGCCACTGCGATACCAAGGTCAACAACATCCTCTTTGACGGCGACGGTTCCATACTTTGCGTCATCGACCTTGATACCGTAATGCCCAGCTATGTTTTCTCTGACTTTGGTGACTTTTTGCGTACAGGAGCTGCAACTGCTCCGGAGGACGAGCCCGATCTGGACAAGATGGGCTTCAATATGGAAATCTTCAAGTCCTTTGCCAAGGGCTATCTGAAGGAAGCTACGTTTCTTACCCCGATAGAGAAAGAAAACCTGCCTTATGCTGTTCAGCTGTTCCCGTACATGCAGGCTGTGCGCTTCCTGGCAGATTATATCAATGGCGATACTTACTACAAGATTAAGTATCCTGAACATAACCTGGTGCGCACGGCCGCCCAGATGAAGCTCTTTGACAGCGTGAACGCTGCCCTTCCGGAAATTAAGAAATTCATAGAAGAAAACTAAAGCGTAATATCATGAAACTCAGATATTTGCTAATGGCGGCAGCGGCCTTTGCCCTGCTTTCCTGCAATTGCAAAAATGAGGAGAAATCCTATATCATCAAAACCCCTGTCCCTGAGCGCCCGGCTGGCCAGGAGAGTGTTCTTGGGCTTACGGCGGAGCCTTTGCCCACGGTTCGCATCGGCGTAGTTGGCGTTGGAATGAGGGGGTCGTCGGCAGTAAGGCGTCTTACCAAGGTCCCCGGTGCAGAGATTACTGCAATCTGCGACATTGAACCGGATAGGGTGGCGGCTTCGTGCAACTGGCTGGTAGAGAATGGGTTCCCGGAGCCGGAATGCTTCGGCGGGGACAAGGATTCCTGGAAAGGCTTGTGCGAGCGCGATGACGTAGATCTTGTTTACATCTGCACTGACTGGCTGAATCATGCTCCCATCGGCCTTTATGCGATGGAGTGCGGCAAGCATACTGCAATTGAAGTCCCTGCGGCTTTGACTCTTGATGAAATCTGGGCCCTTATCGATGCATCGGAGCGTACCCGCAAGCATTGTATGATGCTGGAGAATTGCGTGTACGACTTCTTTGAGATGAATGCGCTTGCAATGGCCCAGAGCGGTCTGTTTGGAGAGATTATCCATGCAGAGGGTTCATATCATCATAACCTTGAGCCTTTCTGGCATGAGTACTGGCATTCATGGCGTCTTGACTACAACAAGGCCAACAGGGGAGACCTCTATCCTACACATGGCATCGGCCCTATCTGTCAGGCACTTAACATCCATAGGGGAGATCGTATGACTGTCCTCACATCCATGGATACCGATCCTTTCAATGGCCCCAAGGCGGCAGAGTTTTATGATGGCAAGCCTTGTCCGGATTTTAAGAATGGCGATGTCACCAGCACCCAGATCCGTACCGCCAAGGGTAAGACCATGCTTATTCAGCACGATGTCCTTACTCCCAGGCCGTATAGCCGTATGTATCAGCTTGTCGGAACAGAGGGCTACGCTGCCAAGTATCCTGTGAATGTGTTCTGTCTGCGGGAGAAGCTGGAGGCTGATGCCAATTCCATCGGCAATGAGACCCTGATTATGGGCGATGATGCCAAGGCTCTTCAGGCGCAGTACAGTTCTCCTATTCTTACTCAGGAGCTTGAAGATGTGGCAAAGAAGGTTGGTGGTCATGGTGGAATGGATTTCATTATGGATTATCGTTTGATTTATTGCCTTCAGAGGGGTTTGCCACTTGATATGGATGTTTATGATCTTGCGGAGTGGTGTTGCTTGAGCGAGCTTTCCAGGATTTCTATTGAGAATGGCTGTGCGCCGGTAGAGGTTCCTGATTTTACTCGTGGTGAGTGGGATAAGGTCAAAGGTTTTTCTTATGCTTTGTAAAAGTCCACGCCTCTCTGACTAACAATTGCTTTGTCTAAAACAATAACTGTCTAATAAATATATCAACAGCTATGAAAAGGGTATTATGGATGTTTGTGGCAGTGGTGATGGCAGGATGTGGCGGTGGGGGACTGCGTATGGTGTCGGAAGAGGCGTTCAAAGGAGAGGTTGATGGTGTGCAAATTGGACTGTACACGCTTAGTAACGGAGGCGTAACAGCGCAGATTACAAACTTCGGCGCAAGAGTAGTCAGCCTTTATACCCCTGACCGTGACGGCAATCTGGCCGACATCGTTCTTGGCCGCGACAGCCTGGACTCCTATCAACATCCATACGCCGGCGAACGCTTTCTGGGGTCGACTGTAGGCCCCGTCGCCAATCGTATCGCCAATGCAACCTATACCCTTAACGGAGTTGAATATCATACCGATGTCAACAACAACTTCGTGCAGACCCTCCATGGCGGTTTCAAAGGCCTGGATATGCGGGCCTGGGACGTCGTGTCCGTGACAGACTCCACAATCCGCCTGTCGCTGGGGTGGAAAGACGGAGAAGACGGCTTCCCTGGCAACACCGCTTACACCATTGAATATCAGCTTCTTGCCGATGCTTCCCTAAAGGTTGTGATGGGGGCCGAGTCTGATAAGGATACTCCTGTTAATATGGCCCATCATCCGTTTTTTAATCTTCGCGGCGATACTGAAACAAGCATAGAAGAATACGAGTTGCAGATAGCAGCATCGGCATACTTGCCCATTAACAACCTGTCGATACCAACCGGTGAGGTTGAGTCCGTTGACGGTACGCCGTTCGACTTTCGCAGGGGCCATGCTATCGGCCAGTTTATAAATGAGCCCAACTATCAGCTCCAGAACGGCAATGGTTATGACCACAACTGGTGTCTGGACCGTAAGACTGCCGACAGCCTTGAATTTGCTGCACGCGTAACAGACCATGTTACAGGACGTTACGTAGAGGTGCTGACAGACCAGCCTGGCCTTCAGTTCTACAGCGGAAACTTCTTTGACGGAAAGGACTGCGGTAAATTGGGTAAGCCTTTCAGCCGTCGCTGCGCCGTTGTACTGGAAACTCAGAAATGGCCTGATGCAGTGAACCATGAAAACTTCCCTTCTGTAATTCTTAAGGCAGGCGAAAAGTACTCACACACAGCAGTTTATCGCTTTGGAGTTGAGCCTGAATGGGCTCCTGCCGGGGACCGTATTAAGACTCAGTGGGCCGCAGATGTTACCCCTGAGAATGCCCATCCTGAATACCCGCGTCCTATTATGGTCAGGGATTGTGCCTGGGCCAGCCTGAACGGCCTGTGGGACTATGCAATAATGCCAAGAATTGCAGAGTACGGTCAGTTCCCCCAGTACGCAGACGGTAAGATTCTGGTTCCCTTCTGCCTTGAATCAGCCTTGTCCGGCGTTGGCAAAACCCTTACTCCGGACGATGTGCTTTGGTATCGCAAGACCTTCACGGCTCCGGAAGGGGAGCGAGTCCTACTTCACTTTGGAGCTGTTGACTGGAAGTCCACAGTCTATGTGAACGGACAGGAGGCAGGTACCCATACCGGTGGATACACCAGCTTTAGCTATGACATTACATCCCTTCTTAAGCCCGGGCAGAATGAACTAACAGTAAGGGTTGAAGATGGTACCAATAATGGCGAGCAGCCCCGTGGCAAGCAGGTGCTGAAGCCCCATGGAATATGGTATACGGCCGTTTCCGGCATCTGGCAGAGCGTATGGCTGGAGCCCGTTCCGGCTAAACGAATCAACTCATATTATGCCCTTGCGGATTCCTCCCTTGGCTTTGCCTCAGTGACTGTGGATGCCCCGGAAGTGTTTGATGCAGGCGGCTATATAACAGTGAACGTGTATCAGGGCGGAGTCGGTTACAACAGCGAGTCTGATCCTATGGGAGACCTGGTTTCCAGTGCCGATATCAGGGTTGGCGACCAAGCTTTCGTACAACTTCCCGATGCTAAACTTTGGAGCCCTGACAGCCCGTATCTATATGCCCTTGAGCTTGTTGCGTATGACGATAATGACCAGGAACTGGACAAGGTACATGGTTATCTTGCCATGCGCACGGTATCAGAGGCCATCGATGATAAAGGCTTTAAACGCCTTGGCCTGAACGGCAAGCCGCTGTTCCAGTTCGGCCCTCTGGACCAGGGCTGGTGGCCTGACGGCTTGTACACGGCTCCTACTGACGAGGCTCTACGCTTCGACCTTGAAAAGACAAAGGAGTTCGGCTTCAATATGATTCGAAAGCATATCAAGGTTGAGCCTGAGCGCTGGTACACCTGGTGTGACCGCCTTGGTATACTTGTATGGCAGGATATGCCTTCGCTTACGGCCAACAAGGGTGGCAAGCCTGCCCAGTGGGGCATGTACGCTTATGGCGAGGGTTATGATTATCCGCTTACGGAATCGGCAAAAGAGACTTACTATAAAGAGTGGACAGAGATTATCGGCCAGCGTAAATGCTTCCCTTCAATCGTGGTGTGGGTGCCTTTCAACGAGGCCTGGAGTCAGTTCGATACAGAGAAGGTGGCGGAGTATACAAAGAGTCTTGATCCGACTCGTCTGGTTAATTCTGCTTCCGGTGGCAGCCACAGACTTTGCGGCGATATCCTGGATAGCCATAATTATCCTGAGCCTGTGATGAAGCTTCGCAGCGACGGCCGGCAGATAGATGTTCTTGGCGAATACGGCGGCCTTGGCTTGCCGGTTCAGGGGCATCTGTGGCAGCCGGACCGCAACTGGGGTTACATCGGCTTCCAGACTGCCGATGAGGTTATAGCCAAGTACGAGGAGTTTGCCGCCCAGCTGGCTGGAACCGTCAGCGAGGGTGTTTCTGCAGCTGTTTATACGCAGACTACTGATGTTGAGATTGAGGTCAACGGCCTTATGACTTATGACCGTATTCCCAAGCTCCCCATCGACCGCCTTCATAAAGCCAATCGTTCCGTAATCGACGCTTTGAAGTAACAAGGCCGATAGCGGAGTGCCTGTTCCTCCGCTATCTCCTAATTAGTACAATAAAAAGAGAGTGACCAAAAGTCAGATTGACTCAGGTCACTCCCTTCTTAATTGTAGGAAGTAAGAATCCTAGAGCTGAGGACCAGCCTTAACGAGGGCCTTACCAGCCTTGTTGGACTCGTACTTGTGGAAGTTCTTGATGAAGCGGCTTGCAAGGTCTTTAGCCTTCTCTTCCCACTCTGCGGCATTCTTGTAAGTGTCGCGAGGATCAAGGATACCAGTATCAACACCTTCGAGCTTGGTAGGAACTACGAAGTTGAAGAAAGGAATCTTCTTGGTGGGAGCAGCATCGATGCTGTGGTTGAGGATAGCGTCGATGATACCGCGGGTATCACGGATAGAGATACGCTTGCCAGTACCGTTCCAGCCAGTGTTTACGAGGTATGCCTTAGCACCACTCTTCTTCATCTTCTTAACCAGCTCCTCTGCATACTTGGTAGGGTGAAGCTCAAGGAAAGCCTGGCCGAAGCAAGCGCTGAAGGTAGGAGTAGGCTCGGTAATACCGCGCTCTGTACCTGCAAGCTTAGCGGTGAAGCCGCTAAGGAAGTAGTACTTGGTCTGCTCAGGATCAAGGATGGATACCGGAGGAAGAACACCGAATGCATCTGCGCTGAGGAAGATAACCTGCTTAGCTGCGGGACCGTGGCTGAGAGGACGTACGATGTTGTTGATGTGATAGATAGGGTAAGAAACGCGGGTGTTCTCAGTTACGCTCTTGTCGTTGAAGTCGATAACACCTTTTGCATCAACGGTAACGTTCTCAAGGAGAGCGTCGCGGCGGATAGCGTTGTAGATATCGGGCTCTGACTCTTTGTCAAGCTTGATAACCTTTGCGTAGCAACCACCTTCGAAGTTGAACACACCCTTGTTGTCCCAACCGTGCTCGTCGTCACCGATAAGGAGACGCTTAGGATCGGTAGAAAGGGTGGTCTTACCTGTACCTGAAAGACCGAAGAAGATAGCGGTGTTCTCACCGTTCATATCGGTATTGGCAGAGCAGTGCATAGCTGCGATGCCCTTAAGAGGAAGATAGTAGTTCATCATAGAGAACATACCCTTCTTCATCTCACCACCGTACCAGGTGTTAAGGATAACCTGCTCGCGTGAAGTAACGTTGAATGCAACGCAGGTCTCGCTACGAAGACCAAGCTCTGCATAGTTGTCAACCTTAGCCTTAGCTGCGCAGTATACTACGAAGTCAGGCTCCTGGTCGAACTCTTTCTGGTTCTGAGGACGGATGAACATGTTGGTAACGAAGTGTGCCTGCCATGCTACCTCCATAATGAAGCGAACCTTCATGCGGGTGTCTGCGTGAGTTCCGCAGAAACCGTCAACAACAAAGAGGCGTTTGCCGCTAAGCTGCTGCTGAGCAAGCTTCTTGACTGCCTTCCAGGTCTTTACAGACATTTTGTGGTTATCGTTGTGATAGCCTTCGGTGTCCCACCAGATCTCTCCGGGTTTGCCTTCCTTGGTGGTCTGATCGTAAACGATGTATTTGTCCTTAGGAGAACGTCCGGTGTAGATACCGGTCATTACGTTGATAGCACCAAGTTCGGTAACCTGACCTTTGTCATAACCCTCAAGACCGGGTTTGGTTTCCTCGTTGTAAAGAACCTCGTAGGTAGGGTTGTAAAGAACTTCCTTTACACCTTTGATACCATACTTGCTCAAATCGAATTTAGGCATAGTTTTTTTATATTTTTTAGTTTGACTTTTCTATCCTGCAAAATTACACAAAAACACGGATTTCTATAGTATTTTTTTTAAATTTGTACTGCAATTTTTGTGCTATGCCCCAAATTTTCCGGAGCTAAAATGTTTTATAACAATTATTTATCCGGACATTACAATTTTTTATGACAGCACTTGAGGTACTTAAGGAATATTGGGGGTATGACAGCTTCCGATCCAGGCAGCAGGAAATCATAGAGTCTGCCGTTGCCGGCCGCGATACCCTTGCCCTTCTCCCTACCGGCGGAGGAAAATCCGTGTGCTTCCAGGTGCCGGCTCTGATGAAAGACGGCATAGCCATTGTCATTACGCCACTTATCGCGCTGATGAAAGATCAGGTGCGTACCCTGCAGGACAGAGGCATCAAGGCCTTGGCGATTCACGCGGGCATGGGAAGGCAAGAAGTGGATACAATACTTAACAATGCCTGCTACGGAGACTTCAAGTTCCTTTATATATCTCCGGAGCGCTTGTCGACCTTCCTCTTCCAGAGTTATCTGCCGCAGATGAATGTCAGCTATATAGTGGTGGATGAGGCCCATTGCATCAGCCAATGGGGATATGACTTCCGCCCGGATTACCTTAAAATCGGAGAGGTCCGTAAGGTTGTGGATGCGCCGGTCATAGCGCTCACGGCAACTGCCACTCCCTCCGTGGCAAGGGACATCATGGCACGCCTGGGCTTCAGGAAAGAGAATATCATCGGCAGTAGTTTTGCCCGTCCCAACCTTTGTTATATTGTCCGTCGTGCCGATGACAAACTGGGTCAGCTACTGGCTGTTTGCAACGGAGTGCCCGGGACGGGAATCGTATATGTGCGGAACAGGGCCAAGACAGAGGAAATCGCGGCCATGCTTACCGCCAATGGGATATCGGCATCATTCTACCATGCGGGACTGGGCCATCAGATGCGGGCGGATCGTCAGGAAGCCTGGCGTCGGGACAAGGTTCGTGTGATGGTGTGTACAAATGCCTTCGGCATGGGAATAGACAAGCCGGATGTGCGTTTTGTAGTGCATCTGGATCTTCCGGATAGCCCTGAGGCCTATTTCCAGGAAGCGGGACGTGCGGGCCGTGACGGTAAGACGTCCTATGCTGTTCAGCTGTGGAATTCTACCGACCTTCAGCGCCTGCGTCAGTTGGAAAAAGTGAGTTTCCCTCCGGTGGATTATGTGGCCGATATTTACCAGAAGGTCCATGCCTTCTACGAGATTCCTTATGGCGCGGGAGAGGGGAGGATGCTGAAATTCAATCTTGAGGAGTTCTGCAAGCACTTTTCTCTTGGCCGTCAGGAAGCTTACTATGCCATTAAATATATAGAGCGTGAGGGGCACTGGACGCTTACGGAAGACATGGAAGTGGAGCTCAGGGTAAAAATAAGGGCTTCGCGCCAGGAACTATACGACATTGATTACGAAGATCCGCAGGCCCTGCAGCTTATGGAGATTCTGATGCGTCGTTACGAGGGCATTTTCTCCTGGTCTGTCCCGATTGAAGAGGATTATATTTGCAGCAGGCTTGGAATGGGTACCGCTCAGTTCCATCAGATGTTGTACAAATTGTCCGTAATGCACGTAATCAATTACATTCCACAGGATAGGGCAGATATCCTGACTATTGCGCATCCCCGCCTGGAGCCAGGTAATGTTGCTCTTTCTCCTATGCGTTACAAGCAGCTTAAGGATAGTTATCATGCCAGGTGCGTTGCGATGGAGGATTATGTGAGGGATGAGGAGACTTGCCGCTCGCGCAAGTTGCTGGCTTATTTTGGCCAGACGGATGCTCCTGCCTGCGGCATTTGCGACGTTTGCCGCCGCCATCCGGCCGGCCCTTCTCAGGTGGAGATGGAGGCGGAGCTCAAGTCTTTCATTGATGAAAAAGGCGGGCGGTATACTTTGGCCGATATCAGGCAGCATATGGGCCTTCCGTCCCGCTACGCAGAGCTGGAGTGGACAAAAGCCCTCCGCCGACTGATTGACGAAGGGCTCGTTCCCAATCCGATAGATTAATCGGTTATTCTTTGCTGACCAGTGTCAGTTCAATGCCTGCGTCCAGGGCAGCTTTGATTTCTTTCTCTCCGGAGGTTACTTTGCAAAGGCTGATCTCGTCACCCTGTACGTCGATGATCTTGATCTTGCCAACCTTGTTCTTAGCCTCCCTGCCTGCAATAATGCGAACAGAGTAAACGTCAAACTGCATACCTTTTTCTGCACCCTCTGACAGACCGAAGTCGATGTAAACTTCCTGCTGCTTGTCTTTCTTGAACTTTCCACCTTCCAGGATGGTTGCATTGAAGGGGGTAAGTTTGTTCATGAATTTCGTAATATCCTTTGACAGATACCCGATAGCGTTGTAAATGACTTTTTCCTTTGTGCTATATGAAGATGAACCAGTGGCATACTCAGAGAAGTTCTTGGTAAGTTTGATCTGTCCTGTCACAACATCCTTGAGGGTAAGGAGTACCTCCAGCCTTACTGTGTAATGGGTATAGGTTCTCTTATCCTTGCCTTTTCCGTAGGTTTCTATCTTGGACTCGCTGGTAAGGCTGCTGACGAAGATGTCTACAAGGCGGTTTTCCGGATCAAGGGTGTCTGCAGGGGTGACATCGCGGTCATTCAGGTTAAAGCGCTTTGCGTTTGAAAGGCCTACGATAACGCCATTCTTGACCTCGTCATAATGAGCCGTTTCCTGTACGGTATTGGCACCGGTAGCCAATGTTTCCAGTACCTTTTCTACGACCTCGCCTGTGGACAACTTTTCTTCCTTCTGTTCGTGACCGTAAATAATCTCGTTAAGGAAGAGATCGTGAACTTTGTTTCTGCTCTCCTGAGCATTTGCTGCGCCAAGCGTTAGGAATGCTGCTGCGCAAAGGATCAATAATTTTTTCATATAACTTGGTTTATACTATTGTCAATCCATCGTATGCCGGTCTTACGCAGGAGTGGATATTGCGCTCCTTGCACAGTACGGCAAGGTCCCGTTCAAACTCTTCGTGGCAGGGGAAGGTATGGCTAAGGTGGGTAAGCCATGTATTCTCCGCCCCGATGCGGTCTGCTAGTGAAAGGGCCTCGTCAAGGGAAAAATGGGAATGGTGGGGCCTGTAGCTGACGGTATTCAGCGTCACATGCTTTAGCCCTCTCAGTTTTGCAAACTCCGACTCCGGAATCAAACTCATATCGGTAATATAGGCAATCTGGCCAAAGCGGAAGCCAAGTACCGGCATCTTGTCGTGTAGGCCGCGGATGGGGATAATCTCCATTCCGTCGCCCTTGGATCCCTTGCACAGGCAGGTATAATCCGGGTCGTCAACCTTCTCTGCTATAGCCTCCGGCTCTCCTGTCTGAACCAGTGAACCATCCGGCAGACGATATCTGTAGCCAACGTCGCGAACCCATTCCAGAACCTTTCCGGCATGGTCGGGATACATTACAAACGGCTGATCATCAATTATATGGATGTTGACCTCCGGCGCTCCGGGATACTTGACCTTTGAGAAAATATATCCGTATGAATTCTTAAGCGACTCGTATACAGAGGCTTCGCACCATATAGCCACAGCCTGCTTGCCGATGTAGTTGAGGGCACGGACATCGTCGATGCCTCCGGTATGATCCTTATGGTTGTGGGTAAGCAGTATTGCATCCATGTTGCAAAGGCCTGCACGCAGTAGCTGGTCCCTGAAATCAGGGCCCGCATCGATAAGAATCCTCAACCCTCCGTATTCTACATAGGCCGATGCCCTGAAGCGCTTGTCCTTAGGGTCTGCCGATGTGCACTTGGGACAGTCGCAGCCCACAATGGGCACGCCCAATGAAGTACCTGTTCCAAGGAATGTGAGTTTAGCCTGCATTATAATGTAATCCTTTCAATCGTTCCTATTTTGGCTGCATCGAACGGCCGTTCTACGCGTAAGTAGTTGCCGGTATATCCGGCCATCTTGCCGCCTTTTTCTGCGCCCTCCCAAAGCACATCCTCCGTTAGTCCCTTGCAGGACTCCGTGAATGCGGCGTGCAGGGAGTCGCACAGCTCTTCCAGTCTCTTTACCCTCTCTGTCTTAATGCTGTCCTGAACCTGGTCGGGCATGAGCGCCGCTCTGGTTCCCGGCCTCTTGGAGTAGGGGAATATGTGTATAAAGGCTGGTTTAATCCTGTCTTTCAGGAAGTTATATGTCTGCTGGAAATCCTCCTCGCTCTCTCCGGGTAAACCTACGATAACGTCGATTCCAAAGAAAATATAAGGCCCCATCTTGCTGCGGATATAATCAATTCGCGAAGCGAAGAGGGTAGTGTCGTATTTACGGCCAACAGCTTTAAGAAGCCTGTCGCAACCAACCTGAAGGGGAATATGGAAGTGGGGGAGGAACTTGGTCCCGGATGCTATCCAGTCTACAATCTCCTCAGTAATCAGGTTCGGCTCAATAGACGATATCCTGTATCTCTCTATGCCTTTTACCGCGTTCAGCGCCTTTAGCAGATCAAGGAAAGACTCTCCGGTAGTCCGCCCGAA
Source organism: uncultured Prevotellaceae bacterium (assembly GCA_947166905.1). Taxonomy (GTDB): domain Bacteria; phylum Bacteroidota; class Bacteroidia; order Bacteroidales; family UBA932; genus Cryptobacteroides. The sequence continues at coordinate 219,745 of CAMVFZ010000001.1, read as the reverse complement.
GTCTCCGGTATTGACTCCGGTAAGCACAACCTCCTTAATACCTTGCTCTGCAATACTCTCCGCCTGCTTTACCAGCTCGCAAATAGGGATATTGCGGCTTCTTCCGCGGGCGAAAGGCACAGTGCAATACGCACAGAAATTGTCGCAACCATCCTGCACCTTCAAGAACGACCTCGTCCTTTCCCCGCTGCTATATGCGGGCAAAACGCCATCGGCCATAATATTTTGGCTTTTGAGGGGACTGCCTGCTCCCAGCATTGCAAGGGTCTCCGGGACCACCTGCTTTTTCTGATCCGCCCCAAAAACAAGCCGCACGCCCTCAATAGCCTCCACCTCCTGGCGACGCAACTGCGCATAACACCCCGTAACCACAATAGCAGCATCAGGACTGGTCCTGTGACACTTGCGGATAATATTGCGGCACTTATTGTCGGAGTGCTGGGTAACGCTACAAGTGTTAATAAGGTAGATATCGGCCCCGGTATCACGCCAATCGGTGACCTCCAGACCAGCCGCCTTGAAGCCGCGCTCGTATGTAGAAGTCTCGGCGTAATTCAGTTTACAACCAAGTGTAAGAAGTGCTATCTTCATAATCCTAAGCCAAAATAATAAACACACAAGGCCTCTTGCCAATAACAGGGACCTCCCGCTTCCACTGCTCTACCGTCCGGGTCTTGATATATGCCGATTCCAGGGTGATATCGGCCGCAACACATACCTTGGTACGACCGCCGCAACTTGCAAGAATGTCTGCCAAAAGGGAATCGTTGCGATAGGGAGTCTCAATGAAAATCTGGCTCTGGCGCAGCTGGGAAGACCTTTTCTCCAAGGTCTTAAGCGCGTTGCGCCTCTCTTCCGGCTTGACCGGAAGATAGCCGTTGAAAGCGAAACTCTGACCGTTGAGCCCCGACGCCATCAGCGCCATCATAAGCGAAGAAGGCCCTGTAAGGGGCACTACTTCTATGCCTTCGCGGTGGCAAAGGGCAACCAGAAGTGCGCCAGGGTCGGCCACTGCCGGAAGTCCGGCCTCTGAGAGCAGACCCACGTTGTTGCCATCCGCAAAAAGTTTTGCAAAAGCGTCCACCTCTGCCGGGGCCGTATGCTCGTTAAGCTCATGGAACTCCAGTTCCCCGATGTGTCCCTTCAGACCAGCAGCGGACAGGAAGCGGCGTGCAGTGCGCACTTCTTCTACCACGAAGGTCTTGAGCCCGGAAATAACCTCGAATACCGGCGCAGGCAGTACCAAAGCCGGATCGTAGTCTCCAAGCGGGGTTGGAATCAAATATAATTTACCTTTTTCAGTCATCCTCTTCGATAATAATAACTGTTCTTTCTTCCTCTTCTTCCTCTATCAGTATGTCCTCGTTCTTGATTGCGTTCTTGAACAGCCAGGGGAACAATCCGTGGAAGAGTTCTCCTATGGTGTTGAATTCTGTCTGGAATGACAGACCTACACCGCTGCGCTTAAGGTTGTCAAGATAGTTGGTATACTGGTCTGCTGTACGGTGGAAGGCCGTTGCTCGAATACTGCCGTTCCTGGTAAGTTTGATTTCTGCGTCAAGGTCACCCACTACGTCCTGATGTGACGTAGCGCTGTTCTGCCTGTTGCCGAAGGTTCCGTTTATGCTTATCCTGTTGTTGAACAGCTGCGTGGATACGGCCACCTCAAAGATGTCCGCTCCACTTGTATTCTGTTGATAGTCAAGACCTAAGTCTATTGGTATATCCAGTTTTTGCAGCACGCTGGATAGCTGGCTGGCCATGATATCCGCCACGGTGGTACCAAGCATGCTGGAATTGTTGACCACGCCGGAAGGTTCATCGGGCAGGAAGCCGCCGGAAATAAGCAGGGACAGGAATTGCTTCTGCATCTTGTCCTCTGTGTTGAGGGCGCTCTCTACCCTGGCCGCAGTGGTAGGGTCTATATCCGGAACATCGATGGTAAACTCAATTCGCGGCGACTTTATCTTGTCGGTAATATTGATACCGCACTCTACCCAGCGGCGGGATGCAGTACTTGTAGTATCTGAAAGCAGGGTCGCAAGAGAGGTCTTGGTGCGGTACATGGCCCTGATGTTCAGGTCGGTCTCCATTACGTCTCCGGCGAACTTGACCGTACCTCCGTTCATTATGGTAAAGTCTCTCTTTGCTATACCAAGGGCTGCAAAATGATAGGTTCCATCCGTTACGGTAAAGTTTCCGCCAAGGTTAAGGATACCGGTGGCCGGCTGAACTTCCAGCTGGATTTTTCCGTTTCCATGGCCTTTGAGTACGTTCCCAGAGGCCTTGTCAACCTCTATCACGGCCTCTATGCCAGGGTGGGCCACCACAGAAATCTCTGTTGCAAAGCGATTGACTTTCTTCTCCTTAATCTTGTTCTTAAGCAGCATTTCCTCGTACAAGTCGGGCTTCTTCTCCGGCTCCGGAGCCTTGAAGACCAGAAGGTCGCTGCGAGCCATTCCGCCCGAGGCATTCATAGGGATATGAAGCTCTCCGTTGCCAACTGTCTGCGCATCAGCCTTGAGAAGGATTGCATCGAAGGGCCCCTCCAGCGAAGCCTTTCCGCTGGCGGATATACTGCCGTAGAAGGCGGGATTCATATTCTCTTCCAGATCCAGGACACGCATTTTGTCGATGTCCAGATCGATGTCTACAAGGAAGTCTTTGAAGTTCTTCCAGCCGATGCCGCCAGCAACCCGGCCCTTTGCCCCGTCCTTGTCACGGACGTCTACACTGTCGAATCTGACACCATCGGAAGTGAGGCTGATGCCGCCGTCAACATTGTACAAAACGTTGGTGAAGGCAATACGAATCTTGCCGTCATCGATATGGAGGCCTTCGCTGTGGATGTCTATTCCACCGCCGAAGGTGCCGTTTGCAATTACATGGCCTGACAGATAGCCGCCGAAGTCGCTGAATACCGATTCAAGGGGCGAGCGGAAGCAGCCGATGCTGAAGCGGTCAAGCTCCAGAGTTCCGTTGAAGGTCTTCTGTGACGGGCTGAGGAAGCCTCTGAAATCTATGGTCCTGGTGCTGTCCAGCTGGCCGCGGCAGATGGCCTTGTAGCCCTTTCGCTCTTCGTCCCACATGGATCCTATCTTGATGGTACCCAGTTTTTCTCCACCCAGGCTTGCATCCTCAATCTTCATGTTGGCCAGGATGGCCGGAGTGCCGGTAGTGGGGGACAGTACATAGGCATGACCGGTGGCATTTCCGCCGGCCTGCAGTACACCGCCCATGAACGGCGTCAACGCTGCCATGTTGAAGTTATCCATGGTAAAGCGCAGGGTATCGGTCCTGGAAGAAGACAGGCCTCCCTCTATTATAAGGCTTTGTCCGGTACTCTTCGCCGACAGTTTCTCAAGGCTGATTCCGCGCTTTGAAACATTAACCGGTGTAGATTCAAGTGTCCACAGGGCGTCGTTCATCATAATCTGGGAAGGCAGAAGGGAGGCTTTGATGCCGATGGCGCCGTCTTCGCGGAAAAGATTTCCGCCAATTGACAGGCTGCCCTTGTTGGCCTGCTCAGATTTGTTGTCGTAAGAGTAATCTACGTTTATCTTATCGTCCGATGCTACCAGGGCAAGCTTGTTGTCCAGGGCCTTTATCGCAGCCAGTTTAAGCTCTTCCGCGTAAAGGTCGCCCTCCAGTTTGCCGGAGGCGTTGCTTATCTTTAAATCGATGTCTCTCAGGTATTTATCCTTAATGGCGAGCCTCTGAGAAGTGACTCGGCCGTTAAGCACTCCTTCTTTGTTTACATTCAGGCAAAGCTTGGTACCATCGGCCACCCAAATACCAGGGGCTATGAAGGAGAGAACATCCTTTGTGTCGATTGCCTCAAAGTCCAGGGAATAGGTGTTGCCCGTCCAGTCCGCAGGTTTCTTTGCAAAGATGGAGGGTAATTCCCTGCCGGCGCTAAGCGCAATAAGATCCGGGGCAAAGCTGTCCAGAAAGCCGGTTCCGCTGTATTTTGCCGTGGCGAATTTGGAATCCAGATTAATCTTATTGACTCCCTCTTTCATGTAAGAGTTGATGGAAATGTCGCCAATATTGTGGCGTCCGTCATTATCTGTCAGAACAAGATTGCTTATAAGGATGTTGCCAAGGATATCGCCGCCGGTAAGGGTCTTGAAGTTGGCGGTTGTGCGCATGCTTAGCTCTGACCTGCCGCGCTTGTCTATGTTGAGGGCGTTCAGGTTGGCATAAGCAAGTTCAGCTACAAACTTGTAGGCTCCGTCTCCCGTCCTGTTGGACAGGGTGAACAGTCCGTTGAACATGAAGTTCAGGTTGGGGTCGTTGCAGAATATAGTGCCGTCAAAGGCGTTTCCGCTATATGTTCCGGCCGCCACAAGGTCTTTGTAATCGTAGTCCAGTGCGCGCAGGTGGTCGATTTTGAGGGAATCCAGTTTTACCGATATACCCGTGCTGCCGCCAATTCTTGTCTTGAAGCCTCCGTGCATAGTGCAGGGACCCAGTGCCGTGGTTCCGGCCAGCGCACCTGCGTTGAATTCGTGGGTTTCTACGTTTCCGTCGATATTTATAATACCCTGGCCTTCAAGCATGTGCCCGAACTGAAGGTTGGTATGCACCTTACCGCCATCATCGGCCGTAAGGGTGCCGTTTATCTTGGCGTTGTTAAGCGGGCCGCGGATCTTTCCCTTAAAGGTCATCCTGTCGCCGGCGGAGAAGCGGGCAAAGTCAAACTTAACTCCCGGTGCCCATCCTTTGACAAACTTGTCTATGCCCTGCGGCGTAAACGAAATGCCATCGACATCAAAGTTGGTGGTCATTATCAAGGTGTTGGGTATGCCGATGATTTCTCCGCTAGTCGTACCCTTGACTGCTCCGTCAGGCGTATGGAAGCGGAAGTGGTGTACCTTAAGGTCGTTGATGTATCCGTCGATGCTGGCATCCTCTATGATGGCGACGATGTCCATCTTATGCAGGTTGGGTGCAAAATAGGCAACGCTCTCCATATTTACGCGGGAGTCCTTGATATCGGCCTGGATGCGTACTTCCTCCAAAAAATGGCTTAGCGAAGGGACTCCGTTATCATAGCTCATCTTGTAAGACGGTATGCGGATGTCGCTCCAAAGGTCTTGCATAACCAGGTTCTCTACCGTTACCTGCTTGTTGTAAACCCTTGCCTTGCCGCTTATGTGATTGACTTTGTAGCCGCTCTTTTCCCTGGCTTCCAAATGCTCTACGGTGCCCTCTGTGACGATACCCTTAAGGCTTACATTCCTGGCTATCAGCTTGATATCCTGCAAATCCAGGTCTGTCCAGTTCATGGCTCTGTCCCTGTGGGGCTTAGGGTTCTTGTAGTTGATCATCCTGTATCGGAAGCCCTCTATGCACACGTAGTCGGCCCTGAAGAATTCAATGTCCGGAATCTTCATCGGCTCTTTTTTCTTCTTCTTTTTGTTCTTGGAGAAGATTCGTTTGATATTGTTGCCGTCGGGCTCGTTCACCAGGAAGAACTGTCCGTCTTTTATACGCAGGTCCTTAACCTTAGCGGGTTCTCCGAAGAGCATGCTGAAGGCGTTGAAGGACACGCTAAGATTCCTGGCGCTGATAACCGTATCCGCCTTTGCAAGATGAGGGAGGTCCTGGCTGAAGTGGGGATTGTTGTCCGTCAGGGTAAAGTCGTTGACAACAATGGCGTCGAATGGCCTGATGGAAAGGGAGGAAAAAGAGATCTTGCCGTCTATTTTTTCCTGAAGTATATCAAGCGCTTTTCTGGCGATGGCCATCTGCACCGGCGGCGACATCAGCAGTACACCGCAGGCGATAATCGCCGTCAGTATAATGGCGATTACCAGACCCGATATTTTTAGCGCGCGCTTCATATGCAATTTACAAATATAACCATTTTATATAGATATTTAGTATATTTGCACCCGTAAAAAGCAGTTCTTTTGAAATATGTCCCATATTATTCTAGGAATAGAGTCATCTTGCGATGATACATCGGCAGCGGTTGTCAAGGATGCATATTTGCTTTCCAACGTCATTGCCAGCCAGGCCGTGCACAAGGACTTCGGCGGAGTCGTCCCTGAACTCGCTTCCCGTGCACACGAACAGAATATCGTTCCGGTAGTAAGCCGTGCCCTGGAACTTGCCGGAGTAACGGCAGACCAGATAGACGCAATCGCATTTACCCGCGGCCCCGGTCTTTTGGGCTCACTGCTGGTCGGGACATCCTTTGCAAAGACACTTTCTATTGCACTTAACAAGCCGATGGTGATGGTAAATCACCTCCAGGGCCATATTCTGGCCGGCTTTGTAAGGCAGTACGACAAGCCTGTCTGTGAACCGTCCTTCCCTTTCCTGTGCCTGCTGGTTTCAGGAGGTAACTCCCAGATAGTCAAGGTGTCAAGCCCTACGGAATACGAGATTCTGGGCCAGACTATAGACGATGCGGTGGGTGAGGCCTTCGATAAATGTTCCAAGATGATGGGCTTGGGATACCCGGGCGGTCCTATTATTGACAAACTGGCAAAACAGGGTGATCCGGAACGCTTCAAATTCTCTAAGCCGCACATTCCAGGACTGGACTACAGCTTCAGCGGTGTCAAGACTTCTCTGCTGTACTTCGTGCGTGACGAGATTGCAAAGGACCCGGATTTCATGGAAAAGAACAAGGAGGATATCTGCGCCTCATTCCAGAAGACACTGATCGATATACTTCTGGATAAGCTAGTAAAGGCTGCAAAGCAGACCGGAATCAAGGAGATTGCAATAGGCGGCGGCGTTTCTGCCAACAGCGCACTTCGCGAGAGGATAACCCTTGAGGGCAAGAAGCGCGGCTGGAATACCTATCTTCCGGAATTCAAATTCACCACGGACAATGCCGCAATGATAGCTATCGCCGGTTACTTCAGATTCCTGGCAGGGGAGCGTGCCCCGCTGGATGTGGCCCCCGTTTCAAGGCTGTCCGATTTTTAGAAATATCGGCTTAAATAATTGATTATGAAAACTTTCGATATATCCTGCCCCTTCGGGCGTGAACTCAGGCAAGACGACATCCGCGTAAAGGCTGCAGCCGAACTACGCCTTCGCAGGAACGCCGTGATTAACGTAATCGACCCTTCAAAGTCATTCCAGCCTTCCATGGCCGGAGCGGCTGCCACCTGCCGCATCGTGCGTAAATCAATCGATGCTCGCGGAGATGCCAAGATGGTCTACAAGGTAGAAGCCTATCTTGCAAATGAAGATTACAAAGAGTATGAAATTCCTGAGTATAAGGATGTTACAGAGGCTCCTGCGGTAGTTGTCGTAGGTAGTGGCCCTGCCGGAATGTTTGCGGCGCTCAAACTCCTTAACCTTGGCCTTAAGCCGGTGGTCCTGGAGCGCGGAAAGGACATCCACTCACGTAAAAAGGATATTGCCGTACTGAGCCGTGACGGAGTCCTTAATCCGGATTCAAATTACTGCTACGGAGAAGGCGGCGCAGGTACATTCTCTGACGGAAAGCTTTTCACCCGATCTTCTAAGCGCGGCGATATCCGCGAGGTCCTTTATCAGCTGGTGGAGTTCGGTGCCGACAGGTCAATCCTCGTCGATGCCCATCCTCATATCGGCACTGATAAACTGCCCAAGGTGGTGGAGAATATCCGCAAATGCGTGCTTGCCCACGGAGGTGAATATCATTTTGAAAACAAGGTTGCCGATGTTGCCAAAATGGCCGATGGCGTCTTTGAAGTTAAGGCTATAACTCCTTCGGGTTCAGTTGTTTACAAGGCTGTTGCCGTTATTCTTGCTACAGGTCATTCTGCCCGCGACGTATATGAAATGCTGCAGGCTAAAGGCTGTGAGCTTGAGGCCAAGGGCTTTGCACTGGGTGTGCGCGTAGAGCATCCCCAGTCGCTCATCAACCGTATCCGTTATCGCGGTAACTGGGAGCCCGGAATGCCGGCTGCAGAGTACAGTTTTGTAGAGCAGGTTATGGGCGAAGGACCCGATGGAGAGCAGGTAGAAAGGGGTGTCTATTCCTTCTGCATGTGCCCCGGTGGTATTCTTGTGCCTTCTTCTACGGAGGATAAGACAGTCGTACTTAACGGTATGTCCAATTCTGCCCGTAATTCAAAGTGGGCCAATGCCGGAGTGGTAGTTTCCATAGAGCCCGGAGATGAACCGGAGAAATATCGTGCTGCGGGTGCCTTCTCGCTGATGGACTTCCAGCAGGATACCGAGCGTGCAATGTACGATTATGTGGCCAAGCACAACAAGGGCGGCAATCCCTTTGCCGCACCTGCCCAGAGGATGACCGATTTCTGTGAAGGGGAACTTTCTGAGACTCTTCCGGAGAGCTCATATCATCCCGGAACAGTGTCTGCGCCGCTTCATGAACTCCTTCCTAAAAATGTGGCAGAGAGGCTTCAGGAGGTATTTCCTACCGTTGATATGCACGGAATGCGTGGCTACTATACCCGCGACGCCCTGCTTCTTGGCGTAGAGTCAAGGACATCCTCTCCGATTAGGATTGTCAGGAATAAGGAGAACTTCCAGTGCGAACAGATGCCTGGTCTTTACCCCTGCGGCGAGGGTGCCGGTTATGCGGGTGGCATAGTGTCATCGGCACTGGACGGAATTAACTGTGCAGAAGCTGCCTGCAAGTGGCTCCAGGGTGAAGAAATTGAGCAATAATTTGTTTTTGTCAGTCATAAGTGCTATATTTGGAATCAGCACTAAAGACTAATAAGTTTATGATTGGCAAGAAACTGGAAATAAACTATAAGGAATATTCATCACTAGAAGAACTGGATGCAAAGGACCGTATGCTTATACAAGCTGCGCGTCAGGCCCAGAAATCTTCATATGCCCCTTATTCCCACTTCAATGTGGGCGCTGCCGTTCTTTTGGAGGACGGCACTGTTGTAAAGGGCTCCAACCAGGAAAATGCCGCTTCTCCTTCCGGCCTATGCGCAGAGCGTACGGCAATGTTTGCCGCCGGTGCAACCTATCCCGGCGTAGCTATGGTAAGCATGGCTATTGCAGGTGGCCCGGACTTCGGCTTGTGTGAAAGTCCCGCTACGCCTTGCGGCGCCTGCCGTCAGGTTATGGCAGAATATCAGAAAATCGGTCGCAAGCCGATGAGTATAATACTAACCGGCAAGGATAAGATCTGGAAATTCGAAAAGGTAGACGATATGCTGCCGTTTATCTTCGACAGCATTTAATCACGGCTTTCTCCAGTTTTTCAAGGGCTTCCAGAACGAAGCTCTTGGGCGCGCCTATGTTGAACCTCATATAGCCGATTCCCTCTTTCCCAAACATCTGGCCATCGTTAAGGGCAAGATGAGCCTCTTCTATGAACAGGCGCACAAGTTCCTTCTGGCTTAGGCCAAGGCCACGGCAATCCAGCCATACAAGGAAGGATGCCTGAGGCCGTACAGGCTTAATTTCCGGGAGGCGTTCCTTACAGAATTCCTCTACGGCTAACACATTATTCTCCAGGTATTTAATCAGCTCTTTGCGCCAGGGCTCTCCCTTGGTGAAGGCGGCTATCGTGGTGATGGGGGCAAAGATGTCGTGCTCGTTGAGCTCGCAAGCTTCCATCCAGCCGAAGAACTTCTCGCGAAGTGCCTTGTCCGGTACAATGGCGTGGGAGCTTACTATTCCTGCGACATTGAATGTCTTGGACGGAGCGGCAAATGTGACGCTGATTTTGGCTGCTTCCTCGCTAACGCTGGCAAAGGGTATGTGTTTGTGGCCGAAGAGTGCCATGTCGCAGTGGATTTCGTCCGATATCACGGTAACCCCGTATTTGCAGCAGATGCTTGCCAGCTGCTGCAACGAGCCCTTGTCCCAGACTATTCCAACAGGGTTGTGAGGATTGCAAAGCACTAGGAGTTTGCATTTATCATCGGCCTTGATTAGGGCTTCCAGGCCCTCCAGGTCCATTTTATAGCCACCGTCGGCGCAGGGCAGCAGGGGATTGTACACTACCTCGAAGCCACAGGCCTGCGGAACCAGGCGGAAGGGATGGTAAACTGGTGGTTGGATGATTACTTTGTCTCCCTTTTCCAATAGTGCACGGACAGCCATGCCTATGCCTTTGACAATTCCGGGGATGTAGCAGACCCAGTCCGTCTCGATATCCCATCCGTGGCGCTCCTTTTCCCAGTTTTTGATGCTGGTGGCAAAGGCATCCGGAGTAACTGTGTAACCAAATACAGGGTGCTCCAGCCTTTCTTTAAGGGCCTCTGTGATGAAGTCCGGAGTCTCGAATTCCATGTCTGCAACCCACATGGGCTGAAGGTCCGTACGACCGAAGTATCTGTCAAGCCTGTCGTATTTATAGGCTCCTGAACCTCTTCTGTCTACGAATTTGTCAAAGTTGTACATATGCTGTTATTGATTTCTTTCGTCTGAAATAGGGCCGCTGGCAATAATTTCTCCGTCAAGATACAAGGCGGCGAATTGTCCGGGGGTAATGCCTCTCTGGGCGGCGTCAAAGATAACGAAGAGCCCGCAGGGGCGCATTACAGCCCAGGCCTTCTGTAGCGGCTGGCGGTAGCGTATCCTGACGTCGTAGCGGGCTATGCTTCCGGGGGCGGGAAGAAGGTCCGGCCTAAGCTTGTGAATCTCTTCCGGAGCAATGCGTAAGCAACTGCGGGACAAGCCTTTATGAGTATGTCCTTCGCCCACGTAAACTATATTTTTGACGGGATCTGTCTCAATGATGAAGACCGGTTCTTTGTGCCCTCCTACGCCAAGACCCTTCCTTTGGCCGATGGTGTAGAACTGGCAGCCCTCATGGGTGCCGATGATGCGTCCGAACGGATTCTCTTTGTAGCGGGTTTTCTTTACGTGATGCTTGCCGCTGCGGTAAGTCTCTGTCTGGAAAGTTATATCGTAGTCTACCGGGCGGCTTAGTCTCATTAAGGTTTCGTCGCTCAGGGAGGCTATCTTTTCCGGGATGAGTTTTGCTCCTGCCGATGCCGGAAGTTCCTTATCCTCAGATATATAGCTTGTAATCATTTGGGCCTTTCCTCCCTCCGTGACAGAAGCCATGGTCTCTTCCAGGAACTTGTATTGGGCGTTCTGGGAGTAGTATGCGTCAAAGACTTCTATCAACTGGCCTTCTTTTGGCTCCAGCTGCTGCTTAAGGAAGGTGGGTAGGTCTACTTTACCGATGAAGCAGATGCCCTGGGAATCCTTTTTGTCTGCCGACATCAAATCTGCCTTGCGGGCAATTTCCCTAACCTCGCTTTTCATAAGATGGCCGATGGGGAAGAGGGCCTGCGAAAGCTGTTCCTGACTAAGCTGGCAAAGGAAGTAACTCTGGTCCTTGCCGGGGTCTGTGCCTTCCAGAAGACGGTAAACGGTGTTGCCGTCCTTATCGACAGTGGTTTCTTTGCGGCAGTAGTGGCCTGTGGCTACCATGTCTGCGCCAAGGTTTTTGGCTGCTGCCAGAAACGCATCAAACTTTATTTCCCTGTTGCAAAGAACGTCCGGATTGGGTGTGCGGCCTTTTGCATATTCGCTGAACATATAGTCCACAACCCTTTTGCGGTAGGTTTTTGAAAGGTCTATGAAGTAGAAGGGGATACCGATCTTGCGGGCGACCATTTCTGCTACAAAGCGGTCTTCTTCCCATTCGCAGTCACCGTGAAGAGTGGTTTCTGCGTCATTCCAGTTTTGCATGAACATGGCAAAGACGTCGTATCCCTGCTCTTTGAGCAGCAGGGCGGCAACGCTGGAGTCTACACCTCCGGAGAGGCCTACGCAAACCTTAATTTTGGCGTTTTCCGTTGTCTTGTCCATGGAATGCTGCTTAATCAAAAAAAGGGAAAGCTTAGTACATCGCACCGCTACGACCTCCTACCCTTGCTGCCTTCCGGCCCTGGGGGAGTTTGGAGGGAGCTGGTCGTGTACGACTTTCCCGTTGCAAATGTACTGCTTTTTAGAATAAATGCAAAATTTATATTATTTCTGAAATCAGCAGGCCATCCCAGTTTGTAAGGGATATGGCTGCGGTACCGGTAGCGAAATCGTATGGCTGGTCAGGGGAGTCCGTTCCATAGCGTGTGATAACCAGCTTCCTGACAATATAATGGCAATTGGCCATCAGGTTGTCTATGGTTAGCGGATAGTAGCAGCGGTGCCCGTCAATTAGGCATTGCAGCACCATCCTTGTCTTACGGGGCGTCCATGTGTCGGGGGTGATCCCCTCATCCAAGCCGGTCCAGGCGTCGGTTTCTGTATTGTTCGGACAGGTGTACACGTTTATATCCAAAGTCGCCGACTCTTCGTATGCTAAAATTTGGTCCAGTGATGCATAACTCATATCCGGGGCACCCATGAAGCCTTCCGCGCCGGTATTTTCCCAACTGTCTGCCGCTATTCCGGATGGATTGAACCACCATCGGCCGGCAGTGGGAGCCCTTTGCTGGCTACCGTTACCGAATACCCGGTATCTACCTATTCCGTTAACTATGAAGACCTTTTCTATCCTTATTGGTTTTCCTGCATAGGCACCCTCCGTCAGGCGGTTTTCCACCTTTTCCAGGCTTATCTTGCAGATAGATCTGGGAACTTCTATTTCCAGCTCGTTGGCCCCTGGCAATAAGATCCGGTTTAGTGTCGCAGAGCAAGCGATATGCCCAGTTGTCATCCTTGCTAGATTTGCGGTAACGGTATCGCACCTTGGCGGGAGCGAGCCGTCTTGCCCGTCAATATTTCCTGTGGCCAGGATTCGGGCGTCATCGGCGGTGCACTCTGCAATGAGTCCGCTGCCGGGAGCGGAAATATAAGTGGTGTCTTTACTGGTAATTATCCACACGGACAGGGAGGTCAGGCCGGTAGCGGTCCTTAGCGCCACTACGGACTTTGTATTTGCTGTTTCCGGTTGCCCCCAGCCTATTACCGGGGGCTCAAGATCTGCGCAGGCTGCAAGCGTAAGCGCCGCTGCCATCAAACTAAATTTCCAGTTCTCCATAATCGTTTCCGTTATCCCATGTTGGTACTACAACTACTACCCGCACTTCTGCACGGTCGATGAACACCACAATGTCGTCCAGCTCCCTTTTGCCCCAGTCATACCTTGCTTCTGCGATGTATTGTCCAATAGGGTACTGCCGCGTAAATCTATTGTTATCGTAAGATATCGTAAGTATCAGAGAATCATCTCCTTGGCGGGGTATACGCGCTGCATAGCTGTTCTCCTTAAGCCTTTCCGCTTCAAAGAAAAAGCTGCCTTTAGTGGCGGCCAGAGTGCCTGTGTCAAAGCCGTCCCAACCGCCTTTCAGGGAACAGTCGTCCACCTGCCATGAATCGCTCTGTTTGAAAGAAATTCGCATTGAACACCATTGCTTTGCCAGATGAAGAGTATCTGCGGCAAACTCTCCCATGCAGTCTATTTGGCTGCTGTAAACAAAGACACTGTCTGCCTGCGCACCTTCACCAATCCTCAGGGCCGACCCCGTGCTTCTCATTGTTTTTACCCCGAAGACACTGTGTACGTTTACTGAGGATTTCGGAAGCCTTATTTTGTAAGGTTTGCCGCCGGCAAAGCTGTCACCTGCCAGCGATCCCTGGAAGTATTGCTGGCCGGAATCCGTGTTGGAGATGAGGAAAGAGTTACTTATGCTTTTGTACATACCCTGCTCCATGCTGCCGTCCGGGTAAATGCTAAGGACGCAGGGACAATCGTCCCTATCTTCCTTGACACTGCAGGAAAGCGCGGCCAAGGCAAGCAGGGCAGACAATGTCTTGCTTTTCATAAGGCTAAAATTCAAATACGCCTTCCGAGGTCTGGTTGTTGAACTGGCCTACGATATTGCCTGTATCCCAATCCCTCACGGTAATTGTAAATTCACAAACAGCCTTTGAAACCGGCAGGGACGGATTGTCAGATCCCAGTCGCTTAATTGTAAGACTCTCAATGTTATAGAAATAGTTGGGCTGGGTGTAGGGAATACTGATAGGGTAGTAGTACTTCTTGTCCGCTCCGTTAATATGCAGTGTGGTTTCCACGATGACTTTTGTGGTGTTGTCTGCCACATTGTCTGCGGAACTGTGGATTGCAGGATTTGGATAGGTATAGAAGTTCTTGTTCAGCGTAACCTTGTGATCCGTTCCAGTGCCGGGATAAACTACGCCGGAAGTGATGTTTTCCGTAGTCATCGCACCCGCGGTTGTGTCAAGGGTAACTGTGCCTGAAGTGCTGAATGCGCTTGCGTCAAACCAGTTATAATAGCCGTCAGCCGCAGTTCCGCTGGCAGAAGGATCGGCAAACTTGTAATAAGGGAAAAGTGTTGTGCCTTCCTTTATTGCGGGCTGGAAAATGCTTGGATAGCTTGAGCCTTCCGTAAATGCCGTCGTGCCGATGGTTCCGAATACATCCGGGGCGTCTCCGTTGATGAATTTCGCCCGTTTGGGAACATTCATCAGGTACACCCTGTTCACGGTAAAGTTCAGGCTTCTCATTGCCGGGGATTCGAATGCTCCCTGGATGTGTCCGAAGCTGATTTTGGACACGATGCGCCTGCATGAGAGGGAAATCTCGTTGTTGTGCTCGGACGTGAGGGTTACCTCCGTTCCGCCCACCATAATGAAATTATCAGCAGAGTTATCGCTGAACTCCGATATCTTTTCCTTCAGTTGGGATTCTGTAGTTACGGTTTCCCCGATGCTTGCAATTGCGTTGGCAAGTACGTAAATGTGTTTTGATCCGGTAGAGGCGTTGAAGTTCATGCTGGCGCTGGAGGCGGACAGGAAGTCTGTCGCCGCTGCTTTTTTGTAGGCTTCAAGGAAGCCTTTTGACGTGGATGTGGCTCCGTTATCAAAGATGAATACTTCCAGGGAATTCAACTTGCTCTCTGTTTCCCCAGCCTTTGTCGATGGCGCGGAAACAATTGACAATGAGACGTTTGCCTTGTCGTTTGCTTGCTCGCTTACCGGGATGGACGCTTCTTTTTTACACGATGCGGTAAAGAGCATCAATGCACCGGCAGCGGGTGCTATAAGTGATATTAGTTTCATTTTTTAGGGTTTAGTTGTTGAATAACAAGTCTTCCAGATAGTATTCCTTGACCAGGGATGATATTTCCGGATCAAGGTTACCTCTGTTGATAAAAGAAGGGTTAAGCCGGCAGGCGTCGATGTAACTTTGAATCGCCTCCTGCTTCTTTCCCGTCCTGCTGTAGATAATAGCCAGCATATAAAGGACCTTGTCGCTTTTGCGAAGTGACTCAAGAATCTCTTTTGCGCTGGCATTGTAACCTGCAGAGCAGTAAGCCACTGCAGTATTGTAGTCTTTGTACGGTCTGAGCAGTTCAATGGCCCTTTTATAGTCTCTGTCTTTTATCGCTGCAACTCCGTTTGCATAAACGGTGTCAGGAACAGTTGTGTGTACGGTATCCTTAATCATTCCTTTGCGATGCAGGTAAAAGTTGAATTTGACTATCCTTAACCGTGGGTAAAGATTACTTCTAAGGTGTGAGTAATAGGACTTGGCCTTCATCGCCGCCTCCCTGTCGTCCGGGTCTTTAGTTCCGGACAGCGTCAGGTAATCGGCCTTTTCTGCGGTTGTAAGCAGGCTATCCCGTGCCACAAGATTGTCCAGCATGGGCCAGTTCTCCGGCTGGCTTGCCGTCTTGAAACTGATGGCCTTGCGTCCCACGAAGTCGCGGAAGTATTTCTTTACCGATTCCGCCCGGGCCGATGCAAGCGTAGTGTTGGTGCGGTAACTGCCTTCGGGGGAGCATGAGGCCGTAATCACTATGGAATCCATAAGATAAGTCTCGTTCTCCAGAAGTTCAGTTAGATTGTGTTTGATGCGGTCAATCTCTTCTGAGTTGTTTTCCCGCGTTGACACTACCTCGCTGCTGCCGGGGGCAAAGTCTATGTAGCATGCCGTGTTGGCCTCGGCATTCCTGTAAACGACGGTGGAAACGTAGTGCGGGCTTTCATCTGCGAGGGTGCTAAGCGAGCTGATGTAAAAGTCCAGCGGCTTGCTTCCGGGGATCTCAAGCAATAGCTTGTCATCCCGGTATATTTCTCCGCTAAGGATTACTGATACCTTCTTCATCCGGCTGTTGACGTCGATGGTTTGAACATACCTGTAGACGATGTCTCCAGAGCCATCGGTTATGACGGTATCAATCCTTAATCCATCCATGCCGATGGGCATTTTGATGTATTTCTCCCGCATTTTATCCTTCATTTCCATGCGTTTCCTGTTGCGACGGACAAGATAATTCCTGGTGTAATGGCGGACTGCCTCCTGCTCTGACACGCCGTAGGCCGACATGAATTCAACTTCGCTGACTTCCGAGGAATCACGCCTGAACCTGTAAACCTGCGGTAAATTACGCTTAAGAAAGATCTCCAGCTGACGCATGTCAATGAACCTAGTGCTGTCCGTTATTATGCTGCTGAGGAATTTCTGATACCTTTCGTAGCCTTTCAGCTGCCTTTTCCTGTATCTGGCTCCGGTAACCTGAACGTTCTCCAGTTCCCTTACGCCATCCGGGGCGCTTAGCAGCGGCTTGAAGCGCAGCATCCAGTCCGAATCTGTCATTGCTGCAGGCACGGTAACATCAAAGGCGATGTCCACCTTGCCGTCACGTTCTGCCACGTTTCTGAATCTCGCAGAGACAACCGCCGCACGAATCTCGTCATGAGCTACCATTTCCCCGTTCTCGTCCTTTACAGCATTCATTAATAACAACTCATTTCCTTGAACATCCCTTACACGCAACGTATCGCTTAAAGACTGTTCTATGCTGTCGAATTCAGGAGCCGGCCTTTCATCCGGAAGGGTTATGGTGGCAGATGTGCTGCCGCTGCGAAGCAAGTCTATCTTGCCTGTATGGGTGCAGCCTGATACAGCCGCCACGGCTGCCACTGTGAGAATCAAATGTTTCACTCTGCCAACTTCTCTATTTTGTTTGCAATCAGGTCATAGGTCATTCGCTCGATGCCCTCTGAATCTGTATATGTACGCGAGCGCAGGCGCCCGAATACCTTTACCGCATCTCCCTTGTTGACGGAGTCCGGTTTATCCATGGCTTTGCCAACCCTGGCCAGAACTGTAAACCATGTGGTCTCTACCGTGGCCTGACTTTCTCTCATCCTTGAGACGTAATTAGTCGCTACAGAAATATTGGCCAGCGTAGAGTCTGGAAAATTTGTGACCCTAACGCTTCCAACCATGCCTTGTAGCTCTACGCGATTGAATTGTTCCATAATAATGTGAATTAAAATTAAACATCACCGCAATCTGCAGCTTTGCGGTTCGCGTACAAAGAAAGAAGGAAAACCAGTGCAAAACATGACATTTACAAATCTTAATGAAAGTTTTGTTAAAGTTTAAGAATCGATAAAAAATGACACTACCGGCAGGGATAGTGTCATTTTATGAAGAATATTAAAATTTGTAAAAATCTGGACTTTTTTTCTTTTGAACTATTGCCGGATCAAGCCGGTTTCCCGAAATTAAAGGCATGAAACTATTAGATGAATATGAGTTGCACAGACCCAGCTGCAAGCAGTGCGGGCGACAGATGTCATACGGACGTCCGGACAGGAAGTTTTGCAGTCGGTCATGCAAGAACAAGTATCACAACAATCATCACATCGGCCCCAGGCTAATAAAAGTCAGGATACAGCATATTCTTGAAAAGAACTACCGTATCCTGAATTCATTTATGGAAGCCGGCATCTCTGCCGTACCTATGCCCAGCCTTCTTGCCCTGGGCTTTAATACAATGTACTCTACCGGAATAATCCACTCCGGTAGAGTACAAACTTACATGTGTTTCGATATTCAGTACAGGCTGACAGCTACCAGATTATACTTGATGGAACTGGTAACTGAGATGCCTAAATAGTACTAATGCTTGATTTCTGAAACCTTGATGTTGGGGTTCTTGAAGAGGAACATGAATGCGATACCTACTACAAGAGCGTAAGCTGCGAAGATGTACCATGTGGTAGACCAAGGCATGCCCTTGCCTACGGTTGCATCTACAACCATACCGGCGGCAAATGTTCCAATGGTTGCACCAAGGCCGTTGGTCATGAGCATGAAGATGCCCTGAGCGCTGGAACGGATGGAGGTGTCGGTCTTCTGCTCTACATAAAGGGAACCGGAGATATTGAAGAAGTCAAATGCAATACCGTAAACGATGCAGCTCAGAATGAAGAGGAGCACGCCGGGGAAGTCCGGAGTTCCAAGGCCGAAGAAGCCGAACCTGAACACCCAAGCAAACATGGACATCAGCATAACCACCTTGATGCCGAACCTCTTCATGAAGAAAGGAATCAGCAGTATACAAAGTGTTTCAGATGCCTGGGAAATGGATATAAGTGCATTGGAATTCTTTACTGCGAAGGTTCCTGCAAGGTTGGGATCATCGGCGAATGAACCCAGGAACAGGTTTGCATAGCCGTTGGTTATCTGCAGGGATGCGCCAAGCAGCATGGAGAATATGAAGAATATTGCAAACTGTTTGTCCTTGAACAGAGAGAAGGCCTTGAGGCCAAATGCCTCTGCCAGGGATGTCTTTCCGGTACTCTTGTTAACGGGGCACTGGGGCATGGTAAGTGCGTAACCGCAAAGAATCAGAGAGAGTACTCCGGATGAAATCAGCTGGAAGTATGAATCCTGCATCTGCTGGCCGTCAATTACCAGGAAGTTGGTAAGCAGCATGCTGCAGATAAAGCCTACGGTACCGAATACCCTGATGGGCGGGAACGCCTTTACGGTATCCATGCCTTCTTTTGTAAGTGCATTGAAAGCTACGGAGTTGGCGATGGCAATGGTAGGCATAAAGAAAGCTACGCTCAAGCTATACAACGTAAATAGCGGCCCGAACTGAATGTCCATACCCGCTGTCCTGCAGTATACGCCTGCGCCAATCATGAACAATCCTGCAAAACCATGGCAGAGGGAAAGTACCTTCTGGGCCTGGATTTTCTTGTCTGCGATGATACCCATGAGTGTAGGCATAAAGATGGATACTATGCCCTGCATCATGAAGAACCATTTGATTTCACTTGTCATACCGATGCCGCCAAGATAACGGCCCAGTGAAGTAAGGTAGGCTCCCCACACTGCGAACTCCAGGAAGTTCATCAGTATTAGTTTTAATGAAATGGGTTTGATTTTCATATGTTTTTATAGTTTTCTGTTAAATAATCTTGGGTTAAACCTTACAAAAATAGGGAAAAATTCTTGTAAAATAACTATCTTTGACAGCCATTTTAATCGTACTATGTCAAAATTCAAAGTAATCGCCAAAGACAAAAACAGTTCCGCACGCTGCGGAGTGCTTTCTACAGACCACGGAGATATCGAAACCCCTATCTTCATGCCTGTGGGAACCGTAGGTTCCGTCAAAGGCGTTTACCACAGGGATCTTAAGGAAGACATCGGCGCACAGATAATACTGGGCAATACCTATCATCTGTATCTGCGTCCGGGTCTGGACATCCTTAACCAGGCTGGCGGTCTGCATAAGTTCATCGGCTGGGACAGGCCCATTTTGACTGACAGCGGCGGCTTCCAGGTGTTCTCGCTCACGGGTATCCGCAAACTTACCCCTGATGGCTGCACCTTCTCTTCTCACATCGACGGCTCAAGGCACACCTTTACCCCGGAGAACAATGTCGATGTCCAGAGGACCATCGGCGCCGATATTATCATGGCCTTTGACGAATGCTGCCCCGGAGATGCGGATTTCCGCTATGCGGAAAAGTCATTGAAACTTACCCAGTCGTGGCTGGAGCGCTATGCAAAGCGGTTCGACGAAACCGAGCCCCTGTATGGCTATTCCCAGACAATGTTCCCCATTATCCAGGGTTGCGTGTATCCGGACCTTAGGAAAAGAGCCGTCGAGCATGCGCTTTCACTGGATAGCGACAATCGTGGCGGCTATGCCATCGGCGGCCTTGCAGTAGGGGAGCCCACGGAGAAGATGTACGAGATGCTGGAATTCACCTGCCCCTTGCTGCCGCAGGATAAACCCCGGTACCTGATGGGCGTGGGCACGCCGGCTAATATACTTGAGGGTATAGCCCGCGGAGTGGATATGTTCGACTGCGTGATGCCTACCCGCAACGCCCGCAACGGAATGCTGTTCACTTGGAAGGGCATGATGAACATGCGCAACAAGAAGTGGGCAGAGGATTTCGGGCCGATAGACCCGGACGGCACGTCTTTCGTAGACAGTCATTATTCCAGGGCATACCTGCGCCATCTGTTCATCGCCGGAGAGATGTTTGCAGCGATGCTCGCCAGCGAACATAACCTTGCCTTCTATCTGGATCTGGTGCGTCAGGCACGCAAGCACATCCAGGAAGGCGATTTCACCGCATGGAAAGATTCCGTAATGCCGGGCTTAATGACCAGACTGTAATGAATTTTAAACCGAAGCTACTTGATGTATATATCACGAAGAAGTTCATGGGGACATTCTTCGTGGCGCTGCTTCTTATCATCGGCATCATCATTATCTTCGATTTAAGTGAAAAGGTAGACGACTTCGTCCAGAAGAAAGCTCCTATCCAGGCCATCTTCTTTGAATATTACCTGAACTTTATCCCTTACTATATGAACATGTTCAGCCCTCTGTTCGTGTTCATAACGGTTATCTTCTTTACCTCGCGAATGGCGGCCAACTCAGAGATTGTGGCCATATTGTCATGCGGAGTCAGCTTCCACAGGATGATGGTGCCATACATTTTCTCCGCCACCATAATAGCCATGCTGTCGCTTACCCTTAACCTGTGGGTTATTCCACGAGCGAATTCCGTGCGGCACGACTTTGAGAATTCCTACGTAAAGAAGAGAAATAGCCTTGCGGCGGAGAATGTCCATTACCAGATAAATCCCGGTGAGTACGTGTATGTACAGTCCTTTAGCAAATGGAACAACACGGCTTACAAGTTCACTCTCAAGAAGATAGAAGGAAAGAACCTGCTTTCCAAACTGTCTGCAGAGAGCGCTGCATGGGACAGCGTAGCCCGTTGCTGGCACCTTAAAAAGTGCTTCGTCAGGGAGATGGAAAACGGAATCCTCAGGGACAAGGTTTACTTGAGGGATGAAATGGATACTACGCTAAGTCTAACGGTAGAGGACTTTTACCGACGGAACAATACAGTTCAGGATTTGCCGCAGGATCAGCTTACAGACCTAATCGCAAAGCAGGAACTCCGTGGCGACAAGGACATAAAATATGCTCTGATAGAGTATCACAACCGCTTCGCCCTGCCGTTTTCGGCCTTTATACTTACGATTATCGGCGTATCCCTGTCTTCCAAGAAGAAGAGGGGAGGCCTGGGCTGGAACCTTGCCACAGGCATCGCGCTCAGTTTCTCTTACATACTGTTCATGAGGTTCAGCGAGATGTTTGTGTTTACGGATACCATGCCCGCCGGGCTTGCGATATGGTTCCCCAATATTATTTATGCGGGAATAGCGGTGGTATTGTATAGAATAGCTCCCAAATAATTGATTATATGAAAGTTAAGGTAATAAACAAGTCGCGTCACGCTCTTCCTGAGTATGCGACTTCTTTGTCTGCAGGCCTTGATTTGAGGGCCAATCTGGATGAGCCGATAGTACTGGAATCCCTCCAGAGAGCCCTGGTCCCTACCGGCCTGTACATCGCACTTCCGGAAGGCTATGAGGCCCAGGTTCGCCCCCGCAGCGGTCTTGCCGCCAAGAAAGGCGTTACCGTACTGAATTCTCCCGGTACCATTGATGCCGATTATCGCGGAGAAGTCAAGGTTATTCTTGTGAACCTTTCCAAAGAGCCATTTGTGGTTGAGGACGGAGAGCGTATCGCCCAGATGGTCGTAGCCCGTCATGAGCAGGTTCAGTGGGAGCCCTGCGAGGAACTTGATGATACAGAGCGCGGCGCCGGCGGCTTTGGCAGCACCGGCAGACAATAAATACCAGGACCATGAAAATAGAGGAATTATACAATATTTATAAGGCTTGCGGCGGACGCGTTTCTACGGACAGCCGCGCCATCAAGGGCGGGGAACTTTTCTTTGCCCTTAAAGGAGAGAACTTCGACGGCAACGCCTATGCGGCAAAGGCCCTTGAGGCAGGAGCCGCCAAGGCAGTAGTATCTGCCGATTCCGGTTTGACCGGAGAAGGTTTCATCCCCGTAGAGGATACCCTGGCCACACTTCAGCAGCTGGCCCGCTATCACAGGGACAATATCTTCGGTACAGAAAAGCATCTTACCGTAATAGGCCTTACTGGTACCAATGGCAAGACTACAACAAAAGAGCTGATCCGCGAAGTCCTTGCAACCAAATACAAGGTGGTGGCAACCGCAGGCAACCTCAATAACGACATCGGCGTGCCTCTCACCATCCTTGGAATGGGTCAGGATACTGAAATCGCCGTTGTGGAAATGGGGGCCAGCCATCCTGACGACATCGTCAAACTTGTAAAGGTATCGGCTCCGGACTTTGGGCTTATCACCAATGTTGGAAGAGCACACATTCTTGGTTTCGGTAGCTTCGAGGGTGTAAAGGCAGCCAAGGGCGCGCTCTACGATTTTATCGCCTCCGTAGGCGGTACTATTTTCCTTAATGCCGATGATTCCGTGTTGGCGGAGATGGCTTCCCAAAGGCCTAATCTTTCCATCGTTCCTTACGGTGTAAATTATTGGAATTCAATTGTTTTACCTTCCGACGCCAACCATCCTTTCATGAGGATAGCCATCCCGGAGGACATCGGCTCAGAGGCTGAATCAGAGAATCTGCCGGTACTTGAGTCCAAGCTGGTGGGAGCTTATAATGCCACCAATGCACTCGCTGCCATCGCTGTGGGTATGCATTTTGGCGTATCG
Organism: uncultured Prevotellaceae bacterium; assembly: GCA_947166905.1. Lineage (GTDB taxonomy): Bacteria > Bacteroidota > Bacteroidia > Bacteroidales > UBA932 > Cryptobacteroides. The sequence continues at coordinate 196,922 of CAMVFZ010000001.1, read as the reverse complement.
CTGGAGGATGCCATGGCTGCAATCGCTGCGTACGAGCCTGCCAACAAGCGCTCGCAAATGGTTCATACAGAGAATAATACGCTTATCGTAGACGCATATAACGCCAACCCTTCCAGCATGGCAGTGGCACTTGAAAGCTTTGCTAATATAAATGCAGAGCGCAAGGCTGTTATGCTTGGCCAGATGGGTGAACTCGGAGTGATTTCACTCGATGCCCATGTAGAGGTGCTGGAGGCTGTAAAAGAGCTTCCGGAGGTTTACCTGACGGGCGAAGAGTTTGCCAAGGCTATTGAAAAGGTATTTGGCAGCGCACCCGCAGAGGCTGCAGAAGTGCGTCCCGGCCTTAAGTGGTTCACCAATTCTGCATCGCTTGCCGAATACGTAAAACAGCACCCCGTGAAGGGTGCCGTTGTACTTGTCAAGGGCTCTAGAAGCCAGGAAATGGAAAAAGTGATACCTGTTCTTTAGCTTTCCTGATTAAGCGCATCCCATAGAAGGTCTTTCAGTTCTGAAAGGCCTTCTCCTGTTACTGAGGATATCATAACGGTGGGGATAGATTTGGGAAGGTGCTTCTTAATGTTCTTGCGGGCCTCTTCGTCAGCAAGGTCGCATTTGGTAACTGCCAGAACGCGGTCTTTTGCCAGAAGCTCCGGGTTGTACTCCTTAAGCTCTTTAAGAAGGACCTTGTAACTTGCGTTTACGTTTTCTTCTTCTGCGGAAACCATGAAAAGCAGAACGGAGTTACGCTCTATATGGCGCAGGAAACGCAGTCCTATGCCCCTGCCTTCATGGGCGCCCTCTATGATACCGGGGATATCGGCCATAACAAACGACTTGTCGTCGTAGTACTTGACGATACCAAGGTTTGGCTCCAGTGTGGTGAATGCGTAGTTTGCAATCTTGGGCTTTGCCGATGTTATGGATGCCAGCAGGGTAGACTTTCCGGCATTTGGGAAGCCGACCAGGCCGACATCGGCCAGAACCTTAAGTTCCAGGATGAACCAGCCTTCAACGCCCTCTTCACCTGGCTGGGAATAGCGGGGAGTCTGGTTGGTGGCTGTCTTGAAGTGATCGTTGCCCCAACCGCCCTTGCCACCGGGGCAGAGTATCTTTTCTTCTCCGGGTGTAACCATCTCGAAGAGTACTTCTTCTGTCTCTGCGTCTTTGACCACGGTGCCTACGGGTACGTCCAGGACTATATCAGTGCCCTGTTTTCCCTTGCAGAGCGCAGCTCCGCCGGCCTCTCCGGCCTCTGCTTTGACTACTTTGCGGTACTTAAGGTGGATAAGTGTCCAGAACTGGGGATTGGCGCGCAATATGATGTGGCCGCCTCGGCCACCGTCACCGCCGTCCGGACCTCCCTTGGGCACATATTTGGCCCTGTGCAAATGCATGGAACCGGCTCCGCCGTGCCCGCTTGCACAGAAGATCTTTACGTAGTCTATGAAGTTACTCTCTGCCATGTGATTGCTTGAAGACTGTTATTACGCCTTGATAGATGCGACAAGGGCCAGTACGCGGTTGCGGTTATCTTCTATGGTGCCTTTGTTGCCGTCGCACTCATAGTATTTGCCGGCCTTCTTGTAATACTCGATAAGGGGCTCGGTCTGTGCGTGATAAGTCTTGATGCGGTTGGTAATTGTAGCCTCAGAAGCGTCGTCTGCGCGGCCTTCGATTGCGGCGCGGTGGGCAATACGCTGGCGGATAACGTCGTCGGAAATCATAAGTGAAATGACAGCGGTAACCTTCTCTCCGCGTTTTGCAAGAATGTTGTCAAGATCCTGTGCCTGGGAAAGGTTGCGGGGGAAACCGTCAAGAAGGAAACCGTCTACGCCCTTGATTGTGTCGAAGGCGTTCTCTATCATACCTTCAACTACTGAATCCGGAACAAGAGAGCCGGCGTCGATAAGAGTCTTAGCCTCTTTGCCAAGCTGGGTGCCTGCTGCAATCTCTGCACGGAGAAGCTCACCGGTAGAGATGTGCTTGAGGTTATATTTCTCTGCCAGAGCACCTGCATGGGTACCTTTGCCTGCTCCGGGAGGGCCAAATAGAATGTAATATTTCATAACTATTTACGGTTTAATTATTTACTCTCTTCTTTAAGTACATAAATGTCCTTGTAATTACGACCAAGGTCGTTGTAGTCAAGGCCGAATCCTACGATGAAATCGTCCGGAATGTTCATAGCCGCATAGTCAATGCGGATGTCCTTCTTGTATGCAGAGGGCTTGAACAGCATGGTGCAGATCCTTATGCTGTTGGCGCCTTCGTTCTTTACAATGTCAACCAGGGACTCGATAGTCCTTCCGGAATCAATGATATCCTCAATGATAATGACATCCTTGCCTTTGATGTTTCCGGTGAAACCTGTTACCTGATGTACCTTGCCGGTAGAATGGGTGCCTTCATAAGACGCCACTTTAAGGCAGGCCAGCTCACAAAGGAAGTTAAGCCTTTTCATGAGCTCTGCGGTAAACATGATTGATCCGTTAAGAATACACAGAAGTACGGGGGGCTTAGAGCAGCCGCAAAAATCTGTGTTGATCTTGTCTGCAACCGCGTCAATTGCAGCGCAAAGGCTTGCGTACGGGATAGAAGGGACAAAAGTTTTGTCGTAAAGTTTGATTTCCGGTTTCATAGTTTATGTAAAAAGATTTTCAAAGTTACGTATTTTATCAGAAATAATATTCATTTTGTTTCACTATCTTTGCGCTATGAGAAAATGGATTGCAAGTTTTGGTTTGTTTTTGGCCGCTCTGCCCCTGATGGCGCAGTCCGGTCAGGATGTTACAATTCATTATGGAGCAGATTTCCAGTATCACTTCGACAACCGAGAATTCTCTGCCTCCAGTGACAAGGTAACGCCTTCGTATACAGAGCACGCAGTTGTTTTTACTCCTACCCTTGGCCTTTCATGGCTGCAAAACCCCAATGCAAAGCATAGCATCATCGGCGGAGTAGACCTCCGTCATGACATGGGTGAATCATCATGGCGTCATGTTGCCAAAGAGGCCGTCATTTACTATAAGGCCGATGTCAATGCCGATGGCGGCAGGTTCCAGGGCTTCGCCGGTGTTTTCCCGCGCCGCCTTATGGAGGGCAGTTATTCAGAGGCCTTTTACTCCGATTCCCTTGTTTTCAATGACCGCAATCTTGAAGGTATATTGCTCAAGTGGCAAAAGGGTAACTTTTATACGGAGTTTGGCTGCGACTGGATGGGCAAACTTGGTCACGAGGTAAGGGAACGCTTCCAGCTTTTCTCTGCCGGTAGTTACAGGGCCTCAGACTGGCTCACACTTGGCTGGACCGGCGTTTTTTATCACTACGCCTGCTCTGAATTGGCTCCCGGAGTTGTTGACAACCATCTTCTTGAGCCATGGGCCAAGGCCGATTTTTCTGGATACGCACCCGGATGGAAGGAGCTTTCTATCCAGGCCGGCGTTCTTGCAGGTTATCAGCGCAATAGGAAGATCCAGGATAAGCCGGATTTCCCGGTTGGGGCGGAAATTACCCTTACGGCGCAGCGTAAGAATATAATTTTCAGGAATATAAGCTATTTTGGAGATAATCTTCAGGCTATGTACCATGAGAGGGACGAGGCCGGGCTAATCTACGGAAACAACCTTTATCCCGGACTTCCGTTCTACACTGGTTTTTACGACAGGGCAGAGCTCTCATGGGAGCCACAGCTAACCAAGTCACTTTCTCTGCGCGTTGCAGCCCGGGCGCACTTTGGCAAAGACGGTTTCCTGGGATGGCAGCAGGTGGTTTCGCTGAGATTCAATCTGGAAGGAATAAAGTTTTAAAAAGTGTCGCTCCGGCGACGCTTTTTTTGTATATTTGCGGTAGAACCCAGGGGAAAGCAACATAGTTCTTATGTTGTATGGGAAATACTTTAAGATTTGTTTTTGCTACTGCGTTCGCTGTAGTTGTAAATGCTTGTGTGCCAATTCCTTGCCCTGCGCAGGAGCAGGCAGTATACACTTTCTTTGGGACAGAAGAGGAACTCTCTGAAGAAGATTTGCTGCGGATAGAATCCCTTGTCTCGCGCCCCGTGGCCATTAATTCCGCAGGCAGGACGGGCCTTGTGGACTCCGGCCTCTTTTCTGCCTATCAGGCGGCATCCATCCTGGATTATCGGGAGCGGCTGGGCGATATACTTTCAGTGGCGGAATTTGCCCTGGTGGACGGCATAGGGGAGTACATGGCCAAGGTCCTGGCGCCCTTCCTTTCATTCGCTCCTTCCGGTGCGTCCCAAAGCAGCAGGCTTGAGGGATCCGCCCTTGGCAAGTTTTTGTGGAAGGATGGTTCCCCAGCCTGGGCGGCTCGCTTTACCCTTAAGTCAGGGAATGCCGATGCCGCCATTGCCGCCCGCAGCGTATATGCAGACAAAAAGCTGCTTCCACCATCATCTTGGGCCGTTTACGGGGCATGGGCTATGGCCGGGTGGAAGCTTGTGGCCGGGGACTTCAACCTGCGCTTCGGCCAGGGGCTGGCCCTTTGGAGCGGAATGTCCCTTAGCGGGATAACCTCTCCTTTGTCCCTATATAAGAGGGGCTCTCCTCTCTCCGGGACCTCTTCTTACAGCGGAGCGTCTCACAGGGGGCTTGCCGCTTCACTATCTGTCGGCCGGCTGGTAATAACCCCGTTCCTGTCTTTTCCGGGACTAAGGGAGCGCTGCCAGGGTGGGAAAACAGAGATTAAGGTCTTCCCGGGCGGCAACGTGACCTTATTGCTTCCAAAGGGGCAATTGGGCTTAACCGGCACAAGTTCCGCGCTGTCCGTAGACGGACGCTTCTGCCTGGCTGGAAAGGATGTATTCGCCGAGGCCTGCTGGGAGCCTGAGTCAAGGGCGATCGCTGCCCTTGGCGGAGCGGTTTTTCCGGTGGGGGAGCGCGGCCGCATCGGCTTTCAGGCAAGGTGTTATCCAAGGCTTTTCAAGGGTAAGTATGCCGGGGCGGTAAGGACCTGGAGCAAGACCGCGGACGAGTCCGGGCTGACCCTGTCCTACGGAGCCGGGGACCTTGCAATAGCAGCCGATGCCGCCAGCCGCCTGTCCAAGAATCAGAAACAGATAAAGCTAAGCATTACGGATGTTTTCAAGTTAAGCAGCTCCCTGGCCCTGAAGCTCAGGGCTGTTGGCAAGCATCGCAATTACGGAAACGAGAAGGTACGTACAGACCTTCGGACAGACCTGTGTTACTCCGCTACCAGCCTTAAGGTTAACGGCCGGCTCGATTGGGTTCATAGTGCCAATAATGGCCTTCTGGCCTATCTGGAAGCTGCTTTGGAAAAAGCGGACAAGGGTGTGCTGTGGCTGCGGGTCACAGTTTTTGACGCCGTTAAATGGGCGGACAGGGTGTACAGCTACGAGCGTGATGCGCCTGGGAGTTTCCTTATTCCAGCCTATTATGGCCGGGGCTTTGCACTGTCGGCCTACCTTAACACCAAGATACGCTTCGGGGGCAGGCAGTCCCTGGCCTGTTATCTGCGGGCGTCGTACACCGGCTATTGGCAAAAGAAAAAGCCATCGGTACCGGAAGTGCGGCTTGCGATGGCTTATAACTTTTAGGCTTTATTTCTTTGGAATCTTTATCTTCTGTCCGACGCTTATCTTGCTGCTCTTCATTCCGTTGAAGTCCATGATATTCTTGGCGGAAACTCCGGGATAATTGGCGGCAATCTTAGACAGGGTATCTCCCTTCTTGACCTTGTAGATTGTATACTCTGCGCCACTGGCTGTAGCTTTGGCTGTGGTGCTCTCCTTGACAGTAGTCTCTTTCTTTGAAGACTTGGTCTCTGATGCCTTTGCGGGACCGCGGCCTCCGGGGTAGATTTCCAGTTTCTGGCCAACACGCAAGTTGTTGCTCTTCAGATTGTTCCACTTCTTGATCTGGGCCACGGTTACATGGTAGCGGGCTGCGATTCTGCCAAGATAGTCGCCGCTCTTAACTTTGTAAACAACGCGCTCATAGTCTCTGGATGCACCGTCGTGGATATCGGCCAAAGTGGCGGGAGAGAATATCTCCTGAACCTTGTAATTGTATACTGAGTCCTGGAAATCGATGAAGGTGCTGGTAAACCTGGAGGGCAGGCGAAGTATGCATCGGCCTTCGTTACCGGGGATTATGTCTTTGATATACTGCGGATTAAGGTTGTGCAGGTCGGACTCCGGTACGCCAACGACCTCGCTAATCTGCTTGAAGTGGAGATTCTTGTTGATGTAGAAGGTATCTACGTGCGGGGGAAGCGGAGAAGCATCGGGGCGGATACCATGCTCTTTGTAGAAGTTGAAGGCGTACATGGCGCCTACGAAAGCAGGCATGTAGCCTCTGGTCTCCCTGGGTAGATAAGGATAAATAGACCAGAAATCCCTTTTGCCACCGGCCCTGCGAATGGCCTTGCTTACGTTGCCGAAGCCACAGTTATAGGCCGATATCGCCAGGCTCCAGTCGCCGAAGATGTCGTATGCGTCCTTCATGTAGCGGGCGGCTGCATCGGCTGATTTGACGGGGTCGAAGCGCTCGTCAACATAAGAGTTTATCTTGAGTCCGTAGGATCTTGCAGTATTGTAAATGAACTGCCACATACCCTTAGCCCTTGCGCGTGAAACGGCCGTAGGATTAAGTGCAGACTCGATTATAGCCATGTACTTGAGCTCCAGCGGCATGTCGTAGGCGTTGAGGGTTTCCTCAAAAATAGGGAAGTAATACTCTGCCAGGCTAAGCATGCTGGCCATCTTGTTGGGCATCTTCTCTGCGTACATAATCATGTAATTACGTACGGTCTCGTTGTAGGGAAGAGTGATGTATGAGTTGATTGAGGCCAGTCGCTTGATGAATACGCTGTCCGGCACATTGGAAGAGAATATCTCTGTTTCTGCGGCCAAAAGGGATTCGGTTCCGCCGGCCTGGCGGTGAAGATACCAGAGATTGAGAAGGCTGTCCACTTCTTCCTGGGAATAAGAGCGATCCTCGTTCTCTTCGTACACCATTATCATCTCTTCTGCGATGCTGTCAGTTGCGTTGCGCTCTGCCAGAAGGTCGTCTACCTGGGCCTGGAGTGCGGCTATTTCATTACGCAGTCGTGTGTTTTCGCTCTTAAGTGAATTCCCGGAAACGGCGCAACCGGTCACAATGCCGGCGGCCGCAACAAGGGCCAAAATCTTCTCGTAAATCTTCATATGTTGTTAAAATGTCAGTCCGATTCTCATTCCCAGTCCGAAGGAGGCATTGCTTGCATAGCAGTTATCCGGTGCCAGTACGGTAGGGCTGATGTCTATGGACAGGTTATCGTCTACCTCAAAGTTCTGCATGAATGCAAATACGTTGGCATCAATTACTTGCAGTAGATAAACCGCTATGAAACCGGCCGCGAAGTAGTCCCTGTAACGGCGTGAAATATTCCTGTAGTACAGTGCCGTGGACTCTGTTATACGTCCGGTATATTCGATATCGGGATTGGTAATCTCGTTGTAAATGCGTTTGTATCGCTTGTAATTTATATTCCAGTGGCGGTAGTAGCTGGCTGTGAAGATAAGGCCCGTATAGTAGATGGGAATCTTCCAGTAGTCCCTGTTGTAAATCTGTCCCAAGCCGGGGCAGAGCAGGGAGTAAACAGTTGCCTTAGAGGCCCTTATGTGGGTATCTTCCTCTCCTCGGTGATAATTGAACGTACCGTCCATCAGCATCCACCAGTAGGCGATTCCGGCCCCCGCTATGCACCAGTTTCTCTTTTTCCTGAAGCTGTCATCCCCTGTGGAATGCCATTTTTTATTGTAGTGCACACCAAGACCGATACCGGCGCCGATGCTACCGTAAACTATCGGCAGTTTCCAGTACTGGCGGTTATACATCTGCTGGCCGCCAAGGAAAACCATGGAGCCAGCAAAGAGTTTGCCGTTGTCGATAGGGTTCTTGCCGCGGATTGCGCCAAAGTATTCGCTGAAGGAAAACAGTACGTCCGACGTATCCCTGCGGCTCAAGGTATCCTGGTTATAACTCTGGGTGAAGGCATCCTTTCGGAAGCCGCTTTCTCCGTAGTTCTGCGCACGGGAAAAAACCTGACTGAAAATCAGGCTGAACAGGGCTAGTATGGATATTACCAGGAATTTACGCATCGGCCGTCCTTAAATTCCTGATTCTTCCAGGGCCTTGAGGAAGGCTTGCATCTCTGCGTCTGAGTCAAAGCGGACGGTCATGGTTCCCTTGCCGCCTGCAGTACGCTTGAGGCTTATGTTGTTGCCGAAGTACTTTCCAAGATGCTCCAGAACCTTGTAGTAATCTTCCGGGAGCTCCTGCTCCTTTGCCGGAGCGGGCTCTTCTACGCCTTTTGCAAGTTTTTTGAGCTTGTCTTCAAGGGCGCGGACGCTCATGTCATTCTTGATTACAAGATCGCAGAGCTGCTCCTGGGCAACAGGATCCTCCACTGAAAGAAGGACTTTTGCGTGGCCGACGGAAAGAAGGCCCACCTTGATGTCGTGCTGAACCTTTGCTGGCAGCTTGAGCAGGCGCAGATAGTTGGTTACGGAAACGCGTTTCTTTCCTACGCGCTCTGCCATCTGTTCCTGGGTAAGGTTGCACTCCTCAATCAGGCGGCGGTAGCTCATGGCCACTTCTATAGGGTCAAGGTTCTCTCTCTGGATGTTCTCTACGATGGCCATCTCCAGCATTCCCTGGTCGTTGGCATCGCGGATATAGGCCGGAATCATGTCCAGGCCTGCCAGGCGGCATGCGCGGTAACGGCGCTCACCGCTGATAATCTGGTATTTGCCGTTGACTTTATGACGAACCGTCACGGGCTGGATAAGGCCGAAGGTGCGGATACTCTCTGCCAGCTCTTCCAGGGCCTCTTTGTCGAAGGACATACGGGGCTGGAAAGGGTTGGGCTCAATCATATCGATGGGGATACGAAGGATGTCCGATGTATCCTGGGGCTCCTTTGCTCCGGCGATTTCCTTGTTGACGTAGCCGATAGGCTTGCGCAGTGACTGAACGCTGTCTACGTCGCCCAGAAGGGCTCCGAGGCCTTTTCCAAGGCCATGAACGGGTTTATTCATAGTCTTCTCCGTCTTCGTCCATAGGGTACTCAGAGTTACGCTGCAGTACCTCTTTGGCTAGATTTAAATAATTGGTCGTACCGTTGCTCATCACGTCGTAAAGTATGATTGGCTTTCCGTGTGACGGGGCCTCGGACAACCTGATGTTTCTTTGGATGATGGTCTTGAAGACCATGTCTTTGAAATGCTCCCTGAGTTCTCCTACCACCTGGGTGTGAACCTTGGTGCGGCCGTCGAACATTGTGACTACAAAACCCTCTATTGTAAGGTCCTGGTTAAGGCTGTTCTGGACTATGCGGATAGTTTGGAGCAGCTTGCCAAGGCCTTCCAGGGCGAAGAATTCAGGCTGAACAGGAATGATTACGGAGTTGGCGGCGACAAGCGCGTTTACCGTAATAAGGCCCAGGGAAGGGGAGCAGTCAATGATGATGTAGTCGTAGTCGTTAAGAATCGGCGCAAGGGCTTTGCGCATAACGGACTCGCGGTCATCTATTTTGAGCATTTCTATTTCCGCACCCACAAGGTTGATGTGGGAGGGGATCATATGCAGATTGTTCATCTCTGTCTGGATGAGGGCGTCACGGATGTCAAGTTCTCCGATAAGTACCTCATACAGAGTTCTTTTCTGATCGTCTTCAGGGGAGAAGTTAAGGCCGGACGTGGTGTTGGCCTGGGGGTCCGAGTCTATGACAAGAACCTTCTTCTCCAGCACAGCCAGGGATGCGGCAAGGTTGATGGCCGTAGTGGTCTTTCCTACTCCGCCTTTCTGGTTGGCTATTGCTATAACTTTTCCCATATTCTGTATTATTTATGCAATCTGCAAATATACTTTATTTTTATTTGTTAACGGCAGACGGCGTCCAGTTTTTGAAGAAACGTACAACTTTTTCCTTGTCGTAGCCTTTGCCTTCTTCCAGGAAACTTGAGTCCTGGATGTGCAGTACCTTGCCTGTGGCATCAAGAACCACGAAGACAGGATAACCGAAGCGGCCGGGATTGCCTACCTTCTTCATCATCTGTCCTGCGAGTTCTGCCTTTGCCGGGTCTTTTCTGTTGGCCCTGGGATCGAAGTTTACATGGATGTAAACGAAGTTGTCGGCAATTAGCTTGCTGATGTCGGCATCGGCGGTGATGAATGCCGCGAAGCGAAGGCACCAGGGGCACCAGTTGCCGCCCACCTGGCAAATTACGAATTTGCCTTCTGCACCGGCCTGGGCCAGGGCGTTGTCTATCTGCTCGATGGGATTAATCTCGTCGTCGTAAACCTTTTTGAGTTCTTCCTGTGCTTTTGCAGGAATGAATGCAGCCATTGCTGCAACCAGAACTATAACTGAAAGTATTCTTTTCATTGAGTATCTTTATTTTGTCTTAACAAAGTGATTGTACATGCGGTTGAGTGTTCCGGTGATAATGTTCTGCTCGCCTTCTCCGTCTACCTTGCAGCCGCTGCTAATCATAACAAGGCCGAAGCTGCGGTCCGGTGCCCAGAACATTGCGCTGCGAAGTCCGTAGGCTCCGCCGGTGTGGCCCACCAGTTCAACGCCGGGAATCCTGTCAAAATCGTGCCAGATAGCTAGGCCGTAGTGCTCGTCATCCGAACGGGGAGTCTGCATGGACTCTGAATGCTCTTTGGTAATGAGAGTTACGCCGTCGGGAGAGGTCCCCCAACCCATGTGCATCATCATGTAGCGGGCAAGATCGCATGCGGATATCTTCATGCCGCCGGTGGGGGAGAAGACGGGTGTGTCGTAACCGAACTTATAGTTGGCGATGCGCTCGCTGCGGGGCTCGTAGGCATCGGTCTGTTCTACCATCTTGTCTTCCTTGGCGTTGTAGTTGTAAAGCTTGACAAAGCGTGAAGCGTCAAGTGAATCGACGCAGTATCCGCCATAGAGGCCAAGGGGCTCAAGGACGTGGTGAACAACGTACTGGTCGAAGCGCTCGCCGGAGAGCTTTTCTATGAAAGTACCCACCATATTGAAGTTGAGGTTGCAGTACTCGTAGCCTTCTCCGGGGGCGTAGTCATTATAGCAGTTAGCCCAGTTGGGATTGGCCTCCGGATTGATTACGTCAAGGGTAAAATAGCCTTCGCTGTCATTAAGGCTGGATGTATGGGACATGAGAAGTTCCAGGGTAATTACCTTGTCCGGGAACTTGGGGTTGCGTACCGTAAAGCCGGCCAGCTCGCTGACGTCGGTATCCAGTGAAACAAGGCCTTTTTCTACAAGCTGAAGCATTGAAACTGCGCTGAAAGACTTGGAGATGGAAGCAATTCTGAAAAGGGAGTTATCCTGCAAAGGTGCCTGAGTATCAATGTCTGAAACACCAAAGTTAGCATGATAAACTATCTTATTGTCCTTGACCACGGCAACTGCCAGGCCAACGTTGCCCATCTCCTGGCGATAAGCCTCTATATCTTCTACGAATGCCTGCTCTGCGCTCTTGCCGCAAGATACCATCAGTAGTGACAGGGCGGCAGCAAAAATGAAGGATTTTTTCATAACAGTTATGTTACATTAAGTGATTATTCCGGTATAAGTTGCAACCTTACAAAAATAGTGATTTTTTCTTACAATGCTTTGCGCATTTATAACTATCTTAGCGGTGATGGACAGAAAAAGATATATCAAGGTGGTGGTCCCGCTGCGGCTGGACTGGCAACCTTATTATCTTTTGCCCGATGGTATGGACGTCCATCGCGGCAGCAGGATCAAAGTGACATTTGCAGGCCGTCCTTACAGCGGAGTCGTTTGGGAGGCCGATTGCCCGCCGCCCCCGGAGGAAACAAAGGTCAGGTATGCCGATGATATCGAGGCCCTCCCCGATATTACTGAGAACGAGTTGAAGCTTTGGCAATTCATTGCGGACTACTACCTTTGCAGCATCGGCGAAGTCTATAAAATCGCCTGTCCCGCAGGCATAGTACGCCTGGACAGGTCCGCTAAACTTGCCAAACTCCGCGAGTCCCTTGACGACAAACTTGCCAAGGCCGATGCCGCCCGCGAGGGCACTAAAAAGAAGGCTGCCCTTCTGGAGGCCATAGAGAATCTGAAAACCCAGATTGCCCTGCTGGACGACACCCTGCCGTGGGATCCCGTACAGACTAAACTGAGCAAGGCCCAGACGACGGCCTTGGGCTCATTAAGGAAGGCCTTCCTTGAGGGAAAGCCGGCCCTGCTTGACGGAGTGACTGGTTCAGGAAAAACAGAGGTTTATATCACCCTGGCCAGCGAGGCTCTGTCCCAGGGACGCAATGCGCTAATACTTGTGCCGGAGATTGCCCTTAGCGGGCAGCTGGAGGATCGCCTGCGCGCTTACTTCGGCCCCAGGCTTTATACTTATCATTCCGCGCAGACAGCGGTTCAGCGCAGCATAGTGACGGACGCTGTCCGCAAAAAGCCCTACGTCGTACTTGGTACCCGCTCTTCCATCTTTCTGCCCCACACTAACCTGGGCCTGGTTGTGGTAGACGAGGAACACGACGGAGCGTACAAGCAGGACTCGTCGCCCCGCTACAACGGGCGGGACTGTGCGGCAGTGTTGGCCGCGCTTCACGGCGCCCGCTTCCTGCTGGGCTCTGCGACCCCTTCTCTGGAGACAATCTATAACTGCAATGCTGGCAAGTATGCCAGGGTGTCGCTTAAGGAAAAATACTTTGGAAGCGGGGATGCAAGGGTAGAGATTATCGATACCACTGCTGAATACAAGAAGAACGGAATGGTGGGCAACTTCTCCAGAAAGCTAATCGCCCAGATAGGCAAGACTTTGGCCGGTGGCGGCCAGGTGCTGATTTTGCGTGCTCGCAGGGCTTATTCTACGGCCATGCAATGCACCGCCTGTGGAGAGATTGTCAAGTGCCCGCACTGCAATGTGCCAATGAGCTACCATAAGGATTCCGGTAAACTTGTCTGCCATTATTGCGGGGCCAGAAAGCCGGTGGAAGCCTGCCCATCCTGCGGCGGTACTTTACAGGGCATGGGCTCCGGTACTCAAAAGATAGAAGAAGAGGCGGCCGCACTTTTTCCGCAGGCCAGAATAGCCCGCCTGGACGGAGATACGGCGGCATCGGCACGTCAGGAAATAACGGATAGTTTTGCTAAAGGAGAACTTGATATACTGATAGGTACACAGATGCTGGTCAAGGGCTTTGACTTCCCTGGACTACAGCTTGTGGCCGCCATCGGCGCCGACAGTTTAATAGGTCTTATGGACTTCAGGGCCGACGAAAAGGCGGTCCAGATACTGTCCCAGCTACAGGGGCGTGCCGGCCGGCGTGGTAAGGCCGGAATGCTGATGGTCCAGACCTCCCGCAGCGACCATCCGGTCTACAAACTTCTGGCTGGCTTGTCGGCGTCGGAAGACTTTGAGTCGGAACTGAATGCGCAAAGGCAGGCCTTTGGATATCCGCCCTATACCAGAATGATAGACCTGGTGCTTCAGGATAGCTTCGAGACCCGCCTTGAAAATCTTTCCATGCTTCTGGCCGGGCAGTTGCGCCGGGCTGGCATCGGTACTGTGCTGGGGCCGTTCCCTCCTCAGGTGGACAGAATCGCCGGCCGCCATCTGCGTATCATTCGTCTGACTATGTTACGCAACAAGCAGCTTTCCAAGTCAAAGGAAAAGCTGCTCGCACTTGTATCCGGCTTTGAGTCTTTCCACAAATGGGCCGGACATATTTCAATAGATGTAGATCCTCTTTAAGTCTAAGGACTATACCATCAAGGCGCCTACAAGACCAAGGATAGCGTAGAACTCAGGAAGAGCTGCGTAGATAAGGGTATTGGTGAATACATCGTGACCCTGGCTTATGCCAACTACACCGTTTGCGCAAACCTTGCCCTGACGGATGGCGGAGATCATGCAGACAAGACCTACGCTAACTCCAACACCAAAGATTACAAGACCCATAGCCGGATCTGCCTTCAGCTTGCCAAGAAGCATGAAGAAAGCCACGAAGCCATAGATACCCTGAGTTGCGGGAAGAGCAGAAAGCACCATGTAGTTACCGGAGCCTTCCGGTTTCTTCTTGAGTGCGCCCTCAGCTGCGTTGCCGGCGATGGTGGTACCAATCGCACTGCCAATTCCTGCAAGAGCCAGAACGAGGCCCAAGCCAAGATAACCGAGAATGATTTCTAGTGTCATAACTTTTTGATTTTTATTTGTTTATATTTTTATTCTGTCTTTTTGTCGTTTTTTAACGGATCGTATATCCTGGAGCCGCCCTCGTAACCTGAATTCTTGAAGAACTCCAGGAAGTTAAGACGCAGGGGGTGTACGAATGCGCCGAGCGCAGCCATTGCCATGTTAAGCACGTGGCCAATCAGTACAATCAGGATAAAGAAGATCCAGTTCACTATGGCACCGTCGCCAAGAACCTTCGCTCCAAGGTCGTTGAAGGCAAAGCCAAGCATTGCGCCTGCAAGTCCAAGGGCGTAAAGACGCAGGTAACTAAGCACGTCGCCCAGTAGGCCGGTGGCGGTGTTGTATGTCTCCCAAAGGCCGGCTCCTACGTTGACAAGCGGATTGCGGTGCAGGTCGTTGAGGAAGAATATTCCCAGTGCCGACAGTATGCCGATGGCAATGATAATCCACTTGGTAAGGGTGGCTTCAAGCACTCCTCCAAGGGACAATCCGCCTACAACGATGCCGCCTACAATAAGCAGAGTCCAGCCCCAGGTGCCCAGTGAACCAAGGAAACCGTGGTTTTTGGTTGCGTATATCGTCTTTACAATAAGCGCCAGGCAAATATGGAATATACCAACCAGAATTGCCAGAACCATAGTTCCGTCATAACCAGCTATCTTGGACGGCAGGAAGATGCTCTTTAGCGGAGCCATGCATTCCCACTGCGCTATGTCCATAGAGAAGAAGGTATGGAATAGGAAGCCGATGACAGTTGTGGCAATACCCAGGGTGATTACCAGGGGCGCCAGCGATGCCATGCCTTTTGCCTTGCGTAGCAACAGACCCACGCCTGCCAGAACAATTCCATAACCGGCATCGCCCATACAGAAGGCGAAGAACAGCATGAAGAAAACTGAAATGTAGGGAGTAGGGTCGAATCCGTTGTATTCCGGGCGTCCGTACATATCTGTAAGTACGGTAAACATCCGGGTGAACTTGTTGTTTTTGAGGCTGATAGGTGGCCTGTCTTCAACCGTTGCTGCTTCTTTTATATAGAATACGCCGTCCTGGTCCAGGGCTGCGGAAACCACTTCATCCTGGTCGGAAGGAACGTAGCCAACGAAGGTGGCTATCGTATCTTCTGCTGCCGAAACCGCCGTGGCGTTGGCCAGGCTGCGGTCCAGTTTAACGTATGCTTTGTCGCGGAGCTCCTTAAGTTCCGGGATGCGGGCTTTAACGTCGGCAATGCTGCACAGCACTTTCTGGTAGTGCTCCTTCTTTTCTGCAAGCTCTGCCTTTTTCTGCTCTTCGTTTCCCTCCGGGGCGGGAATCTCTCCGGGAAGATTGTCTTCCCCTGCTACTACAAAGTAGACGTGGGACTTGTCCTGGGAGATAACACTAAGTGCATAATCATTGGCCCAATCTTCCTGGAAGGCTTTATGCGTAAGCACATGGAAGTGCAGGGGAACGCCGGCATCGGACAGTTTGTCAATAATCGTACTGTCAAAATTGCCCCATACCCGCAGGCTCTCGATTTCCTTTTCCAGTTCGCTGATGGCATTGCGGTCGTCTGCATATCGCATCAGCACGCCTCCTGCAAGACGGACGATGTCCATGTCAATGCGCTCCGGGACGGTTCCTTCAGGGATATAAGATGTCTGAAGGCCGTGTATAAGGCCGTTAAGCAACTCTATCTCTGCCATGATTTCATGGGTGGCATCGTTAACAGGCTTTGTGCTGCGGACAATGTCTACCAGGCCAAGGGCGCCGAGCTTCTCAAGGAAGCTGTCCTTATCCCCGCTCAGAAGGATGAAGGAGTATTTTGTCATCTTTGATATCATACCGTTTCCTCCTCTTCTTCTTCCGCGGCGTGGCGGCTCTTGACTATCTTTGACGAAGCCTTGCTAAGGTTTTCCTCGTCCTCCATATAACGCTTGATCTTGCGTATGGCCTCTTTGTAACCGGGAATCTGTACTTTCTCGTACAGGTTCACCTTCTGGGTGGTCTTCTTTCGCTGGAACTCAAGAATGCGCGTTTTCTCCTTGTATACCTCCGACTCTATTCCAAGACGGGAGAGCTCCTTGAGTATGGCGACTCCGTCTGCGAACCAGGCTGGTTTTGTGAAGGCGTTGAACGGCGCTATCTCGTAGGTAATGTCCTTGAGCGCCGGGGTTTTAACACCCGCAACCTTGACGGTAACCAGCTCCACATCCTTAATGGATATCAGTCCCGGTTCAAATTCGTTCCAAAGTGCAGCCAAATAATCGTAGCTGCGAAGGCCGGCTTCAAGATCAAGAGCAAGTTTGTCTGAATACTCCTTGGCCTTGCGCACTTCCATCCTCAGGGCGCTCTCCTTGTTCTGAAGGGTAGGGAGGGCGTTCTGACGGACCTTGAGCTGCTTGCCCAGGTTATTCAGGGACGTCTTGTTGTATTGAAACTTTATAGCCATAAGTTAGATCGCTATTTCTTCCAGTACTTGTCGATAAGTGCCTGACGGATACTGGTTTCCGCCGGAGTGAAGTATTTGCCGAAGAGTTCCCATGCGGTGTCCAGCATCTCTTCAATGCGGATGTTGACATCGATGGAAAGCAGCCTTGTGGCGTACTCCTTGGCATATTCAAGGCAGCGGTGGTCGTAGTCGGAGAGGTCGAAGCCGTTCTCCAGCTTTGTCTTAGCATTCTGGGCGTCGGCGTACAACCTAACCGATGCGTTCATCACCTGGCTGTGGTCTTCCCTGGTCTTCTTGTTCTGCACAAGCTGTTTCAGACGGGACAGGCTACGGAACGGGTCGATGATAACCTTTCCGGAATCAGAGTCTGCGCGAAGGAAGAGCTGGCCCTCCGTGATATATCCGGTATTATCCGGTATGGCGTGGGTAATATCTCCGTCGTTCAGGGTTGTTACGGCGATGATGGTGATGGAACCGCCTGTAGGCAGCTGTACGGCCTTTTCGTAAATCTTCGCAAGGTCAGAGTAAAGGGAACCCGGCATACTGTCCTTGGACGGAATCTGGTCCATACGGTTGGATACGATGGACAGGGCGTCTGCGTACAGGGTCATATCTGTGAGCAATACAAGAACCTTTTCGTTCTTGTCGGCGGCGAAGTATTCAGCTGCCGTAAGGGCCATGTCCGGGATGAGCAGTCGCTCTACCGGGGGCTCCTCTGTAGTATTTACAAAGCAGATAATCTTTTCCAGAGCACCTGCGGCCTCGAAGCTGTGCTTGAAGAACAAGTAGTCGTCGTTTGAAAGACCCATTCCGCCAAGGATAATTTTGTCTACGTCGGCGCGCAGTGCAACATCGGCCATAACCTGGTTGTACGGCTGGTCAGGGTCTGCGAAGAAAGGAATCTTCTGACCGGAGACCAGGGTGTTGTTGAGGTCGATGCCGGCGATGCCGGTAGGGATGAGCTGCGACGGCTGGCGTCTCTTGTACGGGTTAACCGACGGGCCGCCGATCTGCCTTTCTTCTCCCTCTACCTCCGGGCCTCCGTCGATGGGATGGCCGTATGCGTCAAAGAATCGGCCACTTAGCTGGTCGCTTACCTTTATGGTAGGAGGCGTGCCAAGGAATACCACCTCTGCATTTGTGGGGATGCCCTCCGTCCCGGAGAAAATCTGCAGGGTGACAAGGTCTCCCTTGGTGCGGACAACCTGTGCAAGGCGGCCGGCTACAACGGCGAGCTCGTCGTTGGAAACGCCCTTGGCCTTAAGTGTAACGGTGGCTTTAGTAATAGCCTCCAATTGGGTGTATACCCTCTGATATGCCTTAGTTGCCATTGTCTTCTACCATTTTAGAGATTTGATCGCAGTAAGAATTGAAGGAGTCGCTCTTCCAGGGCGAGTAGTTCATCTGGCGCAGCAGGTTGATAAGGTTCTTGAACCAGTTGCGGCAGGCCTCGAAGTCTGTGAAATTAAACTCTTTGTCGCAGATGTCAAGGATGAGGTCCAGCATGAATTTCTGCCTCTCGATAGGGCAGAGGGCGTCGATGTCGTCGAAGGCGTCCTGCTGCAGGAAGCAGAAGTCGATTAGCTCGCTCTTCCAGAATGTCTCGTGGTAGCTCATAGGTACGCCGTCGTCTCCCAGAATGTTGATCTGGTCGTTGGCTTCGCGGCCGCGGCGGACAATGTTTTTAGCCTTGCCGATGCGCTCTGTCCAGCCTTCCTCTACGGTTTCGTCAAGATAATGCTTGATTTCCGGATACTCCAGATATTTTGAATAGGAGTCGATGGGGTTTACGGCCGGATAGCGCTTCTGGTCGGCGCGGTTCTGCTCCAGCGCATAGAAGCAACGGGCGGCCTTTTTTGTACTTTCCGTTACAGGCTCCTTAAGGTTACCGCCGGCAGGGGATACTGTACCGATGAAGGTTACTGCGCCCCTCTGTCCGTTGTTCAGTATTACCATGCCCGCACGGGAGTAGAAGTTCGATATGATGGCTGAAAGGTCTACCGGGAAGGCATCGGCACCGGGGAGTTCCTCCATACGGTTACTCATCTCCCTAAGGGCCTGTGCCCAACGGGAGGTGGAGTCTGCCAGCAGCAGGCAACGGAGGCCCATGGCCCTGTAGTACTCGCAAATGGTCATTGCGGTGTAAACGGAGGCCTCACGGGCTGCAACAGGCATGTTGGATGTGTTGCAGATGATGGTTGTCCTTTCCATCAGATGACGGCCGGTGTGGGGGTCGATGAGTTCAGGAAACTCTGTAAAGATTTCTACAACCTCATTGGCACGTTCGCCGCAGGCTGCCATTACGATTACATCGGCCTCACCCTGCTTGGCGATGGCGTGCTGAAGCACTGTCTTTCCACAGCCGAAGGGGCCGGGGATAAAGCCTGTGCCGCCCTCTGCGATAGGGTTGAATGAATCTATTACGCGTACACCGGTTTCCATGATGCGGTCCGGCCTGGGTTTCTCTTTATATGCCTTGACGGCAACCTTCACCGGCCATTTCTGGGTCATGGTGACGGGAACGTCTTCTCCGTCCTGATTGGTCAGCACTGCGATTTCTTTGTCTACAGTGTAGCTGCCGGCGGGAACTATGCTCTTTACCGTGTATTCACCCTTGAAGGCGAAGGGAACCATGATTTTATGGGGCAGCCAGCCTTCCTTGACCTCTCCCAGCCAATCGGCGGCGATTACTTTGTCGCCGGGTTTGGCAATCGGAACGAAGTCCCAAAGGGTTTCGCGGTTAAGGGGATCTGTGTATTCTCCTCTCTTAAGGAAGACTCCCTCCATGGTTGTAAGGTCGTTCTGCAAGCCATCGTATACACCGCGCAGCAGTCCTGGACCTAGTGTTATCTCCAGCATCTTGCCTTCGAATTCCACGGAGTCTCCGTTCTTGAGGCCGCGGGTGCTCTCGAAGACCTGGACCTGTGCGTACTTGCCGCCCACCTTGATAACCTCCGCCATAAGACGGGTACCTCCGGTAGTGATGTAGCAGAGCTCATTCTCCGCTACAGGGCCGTTTGCAAGGACGGTGACCAGGTTTGATACGATGCCGGTTACTGTGCCTGTTGTTTTAGCCATATCGTGTAGTTTTTATTGTTCGTAATTAACGCCTTTGAATGTGCTCTGGACTTCCTGGGTAAGCTGGCGGAACATTTCACGGCCGCTTTCCTCGTCAAGAATCATCCACCTTTTGGCAATATGCAGTTTGGCAAGGAAGCCAAGTATTGCGTCGATGTCAAAGTAGTCGAAGGTGGTAATCTCGTCGATCTTTTCCCACATAAGGCGGTCTATAGCCCTTTCCTTTGCAAGGATGTCAGGGTCTGCGTATATCCTTTCCAGGGTGGATTCAAGTTCCTGGTCCGGTTCTTCTATGGGCAGGAAGATATCAGTGTCTTCCTTGCGCCCCAGGGCCCTGTTGAGGTGGCGGACCTTGGCGTTTCGTACTTCCAGGTCAAAGCCGAAGAATTCCCGCAGGAAGCGGTTCTTTTGCGCCAGGGCCTGCTCGTAGAACTCCAGATCCAGCTTGTCTCCATCCCAGCTGTCTTCCAGGATGCCGGCAAGGGCCAGATCCTTTTCTTCCAGCTGGCTGTGCACAAACTCTATGATCTCTTCCGGATTCTGGCCTGGGCCTTTATCCGGGGTGAAATCCGGGAGCGATGCTATTATGTATTCGTAATTGTCCATGCGCTAGCCAAAAAGAAGTTTTTTGGTGGCGGGGCGCAGGTATTCTCCGATAAGTTCACTGAACGTCTCGTCAGTCAGGGAAACAAAGTAGCTGCCGTCTGAAGGGCCTATTGTAAGGCCGCCGGCAATCTTCTTGGAGAAGCTGACCTTAACCTCTTTTCCAAGCTGCTTGGCAAGTTCTCCGGCCACGAAGGGCTCCAGCTCCTTCTGAAGCTTCTCCGGCAGAACAAGGGAAAGGTCTTCCGGGTTCTCTGCACTGAACTTTTTTGCAACCTCCTTGATAATCTCCTTAAGGAAGGCTCCGTCCGCAAGGCTGGCCTTTACCGGCTCTGCGGCCATTTTGGCTACCAGAAGATTCTCTATGTCCTTTTTGGTTGCCTGAAGGCTCTGGGCCGATGCCATCTTTACGTCGCTCTCTACCTTGTGCCGATAGTCCTCTGCGTCTGCCTTGGCCTTGCCGATGATATCGTCGGCCTGCTTGTTGGCCTGGGCTATTATGGCCTCTGCCTTTTTCTTGGCCTCCGCCAGGATGGCTTCACCTTCCTGCTTGCCCTTGGACAGACCTTCGTTGTAAAGTTTGTCTGTAAGCTGTTGCAATTTGTCGTTCATATCTTATGTGATTTTTTGTTTGCTAAAGTTCAACTTTTAAAGGTACAGAATGTTACAGACAAAAACAAGAAAAAGGCCCGCTTTTTAAACGGACCTTTTCAGATGATATGTGCTCTTAAATTAAAAAGCAGCGATAAGTTCTTCGTTGGTGCAAGCGGGAGCGCCGTAGCAGATCTTGAGGTACTCAAGACCGTAGAGGTAATCCTGCTCTGTGAAAGAGTTTGTGGCCTCTTTTGCAACTACTACGTCATAACCAAGGCAGTATGCATCTGCAGAGGTGTGGCGTACGCACATGTGTGTGTGAAGACCGGTCATGATAACGGTCTTGACGCCAAGCTCCTTAAGAAGGATGTCAAGGTCTGTCTGGAAGAAGCCGCTATATCTGCGCTTGGGAATTACATAGTCGCAAGCCTGGGGCGCAAGCTCAGGGATGACCTGTGCGCCGGGAGTGCCTACGAGGGCGTGGTCGCCCCAGATTTCAAGCTCACGGTCAATCTTGGGAAGGTGGGCGTCGTTGCAGTAAATAACGGGAACGCCAGCCTTGCGTGCTGCATCAAGAAGCTTTGCGGTTGCAGGAACGATATCTCTTGCCCTGTCGCAGCCGATGGCGCCGGTTACAAAGTCGTTGAGCATGTCAACAACCAGTATGGCGGGTTTGTTCAGTTTATCCATTTGTTGTTAGTTGAATGTTTAGGTTGTGAGGCTTGGCGGATTTGAACCGCCGACCTCTTGCCTGTCAAGCAAGCGCTCTGAACCAACTGAGCTAAAGCCTCAAGGGACTGCAAAGTTACACAAAAAAACATCAGACAAAAATAAAAATGCGTATATTTACAGAAATTATCTTTACATGAAGTCTGCGCTAAGGTATAGTTATATTATAGTAATAGCAGCGGCCGTTCTGGCTGCACAGATTCTGCCCGGATGCAAGTGCTCCGGAGGCAAAGGAACAGAGGGAATTGAAGACTCTGTAGCACTGAAAGATACGGTTTATCCGCTGGGTTTCTGCACGGATTCATTCGATATGGTCAGCGGCACCATCCGCAATGGAGAAAACTTCACTGGACTGCTGCTGCGCCTTGGCTTGAGCAATCAGGAAGCGTACAACCTTGTACAGGCGTCGGACTCGGTCTTCGACGTACGCAAACTCAGAGCCGGCAATACCTGGAATGCCTATTACAACGCCGATACTACTGCGCCCCGCCGCGTGCAGTATCTGGTTTACAATCAGGATAAAGTCAATATGACCATATTCCATTGCGCCGACAGCCTATATGCTTACAAGGTTGCCAGGCCGGTGGAAGTTGAAACCATGGTGGCCGATGTCACCATCAACACTTCGCTTTGGAATGATATGGTTGCAGCCGGGGTATCTCCGCTGATGATATCGGAACTGGCGGAAATCTATGCCTGGACAGTGGATTTCTTTGGCCTTCACAAGGGTGACCGATTCAGGGTGTTGTACGAACAGAAGATGTGTGACGGAGACGTCATCGGCATTTCCGGTATCCCGTACGCTGTTTTCATCCGTGACGGCAAGCAGTTGCAGGCCATAATGTTCGACCAGGGAGACGGAGGCAACAAGTATTGGAACGAGAAAGGGGAGAGCATGAAAAAGGCCTTCCTGAAGGCCCCGCTCAAATTTACCCGCATCAGTTCAGGCTTTACATATCATCGCAAACATCCTGTTCACGGGGATGTCCGTGCCCACACTGCCGTTGACTATGCGGCGCCTACGGGTACGCCGGTTATGAGTATCGGCGACGGTACTGTAATCAGCAAAGGATGGGCAGGCGGCGGTGGCAATACCGTCAAAATCCGCCATAACAGCGTATACACTACGTCATACATGCATCTTTCCAAATATGCCGGAGGCCTGAAAGTAGGGGATAGGGTGCATCAGGGCCAGGTAATCGGCTATGTGGGTATGACCGGTACGGCAACCGGGCCGCATCTTGACTTCCGTGTTTGGAAGAACGGAACTCCCATCAACCCGCTTACCATGGAGTCGCCGTCGGCGGAACCCATCAAAGAAGAGAATCTGCACGCCCTGGATTCAGTGCGATGCACGGTGGCGGCCCTTCTGGACTCATTGACAACAAAAACTAACATCATATGAAAAAAGCAGTAGCCATAATCCTTTTTGCAGCCAGCATTCTTTTTGCAGTTCACGGCTGCGGCGGAGGTTCTTCGGACGTTAAGCCCACCAAGAACCTTGTAGTCATGATTACCGACGGTACCTGTACCGGACTTCTGTCAATCGCCCGCTGGTATAAGCAGTATACCAATCCTCAGGACGACCTCAGTTCCCTGCAGATAGATCCTTATATCTGCGGTCTTGTCAGGACTCATAATTCCGACGCTCCCATGGCGGAGTCTGCAGGTTCGATGTCTGCATACATGACAGGTGTGCTGCAGCAGGGAAAGAATATCTCTGTATATCCGCATGCCAATCCTCCCCAGGACCTTGTGCCCATCGACATGTCCCGCGAGTATCAGCCGCAGACCACTTTGCTTGAGGCTGCCAAACTTCAGGGCAAGTCTACCGGAGTTGTAGTAACCTGCTACTATCATCATGCTACTCCGGCCGCTACTTCCGCCCATACCGTAGAGCGCAGCGATGAGTACGATATTACACGTCAGATGGCCTCCCAGGGCCTTGACGTTGTGTTTGGCGGCGGTGCCAAATACATCGATGACAATGTAAAGCAGATCTTTGAGGATAAGGGAATTACCTACTACGACAAGGATATCGAGGGCTTCCGTAATCACAAGGAGGGTAAGGTTTGGGCCCTGTTCAACGATACCCACATGGATTACGAGCTGGATCGCAAGGACAATGAGCCTTCTCTTACAGAGATGACAAAGAAGGCCCTTGAACTGCTTTCTAAGAACAAGAAGGGTTTCTTCCTTATGATAGAGGGCAGCAAGGTGGACTTTGGCGCACATGCCAACGACCCTGCAGGTACTGTCTCTGAGTTCATAGAATTCAACAATGCCTTTGAGGCTGTGCTGGAGTTTGCCAAGAAAGACGGCAACACCACTATCGTGGTTATGCCCGACCATGGAACTGGCGGCATCCAGATGGGCGAATATCGCTATCGTAACTATAGCAAGAAGGGCCTGGATTCCATGTTTATCAACTTCCGCAATTACAAGGCTTCCGGCGCCGGACTGGAGAAGATGCTTCAGGCTTGCCGGGCCGACGAGATTCCTGCAATCTTCAAGGAGTACACTGGAATTGACCTTAACGAGCGTGAACTTGCAGCCCTTATGGCACATCGCTTCAAGACTGCTGCTGACCATATGAGCGTAGACCTCTCTCCCAACCTTGGAGCAGAGATAAACAAGATTCTCACTAAGCACACCCATATTGGCTGGGTTACCGGCGGCCATACCGGAGAAGATGTCTTCCTGGCCGTATACAACCCCAACGATCAGCGTCCCCAGGGCCTTATAAGGAACATAGACCTTAACAGGTATATGCGCAAGATTCTTGGCCTTAAGGAAGAGCTTGAAACTATTACCGACCGTATTTACGTGCCTCACTACAAGGTGTTCAAGAACTACGATTATGCCGTTCTTGAGGGCTTCGACGGCCCTGTTCTCCAGGTTGTAGCCGGTGGCGTCACCCTTGAGGTTCCGTCCAACCGTTCTTATGTTCTTGTAGACGGAGAGCGTAAAAACCTTGAAACCATCGTCCCTTATATCAAGGAGAACAATACTTTCTATCTGCCCGAATCGGTTCGTTCCTTCCTTCCCAAGGTAGAGGAGCCCGAGCATAAGGATATCCCTGTCTATGCCTGGTGCAGTGTGAAGGCCGATGATACCCCGGAAACCTTCAAGGCTTATCTCCAGGACCTTAAGGACAAGGGAGTGACCGGTGTTTGCGTAGGTTCTTCACTGAAAGACCGCGAAAAGATTGCCATGGCATCCAAGGCCGCCCATGAGGTTGGCCTGGTTTACCATGCATGGCTGCCCTGTATGCTTCAGGCCGATATGCCTCATAGCTGGTATGCCGTGAACGCCCTTGGCCAGCCGGCCGATACCCACCCCGTCTATGTAGATTATTACAAGGCTCTTGACCCTCACAACCCGCAGGTGATAGACTGGATTGTAAAGCAGTATACAGAGATAGCCAGGATTCCGGACGTGGACTATGTTCAGCTGGATTATATCCGCTACCCTGATGTAGTGCTTTCCCGTGGACTTTGGGCAAAGTACAATCTGGATATGACAAATTATTACGCCCCGGCCGATTATTGCTATTGCAAGGACTGCATTGCAGACTTCGAGGCCAAAGTGGGACGTAAACTCAAGAGCAACCCCGCCCGCGACGAGGAGTGGGCGCAGTTCCGTAAGGACGTGATTACCAACCTTGTAAATAAGATTGTTGCCGCCGTTCACAACGAGGACAAGAAGGTTAGCGCCGATGTTTTCCCGGGCCCTTCATCCTACGCAGAGTGGATGGTACGCCAGGAGTGGGACAAGTGGAATGTGGACGAGATCTTCCCCATGAACTACAACGACTTCTATCTTACAGATACCAATTGGATAGCCCGTGTTACCGGAGAGGAAGTCCGCTCAGTTGACCGCAAGCCTGTCTACAGCGGCCTCTTCATCTGCCGCGACTGGCAGAACAAGGCCAGCCTGGTCGATCCTGAGAATTCCGGTCTGGTGCCCTCAGAGATTGAAGCAGCAGTTATCGGCTCAATGGAAAACGGTGCCGCAGGCATCTGTCTCTTTACCCCGGACAGCATGACTCCCGAACACTGGGACGCCCTGTCCAAGGCCAAAGAAAAGTGGTTGAAGTAGCGACTGCTATTTCCTGAAAACTTTATTGAATACCAGGTAGACGATCGGGGCGGAAACAAAGCCGGCCAGAACGTCTATCAGGTAGTGTGCACGGATGTAAACCGTGGCGCAAACCAGGAAGACCCATAGCGGCAGAAGTATGGCCAGAAGGCCCTTGCTGTGGGCTTTGAAGGCAAGGATTACTACTATCAGGCTTACTCCTACGTGGCTGCTGGGGAAGGATGCTACCGGGCGTTCGCTTTCGCGGACTATTGCCAGGAGCTTATAAAAGAGACCTCCCTTCCAGCCCGGAGGATCGAGCATTTCTATGTTACTGTTGAACCAGTGCCCGACAGGCTGGAAATCTCCGTTATATGCGGCCTCCAGACCTATGGCGTTAAAGTAGTACTGGGGTCCTGCAACGGGCAGGAACAGGAATACCAGATAATAGGCGAAGAATGAGCCCAGAACTATGGTAGCGGCTTTCTCAAAGCTTTCAAAACGGGCAAAGAGATAGAAGACAAGCACCATGGCTATCATCGGGAAGTAGAAGAGATAGCCCATGTAGAAGCACTCGCTCAATATCTTAGAGGGGCAAACTTCAGAGAACAGCAGCGCCGGCTGACAACCGAAGGCCTGTTGTTCAAGCCCTGCAAAGAAATAGTCTGCATTGGGGAAGACGCGGCAGATACCGTACAGGTCCGGGTACCAGAATGCAAGCAGGCTAACCTGTAGCATTACGCGAAGCATTAGTGTAAGGCGCGACGGAGTCTTTTTGTAGCAGTAGAAGCCAATGCCTACGCAGGCCAGTGCGGCGGCACGTAGTGCTATCATCCCGCCGATATCGGTCATGCGGCTCCCGAATATTAGCATGAGGATGGAGGTGATGGCGACGTAACCAACTGTCAACCATTCGATTGGCATCAGTCCTGTCCTCTTCCTCTCTGGCTGCTGGAGTGTATCTTTAATAGTTTTGAACATAGTTAGCAATAGAGTTTTCCAACCAGCCACATAATCATCTTAGTGGGCAGAATCTTGGCCAGGATCTCGATGGCACGGTAGTCAAAGCGCGGCGTTACATTCAGGCGCATTTTCCTGGCTTTCAGCTGTTTATATATGGCGTTGGCAATCTTCTCCGGGGGCATTCCATTTTGCTCGTCCTTCTCCATCTTTGCCACTGAGCGCTTCATGGTCTCTACGTAAGCTCCGTTGTAAGCATTCTCTGTGTACTTGCGGGCGGATGTAAAACCGGTCTTTGTGTCTCCCGGCTGAACGCTGCAGCACTGGATGCCGAAGGGCTTAAGCTCAAGCGAAAGCGCTTTTGTAAGCATGATTAGGGCGGCTTTGACTGAAGAATAGTATGCCTGGAAAGGAATGGGAATGAATCCGGCCACTGAAGTAACCGTGATTATTTTACCGAAGCCCTGCTGCCTGAAGTAGGGCAGGCAGGCGTTGATCGTGCGGATTGCACCGTAATAGCAAGTCTCGAACTGATAACGGACTTCTTCTATGGTGGTGTCCTCTACTGCACCGGCAATGCCGTTTCCTGCATTGCAGATAACTGCGTCAAGGTGGCCTTCCTTAGTGAAAATATCCTCTACGGCAGCCTTTACGGCAGACTCGTCGTTAACGTTCATCACAATCGGGATGATGTTGCCGTTCAACGGGGCCTTACCGCTTCTTGATGCTGCGTAAACCTTGATGTTCTTGCCGGCCAGCACTGCTGCCGTGGCTGCGCCTATTCCGCTGCTGCCTCCGGTAAGAAGTACTACTGTGCATTTCCTTTTCATATTCTCAATCCTTTTGGAAACTCTTGATAATACTGTTTGCCACCGTATAGCCGGTAGTCCACGCTGCCTGAAGGTTGAACCCGCCTGTAACTGCGTCAATGTCCATTACCTCTCCGGCAAAATACAGCCCGGGATAGCGTTTGCACTCCAAAGTGTTTTGATTTAGCTGGCCAAGGGCCACTCCACCGCAGGTTACGAATTCCTCTTTGAAACGCGCTCTTCCCGTAATGGGATAGCAGTCACTAAGAAGGGTTGAACATAACCTGCCCGCCATCTTTGGGCTTAATTCTGCAAATTTAATATTTTCTCTAATACTAGCCTTATTTATAATAAAATTCCAGAGTCTGGAGGTCAGCCTTTCCGGATGGACGGAGCCAATTTGCTTTTCCGGATTTGCCGATGCCGTCTTCTGCAACCATCGGCGCAACTCTTCCTCTGTGCTGCCATACATCCAGTTGATTGCCAGAACTCCCTTGTATCCGGCCTCTGCAAGTATCCTTGCGCCGTAAGAAGAAAGCTTCAGTACGGCCGGGCCGCTAAAGCCCCAGTCGGTAATAAGAAGTGGACCGGCGGCGCTTAGTTTTGTGCCCTGCAGGCTTGCCTGGGCGGGGTTTACAACCGTGCCCGCAAGGTCCCGCACGGGGGAATCCGTCTTTAGGGTGAACAGTGATGGCACTGGTTTTACCATCTCCAGATCCAGTCCCTGGAAGAGGTCCTGCATCTTTGCCGTTGCAAGGCCGCCGATAGCAACCAGGACGACATCGGCATTTACGGACGGCTTGCCGTCAAAATGCAAGATGTATCCGCCTTCCGATGGCTCTATTCGTTGCACCGGAGACTCGGTTACTATGCCTACACCACCTTCCTTAAGGCAGCCAAGCAGCGTGTTTACAATCTGCATGGCATTCTGCGATTTTGGGAAAACGCACTGGTCTTCCTGAGTAACCAGGGCTACGCCTTTGGAGGAAAACCATTCGCAGGTATCTTCGTTGGAAAAACCAGTCATAAGTCGCCCGACAAGGCGAGCTCCACGCGGGTAAGCCTTTTCTACCGAAGTTTCTTTGAAGGAATTGGTAAGATTGCACCGTCCACCACCGGTTATGGCCACCTTGGCAAGTGGCTTGCGGCCCGATTCATAGATGGTAATCCTTGCACCTGCGCGGTGCAGTGAGGCATCGGCGCCAAGAAATGCGCCGCAAAAACAGCCGGCCGCCCCTGCTCCTATTATGGCGATTTCCGGCCCGCGGCTCATATCGTGATATCGTTTCTGAAGGTGAACTTCTCCGGGACAGGCATATCGTATACCTTGCTGCGGAGGAAGTCGCTAAGCGACTGGATGTCCGGGCAGGCCTTCTGCTCTTCAACGGAAACGGGGCTTCCAATTACAAGGCGCACCTGTTTTCCGCCCTTGTTGATGACTTCTTTTGGCAGTCTCATGGTCCTAAGCGCGTGGCTAATGTAGCCAAGGCCGTAGAACCAGTTTGTATTCCTGTCAAGGAAATGAACCGGCAGTACCGGAACATTCGCCTTGCGTATAACCTTGATTATAGCCTCCTGCCAGGGCCTGTCGAACACTTTTCCGGTGCCGATTTTAAGATTGGATGTGGCTCCTGCTGGGAAAACGCCAAGCGGCAAGCCGTTCTTAACCTGGTCCAGAGCCTGTTTGATACCCTGGATGCTGACTGAAGAGGCGGCCTTTTTCTCCTTTCCGGTGGGGGTTACATTTATAAAGCTGGGCCCCATGTACTCCAGGATGGATATGAATTTGTTTACGATAATCCTGAATCCGGGTCTTGTATGACCGAAGAGATCTGCCAGGATGATGCCGTCCAGGCCACCGTAGGGGTGGTTGCTGACAACAATGAACGGGCCTTCCTTTATGGCGGTAAGGTTTTCCAATCCGGCAACCTGATAGTTTACACCGGTGTTTTTGCAGACGTTGTACGCGAAGTCCGGACCCACGGAACCATCGGCCCCGCTGGTTTCATAATAATGTACAAAATCGTTCAGTGAAAAAACCTTCTTTATAACCTTTGCTGCAAAGCGGCCGGTGCCGGTTGCAAAGAAAGGGTGAAGGCTTGCTAGTTGGTTATTGTCCAGAAGTGCCATCAGCGTTCTCCTCTTCTTCTTTTAAAGGCGGGGTTTTCTTGCGAAAAACCACCCATTCGTTCAGGGCGAAGTTTACGCCACCTGATATGCAGAGTGCGGGTATCTTGCAGATTAGTACGTCCCAGCCGAACCACCAGCTGAAGAGCAGAATCGCTCCCTGCTGAATGAAATAACCTCCTGTTGAGGACAGGTTATAACCAAGGTAGTGCCTTAAAAATGACTTTACCGAACGCTGGGAAATCCTGTCTTTCCAAACAAAAAAGTATGCACAGGCAAAGTTCGCCAGAACTGCACACTCAAAGGAAATAAGGTTGGAGAAGATAAACCGTCCCGCGTATGTGCTGCTCAGTACAAAACGAGAGAAAACCCAAAGGACCACCATGTCCACAATAAACCCGGCAAGGGTAGATGTGGAAAAGGCGATAATTCTGATTATCAGTTGTTTGTACTTACTGTTCATTCTTCTTTAGGGGGTCTGCTTTTGCATATTCGCGGCCATCTTTGATAAGACTTCCGAAGTATGCTACAAGTATGCCGATGAAGATGAAAATACCAAGTAAGTCAAATACGGAGAACACATACACGTTGTTGAATGCCTCCACGGCCAGACGGTACTCCCTGAGCCAGGGTATGAAGAACCAGAGGGTGTTGATGATAATCATGATAACCCTAAGCTCCGTCGGCCCCATCTTTCCGTATGTGAGTTTGAATTCACCCTTGAGATGTGCGCTGATGTAAACGTAAACGCTGATAAGCAGGTATGCTACAAGGCAAAGGATGGCGATATCGAACTGCATGAAAGGCGCCATGCCCAAACCTATGATCATTATTGATTCATTGATGCAGTCTACGGTATGGTCGATGAAAAAACCGTAAATCGGACGCTGCTGTTTGCGAACGCGTGCAAGTGTGCCGTCCAGGGAATCTCCGTACCAGTTGATAATCCAACCTGCGGTAGAGAGCCACAGGAAAACGGGATTTGCGGAAAGGGCATAACCTACCGCAATGATAACAGCACCAAGGAAACCTATAAATGTAAGAATGTCAGAAGTCATCCACTTAGGCTGCCTTTCTGCGAGCCATACGAGAGCTTTTTTCTCTGCCGCATTCAGCAGTGATGTCTGTATTCTGACGGATTGTTCTTTTGCCATAGTTTTTTGTTATAGTGTTCTTCAACAATTACGCAAATATACGAAAACTTTTATTTATATTTGCATATTACGTTTGAAAAGAGATAAAAGCCATGAAAGAGATATCTAAAGGTTTGTTTTACATCGGTACGGATGACCTTGACCTTGATTTGTTTGAGAGCCAATACCCTGTTCCGGAGGGCATGGCATACAATTCTTATCTGATCAAAGGGGACAAGACTGCAATTCTTGATACTGCCGATGCCCGCAAGGCGGACGAGTGGCTGGCCAATCTGGCAGAGGCTCTTGGCGGCTCGCAGCCGGACTATCTGGTCATCCATCATCTGGAACCGGACCATTCCGCCGTCATCGCAAAGGTAATGAACCTTTATCCCGGTATCGTTGTGGCAGGATCGGCAAAGGCCATCCAGTTAATGGCGCAATTCTTCCCGGAGACGGACTTTGGCGGCCGTACCCTTGCCCTCAAAGAGGGGGATGAACTTGATCTTGGCGGCCGCAGCCTTGTATTCTATGCCGCCCCGATGGTTCACTGGCCAGAGGTCATGGTCTCATACGATGCTTTGAGCGGCACACTTTTCAGCGCCGATGCCTTTGGAAAATTCGGCGCCCTTAGTAAAAGCGGTTTCTACGGAGACGAAGAAGAGGACTGGGCTTGCGAGGCCAGGAGGTATTACTTCAATATCTGCGGAAAATACGGCCTTCCTGTGCAGACCCTTCTTGGCAAAGTGGCAAAACTGGATGTCAAGACCATTGCTCCGGCACACGGTCCAATACTTCGCAAAGACCTTGAACAGTACTTCAATCTTTACAATATCTGGAGCCGGTACGAGGCAGAGAAACAGGGCGTGCTGATTGCCTATGCATCCATCCATGGCGGAACGGCCAAGGCAGCTAAACTGCTGGGAGAGATGATATCGGCAAAGGGCGTAAAGGCCAAGGTTATAGATGTTGCCCGCATGGAGGCGTCGGAGGCCGTGGAAGATGCATTCTCTTATAATAGGGTAGTGCTGGCGGCCTCGTCTTACGACGGAGGACTTTTCCCGCCGATGTACAATTTCCTCCATCATCTTCAGGACAAGGCCTGGCAGAAGCGCCGCATCGGTTTCATTGAAAACGGAACCTGGGCTCCCTGCTCCGGCCGAATAATGAAGGACATGGTTTCCGGACTCAAGGAAATGGAGCTGATAGAGCCTGTCGTTACGCTTAAGAGTGTGATGAAGGAGTCCGACAAATCGGCCCTTGAAGTTTTAGCAAACGAAATAATCAAGTAATATTACATGAAGAAGTTATTGACAATTTTTGCGGTTTTTGCAGCCGGCGCAGTGGCGCTGGCACAGAAGCCGGCCATGGATCATGATGTCTACGATTCATGGCAGAGGGTTGCCAGTACTGCCCTTAGCGCAGACGGCGTTTTCCTAACATGGTCTGTCGTTCCGCAGGAGGGCGATGGCGTGCTTTATATCAAGCGTACCACAGACGGCAAGGAGCTTGCCATTCCTCGCGGAAGTTCCCTGAAGATGTCTCCTTCCGGCGATTGGGCTTATTGCTCTGTAAAGCCGCCGTTCCAGGTTACCAGAAAGGCTAAGATCGCCAAGAAGAAACCGGATCAGATGCCCAAGGATTCCCTGGCTATCATCAATCTTAAAACCTTGGAGATTAGTAAGATAGCTGGTATTAAGTCCTTTAAGACCGGCTTCGACGCCATGCCTTATGTGACTTACTCGCTGGACAAGAAAACCATCGTCATGGATCCTGCCTCTAAGTGGACTGATACCCTTAAGAATGTGGATTCTTACTTCTTCAGCAGGAAGGGTGACAAGATGGCCGTTATCTTCAAGAAAGAGAAGAAAGACAGCCTTTCCAAAAACGAGGTGGTCCTCTTTGATCTTCCTTCAAAATCCCGCGCCAGCCTGCATCAGGATATGAAATACTACGGTGGAGTTAACTTCAGTCGCAACGGAGAAGACGTAGTTTTCATTGCATCTGCAGACAGCATCATTGCAGAGCGTGGCGGAGACCGTCATTGCGCCATAATGCTTTCCAAGGGCGGTAAGGCAGCAGAGGAACTCGTTCCTGCAAGCTACACTAACGACGGCCTTTGCTTCACTCAGAAGACTACTCCGGTTTTCTCTGAGTCAGGCAACCGTATCTTCGCCGGCCTTGCAGAGTACATGCCTCCCAAGGATACTTCTATCGTAGACTTTGAGTCCGCCAAGCTGGATATATGGAATTGGGATGCCATCCTTACTCCTCCTATGCAGAAGGCAATGAAAGCCCGCCTGGACAAGTATACCAATCCGGCTGTTATCGATTTGGGCAGCAAGGCTGTAACTATTCTCAGCAAGAATTACAACGAGCATGTATTCCACTTTAACGGTGGTGACGCAGAATACGCCCTTGTGGTAGACAGAGGCCCCTATCAGCTTTCTGCCTATTGGGATTCCAACCCTTACAACGACGTTTACATTGTATCTCTGGCCGACGGCAGCCGTCGCCTCATCATGGAGAAAGTGGCAGGTTCGCCCAGGCTTTCCCCCGCAGGCAAGTATCTCTATTGGTACGACTGTGGCGATCTCCAGTGGTATACCTATGACCTCGCAACCAATGAAGTTGTTTGCCTTACGGCAGACTGCCGCACCAACTTCTACGACGAGGAAGATGACCACCCGAATTATCCCGACGCATACGATGGCAGGCCTACCTGGACTGCAAATGACGAGTTCATCCTTATCTGCGACCGCTACGATGTTTGGAAGTTCGCAGCCAACGGCAGCTCTATCGAGTGCCTTACCGATGGCGAAGGACGCCAGAACAACGTTCGTTTCCGCATCGCTGATCCGGTTAACCGCAACTTCCATCCAGAGGAAATGCGGTTCGGCGCAACCTACGTTCAGCCTGTTGACGCCCCTGTATTCTTCACTACTTATGCAGAGGCTACCAAGGAGAATGGTTTTGCTACAATCAACAGCGTAAAGAGAAGTGTTCCGGACTGGTTTACCGCAGGATGGTCCTACTCTTCAGCTGTAAAGGCCAAAGATGCGGCCGTACTTGCCTTCCTCAAGGGTAACTTCCGCAATTCTCCGGATCTTTACCTGTACGCTCCCAAGGCCGGCAAGAAAGGCTATCAGGCTGCTTTCAAGGAGGGTTTGACCAAGATTATTGATGGTGCCAACAAGCTTACTGCCATCAATCCCCAGCAGCAGAACTACCGTTGGGGCGACGTTCAGCTGGTCCACTGGGCTGCATATGACGGCACGCCTCTGGACGGAATGCTGTTCCTCCCCGATGATGTCAAGGAGGGAGAAAAGCTTCCTTTGATGATTTACTTCTATGAGAAGTATTCAGAGACTCTGTATTCTTACAGGCAGCCGGCTCCTTCACGTTCTACTGTGAATGTGCCCATGTATGTAAGTAACGGTTACGCTGTATTTATCCCGGATATCGTTTATGAATCCGGTCATCCCGGCGAGAGCGCTTATAATTGTATTTGCTCCGGAGCTGAGGCCATGTGCGAGCAGTTCCCGGTTATCGACAAGGAGCATATGGCTATCCAGGGCCAGAGCTGGGGTGGCTATCAGACCGCATACCTTGTTACCCGTACCGATATGTTCTGTGCCGCTGGCGCAGGTGCTCCTGTGGGCAACATGACCAGTGCTTACGGCGGTATCCGTTGGGAGAGTGGTATGGCCCGTGCAATGCAGTATGAGCACGGTCAGAGCCGTATCGGCAAGTCTTTGTGGGATGAGGGTGGTCTTGACCTTTATATAGAGAATTCTCCTGTATTCTTCGTAGACCAGGTTACCACTCCTGTTCTTATCATGCACAATGATGCCGATGGTGCAGTTCCGTGGTATCAGGGAATCGAGTTCTTCAGCAACCTTCGCCGCTTTGGCAAGCCTGCATGGCTGCTCGAGTACAACGACGAGGCTCATAATCTTCGCGAGCGCCGCAACTGCAAGGACCTGTCCCGCAGGCTTCAGCAGTTCTTCGACCACTACATGAAGGGTGCTCCTATGCCTGCATGGATGAAGACCGGTTTGCCTGTTGCCAAGAAGGGCCAGTATTATGGTTTTGAGGAGGCTGCAGAATAATTCTTCTATTATTTTGTAGGATTATTTATGAAGAATTCATAAATTTGAAACGATTTACCAGAGTGGCAATAACACTTAATAATTAACTAAACTTAAAATTTAACGAAAATGGGTTACAATGTTGTAGACATTCAGGGCATCGGTCCTGTTTACGCAGAGAAATTGGTCGCTGCCGGTATTGCTACCGTAGACCAGCTCCTTGAGAAAGGAAAGACCCCCAAGGGCCGCAAGGACCTTGAAGATGCTACCGGTATCACCGGAAAACTCATCCTTACCTGGGTAAACCATGCTGATCTTTGCAGAATTAAGGGTATTGGCCCTCAGTTCTCAGAGCTCCTTGAGGCAGCAGGCGTAGACACCGTAGTAGAACTCTCTCATCGCAACGCTGCAAACCTCGAAAAGCAGATGATCGAGGTTAACGAGAAAGAGCACCGCACCAAGAGAGTTCCTACTGCAGGCGAGCTCCAGAAGATGATCGACCAGGCTAAAGAACTTCCCAGGGTCGTTCAGTACTAATCCATCTCGTATCCTAAAAAATCCAGCCTGCGAGGGCTGGTTTTTTTATGTCTATAAGTTGTAGTAGATTCCGAATCTTACGTCTGTGGTGCGGGCTTTGGAGTCCGGGAAGGATTTGTAGTGGGAATCGCGGCCAAGGCGGCTGGCAGAAAGTGTGATACCCCAGTGCTTAGCTACGTTAACCCTAAGGGTGGGAGAAAGGACGAAGGCCCACGAATAACTCTTGTCTCCCATCGTGTCCGTATAAAGGGGATCAAGCAAGCCGGCTGCAACGTCATCGCGGCTAGTGTAGTCTCCCCAGGTATTGAGGTAGAAGAGCTTCGCTTGGAAAGAAAGGCTTACGCGATTCCATAACCTCAAGGAAGACAGTGACTTGAGGGCGAAGCCGCTGCCCATGTTGTAGTGTCTTTCTATAATGAAGATATTGCTGTTTTCCACTGCTCCAAGGCCGATGACATCGGCAAACAGGGCTTGATGGAAAACGGTATTATTTCCTGTCTGGCGGAATACTATTCCGGGGCCTGCGGCAACGGTTTCAGAGAAGTTGAAAATGGGGTTGTCTTCGTCCTCGCGGGCGCTACGGGTATGGTAGAAGTCGTATTGCTGCCAGATACCAAATACCGCCTCCGAGTCATCGCTGCCGGTCTCAATCTCGCGGCCCCAAAGGCGGCCGGTGATATTGATATCGCAAAACAGCGGCTGGGTGTTGCTGGAACCCAGATGCATCGTAGTGCTGCCAAAGAAATAGTCGAAAGGCCTGTTCTCAGAAGCATCCATGGCATCTCCGTACTCCAAATCGATCTGAAGGGAGGGGTAGTGGTGGCCCAGGGTGACATCGGCGCCGTCGGACATAAATCTGTCGATGGCGGAGACGGTTAGGCTAAGGGGGATGCGGTCGGCGTCGTAGACGGCGGAGGTGTTGGACTTCCAGAGTTTGCCGGTCAGTATTCTGTCTACAAAGCCTACCGGGTTGATAACTGCGGCGGCTACTTCGCGTGCTATACGCTCCGGGCCACGGGTCCTGTCATCCAAAATGTAGTTGGATGTGCGGTGGAAAACCTCGCCGAAGGCGGCTCCTGCAAGGGGAGTGGCAATAAGGTCGTTGAGGCCCGGGGGCTCTTTTTCTGCAAATAGTTCCCAAAGTAGGCTGCCGGCTGTGGCGTAAGGAAGTGACTGCCAATAATTCAGCCCGCAACTGCGCGCGCCAAGAAAGTATAGTCCGCCGTTGTAGGGATGTCCCAGGTGGTTGGTGGCCAGGCGGTCACTGTCCCAGACAAAGCCTGTCTTGACGTTGCTCTTCATTGTAGAGTAGGAAATCTCTGCGAACTCGGACTTTGTGATATACCTGTCGTATGCCCAAACTCCTCCGTTCAAGACCAATGTGTAAGCGGCGGCGGTCCAGGGCCTTTTTTTTACGCTGTCGGTAGGAAATGCAGTCTGTGCCGACAGGTTGAAACAAGTCAGCGCAAACAGAAATATTATACAAATTTTCCTCATGGACTCGGCAAAAATACAAAAAATCTCTAGAAATCCGTACTTATTGACTATATTTGTCGTAATTAGACGATTGATATGAACAAGTTTATAAGCACCTTGGCCATTGTAGCCACAGCAATTTTCACAGCCGCATGCGGCGGCCCTTCCTACCCTGAAATCGTAGATGTAAACAACTCTTATACCGTAGGTGACGTCACCTTCAATATGAAACTGTCCGATGGCGGCTTCTTTACATACGGAATGTTGACCAGCGGCCGTAAAGTAGAGGGCGCAGAGAACTTTACAGAGGCCTTCCTGGATTGCTACGCAATCATGGAAACACCTGTAAGCCAGGCTCTTTGGGAGGCTGTTATGGGAAATAACCCCTCCCAGGTCAAGAACCCTGACTCTCCCGTGACCGATGTAACAGTAAGCGACTGCGAATCATTTGCAAATAAACTCTCAAAGAATATCGGAATCCGCTTTATCCTTGTTCCGGAACTCAACTACGAGCACGCCGTTTATACCGGCATTATCAAGCCAACCAGCAACCTTTCCGAGTGGGTCGGCGGTCTTTTCAAAGAAGGCACTACCAATAACGTAGTGCGCACAAGAACTACGCGCAACGCCACCCCCGGATCCGTAAAAGCCGGCACTCTTGGCTTCCGTGTAGCCGTAATTACCGGTCACAAGGCCCCGGTGGAATACACACAGGCTTATGAGGGCAACGTCGCCCGCGAACACGTTTGTGCCGATGAGACCATAAACGTCGGCAGCGAGGTCATTACAATGAAGGCCGTCAAGGGTGGCACCTTCCGTATGGGGGACCGCACCGGTAAGGGCGGCAAGAACGAGCTCCCCGTAAAGGACGTTACAGTAGAAGACTTTGAAATAGCACAAGAAGAAGTTACCGCCGGTCTTTGGCAGGAAGTGATGGGCTATCTCCCCATCGGAAACTATCCCAATGAACTCCGCAGGCCTGTTGTCAATGTCTCCTGGTATCGTGCCCAGGAATTCATAGTAAAGCTTAACCAGCGCACTGGACGTGCTTTCCGTCTGCCTTCAGAGGCTGAATGGGAGTATGCCGCCCGCGGTGGTCAGGAAGATTTGGACCAGCCTTTCAGCGGCAGCAACTTTGCCCGTTTTGTTGCAGTCAACATCGACAATTCAGATAAGGGAGCCCCGGCAAACGTACGCACACTTCTGCCCAACCAACTTGGCCTCTTCGATATGAGCGGCAATGCCTGGGAGTGGGTGAACGAGGGCGTTATCCGCGGAGGAAGCGCAGCCAGCCCCTTCTCTGCCTGCACGGTTAGCAATCGCACCGAGGTCCCTAAAATCAATATAAAGAGCACCTTCGGTTTTAGAATCGCCCTCTAATGAGAATTCTTGACTTCTCTGGAGTGTACCGTGAACGGGAATACACGTTTCCGGAGGGGGCGGAATATCTTGACCTTAGGTCCATAGAAGGCACCTCCTGCTATTGCGATGACGCTGCGCAGGAGGCGATAAGGAAGAGATGCCCGGTCGTAGCCGGGCATGACGGGGCGGTCGGGCTCAATTTCATCGATTCCGGCGACTATCACTATGTGACGGCCCTGCACTGCGCCGCGCTTACGGAAAACTTTAACCTGCTGCTTCTGGATAACCATCCGGATATGCAGGAACCGGCTTTTGGAAATATACTGAGCTGCGGCGGATGGGTGCGCAAGATGCTCCAGGAGAATCCATATTTGAACAAGGTTCTGATAGTTGGAATAGATCCGTCCCTGGCAGGGGAGACCGCGGGTTTTCCGGGCAGGGTGACAGTGTTTACAAGGGAAGAAACCAATATCCCGGAAAAGCTGAAATCCTGGCTGTCGGCCCTTCAGGAACCTCTATATATTTCTATTGACAAAGACGTCCTGGCCAGGGGCTATGCCTCTACCGACTGGGACCAGGGAACTATGACTCTGGATACCATGAAACAGGTTCTGGAAAGCATAAAAGGCACCCGCATTCTGGGCATAGATATCTGCGGCGAACTGCCTGCAAACAAGTGCGGCGGAGAGGAAGACTTCGCCCTTAATAATCGGACTAACCACGTTCTGCTTTCACTTTGTGAAAATTTGTAATTTTTATCCCCGAAAAAGGGGAAAATTGCAATCTTTTTAATTATCTTTGAGGGATAATTATTAAGAGGTAGAATGAAGCATATAGCTTTACCCCAAAACACTCAGCGAAGGCTTGTCTGGTATCTGGCGATGGAAGAATTCGTCGCAGCTAACCTGACCGCTCTTGTGCCGCCTTCGGCTATCGGGGAACGCGAAGCTTTCTTCCTCTGGCAGGTGCCTCCCACTGTCATTTTCGGCCGCAATCAGGTCATGGAGGCAGAGGTCAACCTCTCTTATTGCAAAGCCCACGACATCAAATTTTTCCGACGCAAAAGCGGTGGCGGCTGCGTGTATGCCGATATGGGCAATGTGATGCTGTCATACGTCTGCGATAATACTGATGTCGCCTTCACATTCAGCCGCTTCCTGAACCTTGTGGCCCTTGCGCTGCGCCGCCTTGGCGTGCCGGCGGAAAAGTCGGGCCGCAACGATGTTATGATTGGCGGGCGCAAGGTATCCGGCAACGCCTTCACCCTTCTGCCGAAGGGCAGCATCGTCCACGGAACGATGATGTATGATGTAGACTTCGAGGCTCTTCAGAAAGCCATCACTCCGTCGGCAGGCAAAATCAGCAGCAAAGGCGTCGATTCCGTTCGCAGTCACGTGACTAACTTAAAGGAAGAATTGGAAGCTGCCGGCCATCCCGTTGGCCTGGAGGCTTTTAAGAATCATCTTATCAAGTTCTTCTGCACCGATGACAATGGAAAACTGGACCAGATTGTGCTGTCCGATTCCGATATGGCAGAGATAGACCGACTGGAACAGGCCTACCTTGATCCTGACTTCCTGGAGGGCAAGCATCACAGCTACAGCGTGTCCTTTGGCGGCCGCGTAGAGGGCGTGGGAGAGGTCAAGGTAAACGTCGGGTTAGGGAAGGAGATGCCCGATCAGGTTGGGCATGACGGTAGCCCCGTCATAGAAAGCGTCGGCCTGGAGGGCGATTTTTTTCAGACCGGAGAAGCGTCAAAGGCGCTTGAGGCTGCAGTCAAAGGTTTGCCGCTGGAAAAGGATGCCATCGGCAATGCGTTGAAAAATAAAGACTTGGGAATACTTGGCCTGGCGGGGGAGGACCTGCTGCGCATTATGTTCCCATCGGCAGAGCAAAACAATAAAATAACCAAATAATTATGGAAGAGAATCTTCAAATTACTCCGCTCTATAACAGCCACGTTGAGCTGGGAGCAAAAATGAGCCCTTTTGCTGGCTTTATGATGCCTATTCAGTACAGCGACATCACTACCGAGCACCTTGCAGTGCGTAATGCGGTAGGTATGTTCGATGTATCCCACATGGGAGAGGTTTTCATCAGCGGCAAAGAGGCAGAGAAATATGTAAACCACATCTTTACTAACGACATCCGCGGCATGGCAGACGGCCAGGTGCTTTACGGAATGATGCTTTATCCCGATGGCGGCACGGTGGACGACCTTCTTGTTTACAAAGAGTTCGAGCCCAATAAATACCTCCTGGTTATCAATGCAGCCAACATCGACAAGGATGTTGCATGGATGAAAGAGCAGGCTGCAGGCTTCGATGTTGTCGTTGACAACCAGTCACCCCTCTGGGGCCAGATTGCAGTCCAGGGTCCGGATGCAGAGAAGACTGTTATGGAAGTTCTTGGCTTCAAGGAAGTTGCAGACCTTGGCTTCTATACCTTCCGCAACTATGAGGTTGCAGGCAAGCGCGTAATCGCCAGCCGTACCGGTTACACCGGAGAAGACGGTTTTGAGATTTATGCCACACCGGAGCAGACAATAGCTTATTGGAAGCAACTTCTTGCTGCAGGCGTAGTGCCCTGCGGTCTGGGTTGCCGTGATACCCTTCGCTTCGAGGCTGGTCTTCCTCTTTACGGAGACGAGCTTTCTGCAGATATCAGCCCTGTTATGGCAGGCCTTGGATTGTTCTGCAAGATGGAAAAGGACGAGTTCATCGGCAAAGAGGCCCTTGCTGCCCAGAAGGCCGGCGAGATTGCCAAGAAGCTTGTCGGTATAGAGATCGAGGACAAGGCTATTCCGCGTGCCGGTTATCCCGTAGAACTTGAGGACGGCACCGAGGTTGGCGTTGTTACCACCGGTTACCACTCAATTTCACTTGACAAGAGCATTTGCTTCGCCCTTGTAGACAAGGCTTATGCCGCTCTGGATACTCCGCTTTGGATCCGCATCCGCAAGAGAGTATTCCCCGGCAAGGTTGTCAAGAAGCGTTTTTATCAGACCAGATACAAGAAATAATTAATCAAATCAAAATAATAAAACTATGTCAAAAGTACTTGAAGGACTCCTTTACAGCGAGTCACACGAATGGGTAAAAGTTGAGGGCGACATCGCCGTTGTTGGTGTTTCTGACTTCGCTCAGAAAGAAATGGGTAACATTACTTATGTAGACCTTCCCGATGTTGATGACGATGTAACCGCAGGTGAAGACTTCGGCGCACTTGAGAGCGTTAAGGCAGCCAGCGACCTCATTGCTCCTGTATCAGGAACCGTAGTTGAGGTTAACGAGGCCCTTGAGGACGAGCCCGAGCTCATCAACAACGACGCATACGCAAACTGGATTATCAAGGTTAAGATGAGCGACAAGTCAGAGCTTGACGCTCTTATGGATGCAGCTGCATACACCAAAGCAACCGAGTAAAATGGCAGGTTTCGCATATTTTCCTCATACCGGGGATGATATCCGTGCAATGCTGGACAAAATCGGTGTAAAGTCTCTTGAAGACCTTTATGCCGATGTTCCGCAGGATTACATCTACAAGGGCGAGTACGACCTCCCGGATGCAATGTCAGAGCAGCAGGTCCGCGACTTCTTCGCCGGCCTTGACGCCAAGGATGCCAAACTTAAGGTATTCGTCGGCGCCGGTGCTTATGACCACTATACTCCTTCAGTGATTCCTTACCTCACCCAGAGGTCTGAGTTCATCACTGCCTATACTCCTTACCAGGCAGAGATTTCCCAGGGAACACTGCGCTATATCTTTGAGTACCAGAGCACTATATGCAAGCTTACTGGTATGGATATCTCCAATGCCTCTATGTACGACGGTCCTACCGCCGCCGCAGAGGCTGTGCGCATGGCTATCGCCTGCGCAAAGAAGAAACCCCGCGTGCTCCTTTCCAAAGGACTCCTTCCCAACGTCCTTAAGGTTGTTGAGACTTACTCCAAATTCTATGGCAACCCTCTGGGCTACATAGAGATGGAGAATGGCCGTACCAGCCTTGCAAGCCTCCGCAAGGAGCTTGAGGCAGGTGACGTTGCAGGTATCATCGTCCCGGCTATCAATCGCTATGGTATCATAGAGGATTACACCGGTTTTGCAGAGGCTGTACACGAGGCCAAGGGTATCGTCGTAGAGTACTGCGATCCTTCTGCCCTTGCAGTTATCAAGACTCCGGGCGAGTGGGACTTCGACGTTGCAGTCGGCGACGGCCAGCCCCTTGGTATTCCTCTTTGCTACGGTGGCCCTTACGTTGGCTTCATGGCCTGCCGCAAGGACTATGTTCGCAAGATGCCCGGCCGTATCGTAGGCCAGACAGTTGACGCCGACGGCAAGCGTTGCTTCGTGCTTACGCTCCAGGCCCGCGAGCAGCACATCCGCAGGGAGAAGGCTACCAGCAATATCTGCTCCAACGAGAGCCTTATGGCCCTTTGGGTAACCGTTTACGCCTCTCTGATGGGCCCCGAAGGCCTCAAGAAGGTGAACGGTCTCAGCTATGCAGGTGCGCACTATCTGCATGACCAACTGCTGGCTACCGGCAAGTTCCAGGAAGTATTCCCCGGCGTTCCTTTCCTTAAGGAATTCGTGCTCAAGCCTCTTGTTTCTGTAGAAAAGCTGCAGCAGAAACTCCTTGATGGCGGTTTCTTCGCAGCCCTTCAGACAGAAGAAGGCTACGTAAGCTTCTGTGTAACGGAAAAACGCACCAAGGCAGAGATTGACGCCCTGGTTGCACTTGTAAAGGAGGTATAGCTATGAAGTACTACGATAAACTTATATTTGAGCTTTCAAAGCCCGGCCGTACCGGTTATTCTCTTCCTGAGAACGAATATGGCCGATGCCTTTGCTGCGAACTCCCCGAAGGTCTCAAGCGTGCCCAGGCACCCGAGCTCCCGGAGGTAAGCGAGATTGATGTTGTACGTCACTATACCAATCTTTCCCAGATGAACTTCGGTGTGGATACCGGTTTCTATCCGCTTGGCAGCTGTACTATGAAGTACAATCCCAAGATTAACGAAGAGATTGCCGCTATCCCCGGATTCAATGGCCTGCATCCTCTGCAGCCTGCATCCACCGTTCCCGGTGCGCTTGCTGTTTATGAGGGCATGGACAAGGCTCTTGCCGCAATTACCGGTATGGCCCACTTCACCTTCCTGCCTTGTGCAGGCGCTCACGGAGAGTTGACCGGTCTTATGATCATGCGTCAGTACCACATGAGCCGCGGTGACCTTGCCCGTACAAAGGTTATCGTTCCGGACAGCGCCCACGGTACCAACCCTGCCAGCGCTGCAGTTTGCGGTCTTGAGATTGTTGAGGTTAAGTCCAATGCCAACGGTCTGGTTGACGTAGAGGACCTTAAACCCCTCCTCGGCCCTGAGATTGCAGGTATTATGATGACCAACCCCAACACTCTGGGCCTATTCGAGAAGGAAATCAAGGAGATTGCTGCCCTTGTTCACGAGTGCGGCGGTCTGCTTTATTACGACGGTGCCAATATGAACCCTCTGCTTGGCGTTGTACGTCCAGGCGATATGGGCTTCGACATCATGCACCTGAACCTTCACAAGACCTTCAGCACGCCTCACGGCGGCGGCGGTCCCGGCAGCGGTCCTGTCGGTGTTGCACAGCATCTCGCCAAGTTCCTTCCTGAGACCCGCGTTTCCGGTTTCAACGGCAACTTCGGCGTTATCCTGCGTGCTTATGCATACATCCTGGCTCTTGGCAGGCAGAATATCAAGTTTGCCGGCAAGTTCGCCACCCTCAGTGCAAACTACATCAAGGAATGTCTTAAGGATAAGTATAAACTGCCGATTCCGTCCATTTGCAAGCATGAGTTTGTATATGACGGCCTGATTAATGACGGCGCCGACAAGGCAGAGGATGGCCACGGAGCCACCACTCTGGACGTTGCAAAGCGTCTGCTTGACTTCGGTTTCCACGCTCCTACGATTTATTTCCCGCTGCTCTTCCATCAGGCCCTTATGATCGAGCCTACAGAGACAGAGAGCAAGGAGACTATCGACGAGTTCATCGGCGTTATGCGCCGTATTGCCGACGAGGCTGCCGCAGATCCCATGATCCTGCGCAATG
The DNA here is from genome assembly GCA_947166905.1 of uncultured Prevotellaceae bacterium. GTDB lineage: Bacteria > Bacteroidota > Bacteroidia > Bacteroidales > UBA932 > Cryptobacteroides. The sequence continues at coordinate 152,619 of CAMVFZ010000001.1, read as the reverse complement.
CTCCTCACAATACGCCTATCCGCCGTCCCGACGAAACCACCGCTGCCCGTCAGCCCATCCTGAAGTACGGAGATCAGTAATTTTTGAATGAATGTTTGCCGTCGTATGGCGGCAAACATTTGTTTTAATGAGAAAATAATAATGAAACTGATAATTATTGGTGCCGGTCCGGGCGGATATGAGACCGCCGTGGCTGCTGCAAAGAAAGGAATCGAGGTAGTAATAATCTCTGACGGTCCTGTTGGCGGAACCTGCCTTAATGAGGGCTGCATCCCCACCAAGAGCTTCTGCCGCAACGCAGAGGTCCTGGAAGATCTGGCCTGCGGAGAGGTCTTCGGCGTAGAAAATCTCAGCTACAATTTTGACTTCGGGAAAGTGGTTTCCCGCAAGAACGAGGTCGTTGGCCAGCTGCGTCAGGGCGTGGAATTCCTGCTTGGCGGTAAAGGCATTACCCTAATACACGGCAAGGCTTCCTTCAAGGATGCAAAGACCGTTGTAGTTAACGGAGAAGAGATTACTGGCGACAACATTATCATCGCTACCGGCTCTTATTCGGCCTCTCTGCCCATCCCGGGAGCAGACCTCGCAGATGTTATTACATCCAGGGAAATACTTGACCTTCAGGAAGTTCCAAAGAGACTTTGCGTGATTGGAGCAGGTGTCATCGGCCTGGAATTCGCATCCATTTTCAAAAGTTTCGGATCTGAGGTCAAGGTGGTCGAGTTCTGCAAAGAGATACTTCCCCGCTTCGACACCGACCTTGCAAAAAGGCTTAAGCAGGCCCTTGGCAAGCGCGGCATAGAGATAGAGACATCGGCCGGTGTGCAGTCAATTGAAAAGACCGCCGATGGCCTCAAGGTCACCTACGTCAAGAAAGAGCAGACATTTGAGATAATGGCAGATAAAGTTCTGATGGCTGTCGGCCGCAGGCCTTCCGTGAATGCAATCAATCTTGCCGATGCCGGCGTGGAGTTCACTCCCAAGGGCATTGTGGTAGACAAGGATATGCGCACCAATGTGCCCGGCATTTATGCAATCGGCGATGTAACAGGCGGTTATATGCTGGCCCATGTGGCTACTTTCCAGGGCCTTAAGGCTCTGGCCGCTATGGTTGGAGAGCCTTGCAATATCGACCTCGGCATTGTTCCGGCCGCAGTGTTCACCAACCCGGAGGCTGCTACCGTGGGTAAGACGGAGGACGAGCTCAAGGCTGCCGGTGTACCTGTCAAGTGCCTGAAGTCTTTCTTCCGCGCAAACGGCAAGGCCCTTTCTATGAACGAGCCGGAAGGCTTCGTGAAGCTGGTCGTTGCCGGCGAAGGCGCTTCTGGGTATGCTCCCGGCCAGATTCTGGGCTGCCATCTCTTCGGTGCCCACAGCGCAGACATTGTCCAGGAAATCGCCGCCCTGATGAACCGCAAGGCCACCTTGGACGAATTCCAGCAGATAATTCACGCTCATCCCACACTGGGCGAGGTCCTTCAGTCCGCCGCCCACAGCGCATAATATAATGAAGAAAATACGCTTAGTTTGCATAGCACTGATGGCTTCCCTTGCCATCAGTGCATTTGCTCAGAACCATATCCAGTACGTTAATCCCTTCGTGGGAACGGCCGGCTTCGGCAATGTTTATCCCGGCGCCCAGGTGCCCTTCGGAGGCATTCAGATCAGTCCGGATACCGATGATTACGATTATGATACCGCTGCCGGTTACAAGTATTCCAGGGCTTCCATCATGGGCATCAGCCTTACCCATCTCAGCGGCACGGGCATCCCGGATCTGGGCGATTTTATGTTTGCCCCCGGCATGGAACCGTCGGCCTTCAGCCATGACAAAGAAGAAGCCCATCCCGGATATTACAGTGTAGACCTTGCAGACTATGGCGTAAAGGCAGAGGTTACGGCGGCCGCCCGCAGCGGAATCCTCCGTTTTACCTATCCCGCCCGCGATACATCGATGGTAGTAATAGACCTTAACCACACTCTCCGATGGAAGTGCGTGTGGTCTTCCGTCCGCCAGATTGATGATTATACAATTGTTGGCAGCAAGCTTGTAAACGGCTGGAATCCAAACCGTTACGTTTACTTTGCCGCCCGTTTTTCGCAGCCGGTCAAAGACCTTACCATCTTTAAGGAAGGAAAGCCGGTAATTTACAACACCAGCCGTTTCCGCAGCAGCAAAGAAGCCTGGGGCAAAGACATCAAGGCCTGCGTTTTCTTCCCGACTACGGAAGGCCAGCAGGTAGATATAAAGGTGGCTGTTTCCGCCACCGGTACCGATGGAGCCCTTCGCAACCTTACAGAGCTGGATGGCAAGAGCTTCGAGGCCGTCCGCAGCGAGGCCGAGGCCGCCTGGGAAGCAGAACTCTCCCGCTATGAGGTTGATTCTTCATGCAGCCAAAAGGACAAGGAGACCTTCTATACCAGCGTTTATCGCACTGCCCTTCATCCCTTCCTGTTCCAGGACGTAGACGGGCGCTTCCGCGCTCACGACGGCACCATCGGCCAGGCAAAGGACTTTACAAATTATACCACATTCTCTCTTTGGGATACTTACAGGGCCTTTCATCCTCTTCTCAACCTTGTGAACAAGCCGCTGCAGGCAGACCTTGCCAACTCTATGCTGGAGCATTACGACAAGAGCACGGAGCATATGCTGCCAATATGGAGCTTCTACGGCGGTGAAACCTGGTGTATGATTGGCTATCACGCCGTTTCCGTTCTGGCCGACATGATGGTCAAGGGCGTTCCGGGCTTTGATTACGAGCGCGCCTTCCAGGCTATGAAGGCTACGGCTACCAACCCTCACTATGACTGCCTGCCGGAGTATACAGAACTTGGCTACGTACCGTTTGACAAGGAGCTGGAGTCCGTTTCCAAGACTTTGGAATACGCATACGACGACTGGTGCATCGCCCAGGCCGCAAAGCTTCTGGGTCACGATGAAGATTATGAGTTCTTCTTTAAGCGCAGCCAGAACTACCGCAATCTGATTGATCCTGAGACCAAGTATATGCGTGGCCGCGATTCCAAGGGTGCCTGGCGTACGCCTTTCTCTGATATCGCTTACGAAGGTCCCGGTTCTGACAACGGCTGGGGAGATATCACCGAGGGCTTCACCCTCCAGTACACCTGGACAGTTCCTCACGCCTTTGAAGATTATATGGCTATTGCCGGCAAGAAGTTCCTCACAGACCGTCTTGACAATATGTTCAAGATTGAGATGAGCGACGATATCCCCGGCGCCCACGATATCTGGGGCCGTATAGGCGGATACTGGCACGGCAACGAGCCTTGCCATCATGTACTATACCTGTACAATAAACTGGGTAAGCCACAGGAATGCCAGAAATGGGTTCGCTACGTTGCCGATAACTTCTACGGCAACACTCCCGATGCCCTTAGCGGAAACGATGACTGCGGCCAGATGAGCGCCTGGTACATCTTCAACTGCCTTGGCTTCTATCCCCTCTGCCCCGGCAGCAACAAGTACGAGCTCGGCTCTCCCTGCCTTCCCGGCGTAACCGTCAGGCTCTCCGACGGCGGCACCCTCACCGTCCGCACCAAGAACTGGAGCCCCGATCATGTCTACGTCAAAGCCGTATACCTCAACGGCCACCGCCTCAAAGGCACCACCATCACCTATGACGACATCCGCTCCGGCGCCGACCTCCTATTTGAAATGAAATAGTGCTCAAGTTGACGAATCATAAACATTGTAAATATTTTATAAAGATTTCTCAAAACTTTGCGCGACTCGAGCAACATTTCGTTTTCCGGCAGTTTTTGTAATATATATTTGTGTCCGGCCTCTCTAATGCGGTCGGACATTTTTTATGGATAACACTATGCAACAACGCCCAATGGTCGGGCGTTACGCCAGAATCATTATGGATTACTGGTTCAAGAGAACCTTCGGCGAAGAACCACGCAAACGCCTCCTGCAACTCTTTCTGGAAGAACTGATCCCGGAAAGAAAGATCACGAACCTCACGTATGTTAACAAGGAACATATCAGCCCCTTTCCAGACAAAAAGGATATCCGCATCGACGTTGAATGCACGGATGCCGATGGCTCCCGTTTCATCGTAGAGATGCAGGTCGCAAGGCAGATAAGTTTCTATGACCGGGCTGTGTTCTATTCCACCTTCGGCATTCAGCAGCAGTTGGAATCAGGGAATTCTGGAGATTATGCTTTCCCGACAGTCTATTTCATCGGCTTGATGGACTTTTCCCTGCATAAGGATTCTGATGAAGTAAAGTTCCGATATCTGTTGAAGCGTGATTGCTCGGATGAGATTATGACGGAGCATCTGCAGTATATTTTTCTGGAATTACCAAACTGCAAGAATGCGTTACAACCGGACGCAACTGTGCTTGAGAACTTCTGCTATGCGCTGAGAAATATGGAAACCATGACAAGCCGTCCGGCGGAACTGAAGGAAGAAATCTTCAAATTATTGTTTGAATCGGCGGAAATCACTAACTTCGCACCAGAAGAAAAGTCAAAATACGAAAAGGACATGACAACTGAACGCGATATCCGGAATTACATCTCCTACGCCCGCCTGGAAGGCAGGGAGGAGGCGCAGAATGAGATTGCCAAAGCTATGCTTGAAAAGGGAATAGATAAGGCAATTATTGCTAGTTGTACAGGTTTATCGGAAGAAGATATTCAATCTTTATAGTAAAGCCAATTTTTAAATAAGTTGGCAATGACCAAAAAACAGTATCTCAGGTACCTGGGATACTGTTTTACAATAAGTTGAAATCTTTTTCGAACTCCTACTAAGGGAGCTATTTTCCATCATGCCCGACCATTACCATCCTCGTCAGGCCCGACCTGATCGGCAATCTCATTTAATGCCCGCCTTAAAAGACTAACCCCGTATGTTTGATTACTTAGGGACACACGGGTCGCAGTACAATGGTACGGAAAGATTTCAATTCAACAAAAGCTTTTTGACTTATAGTTAAATGTCGTTCAGCTCCTGTTTGGGCATATCTTCAAATACAAGCGGCAGTTCCGGACGTTTCCATCGGCTCTGGGCTCTCGCTAGCAAGTTTGCTAGCTGGTGGCGTTAGCCTTCTATCTGTATTGAGACTAATACATAGTTCCATATGTTTGATAGAAGCTCTATCAGATGACAGAGCATAAAAAAATTGACTCCAAAGGGCTACCCGTTGGAGTCTTTTTTGTGTTTAGCTACTTTTTTTGAAGACGAATGGGATATTGTATGGAAGGCCGACGTTTTGGCCTTCGTATTTTGAGGAGAAATCGGCTTCATACTTATGGCCCATGTGGATTTTGCCGAGGAGGTAGTCATGGATGCAGTAGAAGTCTTGCTCATCTAATATGAGGCCTCCATAAAAACATAGGTTCCTTTTCTTAATGTCATCGTATTGAGTCCAGGTTAAGCCGAGTGCCTTATTTACTGCATCGTAGGTAGAGATTTCAATACCATCGGGCTGAGCTTTGAGCCAGGCATAGACCTGTACGGCAATAGCTTTGGCGTCCGGGCGGGGCTTCTCGTTTATCATGATGACCTTTTTATACCTCTCTACCTGGAGCTGGTAAAAGTCTGCATCGGATTTAATTCCGGTGGTGCGGCGGTTATTGGACCAGGCATCGGCTTTTTTTGCTTCTTCTACATCATCTTCATCACCTTCAGTTTCTGCCCATGGAACAGGAGAAGGGACAGTCCAATGGTTACGCTGGAAGTGGTACTTCTCCAGAATATAATCGATATTATAGCCCTGGTTGTTCTTGTGGGCCTCTACTTCTTGGATTGTCATTTCTTGCAGGGTTTAGGTGAATACTCCATTAGTCTGTACATCAGGTGGTAGCCTTCTCCTATAGAACAGGGTTCACTTTTATCAATCCGTGTTAGCCCCTCTACTTCGAGCTCTTTTAGGTGCTTATCTAAATGGTTGACTATTTCCGGCTTTTTGTCCCATGCATCTGCAAGGAAGAGTGTGGCTACTTCATATTGGTCGAGGTCCAGACTCTTCAATTTGCCTTCGTCTTCATTGAAGATCTTGTCTAGGATTCTTTTTATGCGAATGGCGTCTTCTTTCAGGCTTTCTACTTTATTCTCGCGGGAGAAGCGTTTGGCTTCGATGAAAATGATGCGCTTCTGCACCTGTGAAAGGATAAATCCGTCTATTCTTGCGGTGTAAGCCTTGCTCTTTGAAATACTATCTGTGACATTTTCTTTACAATCTGGTTCTTTTCTATCATGAATGGGGAGTTCCATCCAGGTGATGATGCCGGGAAATATGGCCTTATAGGCCTCAAGAAAGTGGTGGACTTGGTTGGCTTCGTTGATTGTCCTTTTTGTCCCAATCCAGGGCTTGAAGTCCTGGAAGATTTCTTTGTAGGTGTTGCAATATTGCGTGAACACCAACTGCAAATCATCGGTGATTGCCATAGTCTTTAATGTTAAATGTGAGTATTACAAAAATAAAAAAAATATGTGCTGTTTTGCAAACAGCGAGAACTTGATCACAAGCGCAAAGATAGCTCTTGAATGTGCCAAATCATTTCACATGCTGATTAATTTTGCGATCTCTTCCGAAAACCAAAGTTGACGATTGCTCTTTCGACCAAAATGGATGCTATGAAGCAGCGACACGAAAACGGCACTTTTGTGTCGCCGCCGGTGGAGATGCCCAATCAGGTCGGGCATGACGGAAAGACCTAGCTGGATTTCTTGGCGCGGGCGGCAATTTTGCGCTTTTTCCAGCGCTCTTTGGCGAGCTGCTGCATATCGCGGACTTCGTCGCGTTCGTCTACGATTTCGTTGCCAAGAATGGTCTCTATGACGTCTTCAAGGGTAAGAATACCCTGGAAGGAACCGTACTCGTCTATAACTACGGAGATAGGCTCATCCTTTGAGATCATTTCGTCCCAGATTTCGTCCAGGGTTTTGTCTTCCTGGAAAGAAGGAATGCTGCGGCGGATTTCGCCAAGGGTAACCTCGAATTTATCCTCTGCAATAAGCTGCAGGGCCTCCATACGAAGTATGTAGCCTGTGATGTACTCGTCGTTGTCTGAGTAAACCGGGATACGGCTGTGATGCAGGAAGCGCTTGTCTTTGTAGAAGGCTTTGAGCTTCATGGATTCTGGAGCGATAGCACATACAACGCGCGGGGTCATGGCGTCGCTGGCCGTGATTTCATCCAGAGTAATGATGTTCTGGATAACCTCGTTCTCGTCCTCGTCAAGCTCGCCCGACTCCTCGGCGACATCGGCCATGGCGCTGACCTCTTCGCGGGAGATGGTGGCGTCGGTTTCGTCCGATGAAATATGCTTCTGAAGCCACTCTACGGCCACTACGATAGGGTATAGGCCTATAATCAAAGAGTGGATTGCCCCGGTAGCAACACCCATAAGGGACTTCCAATGGGATGTGCCGATGGTCTTGGGGATAATCTCTGCAAATATCAGGATAAGAACCGTAGTAACTGCACTCACCAGACCGAACCACTCGCTGCCGAAAACCAGGGTGGCCTGACGGCCTACGCCTGCGGCGCCGATGGTGTTGGCAATGGTGTTGAGTGATAATATGGCGGCAAGAGGGCGGGAAGGCTCCGTCTTATACTGTTTCATCCTCTTGGCCGGCTTGTAGCCCTCGTCTTCCCGCATCGTAATGTAGGAAATAGGAGTACTCATGAGGGTTGCCTCCAGCACCGAGCAGAGGAACGAAATGAGCATTGCTCCAAGAAGGAATACAAACAAAAGTGCCATATAATCAGTTAAAAACGTGCAAAGATAAATATAATTTTGTTATTTCAGAAACTCTTCGACAGGCCCGGTCCAGTCACTGTTGCCCTGCGGGCAAAGGGTGTGTATGCCAAGGGCCTGTGCCGTGGCGCAGTTCCTTGTACTGTCGTCAATGAAAAGCGTTTCCTCCGGGGTAAAGCCTTCTGCATCCAGCACGCGGCGGAATATCTCTTCTCCTGGCTTCATCAGCTTGAGGTCGCAGCTGAAGTAAAGGTGGTCGAAGTAACTGTCCATAGTGCGACCACGGAAAAAATCCTTGCTGTGAGCCCAGGACGTAATGTAGGGATTCGTGTTGGAAAGCAGCACCATGCGGTAGCCGCGGCTTCTTAATTCGTCCAGTTTATTCAGATTGCGCTCCGGAAGGGCAAGGATGTAGCCCTTCCAGGCATATTCGCACTGTGCGTGACTGAGTTCTTTGCCAATAATTTCGCTCAGTTGGGAGCGGAACTCCTCGCAGCTGATGAGGCCGCCTTCCAAACGGCCGAAGAGGCCTGTCTGTACGGCAGGGTCCAAATATTTTCCGGCATCGGCCACCCCGATCTCTTCAAAACGGCTCACAGCCTGCTCGTAGCCTAAATCGAAGACTACGCCCCCCATGTCAAATATCAGATTCTTTATCACCTTATTCCATCAATTTCTTGTACTTGAAGCGCTTGGGCTCGGCGTCGGCGCCAAGTCGGGCCTTGCGGTTCTCTTCGTACTCTGAGTAGTTGCCGTCGAAGAATACAACCTGGGAATCGCCCTCGAAGGCCAGTATGTGAGTTGCGATACGGTCAAGGAACCATCGGTCGTGGCTTACTACTACGGCGCAGCCGGCAAAGCCGTCCAAACCTTCCTCAAGTGCGCGGATGGTGTTTACATCTACGTCGTTGGTCGGCTCATCCAGCAGCAGTACGTTGCCCTCGTCCTTAAGTGTAAGCGCAAGGTGCAGACGGTTGCGTTCACCGCCGGAAAGCACGCCGCAAAGCTTCTCCTGGTCTGCTCCGGAGAAGTTGAAACGAGACACCCACGCGCGGGCATTAATCTCCCTGTTGCCCAGGCGCACCCACTCTGAGTTGCCTGCAATTGTTTCATATACAGTAAGATCCGGGTCTATCTTCTTGTGCTGCTGGTCTACGTAGGCCAGTTTTACAGTATCGCCAATCTCTATGCTTCCGCTGTCCGGCTTCTCGATACCCATTATCAGGCGGAATAGGGTAGTCTTGCCCGCTCCGTTAGGGCCGATTACGCCCACGATACCTGCCGGCGGCAGCTCAAAGCTAAGATGCTCGAATAGAAGTTTGTCTCCGTAGGCCTTGCTTACATCGTTGAATTTGATAACCTTGTTGCCAAGGTGCGGGCCGTTGGGGATATAGATTTCCAGATTCGCTTCCTTTTCTTTTACATCTGCCGATGCCAACTTTTCGTAGGCGCCCAGACGGGCCTTCTGCTTGGCCTGGCGGGCCTTGGGAGCCATTCGTACCCATTCCAGCTCGCGTTCCAGAGTCTTGCGGCGCTTGCTCTCCGCCTTTTCTTCCTGGGCCAGGCGCTTGGTCTTCTGGTCCAGCCATGAAGAGTAGTTGCCCTTCCATGGAATGCCTTCTCCGCGGTCCAGCTCAAGTATCCATCCGGCTACGTTGTCAAGGAAGTATCGATCATGGGTAACGGCGATAACGGTACCCTTATACTGCTGCAGGTGGGCTTCCAGCCACTGGATGGATTCGGTGTCCAGGTGGTTGGTGGGCTCGTCCAGAAGCAGCACGTCGGGCTGGCGGAGCAGCAGGCGGCAAAGGGCCACGCGGCGGCGTTCACCTCCGGAAAGAGTGGCTACATTGGCATCGGCCGGAGGACACTGGAGGGCGTCCATGGCCCTTTCCAGCTTGGAGTCTATTTCCCAGCCTCCGTGGTGGTCGATGAGTTCAGTGAGTTCTCCCTGGCGCTCTATAAGCTTGTTCATCTGGTCGTCGTCCATGGGTTCGCAGAATTTGGCGGAGATCTCGTTGTACTCTGCCAGCAGGTCCATTACTTCCTGTACGCCCTCCTGAACAACTTCAAGCACGGTTTTGCTGTTGTCCATCTGCGGCTCCTGCTCCAGATAACCCACGCTGTAGCCAGGTGCCCAGACAACCTCTCCCTTGTAGGATTTTTCTACGCCGGCGATAATCTTCAGCAGGGTGGACTTACCGCTGCCATTAAGGCCGATGATGCCGATTTTGGCACCGTAGAAGAAGCCAAGGTATATGTCTTTAAGGATTACTCTGTTATTGTTGGGGAGCACTTTGCTGACCCCGTTCATCGAGAATATTATCTTTTCGTCCATAAACTAGTAAGTGAAGCTACTGCCGCCAAGGAACTCACGAAGCATTGAGGTCGGAGGAATCTCGCGGTCTGATACTGGTGTAAAGTAGTGGATGAATTTAAGCAGGCGGTGGGCCTCGCTGTATTCAGGACAGTTCTTGGGAACGCTGGCCAGTATGGGCTCTGCGTGGTTGCGAAGTACTGCGAACTCGATAAGGTAGGCAGAGTTGAACATGGCGTCTGCATTCTCCTGGAAGGGATAGATCCACTTTTCTTCCGCGGCTCGTACCATCGGCCATTGGCTGATGGACTGGCGGGCCGTGAAAGCGCCCTTGTTGTAGTCCCTAACGATGCGGCGCAGCAGACGGTTGTCGCTGGTAGGAATCCAGTTGTGGTAGTCCAGAGCCGTACTTGTAAGGGTGTTGATGAATATCTTGAATTTGCAGCTGTCCTGGATGCTGGATGTAAGCGCCGGGTTCAGGGCATGGATTCCTTCTACCAGAAGAATGCTGCCTTCTGACAGCTTAAGGGTCTTGCCGTTGTACTCGCGCAATCCGGTTACAAAGTTGTATTCCGGAACTGAAACTTCCTGACCTTCAAGTACTTTTATCAGGTCTTTCTGCATCATTGCGTGGTCTACGGTGTCAAAGTTGTCAAAGTCGAAGCTGCCATCCGGGAACCTGGGCGTATCTTCACGGTTTACAAAATAGTCGTCCGTGGAAACCGAGATAGGGCGTAGGCCGCAGGCCTTGAGCTGTACGCTGAGCTTTTTACAGAAGGTGGTCTTACCGCTGCTGGAAGGGCCTGTGATAAGCACCATCCGCACTTTGTTTTCTCCGCGGTAGCGACGGTCTATCTCTTCTGCTATCTGTATGATTTTCTTTTCCTGAAGGGCCTCTGCAACCTGGATTAGCTCGCTGGCCTGGCCGTCACGCAGGGCTATGTTTACGTCGCCCACGGTATTCAGGCGCATGATGATGTTCCAGCGGAGGTTCTCGTTGAACATCTCGAAGGTCTTGGGCTGGTCTATTGCCGGGCCAAGTTTATCGGGATTGTCCCTGTCCGGGAGAAGCAGCAGGAAGCCTGTCTTGTATTTCTGTACGCCCCAAACCTTTAGGTAGCCTGTCGAGGGCACAAGACGGCCATAATAATAGTCGGGGGTTTCTCCCAGTTTATAATAATCCATGTATACCTCTTCGTTGGTCTCCAGAAGCTTTACCTTGTCTTCGTATCCGAATTCCTGGAATATCTTCAGGACCTTGTCTGTCTGCACGTCATAGCGGTGGAAGGGCATGTCCTCTGCTACTATCTCCTTCATCCGCGCTTCCAGCGTAGCCAGGTCATTGTCGTCCAACAGGGAATCATCGGCCTTGTACAAATGGAAAAAATATCCTCCGGAGATGGGGTATTCCATGTAGAGCTGGCAGCCCGGGAATACGTCGACGGCGGCTTTGTACAACAGGAAACAGAGGGACCTGCAGTATACGCGACGGCCACTGTATTCTTTTATGCTGATGAATTCTATGTCTTTGCTTTTGTATACCTTGAATTTAAGACCCTGTGAAACATTGTTCACCTTTGCCGATACGATGGGGTAGGGTTTTTCGAATTCAAAGTCTCCAAGCATCTGGAGCAGGGAAGTGCCCTCAGGGTATTTCCTGGTGGTACCTGTGTTTTTGCAGTAGATAGAAAGCATAGAGGCGGGATTATTGTATTTGGCAAATTTACTAAAAAGACCGTAAACTTAAAAGGCTGGAAATACAAAAATTCTTCTTATATTTGCAAATACTGTTAAGAATCATTCAAATAATTAATAGCACTATGTCAGACAAAAAATTTAGGATCGAATCAGACCTTTTGGGCGAGCTTCAGGTGCCCGCAGAGGCTTACTACGGCGTACAAACCCAGAGAGCTATCAACAACTACAAGATTTCCAACACCAAGATGAGCGATTATCCTGATTATGTAATCGCTATCGCCTATGTCAAGTGGGCCGCTGCAGCTGCAAACGGAGAACTTGGCGTTTATGACAAGAAGATTGCCGATGCTATCTGCGCCGCATCCAAGGAAATCGTGGGCGGCAAGTATCAGGATCAGTTCCCCGTAGACATGATGCAGGGTGGTGCGGGTACCTCTGTAAACATGAATGCAAATGAGGTTATCGCCAACATCGCACTGGAGATGATGGGTCATCAGAAGGGCGAGTATCAGTTCTGCTGGCCTAACGACCACGTGAACTGTGGCCAGTCTACCAACGATGCCTATCCTACCGCCATCAAACTTGGTGTAATCAGAATGAATAAGAAACTTATCGCCAGCCTCAAGGAGCTTGTAAAGGCCTTCCGTGCTAAGGGTGATGAGTTCAAGGATATTATCAAGATGGGTCGTACCCAGCTCCAGGATGCTGTTCCTATGACAGCCGGCCAGGAGTTCTATGCTTTTGCAAACGCACTTGAAGACGAGATAGCAAATATTGAGCATAACGTCAAGTTCATGCACGAGATCAACATGGGTGGCACCGCTATCGGTACTGGCCTTAATGCCGTTCCCGGCTTCGTAGAGCTTTGCGCCAAACGTTTGGCAGAGCTTACCGGAGAGCCTTTCCGTCCTGCCCGCGACCTTGTTGCTGCTACACCCGACACTGGTGACTACGTAGCATATCACGGCGCTCTCAAGCATCTTGCCGTCAAGCTTTCAAAGGTTTGTAACGACCTCAGGCTCATGGCTTCCGGCCCCCGTTGCGGCCTTCATGAGATCAACCTGCCTCCTATGGCTCCCGGTTCTTCCATCATGCCCGGAAAGGTTAACCCTGTTATTCCTGAGGTTACCAATCAGGTTTGCTTCAAGGTTATCGGCAATGATACCGCTGTTGCATTTGCGGCAGAGGCCGGCCAGCTTCAGCTTAACGTAATGGAGCCTGTTATTATGGAGTGCATGGTAGAGTCTATCACCTGGCTTGCCAATGCAATGGATACACTCCGCGTCAAGTGTGTAGAGGGCATCACCATCAATGCAGAGCATTGCAACGAGATGGTTAAGAACAGTATCGGTATTGTTACCGCCCTTAACCCTTACATCGGATACAAGACCAGCACCAAGGTTGCCAAAGAGGCCCTTGAGACCGGTCGCAGCGTATACGACCTTGTCCTTGAGCATGGCTATATGTCAAAGGAGAAGCTTGATGCTGCCCTTGACCCTGCTGCAATGACAGAGTCCCACGAGTACATTAAATAATGGTTTGGGATCCGTTGCGTAAGAAAGATGTCGCACTCACTCCGGAGGAGGGGGTGCGGCAATGGTTTATAGGGGTGCTGCACGATCAGTGCGGCATCCCTTTCCATATGATGCGCAGCGAAGTAGCTTTTGACTTCGGCCAGGAAGTGGGCGCCATTGCCGGAACGTCCCGCAAGCGTTACAGGGCCGATATCGTCGTTTATGATCGCCAGCTCAAGCCCCTGCTCTCCGTGGAATGCAAGCGTCCTGAGGTGGCAATCAATGCCTCTGTGGCAGAACAGGCCATGATGTATAATCACGTTTTGAATGTCCGCTGGCTTGTTCTTACCAACGGAAAAACAACCTACGTATACAAACGAAACGGGCAGAGCTTTTCGCCCTGCCCGACAATTCCGTCTTATGAAGAGATGATGGCGGATTAATCGTATCTTTTCTCCTTGTTACGGGTGAGACGCTCTTTCATTGCGTCAACAGCCTCTGTTACGGCCTCTTCGAAGGTCTTTGCATTTTTCTCGATAACCAAAGTGTCACTGGGGACATTTGCCTGGAGTTTCACGGCTTTGTTCTCCGGTCTCTCCATCAGGGAAAGAACAACCTCTACGCTGGTAATGTTGTCGTCGAAACGCTCCAGCTTTGCCACTTTCTTGTCTACGTAGTCCAGAAGTTTCTGGTCTGCATTGAACTTCAGAGTTTGTACTCTAATCTCCATTGTTACCTCCTCTTTTTGCCCTTGGATGGGCGTTATTATAAACGTTCTTGAGTTGCCCGATGGTATTGTGGGTGTACACCTGGGTCGCAGCCAGTGAGGAGTGACCAAGCAATTCTTTTATGGAATTAAGGTCTGCCCCCTTTTCCAGCAGCTCCGTTGCAAGTGTGTGCCGCAACACGTGCGGGGACTTGCGTCCGGCGATGCTCTCCACTTTTCCGAGCTCTTCTGCCACGATCCTTTCTACTGCCATGGGATACAGGGCGTTACCCTTTTCCGTAACCAGCAAAGGCTCTTCCGGCAGCCTTGCGCGGCCCAACAGGCTCTCAGTTGCTTGTAAATATAGTGATAATTCTTGGGATAATGAAGAAATAATTGGAATTTCTCGCATTTTATTTCCTTTGCCGCGCACGTGGAGTACGTTTCTGTCAAAGTCGGCCGATTTTATCCTGAGACCTATCAGTTCGCTGCGTCGCATTCCGGTACTGAAGAGCATCGTCACTACGATGTGTGCCAGTCGGTCCTTGTAGTTGCCGTTGGGCTCCCAATCGGTCTGGTCAAAGTACTCTTCCATAGACGTCTCGCGGTAGAAGGAGGGGAGTCGTTTGGGTACCTTTGGACGGCCGATAAGCTTTACAGGATTGCTCTCCAGCAGGCCCTGCCTAATCAGATAGGTGCAGAAACCGCTAAGTACCGACAGATGCTGGCTGATAGTGCGTGCTCCAAGCTTCAGTTTGTCTGAAAGATAGACTTGATAATCGCGGATATCGCCTACGGTCAGGGCCTTGACTATATCTTCAGCCGGCAGGCTGGTCCACTCGCGGAACCTTTCCAGTACATCGGCATAAATATCCGCCGTACGGCCGGAATATCGCCGTTCGGTACGGATATAAGTCAGATATTTATCTATAGGGTTCACACTTCTTTCAAGCCCATATCCTTGGCTTTTGCGCGCATGAAGGCATCGGCTTCTTCAAAATTGTTGCCGATTACTCCATCCAATACGGCCTCTTTTACGGCGTCTTTGAGCTGGCCTATGGTATTGCATGGCTTCAGGCCGTAAAGCTGCATTATGTATTCTCCGGTTATGGGGTTTTTCCAATTGCGGATGGCGTCTTTCTCTTCTACCTCTACAAGCTTGCGTTTTACAAGCTCGAAGTTGCGCTTGATTCCGGCAACCTTGACGGGGTTCTTAGAAGTGATATCGGCGCCGCAGAGCATCATCAGGTCGTCGATGTCGTCGCCTGCGTCAAAGAGAAGACGGCGTACGGCAGAATCTGTAACCTCTTCATCTACAAGGGCTACCGGCCGATGGTGAAGGGATACCAGCTTCTGGACATACTTCATTTTCTCGTTCAGGGGCATCTTCAGGTCCTGGAAGATCTTGGGTACCAGGCGGCCGCCGACGACCTCGTGGCCGTGGAAGGTCCAACCGGCCGATGCGTCCCATCGCTTGCTGGTAGGCTTGCCTACGTCGTGGAGCAAGGCGGCCCAGCGGAGCCACAGATTGGGCTCTTTGCCGGCTTCACGCTCTGCTTCAGCTATATGGTCCACCACCTGTACGGTGTGGCTGAAGTTGTCCTTATGGCCGCGGCCGTCCACTGTTTCTACGCCTTTAAGGCGCGCCAGCGCGGGTAGTATGTATTCCAGTAATCCAGTGGTATCCAAAAGCTTAAGTCCGATGGAAGGCTTTGGCGTAAGCAATATCTTATTGAGCTCTTCAGCTATTCTCTCTGCAGACAGTATCTTCATCCTGTCCTTCATCCGTGATATTGATTCCAGGCACTCCTGGCTGATATGAAAGGCCAGGTGCGGGGTGGATAGTTTGGATGCGAAGCGTACTGCGCGAAGCATGCGCAGGGGATCGTCGCTGAAGGTAACGTCCGGGTCCAGGGGAGTGCGAATGATGCCGGCGGCAAGATCCGCTATGCCCCCAAAGGGGTCTACAAGTGCGCCGAAGTCTTCTTTCTGCAGGCTGAACGCCATTGCGTTTATGGTAAAGTCGCGGCGCTTCTGATCATCTTCAAGGCTGCCATCCTCTACTATCGGCTTGCGGGAGTTGCGGTTATAAGACTCGCGGCGTGCGCCTACGAATTCGATTTCCGTCCCGCGGTAGTGCAGCATGGCTGTGCCGAAGTTCCTGTAGCTGGCAACCGTGCAGGGGTGGCCCGTCTCTTCCTTGATGGCATCGGCCACGTGCATGGCAAAGTCAATACCGCTGCCCTCTACGACAATGTCGATGTCGTCTGTGGGGCGGCCAAGGAAGCAATCACGGACAAAGCCGCCTATTACAAAGGCGCGCACACCGGTATTTTCCGCCACCCAGCTGACCAGCTGGAAGACCGGATGCGAAAGAAAACCGTTATCTATCTGCACAGAGTTACTCATAATGCAAAGATAACGGTTTTCTTTGAAAAAGGTATTATATCTTATTCTTACAGGGCCATTATACCGATGGTGAACGATTTGAACTGAGGTCCGAAGCCTTCCTTGATAACGCTCTGCGGCTGATAACGTGCGTACAGGGTAAAGTGGAAGAATTTGACTGCTGCGAAGAGTCCGTATGATGTAGGACGGATCGGCAGGTTCTTGTAAGAAATCTTATGCGTAGCAGGGGACTCGTGGTAGCGGTTGCGGATTCTGCTGCGGGTGTTTATAATAAGCTCAGGGCCCAATTCAATGCGGAAGTCCTTGCATACGTTAACGTATACTGTAAGGGGAACAAGCAGGTTGTCCACTGTAAGCTTTGAAGAGCGCTCAGAGGCGTTTGCCGGGAAGTTTGAATAAACAATCTTGCCGTCAACTTTCTCCATCATGGTGCCTGCTTCTGCATAGTATGACTGCCAGGAATATCCGACGCCGACTGATACTCCGATAGGGGATTTTTCCGGCTGATAAAGTATGGCCATACCATTCCTTACTACGAACTCAGAGAGCAGTCTGGATGATTTCTGGATACCTGCGGGGCGGTTTACTGCAGCGTGCCATCCAAAGCCCATTTCTCCCAAGCCGATGAGGGCAAAATTGTTCTCCCTTTTCTTTGTGGTGATATTCTTGTTGAACAAAGAGAAGTCGATGCCCATTCCGTTGTATTCTGTTTCTGTCTTGTTGGCGTCTTTTGCGGCCAGCTCCAGGCTTGATGTGTACCTGTACTCAGGGTTGCCGTCCTTGCCAAGGACAGTTACTGTCTGGGTAGAGTCAGTTGCTTCGATTATTACTTTTTCCGGATTGTTTACTATAAGTGTATCCGGCTTCTGTGCGAAGGCTGCAGAAGCAGCTGCGATACTGGCGATGACTAATACTAACTTTTTCATATCGTTGATTTTTAATTATTTCTAAATATTTTCTTAAGGTCTTTTATGCTCTCCGGGCCTTTGATATACAGGATTGTTACCTTGTATTTGTCGTCTTCTTCAGGCTTGGCGCTGAAGCAGATGTAGCGGTCGAAGATTTTATTCTGAAAGCGAAGGATTGCATAAGTGAGCTTTCCTCCCTTGATAGATGTCTCTTTGTCTCCGGCATTGGCGGCGTCGGCCTCTACAAGAGCCGTCACGGTTGCCAGCATATCGGCATCGGCCAGGAATTCAATGCTGTGGAAGTGGTCGATATCGCCAGGGAGTTCGCTTGCCCGCGTGATCAGAATCTCTTTGGTCTGCTCCATGGGGATGACTTTGCCATCGAAGACTTCGCCGACACGGTATTCGCTTTGAGCGAACAGTGGAATGGCCAGCGGCGACATTAAAAACAATAAAATAAGAATGGCCAGCCTTTTCATATAATCTGATGTGTTATTCATTTGCCATTAATCCAAATACCTCATCTACATTGTTGTCAAATTCCGATGATTCATTGAAGAAATCAGTAAGCTGCTGATGGGCAGTGTTGGAAATGCTTACATTGTCGGTGATTCGTTCTCCGTTTACCCAGCCTTCGCAGATTCCGCTTTGGCTACCGGTAAAGGTGGTGGCGATGAGTAGGGTGGCGGCAGCTGCGACAGCCAGTGCACTGGCTACGAAACGTACCCTCCTGACTTTGGCCTGGCGGGTTTTTTTCTGCGTGAGAAAGTAACCCATCACGGCCTTAATGTCCTGATACTCATCATCTTTGGTTTTGGACAGAAGTTCTGCCAGCAGGGCTTCCTCTGCGGGAGAAGTGAGCCCATCAAAGTACCTGTCGGCCAGTTTGTTTAAAATGTCATTCATCTTCTGTCTTGTTATAAAGTTCTCTGATTTTCTTTCTTGCCCTGGAGAGCTGCATTCTGACTGCGGCTTCTTCCATTTTCAGTTCGGCGGCGATTTTATGCATCGGGGCGCCTTCGTATTCTTTTCTTCTTATTATATACTTTTGTGTGTCGGTCAGTTCCCGTTCTATTATGTTTTCTACAATCTTAAGTTTCTCGCGGCTGTCTCCCGGGGGAGTGTCGGCTTTGTCGTGTCCGTCCAAAGGTACCGTAGGCTTGCTGCGCCTCAGTTTGTCTATTCCGGTGTTCTTGGCAGTGGCGGCGAAGATTGCTTCCGCTTCCCGGCTGCTGCCGTAGGAATAGTGCTTGGACCAGAGCTTGTAAAACGTCTCCTGAAGCACGTCTTCTGCGTCTTCCCGGCTGGAAAGCATGGCTCCGGTACGGGCCGTGAGCTTCTCGCGAAGTTTAATATATGTCTGTGTCAGGATGTCCATTTTAACCGGTTCTGAATAAGTAACGCAGGTGATTGAGATTTGTAACACAAAAATATAAAAAAAGCCGTGAAATTTGATTCACGGCTATTTCATTCTTAGCGGTTGGTCGTCGTACAGGCAGAAGCGCTTGGCTTTTCTTATCCATTTCTGCTCTTCCAGTTTGACGTGTTCGCGGAGGTCGTTCAGGGAAATGTCGCCGTGAATATAGCTTGCCATCACAGGATCAGAGAGCTTGCGGAAGAATTCTTCATATAGCTCGAACTGCGAGTAACGTTCTGTAAAATAGCGCATTAGCTGCAAGGTGTGCAGCAGCGAGTGGTACTCGTATCCAGGCACAAGCATAATCTGGTAGCCGTAGCAGCGCTCGCCCTGATAGCGGCCGGCGGCCGGGGTGAACGAGCAGGTGCGCATCAGCACGCCCTCCGGAACCGGAATCTTTTCCATGGTGGGTTTGATGAATGGCGCGCCAAGGTACTCGTACGGGCGCGATGTGCCTATGGCTGGGGTGATGCTGGTGTTGTTCCAAAGGCCTCCTCCGCTGTACATCAGGGAAGTGAACATTCCCGGGATGTCCGATGCGGGGGCGATGGTCCAGGGCAGCAACTGGCGTGTGGCGTCGCTGGCGTGGGCGGAGATTACGTGCAGGGGGAAGCTGGCGCCTATCTCATTGTAATACAGGCTGCAAAGCTCTCCAAGGGTAAGCCCGTGGCGGTGTGCTACCTTGGGAACGAAGTCCTCCTTGTCGTCGGAGGGGATGGAGCCCTCTACAAAGCGGCCGGATGGGTTGATGTGGTCTACAACGTACATTGCAGGGGAGTCCTCGCCCATATCGGCCAATACCGACATCAGGCGGAATACGTCCTTGGTGTAGTTGAAGTAACGTGCGCCAACATCCTGTATTTCAACCACTACGGCCGACAGTCCCTCTAGCTGTGAGGGGCCGTCGAACTGGATGTGGTTGGTTCCCGGAGTGAGCTCCGTGTCCCTGGGGTTCATTACGAAGGCCAGGTTTCCGCGCTCTGCGAACAGCTGGTACATATACCTGTCGCGGTATGTATCCCAGCAGTTCTGGGTGCAGAAACAGGCCACCTTGCCGTCCAGCAAGGCCTTGTCGGTCTGATCCTCCAGCGGAGTTGTCCTAAATGAGAACATTCAGTTTATTTACCATTAATAATATTCTGGGCTACTTTGATAACCTCTTCTCCAAGAGCCACAGCTTCTGCCTCGGTCGATGCCTCTGAGTAGATGCGGATGATGGGCTCTGTGTTGGAGCGGCGAAGGTGTACCCACTGTTTCTTGGCTTCGAAGATGATCTTTACACCGTCGATGTCGTTGATATCCTCTTTTGCGTAGATCTTTTTGAGCTCGCTCAATATCTTGTCTATCAGCGCTTTGTCTGACAGCTCAATCTTATTCTTTGCAATGAAATATGCCGGGAAGGTCTTCTTCAAAGCCGATGTTGACAGTTTCCTGTCTGCAAGGCTGCTGAGGAAAAGGGCTACGCCGGTCATGGCGTCGCGGCCATAGTGGCTTGCGGGATAGATAACTCCGCCATTGCCTTCTCCGCCGATGAGGGCCTTGCACTCGTGCATCAGGGTAGTTACGTTTACTTCACCTACTGCAGAGCTGAGGTATTTGCCGCCGTATGATTCAGCTACGTCGCGGAGTGCTCTTGAAGAGGAGAGGTTAGAGCATGCAACGGGCTTGTAGGGTGCTACGGCCTCTTCAAGGCTGATGCCTTTAGCATCGGCCTTCTGCCTTGCGCGGCGGAAGAGATAATCGGCTACACTGACAAGGGTGTATTCTTCTACGAAGGGTTCGCCGTCCTCGCAGATAAAGGCCAGACGGTCTACGTCTGGGTCTACTGATACGCCAAGATCGGCCTTGTTGGCTACAACGGCCTCTCTGAGGGCGATAAGGTTCTGGGGCAGCGGTTCCGGGTTGTGGGCAAACTGGCCAGTGGGCTCGCAGTTAAGTTTAACTACCTGAACGCCAAGGGCTTCCAGCATTGCGGGCATTATGATACCACCAACTGAATTCACTGCGTCAACGACTACTTTGAAGCCGGCCTTGCGGACTGCTTCTACGTTAACGGCCTCAAGGTCAAGGACGCTCTGGATGTGCTCCTGGGTGAAGTCGTGCTCTGTAATATGGCCAAGGTCGTCTACTTCTGCGAACTGGAAATCGTCGCTCTCTGCAAGCTTGAGGATGGCTTCTCCCTGTGCAGCGGTGAGGAATTCGCCCTGATCATTGAGGAGTTTGAGGGCGTTCCACTGACGGGGGTTGTGGCTGGCTGTGAGGATGATTCCACCGTCTGCGTTGGCAAAGCGGACGGCGAGTTCTGTTGTAGGGGTAGATGCCAGGCCGGCCTTGACAACGTCAATTCCGCAGGCTACCAGAGTGCCGCAAACGAGCTGCTCTACCATTTCGCCAGAAAGTCTGGCGTCACGGCCTACTACTACTTTATACTTTTCTGCCTTGGGTGCCTGCGTCTTCAGGCGGGCGGAATAAGCGTAAACGAATTTGACGATGTCTACAGGGGTGAGGGCGTCACCGGGACCTCCGCCGATGGTACCTCTGATACCGGAAATTGATTTAATGAGTGTCATATCTTAAATAAGTTGTTGTCGGAATTGCAAAAATATAAATTTTGGATGAAAGACCCTATTTTTTGCGAAAAAATTTGGAGAGAGAAAAAAATTGCCTATCTTTGCAGTCCCAAATCCAAATGCTGGGTTCGTATAACGGTTAGTACTCGAGATTCTCAATCTCGCAATAGGAGTTCGATTCTCCTACCCAGTACCAACAAAATCCCGTCCGGCAAGTCCGGGCGGTTTTAAAAATCTGGATGTGGCGCAGTTGGTAGCGCACCTGGTTAGGGACCAGGAGGTCGAAGGTTCAAGTCCTTTCATCCAGACCAATCTTAAATATTTAAGTAAAATGAAGAAAGGAATACATCCCGAAACCTACCGTCTTGTAGCTTTCAAGGATATGTCAAACGACACAGTATTCATCACACGCTCTTGCGCAACCACCAAGGAGACTCTTGAGGTTGACGGCGTTGAGTATCCTGTCGTAAAGGTCGAGATCTCAAACACCTCTCACCCTTTCTACACCGGTAAGGTTAAGCTCGTTGATACCGCCGGCCGTGTTGACAAATTCTACCAGCGTTACAAGAATCGTCAGAAGTAATTACTTCTTTCAAAATAGGTTAAAAAGGCATCCGCACTTGGATGCCTTTTTTATTTTGTCTATATTTGTCAATGTATGGGTATACCTTCCATACCTAGTAACTACTAAATGGTGATTAAATGAAAAAGTTGTTTCTTGTAGCAGGTATTTTAGCAGCTGGTATAGCTGCATTGGCCCAGACTCCGGAAGAATTGGCGGAGTGGGATGGACAGGAGTGCACCGTCATTTTTGCGGGTAAACTGGCCACGATAGACGGTTCAACCATCAATTCACATACCTGCGACGGCGTTTCCCATACATGGGTGTCGCTGGAGAAAGCACAGGACCATCCGGCCGGCGCTATGCATAAAATCTACAAGGGTATGCGTTGGACTAAGTTTAGGGGTGATACTACCGGCGTTAAGTGCGTAGGGGAGATCCCCCAGGCTGCACATACCTATGCGTACATAGACACCGGCTATCCCTGTATGAACGAGAAACAGGTTACCATCGGCGAATCTACCTTTACCGGGCCGGACACCCTTATCAACAAAGAGTCCATCTTTATGATTGAGGAGCTGGCCAGGATTGCCCTGATGCGCTGTGACAATGCCCGTAGTGCCATCCGTCTTATGGGTGCGCTGGCAGAGGTTTACGGCTATGGAGATGGGGGAGAGGCCCTTACCGTGGCCGATAAGAATGAGGCCTGGCTCTTTGAGATTTGCGGCGTTGGCAAGCATAAAACCGGCGCTGTGTGGGCAGCGCAGAGGATTCCTGACGATGAGGTTTCTATCATTGCCAATATTCCTCGCGTAGGCAAGGTGGATCGTAGCAATCCTGACTGGTACATGTGCTCTGACAATGTAGAGGCTGTTGCCATTGAAAACGGCCTGTGGGATGGCCAGGGCGATTGCGTGTTCTGGAAGGCTTACAACGTGCCCCGTGCAAAGGGCCGCAACTATAGCATCCGCGACTGGTTCGTACTTAATGCGCTTGCTCCGTCACTTGGCCTGACCATGGATATGGAGGAGCTTCCGCTGTCTGTGAAGCCGGAGGCTGGCAAGATCTCTGTCCGCGACGTAATGGCGTTCCTTCGCGGTACTTACGAGGGTACAGATGCCGATATGTGCAAGAATTGGCTGATTGACGTCCCTGCCAAAGGCGATAAGCCGGCTACCAAGAAGATAAGCCCTGTGGCCAATCCATGGTTGACTGCAACAACCCGTAATACATTGAATACCATAGCCCCCGGTACTATCGACTTTGTCCGCACTCTGGCGGTTTGCTGGTGTTCATATTCTACCGTACTGCAGGCCCGTGGCTGGTTGCCCGATGGCATCGGCGGTGTACTTTGGTATGGTGTGGACAATCCGGCCGAGAGCCCTAGAATCCCTATTTTTGCAGGTGGAGACAAACTTCCTGAGGCCTTCAATTTCTGCGGTCAGAAGCAGTATAAGGCCGATTGTATCCTTTGGCAGTTCCGCCGCGCCAACCGTCTTGGCACTGTCTCTTGGCAGACTAACAAGGACACCTTTGCAAAGGCAATCCAGGAGATAGAGGATCTTGAATTCAGTGGCCTAGAGCAGCTGGAAGCAGACTACGCAGCCTCTGGCTCTTCTGCCGCCGTCCTTGACGCCTACACCGCCAAGATCTACGAGGCGGCCGCCGCCAAGTGGCAATCCATCGAAGAGCAGCTATGGCATAAGCACGGCCGCGGCTTCTAGCCTTCCCGTCATTCCCTGCATTCTCCACAGTGCTTGTCTTGGCGCTAAATCTGACCCAAGACAAGCATTTTCCCTTGTTTTTGCTCGTGTCGGCTCTAATTTGGCGCCAAGACAAGCACCTGAATTGTGTGGGCTTAAAACCAATTAGTGACTTTTTCTGATCATAATTTTTACAAATCTTATTATTCCCGGAATAGTGGCTCGAGTTGACGAATCATAAGATTTGTAAAAACTTCAGTTATTTCGCCACATATAAAGTGATTACGCCATATTTGTTTTGGAGATATCAGAATTATCTCTACCTTTGCGTTGTTCATTTATATGCCAAATACTTGGCAGTTCATTAAGGAAACCAAGGCATCCCAGCCCACACTGAGATGCCTTTATTCTCTCAAAAAAGGATAATCTTCACAGAAAAAGAGCAGAAGGGGTACTCTTAGGCCCGGCGAAATTCTTTTTCAACTTAATGAATATATAAATGACCAGAAGCAATTTCAGCATCTGCCTGAGTCTGTACTTAGAGTATGAGACTCCGATATTTGTCAAAGTAAAGTCGCACACGCGGCTTTACAATGGCAAAGTCGTTAGGGTTCGTTCATACTACCGACGCGTTGTGGGACGCAGGACGGTAGTTGGGCAACGTTAACGACACCGTGTGAACTTATACGAACTTCTGCTTAGGGGAGAGCCTTCGGGCTCTCCCTTTTTCGTCATTGCCGACCTGATCGGCAATCCCATTAAAGTGGAGAGTGCTCCATATCTAGAAACTATGTGTTTAGGCGCCAAATACTGCTAATAGATAAATATTGTCCAACCACCATCTTCTGAATGGAGGCGCCTAGCTCTTATTTCGTGCTTGCTTTCGAGGAACCAAGTGTATGACTCGAAATCTTTGATATCTGGTTCGCCGTAATAATCGCTGAGACTATTAACGATGGTGTCAATAACTGTATCGCTTGATTCGCTGGTTAGAAAGTTGATGCTTTTGATAATTGAATTATTGTCTTTGTCATAATGAAGATTCATTCCGAAGGGAATGCTGCCGAAATAAACCTTACAGGAAAACGTATTCTCCGATAATTGGTGTAGCGAGTCTTGGCCTTTGTCTATTTTGATGTATGAATCTTTTTTCAGCTCTTGAAGAATATGTTCAGGAGATCCTTTCATATCAACGCCAAATAAATCAATTCCATGAAGGCTATTGCCTAAGTCTTTTGGAGAAATATCTACTTTCAAAAGTCCGTCAAGCTCTTCGTATGGTATAACGGCTTCGAATTCACCATCGGCGCCGCAACCCAGATTGTAGGGATAGAAGTAGATAATGAGACCTTCTGGAATGAGTGCGCAACCATTTGCGCGTTCGAGGACGTCTTTATCTTCCAGAGTGTAGTAATCATATAGTTGAACGATGTATTCTCCTTTGCCATTGACGAGTCTTGGCATCATAAGGGCCGACAGTTCATCGAACTTCTCGGGTTTGATTAGATCTGGTAACTTTAGTTGTTTACCTGTCGTGGCATCCACCGTATAGAAGGACTCCCGGGAGTTATTGCCACCTGTTAGTGCATCATACCAGTCAATCCTGTAGAACGTGTATAGGTTGCCGTTGTGCCAGTAATCATATAACAGCAGGCCTGCCTGTTCATTAAGAATATCGTGGTCACCTTCGCCCGTACACTTCCAGTCGTCATAGAGATGACTAAGCTGCCCGATATAATAATCACATATTTCCTCAGTAGAAGAAAAATACTTTTTTGTGATATCTTTGCGCTTATCTGTATAAATAGACCTACCTGCTCCTACGGGACAGTCAATATCAATGAAGGTAGAAACAGTGTCAGATACCCAATTTAGCAATGGCTCAATAGGTGGGCAACGCAGCGCTAACACAGCATATTCTGCCACGCAAGTGTCTTTGGGACACATTGCATAGACGGCGCGGTGAACCAAGCCCTTAATCGGCGGAAACGTCAAAGTATCCTCCCGGAATGAACGGTCCCGATATCCGATTTGACCGAAGTCGATGTATTTGAAGTCCGTTGCGAACAGGCCTTCTGCAGGGTACACTAAATCCTCTACGACTGGTACAGATTCAAGTGCTGCTTCCGCTGTGGTAACTTTCTTTTGAGGATTACCGCAGCATATAAGGAAAACTAGTATTAAAGAGAGGTCTATGAGTCTCATGAAGATATGTTTATGGGAATTGTTTTCAAAGATAAGTATTCTTTTCCGTTATTTTACAAGTTGAACCATAGACCGTCTCTTTTCTTACGGCATCGAGTATTTTGTTAAAAATGTTAGGAAAAGGTTTCGCAACACGCTCTGCCATAAAACGCGGAATCTCCTTATAAAACGCCTCGGCTATGCCTCCGGTAATACAGGCAAGGGTGTCGGAATCCCCGCCGAGTGACACTGCTTTTCGAATCGCATCCTCAAAATTTTGGGAGTCTAGGAAAGCTATCATTGCTTGAGGGACAGTACCCTGACAACTGGACTCCCAATGGTAAATGGGATGCCAGTATTCCCAGGTCTTGTGAAGGTCATATCCATACGTATTCTCGATGTAATCACGGATCTCTTCCTTTGACTTTCCGTTTCTGGCCATCCAGATGGCAGCAGCGGTTGCCTGAGCCCCTTTGATTCCTTCCGGATGATTATGGGTGATAGCCGCCGAGATAGCTGCTACGCGCTCTGTCTCCTCCAAAGTATCAAAGAACCAACCGACAGCGCTGACGCGCATAGCAGAGCCATTCCCCCAAGACCCATAGGGATGTCGACCCGTCTTTGATTCATAAGGAGCCTCGCCATATTTGTTGTCATAGTTATACAATCCTTCAGGGGAGAAAAGCCATGTATGGAAGCCTCCTCCATAGCCGCCCATAGGACAAGGGCATTTCTCCCCGAACATTACCATAATGTCTTCAAGTCCCTGGTAACTGTGCTCCTTGTCCTTCAGAAGCCAGTATGCCACGGCCATAGTCATCACACTATCATCCGTGTATGCGCTATTGCCAAGGAATAGTGTAAAGTTGTAGTCTTTTGTATTATGGAACTCATAGGTCGATCCTATGGTATCTCCTGTGATAGCACCCAACATAGTCTCTGAAATTTCTGTAAAGTTAATAAAATTGTGTTAAACTTACGCAAAGATAAAACAAAGATTTTTTGTTTACAAATATTTTGTGTAAAAAATACACATAATGCTTGCAAATATCCTTGGCACTCACTACATTTGCAGAAAAGAAATGGAATATGGCAACAAAAGGTCAGTATACATATGAGTATCCGCATCCGGCTGTAACGGCAGATTGCATTGTCTTTGGCTATGACGGAAAGGAATTGAAAGTGCTCCTTATTAAACGAGGAAAGGAAAAAGATGCAAGCACCACTGCTTATGTAGGGGAGTGGGCACTTCCCGGTGGCTTTTTGGACGTGGAGAAGGATAAGACTATTGCCCACACTGCTGCACGCGAGCTGAAGGAAGAGACCGGCCTTAAGTTGTCCGTCAAGGATTTCAAAGAGGTGGGCACCTTTAGTGATATAAATCGCGACCCGCGCGAGCGCGTGATAACTGTGGCCCATTATGCTCTTGTAAAATTAGCCGAAGTTAAGGCGGCCACAGATGCAGAGAAAGCCGAGTGGTATAGCTGGAAGGACATCCCTCACCTGGCCTTTGACCACGATAAGATTCTGCGCGTAGCTTTCTCCAAACTCAAGCAAAATATCCATTTTGAGCCGGTCGGATTTGAATTGCTGTCTGAAGTGTTCACTCTTCCACAACTTCAGAACCTATACGAGTCCATCTTGGAAGTCAAGTTCGACCGCCGCAATTTCGCCAACAAGATGAAGCATTATGAGATCCTGTCAGAAGTTGAGGACGATACACCCCGTCACGGCACAAGGACACCAATCAAGTACCGCTTTGACAAGGATAATTATGACCGGCTAAAAAGTAACGGGTTCCAGTTGGAGTTCTAGCTTTATCCAAAAATAGATAGGACTTTTGTTATTCGCTCACTCATGTGAGCGAATAATTTGTAGAAACGATATAAAACGTTTAGGCGGGAAGTAGGGATATGGCGTTGTCGGAAGGCGTCAGAGATAGCAATTGCTGTATTAATTATTGTATTTTTTACTTTATTATTGTATATTTGTTGGTGATACTCAAGCAGTATTGTTTTAAAATATTAGAAAGCGTTTAGCTTTATTCCATACCAAGGAATCTGGACAATTCACGTGTGGTGGGATGATGTTTAATCGCTTGCATTGGCTATATGCTGGGCTTCGTCCTCTGTATAGCAAAGTGTGAGCTTAAACTCTCTCTTATCTCCACACACGGCAGTCCAGAGCCTCTTGGTAAGATAAGACTAAGTTGGCTCACACTTTCTGCATATAATAACACTAAAAAACTATCGTCATTGAGCATCTGACGGATTGATGATAATGAAGAGATTTTTATTTTCCACATTTGCTTTTCTGATCTTTGTTCTTACTTATGCTCAGAGTGGAAACGTGAAGGATGTGCGGCAGACCTATCTGTGGGACGTTACGCTGTCCATGCAGGGCAAGGCCCCGGGGGCTCCTAATATTTGGGAACAGGTCAAAGAAGCTATTATTACGGATATTTCGCAGATAAACGACGACCGTACAGAAATTGTCGTGATCCCTTTCCAGCACAAAGTGCTTGGCGAGTGGAAGGAATATGCCACGGTAGCCGGAAAAGCCAAACTGGTAGCCAAAATCAAGGAGTACAAAATTCCCCTGCACAACTTTAATGGCCATATGACTACGATGACGTGCCTCTATGAGCCTCTGCAGTATGTGGTGGATAACGTGTTGTCTGCGAATAAGGTGGATATACTTAAGCTGATGACAGACGGAATTCCAGATGAGCACGAGAAGGAATACGAGCAACTCCTGGCCCGCTGGTGCCAGATAGCCAAAGAGAAGGATGCCTACGGCTTTTATATCATGTTGACGGATCAGGCAAAGGAAGGTCAGACGGTGTTGCAGAGAATTGCCCCTTGTCATTTTGAAGCCATCGATGTGGCCTCCCTGGGGGGCACCGACGTTTCCATCCTTATGCTGACTCCTCAGCAGAATATCGCTTTCAACGTGCGTGAAGACTACGGCAAGGAGATTACCATCAAGTACGCCCACAATGGAGGCGGTACCCTGCAGGCTGGATATAAGGTTCACGTCTATTCCTATGATAATTCCTACATCCAGGTGGACGAAGTGGTTCCGTTGAATTCCGACTATACCGTGACCGTAAAGGCCCAGTACATGATGAGCCAGACCGAAATGATGAGCTCCATCTCTATCGAAGAGAACGAGAAACTTTTCCTGTATAGCGAGCCTGCCGAGGGTATGGACCAGCTCCCGTATGCCATGACGCGCATCCTTGATGCTCCCACCTCCGTGGAGATGATTAACAAACCCGAAAAAACCGTGAAGTTCCATGTGCTCTAAGAGATTACTCCTACTGGCAGCCCTCTGCCCTCTGATGCTCCTGGCTTCATGCAAGAAGGAGGCGAACAATCCGAATGCCCCCGCCCGCTGGGGTAAGGACAACTACTACGATAAGTTCCTTTGGAAGAAACACGTCCCTGACACTCTGTATAAGACGCTGGCTTTCGATTTTAACGAAGATGCCAGGAACTATATGGAAAAGCCTCTGCGGCTTGGTCTGTTCAAGAAAACCAATAGCGGCAAGATGCTGCCTGTAATGGAGAACGAGATGGAGGTATTTGTGGGCGGGCAGAAGTGCGAAAACAATATCATCGAAGTGCAGCCTGGTACCGAGCAGCTGAAGGTAGGTATCGTCTTCAACAATGACGCAGAGAACAAGGTTCATCACTGGTTCTTCCGCGCTGTGGATGACGGCGGTCTGGAGCGTATCAACGATATGGACCCTGACACCTACAACTCCGATAACGCATCCCTGCTGGATGTTGAGGCCGAGAAGCGCAAGATTATGAATCCGCTTGCTCAGGGTTCGTTGCTCACGACCATTCTACTGGTTGCAGCGCTTCTGGTTTGGCTGTTTGTGCTGAAGGCCATCTTCTTCCCCACCTTCCGTGTGGGCAAGGTGCAGATTTCCGATCCCGTGCCGTACAACAGCCTTAAGCGCGTGCGCGGATATAGGAAGATGATTCTGACAAATAAGCGGCCGAAGCAGGGCTTCTTTGATAAGGTGTTTGCCGGTAAGATCCTGTACGAGACGAATGATCTGTGGACCAGTGAGGTTGTGATTGAACCGAAGGACAAGAACAGCGTGAGACTGCGCTGCCCGAAAGACTTTATGGCGGATGCCCGTGTTCTGAAGAAGAACCAGGAGTACACCATTCAGAATATGACAAGCGGAACGAAAACAAAAATTAAAATATCATAACTGGCTATGGCAACAAAGATTAAACGCTGTCTGTACGTCGGACTCGGCGGTACCGGCATGAACGCTCTTCTTCACACCAAGAAGATGTTCATTGATACTTATGGCGAAGTCCCCCCGATGATAGGATTCCTCGGGATTGACACCGATGGTGGCGCATACAAGAAGTCTCTCCCTTCCATCAAGGGTGAGCCTGTGACGCTTGACCCCAAGGAGCAGATGCCTATCCTGGTGAAGAAGGCTCGCCCTTACTATGACGAGAACAAGGAGGCTTTTGCCTGGATTCCGGAAGAGAATCTGTATGCCCTCACCTCCATGGAGCTGGGTGCCGGCCAGGTGAGAACCAACGGCCGTTTCGCCTTCACCATCAATTATGCAGATCTCTGCCGCAAGGTGGACACGGTGCTGGCTCAGATTACCAACGCTCATATCATCAACAATGACAAGTACGAGCTCCTGGGCAACAACACTGAGATTCACATGGTATTCTCCGTTTGCGGTGGCACCGGCTGCGGTACCTTCGTGAATATGGCTTACCTGCTCCGTGACAGGGCTCCTCAGTGCAAGCTGACGGGTTATGCCGTTCTCCCGGACGTGTTCAAGCACATGTCCCACGCCGGTATGGCCAAGGTAGCACCGAACGCTTTCGGCGCCATCGAGGATCTGGACTACCTGATGCACATGGGTATCGGCAGCAAGCCCATCAAGCTTGAGTATCTGAAGGGTTCCTATGAAATCAAGGACCGTCCTTTCAACTCGGTGATTTTCATCGACAACAAGAACGACCGCGGCGACACCTACACGCACGTGGACGAGCTTGCAGAAATGATCAGCCTCGCTCTTGTGACTTCCGCCGGTGAGCTTTCCTCTGCATCAGCCAGTGTGAGCGACAACATCGAGAAGAATATCCGCGAGGGTTCGATGGATATCGAGAACAAGAAGGCCTGGGCCGCAGGTATGGGTGTCTGCGAGATTATCTACCGTGGACAGGACCTCAGCGAGATCTACGCCATCAAGGCAGCCAAGAACCTCATCGACCGCTTCTTCAACAGCTGTCAGGATGCCAACCTGATTGCCAACAACTGGATTGACAGCCCGAATGTCAATATCCGTGAGAATAACAACTATGACCACGTGATTGACTACATCTGCGACAAGATGCCCAAGTATGAGCTGACGGTCAACGATTACGGCAACCCGAAGCCGGAGGTAGAGCAGAACCTTGCTATCAACCGCATCAAGGATGAGGACGTGAACAAGAAAATCAACGACCTCACCTCCCGCGTGCGCACAGAACTGCGGAAGCTCATCATCGAGCACATCAACCAGGAGTGCGGTATCTCCACTGTGAAGAATGTTCTGGAAGCCATTGAGGACCAGATTGACATCTTCCTGGAGGAGATGACCAAGGAGAAGGAAGACTTCCTCTCTCGCGAGCCTATGCTCCAGTCCGCCCTGGATACAACCTGCGCAGACCTGAGTGAATATGACGGCAAGTTCTTCAAGAAAAAGGGCAAGCTGGATGACCTGGCCAATGATGTGAGCGACGCCTGCCGCGCCCTCTGCACCTGCAAGCTGGAAATCATCCGCAGGACCGCCGCCATCACCATCTTCAATAACCTGAAGGGCGTTCTTGCTGAGGCCAATCGTAAGCTTAACCTCATCTCTGAAAGCATGATGTCCGTGAGCCGTGACCTGGCCACCAAACTGGCCCGTATCCAGAACAATGTGGGCAAAGCTCCCGCCACGTTCCAGATTGACCTGGCTCAGAATTCCATCAATTCCGTAGCTATCGTGGCTGATGAGATTCAAATACCGGAATTCGTGAAGGGTCTCCGTCTGGAGGGTAAGCTGTATGGCTTTACCGACCTTTCCAACGATGAGATTGAGGAGCAGGTCATGAAATACACCAGGCGCCTGCATACTGCCCGCAACTGGAGGGAAACCGGTATCGACGATATCCTGGACAAGATGCCCACCGAGGAATTCGACCGCATCACCCGTATCGCCATCGAGAAGGCCATGCCTCTGTTCCGCTATGACTACCGTGGTCACATGCCAAAGGAGCGTCCTCAGGACAGCTTCTTCGTGGGTGTGCCCAACAAGGTGAATAACCGTCTGTATAAGAACGATTACTTCAAGAGCAAGCTCACCGGCACGATGGATGTGGACTTCGCCAGCATCGGCGTGAATGACCGCATCATTATCTACCGTCAGATTGGCGTTGTCCCGGCTTACACCATTGCCGCCCTCCCTGAGTATCAGAAGGAGTACGAGCAGTGCAGCGTGGACTGCCACTATGACTATGCGCTTGAAACCCGCATGCAGCGTGAGGAATTCAGCATCAAGCCCAAGAAGGCTACGGATGAAGACCTGCTCGATCTCTGGGTGAAGGGTCTCATCTTCGGTCTTGTTAAGAACGAGGACGGTGCCTACTACTTCAAGAGCCAGGAACACGGCGATGCGCTGGATGACTTCTGGGTGAAGCTGGGTGAATACCGTGACGAGGCCTTCGACCAGTTCCGTCA
Source organism: uncultured Prevotellaceae bacterium (assembly GCA_947166905.1). Lineage (GTDB taxonomy): Bacteria > Bacteroidota > Bacteroidia > Bacteroidales > UBA932 > Cryptobacteroides. Next base: position 120,131 of record CAMVFZ010000001.1, on the reverse strand, counting down.
GTACAAGACCTCTGTCCGCAAGGAATTCAACGAGTTCCTGGACAACCTGGCCGTAAGCAAGGGCGCTACCGCCATCAAGGCCGTCATCGATGATGTGAAGGCGAACTACTATGACAAGTTCTCCCAGATCAAGATGACCAAGGAAGAGGTGAAGAAGAAGGGCTTTGAAAAGATTCGCGAACTGATTACCAGTGAGTTGACTCACGTTAAGCAGCTGTAAAGCACATGAGGCATACATCGCACATCATGCTGGGCGCAGACGCTGCGTCCATGCTGAAGGACATAAAACAATACGTAATCAAGTACGGGGATGCAGAGCTGAACGACTATTTCAAGGCGTTCCTCTTCCCCGAACTGAATCCTTCCGTTGAGGCATGCTTCCAGGGCGCTGAGCCGGTGAAAGCCGACGAGAGCGTGTTTGTGGCCGGCATTGACGAGATGTTCGATGTGCAGTTGGGAAATCCTTACAAGGTCCTTCCCAGCAGCCGACAGGACTACTTGAAGGGCTTCTTCCGGACGCTGTATGATAAGAGCATTACCATCAACCGGCCGGGAGACAGCTCGACTATGAACCTGTGTGTTTATGTCCCGCTATATCTAAAGGAATACTGGTCTGTGGTTGAGGAGTTCCTCGCCGCCATTGAAGCGCTGCCTCAGAGCTACAATGTGGATCTGTTCCTCCTTCCCTACGATACGGCTTTCCTCTTTGAGAAGAAGGATGAAAACCTCACAGTCAAGTATACGGCGTATGCAAAGACCTCGAAAGAGGTGCTGGAGGATATCCTCGGAGCAAAGAAGAAGTATTCCAAGTTGGGTTCCCTGGTGATGCTGCAGAACTGCAACTCCGACGGCACTGCGCTGGCCCTGGATGATGATTCCTTTGTACGGATTGTGGGTGAATATGCGCTTCTGTCCGTGAAGCATTATCCGGAGATGTACCAGCCTGCTGCGCAAGACCCGAATCGGCCGCTGCATGCTCTGGGGCTTTCCGTACTGAGCTTCGACAAGTACTACTTTGTGCAGTATCTGCTGCATCGCGCCTACGCCCATATTCTGGACCGTGAGAACGTTTCCCAGACTGAGGTTGAGGTGAACAAGGTGTCGCAGATTGTTCAGGGACTGCTGAGCCAGAACGTGAACATCTTCTCCAAGTTCTATGACAAGGAGGTTGAGCCGCGCCTCAACAACAACCTGGATCATACAGAAATCATCAGCCAGATTGGTCCGGCCCTGAAGGCTGAGATTGACAGGTTGACGCAGGAGTTCCAGTCCTACATCGTTAATCCGGAACTCTCTCTCCCCGAAAAGAAGGCAACGCTGGCCCAGCTGCTGGGTGAAGACGATGATCTCCTGACCGGCTACATGTTCAACAAGCGCCAGCTGGTGATTGATGACTGCAGCCGTGAGGTCCTGGACCTCTTTGTGGATGCTTACAACGCCATCTGTGCTATGGAGCCGGAAGAGGTTATTGATATGGGACCGGATGCGGAGGATGAGAAGAAAAGCCGCAAGTCTGAGGTGGAACGTATCCAGGAGTATGCTGCCCTTATGCAGACTCCGGAGCGGATTCGAACGGCAAGTGAGCTTTTGGATGACCTGAAGGCCACCAAGGTGACGATGCGCGAATCCACCAACTACATCCGTCAGAAGACGATTGAGCTGGAAGGATTGGACGTTCAGAGGCAGGACCATAAGGAAAGCTTCAAGAGGCTTACCAATGAGGGTTTTGTCTTTGAGGGACACACCTATAAGCTGCAGGGCGACACCCAGGAGATTGACCTGGAGGAAGAGTACAGCCCGATGGCCACGATACCGTCTTCGATTGATTTGAGGAAGGAATTCACCCAGATCAAGGACCAGGGAGAGATGGGCGCCTGCTCGGCTTTCGCCCTGGTTAGCATCTTCGAGTACATCCTGAAGAAGAACAAGCAGCCGGATATCGACCTGAGTGAGCAGTTTGTCTATTACAATGCCCGTAAGAAAGATGGTGCCTCCCGCGTGGATGCCGGCAGCTCTCTCTACGATATCATTCAGACGCTGAAAAATGACGGTGTCTGCTTGGAGCACCTGTTCCCGTACAGTCCGGAGAATTTGTCCAAGGAACCTCCCGTGGAGGCCATTGACGATGCCCAGATGCGTAAAGTGGTGGTGGCCAAGAACGTGAAGAAGAACGTCCAGGACATCAAATCTGCCGTGTCTGAGGGCTATCCTGTGGCTATCTCGCTGAAGATCTTCGATACCTTCCATCCCCGGAAGGGCTTCATCCGTATCCCGAGCGAGAACGAGATCCAGCACAACCAGTCCGGCAATCACGCCATGGTCATCTGCGGCTACAATGATGAGGCACGCGTTTTCGTGGTGCGTAACTCCTGGGGCCGCAAGTTCGGTGATAAGGGCTATTGCTACATCCCCTACGGCTACATCGAGAATGAGGCCCTATTGAACGGCGCCTGCATCATTACTCAAATCAGCGATACGAAGCTTCAAGTGAAGGGCAGCGACTCAAGAGCTGTTGTCTCCTTCGACCTCACTGACTCCAATATCAAGTCTGAGATTCTGACGAACCTCATTCGTGAGGAGAAAATCAAGCTGGACAAGCTGAACAAGGAGCTGACCGAAAGGAGCCGCCTGTTCAATGAACTGTTCCAGCAGCTGGGCAACAATGGTGTCCGTGAAACGCTTTGCGACGGTACTATTGAGCGCCTGGACTGGGAATGCCGTAACCTCACCCGCAGGAAAGATGACCTGCACCAGGAGCGCCTCCGCGAGCTGGAAGCCTTTGATGTGGAGAGCCGCCACTATAGATGGTGGTTCTGGGGTGGTATGGCAGCCATTTTCCTTGGCTTTGTTATCGCGTGCATCTGGGCCAAGTCTCTGGAGCCGCTTATTGAGAAGCTTAGCTTCTGGATCTATGGCATCGTAGCGCTGGTGAGTGTGGCATTCTGGCTGATTATGCGGCACAGAAAGCGCCAGAGGCAGGATATGGACCTGGACTATCAGGACCAGCTGAAACACCTTGCGCAGGAGATTTCCAAGCGCCAGAGGGAAAAAGAGATTACCCATCTGAAGACGCACCTGGCCGGTATGATTATCGACTCTCTGTACAAGCTGGGCCGGAATCTGCACACCAAGTACAATGGAATGCGCTCCTACGTCGGCAATCTGAAAGTGTGGCGTGAGCAGGAGAATGAATCCCTGAAGATGACGCCGCTCTCCAGAGACCCGTTCCTGACGCTGATCTCCAATGAGTGCCTGGATAAGTACTTCGACGATAACAAGGAGAAGCTTACTGAAGGACTTGAACTGAGCAAGATGTTCAAGGATAAGTACAACGTGAAGGAGACCGAGGTGTTGAAATTCAAGAACGAGCTGAAGAAGAAGCTGGTCAAGATGCTGTTCAAGGCGATTGACGGGTTCTCTATCTTCAAGTATGTGACCAAGACGGAAGATTATCCGTATGTTGGCCGCGAGTTCACCGACATCGACACCCTCCTGCGGCAGATGGATTACAAGTCCACTCCGTTTGTGCGGCTGAATCCGGCTCCGACGAAGGCCGAGGGCATCAATACCCACTGCAAGATGATGTTCCTATACACCGAGCGTGAGCAGGACCGCAAGACCTGGGAAGATGCCTGCAGCCTGAATTTCAACAATGCGCCTCAGATTCATACCACACCTTCTCCGTTCAAGATTACGCTGCTGCAGCTGAAGGGCGTGGCGCAGGAAGAGATTTTTATTTTAAACTAAGTTAGGTTTGTTCTTGAGGCTCATATTATTGTTTACTTTAGTGCCACTGTCTTTGTCGGCGCAGGGATATCGAGGCTTAAGTGAACCGCCATTAAATAAATCCCTCTTGGAATTGCCTGCTATTCTGGATTCAGATATTGTACTGGTATATAGTGGTTTTGTGATTAATTACAATACACAGTATTTAATACCGAATTGGGTAGCTTATGAATTGACTGCTGAGGAGGTTGAAGGAAAAATACCAAGAGCTAAAGGCTTTAGTATGGATTTGGATTTTTCAAGACGTCAAGCAACTAGAGAAGACTATAGCCATTCAGGGTGGGATAAGGGGCATATGGCCCCAGCTGCTGATATGAAATGGTCTCTGGGAGCAATGAACGAGAGTTTTTACCTTACAAACGTTTGCCCCCAGAATCATGAACTAAACGGAAAAGACTGGCATATTTTGGAAAAGATTATCCGAGACTGGGCATTGAAGTATGGTACATTATGGATTGTATGTGGACCATATATTTATTCAAATAAATACGGGGCTATTGGAGAGAATAAAGTTATGGTGCCAGATGGCTTTTTTAAAGCGATTCTCCGTTTTGATGGCTCAAATTACCAATCAATAGCCTTTGTTTTTGAGAATGATTCAAAAAATCAACCTTTGCAAAATGCGGTTGTCTCCGTAAATGATGTTGAGGCTCTTATCGGATACGATTTATTTGTTAATCTTGATAATCATTTTGAAGAAGATATCGAGTCGCAGGCTAATTTCGGAGACTGGTTTTAATACTAATGCTTTATGGATTACTTTGTAGATTTTTATAATCGTCTGGATGTAATAACTGCTGAAAGTGCTTATCGTCGTGTTGAGGGGGGATCCTTTCCTGATGAATGTATGACGGTTGATATTTCGAATCCAAAAACTACAGAGGACTATTTTAATAGTATAGATACATCTACTACTATTCTAATAACCTTTTATGATAGGTACATCGCTAATTCAAAAATGCGTCACGTTTTACATCAATATGTAAATACGAGACACCGAAGGAATTATGATGATTTAAAACTTGTTTTAGTGGCTGACGTGATTCGAGCATATCATGGGATGAATCATAGTACTCAGTTGAAAACCCCAGAGGGCATTGCGTTACTGTTACTTTTAATAAAACTGTTTCGTCAGGATTTTTATGTAACTTATGAGACGCTAAAAAATATCCCCGAGGATATAATTAATCTCGATGGCTTAATTCCTTATATATCAGAATGTTCTGACTCTATTGAAATACCGGCAGATGAGAGTATTATCTCAACGTTACTAATTGAGGCTCATCCACGGGCTGATTTGACATATAGAATTTGTCTCTATAATTTATGTGAAGCAGTTTCCAAAGTTGATGGGGTTATCTCTCAGTCTGAGAAGGAGTTTATTATGACATTGCTGCATTTAGACGATGAAGATTTAAGTAATGATATCGAAATAGATTCTTCATTAGATTTCTTAAAATGATAGTTGTATGAAAATGAAGTATAATGGTATAATTAAAGGCGTCATTGCATCTTCAATAGCATCAATAATTGGTACTTATGGTGCAGATGCCGCCCCTGAAGTAAAATATTCAGGGAGAGAAAACGAAGAGTTGAATTCTGATAAACAAGGGGGGCAAAAGAATTATAGTAAAAAATTATTACTTAACATAACATCAGATGATGACTATTTCCTCTCAGGACATCGTAGCCATAGTTCTCATCGTAGCCATAGTTCTCATCGTTCTGGATCTTCTCACTATTCGTCACGTGTAACAAATTCTAGTAGTAATTATAGATCAACTACATCAGTTTCATCATCTTCAACTACCGGGGTAAGCGATACCGATGTTTATCGTTCTTTGGGTAGTCGCGTATTACGAAAAGGAATGACAGGAACTGATGTTACAGAATTGAAGAGTATTTTGATAGATAAAGGTGTCGTAAAAGGGAAGAAAAAAACGAGATACGAATCTACTTTATTTGACGATACATTATATGAGGCGCTAGAAGCTTTCATAGTAGAAAATGGAATTAAATGGGAGGGAAAAGTGGACTCAAAAATAGTTCAATTCCTAAAGAAATAAAATGATAGATCTCAGTTTAAGAAAAAATGGGGATTTTGTCCTGAATGTTGATACCTCAATCTATGATAATTGGGTTATAGACAAGGTGTTATACTGGTTCAGTAATGACTACATCCTTACTCGTAAAATCAATGATTCTAACCATGTGCAGGAGATTATTATGTCCCTGAAACCTGGTCATAATCATCAGGATTTTGATACTGTAAAGGAGAAGTTAAGCAACGATTTTATAGATTACAAGAATCGTCAGACGATTGCCAAAGAGACGGCCAATATACGGGATCTGCTTTTTGCCAAAGCATTTGCCAATAGCGATGACTTTGTAGAATTCACGTTCCAGGATTAGGATGTACTTTCTGCTGCCATTTCATTTTCAACCTGTAGAACACAAGGAGATTCTCACCAATGATCTTGGTGACTATCTTATCGTACCCCGCGGAAGTGTGCTGCGCATTGTTAATAGGGATGTGTCTCCAGCAGAAGAATTATACAAGGACCTTTTGGCTTCTTTTTTTATCAGTGAGACGCCGGTCCCTCATTTGCTGGATAACATGGCCACTCGCTTGGCCACCAGAAAGAGTTTCCTCGATGGCTTTACCGCCCTTCATATCTTTGTCATGACGCTTCGTTGCAACCAGAACTGCATCTATTGTCAGGCTTCCAGCCGGGATAGTAGTTTAAAAGGTTGCGATATGAAAGAGTCAGACCTAATGACTGCCATAGATTTGATGTTCCGCTCTCCAGCCAGGCATCTAACGATGGAGTTCCAGGGCGGAGAACCCACGCTGGTAAGCGACTTGATTCAGAAAGGCATCTTATATGCCGAGCAAAAGAATCAAACAGAATGTCGGCAAATGACATACGTGATATGCTCCAATAGTGTAAACGTTAGCGATGACTTTCTGGATTTCTGCAAGCAGTACAATGCTGTTTTCTCCACATCATTGGACGGCCCAGAATATCTTCACAATCACAATAGAGGAAAGACTGATAGCTACCAGAAAGTGATCGCCGGTATTGCTAAAGTTCGCGCCGCTCTCGGCGCCGATAAAGTGTCGGCACTGATGACCACTTCTGAGGCCTCTCTTAGTTATCCACGCGAAATTATAGACGCATATAGAGAGAACGGTTTTCATAGTGTTTTCCTTCGTGCTTTGAATCCCTATGGCTTAGCTCGTGATAATAACGATTGGCCTGCTTATTTTGACGCCTTCGTAGAGTTCTATAAGCAAGCCTTGGAATACATCTTAGAGTTAAATAAGCAGGGTGAGGTCTTCGTGGAAGAATTCACAGCACTGATTCTTAAGAAGATTCTTACACCATTCCCCATAGGATTTGTTGACCTGCAAACTCCAGCTGGAATCATTAATGGCGTAATCGTCTATAACTATGATGGCTATGTCTATGCGTCGGACGAGTCTCGCATGCTAGCTGAGAATAGAGACTACACTTTCCGACTCGGAAGGATTACTGATAAGTATGAGGATCTATTCTATGGTAAGAAGGCCCAGGAACTATCCAGAATTTGGTCGACAGAGTGTATCGCAGGGTGCTCAGAGTGCGCTTATCAGAGCATTTGCGGGGCAGATCCTGTTAGGAACTACTCTACTCAAGGGGATGCATATGGATATAGGCCTGGTTCAACAATCTGCCGAAAGAATAAGGCTATTATCGAGTACATTTTTCAGTTGCTTGATGAGCGTACGGAAGAGGTACTTCCCATTTTCATGAATTGGATAAGCGGCACAAGGTAATGAGGGATTCGTTTGACATACACTCCAACGATAACGCATTGTTTACTACAGCAATGTGTTCAAATCGGTGCCTGATGTGCTGTCAACCTCCATCTGAGAAGAATGACATTGACGCCCTATGGGGAAAGAACCTCAAACTCGTTGATACCGCACCCAAAGAGCTTCCTTCAATCGGCATTACTGGCGGTGAGCCAACTCTTTTAGGAAAGCGCTTCTTTGAGTTAATCAGGCATATTAGAAGTACTTTGCCCGATACAGAGATTCATATCCTGTCTAACGGCCGTGCTTTCGCAGATAAAGAGTTCACGCGCCAATTGGGTGAGATTGGCCCGGAAAAGATTCTCCTGGGCATTCCGCTCCATTCAGATAACCAGGTGGATCATGACCTCATTGCTGGGGCACGGGGAGCTTATACAGAAACCCTCATAGGCCTGTATAACTTAGCTAGGTGGTCGTTCGACATTGAGCTTAGGGTGGTTCTTACAAAGCTCAACTACCAACGGCTTCCAAAGATTGCTCACTTTATATACCGGAATCTTCCGTTTGTGAGGTATATCTCATTGATGGGGTTAGAGTATATAGGATACACTATTAAAAATGCAAATCGAGTATGGATTGATCCTGTGGAAATGGCAACTCCATTATGTACAGCGACGTTATTTCTCGATGCTGTCGGTCTAAATGTCTCTATATTCAATCTTTCCCATTGTGTCTTGCCGAAAAAAGTCTGGCCGTTTGCAAAAAAGTCTATATCTGACTGGAAGTCTAGATTTGAGCCATTCTGTGAACAATGTATTCTTAAGGAGGACTGCTGCGGATTGTTTGCGACATCTCGCAGAAATAGCGCATATTTAAAACCAATAAAGATTCTTTAACACCTCATATTATGAGAAAGAGACTATTTGAAATAATCGAGCAAGGGCATTATGCGGATAAAGTAAGCGTGGCATATGAAGTCATGATGTTAATCGCTATTGTTTCAAGTATTATTCCATTGATGTTTATAGAAGAATATAAGGCGTTTATCATTATTGAGCAAGTAACGGTATCTATTTTTATTTTGGATTATATTTTCCGTTGGTTTACGGCAGATTTCTACTTAAAAAAGGGGCGTCTCTCTTTTTTACAATATCCTTTTACGCTTTGGGCTATAATAGATCTTTTGTCCATTCTTCCAGGACTTCAGTTCATAGGTCGTGGGTATAAAATTCTTAGATTTACTAGATTATTAAGGATTCTTCGCTTGTTTAAAATAATCCGATATTCTGATAAGATGAAGATGCTTGGAACTGTTCTACGAAAGGAAAGAGGTGTTTTGCTGTCGGTATTAGGAATTGCTATATTTTATGTGTTTTTGACTGCGCTTGTGATGTTTAATACAGAGTCTCATGTAGACCCATTAACTGGAAATAAATCATTTGAATGTTTTTTTGATGCTTTGTATTGGGCAACGGTAACTCTTACTACAGTAGGATACGGAGATATGACCCCGGTTACAGATATAGGACGTTTTGTGAGTATGTTGTCATCTATGTTTGGCGTTGCTATCATTGCACTACCCTCAGGCGTAATTACGGCCAGCTATTTGGAAGAAATACGTGCTTTAAAAAGAAAAAATAGAAAATCAGAAGAGAAAGAATAAGAGTATGCTAATCGTTTAATTATCATTGCGTATGTTCTGGCTTTTCATTGTCCCAATCGCGGCCCTTCTTTTGGGTTTGGCAAAAATGCCGATAGGCTATTATACATTCTTGCGCATCATAGTATGTTTGGCCAGTGTTGTCATTGCGGCCGGCGTCTATGACCAAAAGAAAGAAATTAGTGGGGGAGTGGTGCTGTTCGCTATAATTGCGATACTTTTTAACCCGTTTTTCCCAATTTATCTAAACAAGGAAGTGTGGTCGGTAATCGATCTCATTACGGCCGCGATTTTCGGCGTTTTCTATTTTACCTATCGGCAAGAATCAAACAATTGTTAATATGAGAAGAATTTTAAACTTATTATGCTGGATAGGGGTTTTTATTGTGGTCTGTCTATTGACGAGCTCTTCAACAACAGATAGATTAAAAACCAGTAGCAGCTATGATGTGATTTGCGTATATGAATCTGTTTCTGTCCCATCTGGGACAAAGGCGCTTGATTCTTGGGGTTCTTTAAAAGAAGTAGAGGCCTTGTATGTGCCAACAAAGATTGATGTTGGGAAATATTCGGTAGAATTAACTCGTGTCGACTCCAATTTTTATAGTATTTGTGGTACGGATTATTTCATAGAGACGCGATTCTGCTATGAATATGCTCTTCGCGAAGAAGTTGTGTTGAATATAACGTCCAGTTATGGCTATTCTCGTGGTGAGGTTGTTTTCTTTTAATACTTAAGTATGAAACGTATTGACATATTATCAATAGCACTATCTGCTGTTTTACTTACGATAGGCTGCGATTCTAATCATAGCACAGAGTTTTTCCGTATCGAACGTGATGACATTCGTGGGTATGAGAGGTTTATCCAAAAGTATCCTTCTAGCACATATGTTCAAGATGCTAAAGAAAGGATAAAGACTGCTAAAGAGGAAAAACGTCTGAGAGAAGAACGGGAAAGGGTGGAGGCTGAGAATCGTCGTCTTGAAAGTCTATACGCAAATAATTCTCTCTCAAATAATGCACAGCCGTATTCCATGTGGTATGGAAGGAATCAGTATTATGATGATAATACGCCCCATTCAGAGATTATTATAAAAGCTCCCTATAATTCAGATGTAATAGCGATTGTAAGATATGACAATATGAATGGTAGTGTGGCGGGACATAGTTATATTAGAGCTGGGGCTTCTTCTACGATTTATTTAAAAAACCGTCATTCATATCAAACGTTCTTCTATTATGGGAAAGGATGGTATCCAGATAAGAAGATGAACGGAAAGGTCCGTGGAGGCTTCATTAAGGACGAGGTATTCTCGAAGGATGGCACACCGTCATATTTGGAGAATCAGTGTCTCACATATGAGTTGACATTACAGAAGAATGGTAATTTCCAAACAAGTTCCAGTAGCGAGGCCGAGATGTTTTGATGGTAGATAGAGTAGCCCATTAGAGGCACCTGCGGGTGAGATTGCCGATCAGGTCGGCAATGACAGAAGGGGAACGGCCGGCAATGACGGAATGGTGCGGCCGGCAATGATGGGAATTGGCACGGGAAAATCAAGGGTGTGCGTGGGGCTTGCGCAGGCCAAAAGGCGTTGGCCACCGAGAGGCGTGGACGCCCGTGTCCACGTGAACGGGGGGACCGCAGTCCGGCCGACAGGCCTGACGCAACGGTGGGATGAGCCCGAAGCGCGAACCGGATCGGTGGGTAATGCCTTTTGGCCGTCGGGACGGGAAGCGATACGGTCCAATGCAGAATTATTGTATCTTTGCAAGCACGATTAGAGAAAGCCTAAAGGAACACGATTAAGAGGGTCTAAAGGAATATGATTAGAGAAAGCCTGAAGGAATACATAGAAGGGGAGGTGATAGGCCGGTATGCGGCGTTTGACAAGGCGCACAGGGAGGACCATGCCCGGATGGTTATCGAAAGGGCGCTGGCGATGGGGAAGTCCTACGCGATTAACGAGGAAATCCTTTACGCTGCGGCCGCTTGCCACGATTTGGGGCTGGCCGTAGACCGCAAGACGCACCATCTGGAGAGCGGCCGAATCATCCGCGCCGATGCACGCCTTAAAGAATGGTTCACCCCGGAAGAAATAGAAAGCATCGCCATGGCGGCGGAAGACCACAGGGCATCGGCCACAACGCGCCCGCGCAGCATTTACGGATGCCTGGTGGCCGAAGCCGACAGAATGATAGACCCCATAACCATTATCCGCCGCACGGTACAGTTCGGGTTCGCGCACTACCCGGAGCTAAATAAGGAAGAACACTGGCAGCGCACGCTTGAGCATCTGAACGAGAAATACGCCGAAGGCGGCTATCTCCATCTTCTGATTCCGGGTTCGCCCAACGAAGCCCCCCTGGCAGAGTTAAGGGCAATTATCCGGGACGAAGAACGCCTCAGGCAGATATTCGAAGAAATCTATTCCGCAGAAACTACTGCAGAATAGGCACTACTTTCAGGGAATCCCTTATACGCAGGGAATCAATCAGCTTCAACGAGTCGCGGATTTCCAGGGAATCATTAGCCACAATCATGGAATCCATCTGCAGCAGCTGAGAAGCGGATAGGGTATCTGCATCGTCGTCCTCCGGGGTAACAAGACCCTTGGTGCGGATGGTATCGGAAACCGTGCCTTCGCCACCGATATCCAGCCTTTCTCGAATTCCAGTAAGCTGCTCACGGCTCTGCTCAAGCGCCAGAGAAACACCCTTGTCAAAGATAGTCCTGATAGAAGTCAAAAGGTTGGTCCTGGCCGTATCCAGCTGCCTGGTGTAAACCGGAGTGTCAATCTTCTTGTACTTTGCACCGCCAAAACGCCACTTCCACTTATCCGCATTACCGGTTATATTGATACCGAACTTCCATGGAATAGGGGATTTGAGCACAGAAACATGATACTTGAACTCCCCGTCAAAATTATGCTGGCCGCCAAGCGCCAGTTTGTAACGGTCCACCGTAAGATTGAACGGGAAAATCTCCAGCTGGCTGTTACCTACAACTCCACGCACAGACATCTCGTCAACCACGCCAGTCTTCTTGTTCTTGAACAGCAGAAGGCGCGTAATCTTACGAATAGCCTTATCCTGCTCCACGGTCAGGTTGCGACCGTTTATCTGCATCAGGCCGTTGATAGTCTCCGGCTTGAAGTTCATATTCGTATCAAGATCCGATGTCGCCGCAAACTCGCAATCCAGCATTCCCTTGAAGGATTTTAACAACGGCAGCAGCGTATCCACCTGAGGAATAAGGGTAATCACCTTCTCTCCTGTGATATCGTTCAGGTTGAGGTCGAAACCCACGCTGATATCATCCCTTGTGCGGGTAGAGTAGAAGCCCTCAAGCGATATCCGTCCCATATTTGAAGTCGCCGTCGTTCCCGATACCTGCAGGCAGCGCTCCTTCATAAGAATCTTTGACTTGAAGGAATCAATCAGCAGGTTGGAATAATGTATGGTATCTCCTTCAATGCCGATGCTGACGTTAAGATTGGCCGGGACAACGATAAGAGGCATGCTGGCCGTAGAGTCAAGATCGTCGGTAACGTAGGAACCCTCAGTAGCCTCCGCCTCTACGCCTACAGTTTCCCCTGCATGGGTCTCTGCGAACTTCTGGCCGGCATCAAGGGCTGCGAAAATCTCGTTGGCATCCATTGTCCTGGAATAAACATTCGCATCCAGGGTAACTGTACCGTGGCCAAGCAGGGCCCTGCGCAGACCGGATATCTTTGCGTTGGCGGAAAGATCGGACTTTCCACTCTTTATGCCGATGCTGTCAATCGTAATCTCGTTGTTGTTGAAGCGTCCCTGAATCTTGGAAATCCTGGTCCTAAGCGGGAAGGATGGTGTTGCAGCAAAGCCACGCTCAATATTCACGAAGCCATCCAAATTCCACTCCCTGAAATATTGGGTCATGGACTCATCCAGACGGAAACTTATATCCTGGGTCCTGAAGCGCTTGTCCCTCATGTAATCAGGCAGCTCGAAGCCGCGTCCGCCGCGTTCTGCCATACGCTGGCGTATCATCTTCCTGAACAGGGAATCCCTTGGTACGCCAGGCCAGATGCGCTGGAGGGAATCCAGCATTTTCTCCCTGCGGTTTATGCGCTTGGCATCAGCAACGCGCCTTGAACCATTGGTGGTAATCTGCGCCCCGCGAAGTCCCAGCACCTGGCGTCCGCTGCGAAGGAAGAAGCCCTCGTTATCGGAAGAAATGGAAAGGTTGCTAAGTTTGCTGTCGTCCTCCTTATGCTTGCTGATGCTTACATAGTTACGGCTGTTTCTAAGGGCTACGAAGAGGGAATCCTCTCCGACCATTGAAAGCCTCTGCGCATGAATTGAGGCATCAACATCACTGAGCGCGATATCCAAGGCCTTGCCCCTTATCCTTGTTACAGGGCCGATGGCAGCGTAAACGCTGTCTACCTGTCCTTCTACAATCAGCCGGAAGTCTCCGGTATCTCCCTTGCGGCGAGGCTTCTTGATAAGCTGGACATCGGTCTTTCCAAGATATGCCATAAGGGAACTGTCCTTTACGGTAATACCGTCAGAAACCAGGAAGCCGTCCAAATTTGCTCCCGCAAAGCGTCCGGGACCGAATTCTGATACTCTTGCGCTACCTTTGAGTTTTGCGTCCACGCGGCCTTCTGCGGTCATATCGTCCGGAAGGAATACACTCAGTTTTTTAAGGTCTATCGCAGCCTTGGCGTCAAGATTCAGTAGGGGATCGTTACCCATGACGTCTTTAGCTGTGCACTTTCCACTTAAGTCTACGCCGGCAAAGGATACCAGCAGATTCTCTGCGGTAGCAACCGTATAGCCTTTTGCGTTGGAACTAAGTTTGATATCGGCGGCAAGTTTTCCGGCCTCCGGGACATCGGCATGGCTGACCGTTGACTTGGGAATCTTCAGCCAACCTGTAATCTGCGGCAGGCGGAAGGGCTCGTAGCGCATGTAGCCGTCGCATTCAACAGCCATCGACAATTCTGCATTAGTCTTGATTTTCTTGGATTCAGGGCCAATCAGAGCTGCGAAGTCCTTGAGCAGCCGAGCTGCATTGCATGTGTCAATCTCTGCCTTGGCGCGTATTCCAAGGCTGTCTTCCAGAAAGTGCAAATCCGCTTCTCCTTTCATTGAAAAAGAAGCTAGATTCATGCGTAAGTTCTTGATTTTTAGTTTCTCCGGAGTCTTGTCCGGAAATTTGAACATGGCGTCCAGCTTAACCGGCAGCATCATTCTTCCGCTGCCTCCCATGGCCAGAAACGCAGCAGCATCGGCCGTAATGTGGTGATATCCTCTTTTGCGGCCTACATTAAGATGCTTAAATCCGGCGGAAACCGTGTCGGTGGCAGTACGTCCGCTAACGAAGGTGCTGTCTATCTGCACGCGAAGCTTTGCTCCGTAAATGTCCCGCAGTGCCAAGGTGCCGTCAATATCTATGTTACGGCTGCCGATGGCGGCGAAAACAGTATCGGCGTTGTTGGCATAAATAGCCCTTGTCCGGCCTTTGAGGCCGATGTGATGGAGGACAAGGTCTGCCGTTTCATCGTTTTCTACGGTGGTTGTATCCGGGGCGGCCTGCATAAACTTGAATACGTTCCAGTTTGCCTCTGTGCTGTCGTACTGACGGGCGTAGACGCGGCTGTCCTTAAGGGATATGTCGTTTAGGGAAACAGTCCCTTTTATAAGCGCAATGTAAGAAACGGAAACGGAGATGTTTGAGAAGTAGGCCAGGGTATCCTTTTCAGTACCGCGTCCGGCCCTGGCCAGGCGGTTGCGGACTCCGGGCAGGCTGTCGTATGCAGCCCACCGCTCGTGCGGATAGGTTATGCACAGGCTGTCTATGTCCAGGCGTAAGTTGGGGAAACTCTTTATTACAGAGGCGTTTATGTGCGCGAAAGAGACATCGGCGCCCTCTACGTAATCCGGCAGATACTTGTCTACGGCGCTGCGCAGAAACCGCTCCGTCAGCATCAGCTGCAATACCACAAGAACAATAACCCAAAGTACTCCAATTACTATGGCCAGCCATTTGACCACCTTAAGGGTCTTCTTAAGTATCTTTTTAATAGTTTCAGACATAGTGTAAAGCCTTATACCGTACAAATATAAGTTTTTTTCACTTTTGGAGAATAAAAAAAATGTAGTAACTTTGCAGCCCTTTCGGACACAGATTGTGACAGCTTCCCAAGGTCACATTCAGCGATGGGCACATGTTACTGCCTTCCGGAAGGCCCTTGCGGGTGTGTTGAAATTGGTAGACAAGCTAGACTTAGGATCTAGTGCCTACGGCGTATGGGTTCGAGTCCCTTCACCCGCACTTTAGTGATACGAACCCCAAAAGTTAGACAAAAAACTTTTGGGGTTCGTAATAATAGATGTTTGGTTATTGTTTAAGCTGTTTGATGATATCATCCAGCATGCCGAAGAGGCCTGGAACGGTTTTCGGAGTTACACTTTCGCAGATGACGGCGTTGCCGACGGTCTCGGGGACATCGGTCAGTTTCTTCTGAAGGTCACGCCCCTTCTTCGTTAGCTTCACAATCATCTGGCGGGCATCCTCCTTGCCCTTGCTGCGGGTCACTATACCCTCGGCCTCCATCCTTTTCAGAAGGGGAGTGACGGTGTTGGTCTCCAGCAGCAGGCGTTTCGCGATGTCGTTTACCAGCTGCTCATCCTTCTCCCACAGCACAAGTAGCACCAGATACTGAGGGTAAGTAAGACCATGCTCACCCAGCAGGGGATGATACGCCTGGATTATCAGCCGGGAAGCAGTGTAAAGCCGGAAACAGAGCTGGTTCTCAAGTTTGAATTTTTCTTCAATCATAACATTTCTTCAATATCCTTCTCAAAAGAGGCAGGCTCGGCAACGGGAGCAAAGCGTTTGACGATGGTGCCGTCGCGGCTGATCAGGAATTTGGTGAAGTTCCAAAGAATGTCGCTATCCTTTTCCACGCTTTTGCTAAGGCCTTTCAGCAGTTTGTGTGTTGCTTTTGCCTTAAGACCTTTGTATTCTTCGGTGGGAGCGGCCGATTTCAAATAGGTATAGACAGGACTCTCTTCAGGACCGTTCACGTCTATCTTTTTCATCAGCGGGAAGGTGACGCCGTGGTTGATGCGGCAGAACTCTGCAATCTCCTCGTCGGAGCCGGGCTCCTGATGGGCAAACTGGTCGCAGGGGAAGCCTACGATAGCCAGTCCACGGTCTTTATACTTCTGGTACAGTGCCTCCAGGCCATCGTACTGCGGAGTGAAACCGCACTTGGATGCGGTGTTTACAATCAGGAGAACTTTGCCCTCAAACTGAGCGAAGTCAAATTCAAGACCCTTGTTGTTCAGGGCCTTGAAGTCATATATCTTTGCCATCTTACAGTTGCTTTACAAGCCAGTTCTGCAGACCTATCTTCTCTATGAGTTCCAACTGTGTTTCGCTCCAATACATATCCTCTTCTTCGTCAAGGGCGTATGCTTTGAGAATGTCGAAGGTCTTAAAGTCATCCTGCAGGGACAGGGTCAGCTGCTGGAGGACGGGCACTTCTTTATGTGAGACGGCGACATCGGACTTGATGTATTCCACGGGATCGGTGAAGACAGTCACTTCGGGAGCAGCTTCAACCTTCGGAGTTCCGCCGAGGTCAAGGATGCGGTCAATGAATTTGTCTACCCATCCCATTTCTTCGGCAGCGTGCTCTGCATACTTCTCACCAAGTTTGGAGAGACCCTGAGCTGCGAAGATCTTGCTTTCTACCTTGTGCTGGAGAGACTGGGCTGCGAGGCCGGTGGCGTAGGCCTGAAGGGCCTGGATTGATTTGTTCTTATCCATGATGTTTAAATATTTAGTTGTTATTTATGTCGTTCACGATGCAAATATACAACTTTATTTTTATATCGCAAGCGATATTTTGAAAAAAGCACTTGCCGATGATTAATTGAACTTTAAAAAAGATTAATTATATTTGCGTAACAAAAACGTTATTGTTGTTACTGGCGCAAACGATACATTTTATTGTTCAATGAAAAAGTTATTTCTATCCTTGGTTATGGCAGCATTCGCCCTTTCCTGCTCACAGGACAAATCTCAGAAGGTTCTTGTCCTATATTATTCCCAGACCTCAAACACAAAGGCCGTAGCAGAACAGCTTCAGGCTGCCCTTGGCGCAGACATTGAGGAGATTGTTGCCGTCAATCCTTACGACGGAGACTTTGGCGCAACCATAGATCGTTGCCGTAAAGAGATGGAAGAGCATGTGCTTCCTGAAATCCAGCCGGTCAAGGCTGACATCAATTCCTATGATGTAATCTTCCTTGGATATCCCGTTTGGTTCGGTACTTATGCTCCGCCTGTTGCGGCCCTTTTGGAGACAACGGACTTCAGCGGTAAAAAGATTGTCCCGTTCTGCACCTTCGGTAGCGGCGGACTTGATTCCAGTGAAAAGGCTCTGAAAGAGAAACTTCCCAAGGCAGAAATCCTTCCTGGATATGGCGTACGTGCAGCCCGCATGGATGCTGTTCCCGCAGAACTCGACCGCTTCCTGAAGGCCGGAGGCTATATCGCCGGTGAATATACCCCTCTTCCTGAATTCTCTGAAAGCCATGCTGTATCAGAGGAGGAGGCAGGCATTTTTGATGCTGCTGTCGGTTCATATCCGATGATTAACGCCACTGCCGTGGAAGCTGCGTCCCGCACCGTTCCGGAAGGCGTCGAGTACCTTTTCACTGCCGATGATAAAAACGGCCAAATCAAGGTTTACGTGCTGGTAGAAAACGACCGCGACCCGGTCTTCACCCAGGTAATCAGATAAACAAATCTGTTAGAAAAAGCATTTGGACATGAAACGTCTGTTTTTGGTTTTGATGGCAGTGGCCTTGGCTGCCCAGTGCCTGGCTCAGGGCGGTCCTATCAAGATAAAAACCTTCAACGCAGAAGGCAAAATGGAGTTTAGCAGAGATTTCTCTATTAACAGGAAATAATTATGGAAAGCCCGTTCATTTACTATCGACAGGTAACAGGAAAGAACTTCCTTGGCCACAAGGAAGAGTGCACAGTGCTTGGCAATCTCCTGCAAAACGGAGAGCATGCGGCAATATATGCTCCGCTCAAAAGCGGCAAGTCCTCACTAGTCCAGCAGACCTTGATGAAAATCAGGATGGCCGGCTTCCAGTTTAGCGTAGGGGAGTTTAACCTGATCAATATACGGGAGGGCGACAAGTTCCTTCTCCGCTACGGCAGCACCGTGCTGCGCGCAGTAGCTGTGTCGCCGGGGGAGTACGCCAATCTGGTAAGTACTTATCTTGACGGGACGCACTTTGTCTTTGACGAGAAAGACTATCAGGAATCAGACGCCATCATTTCTACCAACTGGGATCTGGACGAAAAGGACATGAAGGCAATCCTGACGCTTCCTTTTCGTATTTGCCGGGACAAGGGGATGAACTTCATCCTTATTATGGACGAGTTCCAGAACCTGTTGATGTGCGACGACGGAGAAAAGATTTGTTCCATTCTTGGCGAATGCCTGGAAGAATACCGTGATTATGAGGCAGCGGGCCGATGCAGCCTTGTGTTCACCGGCTCGATGTTCAACGCAATGGATGGCATCTTCCGTCATAAGAACTGGTTCTATCGGTATGTAACGGTCGTCAATTTGGAGGATCCGGAAGAAAAGGAAATCATAGAATATATCCACAGGGGCTTCATGCTCAGCGGCAAGGAAGTAGACCGCTCGCTGCTTCACGGCGTGTGCGCCATCTTCCGCCGCAATATGTGGTACATTAATCACTTTACTTCTATATGTGACTCATTGTCAAGGGGTTATATTATAGAAGCCACACTGATGGAGGCCCTGCGTACCATTATTTCCATCCATGAGACCCGCTTCTTTGCGATTATGGAAGACCTGACCACTTTCCAGGTCAATCTGCTAAGGGCCCTGGCCGACGGCTATAGCCGGTTCAGTGCTATTGACGTAATCCGCAATTACAACCTTAACAGCTCTGCCAACGTCAAAAGGCTTAAGGAAGCCCTTATGAAGAAGGAGATTATCTATTTCAAGGACAAGGATACCCCGGTAATCGCCGATCCTCTCTTTGAGTACTGGCTTAAAAACTATTACTTCGCTTAGAATATGTCACGAAAACAGAAACTTGTAGTGCTTACCGGCGCCGGAGTCAGCGCCGAGAGCGGTCTGGATACCTTCCGCGACAGCGGTGGTCTCTGGGGAAAGTATGACCCTCAGGTTGTGGCGTCCATAGACGGCTGGCATCGCAATAAGCGCCTTATGATTGACTTCTACAACGACTTGCGCGTAGGCCTGAAGGACAAAAAGCCCAACAAGGCCCATCTTCTCATCGCCCAGTTGGAAGAGAAATACAACGTGACTGTAATTACCCAGAACGTGGATAATCTTCACGAGCGAGCCGGCAGTACCCGCATCATCCATCTGCATGGAGAGCTTACAAAGGTTCGCCCGGAGGTAGGGGAGTATGACCGCACATTCTCTGAAAAGGAGGTTATCGACATCGGCTATGGGACTATTGATCTTGGCGATCTTGCCCCCAACGGCAGCCAGTTGCGTCCCCACATCGTATGGTTTGGCGAGTCCGTACCCCAGATAGAAAGGGCCATAGAAGAGGTGGAACAGGCCGATATCATGCTGATAGTGGGTACTTCGCTCCAGGTTTACCCCGCCGCAGGCCTTTACAGGTATGCCGATCCTCACATCCCGATATACATAATTGACCCTAAGGATGTTGCCATCTGCGATGGCCGGATCAACCATATAAAAGCCGTCGCATCGGAGGGAATGGAGACCTTTATCCGGGAAATTGAAAAAAATTGAGTCATAAGGTATTGTGAATCAAAAAAGAATTTCTACCTTTGCAGTCCGCTATAAGAAAAGGAGGTGGAAATAAGATGATTATAGTACCTGTAAAAGAAGGCGAAAATATTGAGAGGGCTCTCAAGAGATTCAAGAGGAAGTTTGAAAAGACCGGCGCTATTCGTGAGCTCCGTGCCCGCAAGAACTTCGAGAAACCTTCTATGAAGAAGAGAATCCAGATGCAGAAGGCTATCTATGTACAGCATCTGCAGCTTATGGACGAGCAGTAATTGCTCCATATATTATTTATGACCGATAAGCCCATCAAGATCCGCCCGGGAGGGAACGGACGCTTACGGTTCGAAAACTTTAAGAGTTTTTAAACAATGTACGCAATTGTAGACATTGCTGGACAGCAGTTCAAAGTAGAAGCTGGTTCCAAGATTTTTGTCAACAGGCTCGCAGCAAAGAAAGACGAGACCGTAGAGTTTGACAAAGTACTTCTCATCGAGAATGAGGGTGCAGTTAAGGTTGGTGCTCCCTATGTAAAGGGCGCCGTTGTAAAGGCTACCGTTCTTGCCGACGATATCAAGGCAAAGAAGGTGCTCGTGTTCAAGAAGATCCGTCGTAAAGGTTTCCAGAAGCTCAATGGTCATCGCCAGAAGCTCACTTGGATCCGTGTTGATGCTATCGCTTAACAATTTGAGGAGGAATTAATTATGGCACATAAAAAAGGTCAATCAAGTTCTAAGAACGGTCGTGAATCACAAAGCAAACGACTCGGCCTCAAGAAGTTTGGCGGTCAGGTTGTAAAGGCCGGTAACATCATCGTACGTCAGAGGGGTACAGTTCACAACCCTGACGCCAACGTTGGCATGGGTAAGGACCACACTCTTTACGCACTCGTTGACGGTACCGTTAAGTTCACCCGCAAGAGAAACGACAAATCATACGTGTCCGTAGTTCCTTTCGAGAACTAAGGTCCCGTGTATGGTGAAAGAAATTAAGAGGACTGCACTCGGGATCCGTGTGCGTCCTCTTTTTGTTTAAATACAAAAGTTATGTTGACGCTGAAAGTGCTCCGTGAGAACCCGGAGCTTGTAATCAAGAAGCTGGCAGTCAAGAACTTTGACGCTGCCGGCCTGGTTAAGGAAATCATCGGTCTGGACGACAACCGCAAGGCTCTTCAGACCAAGAGCGATGCCCTGCTGGCAGAGCAGAAGAAGTATGCCGCCCAGATTGGCCAGCTTATGAAGCAGGGCCTGAAGGCAGAGGCAGAGGCTGCAAAGGCAGAAGTAGCTGCCCTCAAAGCACAGTCAAACGACCTTCTTGCGCAGGCAGATGAAAACAACAAGGAGCTGGAGGCTAAGCTTGTGCTCCTTCCCAATATGCCCTGTGACCTTGTCCCGGAAGGAAAAGGCGCAGAGGACAACGTAGTTGTAAAGATGGGTGGACCGGAGCCCCAGCTCCCTGAAGGCGCCCTCCCTCACTGGGAGCTTGCCAAAAAGTACGACATCATCGACTTTGACCTTGGCGTTAAGATTACCGGTGCCGGCTTCCCTGTTTACAAGGGTAAAGGCGCCCGTCTGCAGAGGGCTCTCATCAACTACTTCCTTGATAAGAACACTGCCGCCGGTTACAAAGAGGTAGAACCTCCGGTAATGGTTAATGCCGCATCAGGCTTCGGTACCGGTCAGCTTCCGGACAAAGAGGCTCAGATGTACTACTGTGGTCTGGACGATTATTATCTTGTTCCTACCGCAGAGGTTCCTGTAACCAATATCTTCCGCGACGAGATTCTGGCTCCCGAGGCGCTGCCTCAGAAGCTTACAGCTTACACTCCCTGCTTCCGCCGCGAGGCCGGTTCTTATGGCAAGGACGTACGCGGACTTAACCGTCTGCATCAGTTCGACAAAGTGGAGATTGTTCGCGTAGAGAAGCCGGAGAATAGCTATGCCGCTTTGGATCAGATGGTTGCGCATGTAGAGAGCCTGGTTAATGAGCTCGGTCTCAAGTATCGTATCCTCCGTCTTTGCGGTGGTGATATGAGCTTTACATCCGCTATTACTTACGACTTTGAGCTTTGGTCCGCAGCACAGGGCCGCTGGCTTGAGATTTCTTCAGTTTCCAACTTCGAGAGCTATCAGGCCAACCGTCTTCACCTGCGCTACCGCGACGAAAACGGAAAGACCCAGCTCTGTCATACTCTTAACGGCAGCTCCCTGGCTCTGCCTAGAGTTGTTGCAGCCCTCCTGGAAGACAACCAGAAGGAAGGTTACATAGAGATACCTGAGGTTCTGAAGCCTTATACCGGTTTTGACCGCATTGACTAAAGAAAAAATCATACTCGGAATTGACCCCGGAACCAACTTGCTTGGTTTCGGGATCATCCGTGTAAATGGCCGTAAGGCAGAATATGTAGACATGGGCGTTCTGGATCTGCGAAAAGAGAAGGATGCTTATGCCAAACTTAAAGCCATATACGACTGTATTTCAGAAGTTTGCAAAACTTACAAGCCGGACGAGATGGCTCTGGAATCGCCGTTTTATGGCAAGAACGCCCAGGTTATCCTGAAACTGGGCCGTGCGCAGGGAGCGGCTATGATGGCCGGCCTGCAATATGGAATAGAGGTGTTCGAATATGCTCCCAGTAAGGCAAAAGAGGCCATCGTAGGCAATGGCGCCGCTTCCAAGGAGCAGGTAGAGATGATGCTGGAAAAGACACTTGGTGTTAAACTGGAAGCCCGTCATCTGGACGCAACGGACGCCCTTGCAATAGCGATGTGCCACTTCTATCAGAGCACAAATCCGCTTGCCTCAGCCTCCGGTTCCAAGGGCTGGGAAAATTTCGTAAAAAATAATCCCGACAGGATTAAACCTTAGGCGGGGTTAGTTGTCTAAAAAACAGTTTTACTGTTTTGCAGATAACAAAATTCAATATCTATGACAATTATGAGGAGACTCTTTGCGCTGTTCCTTGCGCTTACCGTGATTGCAACATCCTTGGCTGCACAGTCCAGGAGCACGGTTAAAATGATTCTGAAAGACGCCATTTCCGGCGAACCTGTTGCTTTTGCAACTGTTTCCCTGACAAAGGAAGGGGATACAAAAGCATCCAAATACGTGCT
This sequence comes from uncultured Prevotellaceae bacterium, assembly GCA_947166905.1. Classification (GTDB taxonomy): domain Bacteria; phylum Bacteroidota; class Bacteroidia; order Bacteroidales; family UBA932; genus Cryptobacteroides. Next base: position 96,932 of record CAMVFZ010000001.1, on the reverse strand, counting down.
CAGTTCCGATAATGGATCGGCCGTAATTGAAAAGGTAGCCATCGGCAAGTATCACATGAAGGCTGAACTCATGGGCTATAAGGCTTATGAACAGGCTATCGAGGTTGGAAAGGCAACCCTCGACCTTGGAGAGGTTAAGATTCAGCCGGACCGTGAGATGCTTAGCGCGGCCAGCGTAACCGCAGCGGGTAACCCCATAATAATGAAAAAGGATACCATAGAGTATAATGCCAGCTCCTTCAAGACTACTGACAACGATATGCTTGAGGACCTTCTTAAAAAGCTCCCCGGCGTAGAGATCTCAGAGGATGGCTCAGTTACTGCCAATGGTAAGACTATCAATAAGATAACCATCGACGGCAAGACCTTCTTCCTGGATGATCCCCAGCTTGCCACAAAGAACATCCCCGCCAAGATTATCAACAAGGTAAAGGTTGTTGACAAGAAGTCAGAGCAGGCCCAGTTCACCGGTATCGACGATGGTGAAGAAGAGACCGTGATTGACCTTTCCATTATGCCCGGTATGATGAAGGGCCTCTTTGGAAATGTTATGGCCGGCGGCGGTCACGATTGGAAGTCTTCTGAGAGTGGCCAGACCATCAAGGCCGATGACGGTGACTACCGTTATCAGAGTGCCGCCTTCGTTGGAAAATTCACCGACAAGACCCAGATTAGCCTTATCCTTAACGGCAACAATACCAACAACCGTGGTTTCAACGACCTTGCAGGCAGCATGATGCAGGGTATGCGTGGAGGCGGTGGCGGCATGGGCCGTGGCCAGGGCGGTTTCGGTGGCAACAATGGTATCACCACCTCTTGGATGGGAGGCTTGAATGGCAACTTCACCCTCTTCGACGACAAGATGGAACTTGGTAGCAACTATCTGTACAACGCCACCCGCAGGCATGTAGAGGAGTCCAGCGTAAAGACCACTCACATGGACGGTTACGACCTCATCTACAACAACCTCAATGGCTTCAACAATACAAACAGCTACGGTAACCGCTTTGGCGCCCGCATGGAGCACAAGTTCTCTGAGAACACTTCTCTGCTCTTCCAGCCCAGCTTCAACTTTGGTAAGGGTGACTATCACGAGTATTCTCCGTTCGATACATACTATGATAATCTCAGCGGTACGGTAACCAGAAAGAACGACGGTTTTACCAATAACACCGGAGACAACAACAACTTCTCTGCAAGCGGCTTCCTGCTTCTGCGTCAGAGACTTGGAAAGCCCGGTAGAACAGTTTCTGCAAACTTCCGCTACAGCTTCTCTAAGAACAAATTGGACGGCTTTAACCAGAGCCTTACCAATACTTATGACGACAACGGCGTTTTTGCCGATGCTACCATCGTCAACCAGAGGTTCCATCAGACCCGCAACCAGAGCAGCCTCTCCGGCCGTGTGACCTACACCGAGCCCCTGGGCAAGAACTTCTACTTGGAGGCAAACTATCAGCTTAGCTGGAACAAGAATACATCGGACAAGGATACTTATAACTCAGGCAACGTATCTGTTTTTGACGCAGATCACCTGAACTACAACCGCACGGGCGAAACCCGCGACGAGAACTACAGTAACAGCGTTCTTAACCGCTACTACAACCAGACCATCGGCGGTAACATCAAGTATCAGAAAGAGAGCTTCAACTTCCAGGTTGGTTTGAGCGCCAATCCTACCGATACTCACAATGAAACCAATGGCCGCGAGTACAACAACAAGGTTGTGAACTGGTCTCCTCAGGTGATGATGTGGTCAGACCTCAATGAGAACACCAACATCAGGCTCTTCTATTTTGGCCGTACCTCACAGCCTTCAACCTCACAGCTCATGGCTGTTCCGGACAATACCAATCCTCTTAACGTAAGCTTTGGTAATCCCAATTTGAAGCCTTACTTCAACCACAATCTCCGTGGCGAGTTCAGGCTTACCAACAAGAAGACCTTCACTTCCATCAACCTGAACCTTAATGGTAGCATGACAAAGAGCCCTATCGTGAATGCTTCATGGGCCGGTACCAATGCAGCCCAGTTCAGCCTGCCGGTAAATGGCTCCGACTCTTACAGCGCAAGTGCTCGTCTCTTTATCAATACTCCTATCGCAAGGTCCAACTTCACCATCTTCTCCATGACGATGGGTTCCTATAGCCAGTCCTCTTCATTTATCGGCAAGAATGCCCTTGATATGAGCGAGTACTACGATGCCGATAAGGGCGAGTTCTATTACGATAAATTCTTTGCTAAGTTCCCCAACCTCAAGAATGCAAGCGAGTTCGCCCAGAATACCACCCGCAGCTACTCTGCAATGGAAAGAATCAGGCTTACCTACCGCATTACCAACCTTGAGATTTCTGCCGGTGCCCGTACCCGTATGGCCAAGGCTACCTATTCTTATGGCAACGTTAAGTCCAGCACTACATGGAACAACCAGGTTGACGGTAGCTTCAATATCACCCTGCCCGCAGGCTTTGGCTTCGTTACCGATGCACGGTACAACTGGTACAACGGTTACACCGTAGATCAGGACAGCCAGTTCATACTTAACGCGCAGGTTAGCAAGCTGCTCTTCAACAACTCAGTAACCCTTACCATTAAGGCATACGACCTTCTGAACAAGGCTAAGAACCTTACCGTTACCGATACTGCCAACTACAGGATGGAGTCAATCAACAACACCCTTGGCAGGTACGTGATGGTATCACTTACCTTCAGGTTCGGAAACTTTGGAAACATGAAGAAGGGACGTGGCCCCATGGGCGGTGGCCCAGGAGCTGGCAGACGTCCTCCGCGCTTCTAGCAGGACTTGGGACTCTTTCCGTAAAGATCCTGGATAACCAGGGCGCTAAGAGTCATACCGAATATAGCCGTAATCGGGGCCGTAGTGCCGTTGGTTACGGCTTTTTTCGTGGACCCTGAGCTGCTTTCAAGCTCTGGCTGCTGGCCCAGGTTGGGCAGGACCTCGTCGTCGTAAACGCAGTAGAACTTCTTGGCCGGCAGAGTTCCTTTCTGATGCATCTTCTTGCGGATGGCTGCGCCAAGAGGGCAGCCGCGCACCTTCCAGAATTCCGCCACTTTGACCTTGGTCGGGTCTATTTTGCAGGCCGCTCCCATAGAAGAGAACAGTTTGGCCTTGCTGCGTGAAGCGTTAAGCAGCAGGGTCATCTTGTCCTTCAGGCTGTCGATGGCATCTATGACGTAGTCGTAGGAATCCAAATCGTACTTATCGGCCGTGGCCTCGCAATATATGTCCTGGATAGCGGTTACCTGGGCTTCGGGATTTATATCCAGCAGACGCTCCCTAAGGACCTCTGTCTTGGGCCTGCCGACGGTACTGGTCGTAGCCATCAGCTGCCGGTTGATATTGGTCACGTTGACAAGGTCTGAATCTACTATGCTTATTTTGCCGATACCGCTGCGGACCAGGCCCTCTGCACACCAGCTGCCAACGCCGCCAATGCCGAATATGATGACCGATGTCTCCTTCAGCTTGGCCATGAAATCGCTGCCGAACAGCAGCTCAGTGCGGTTGAAAATGCCGTCCATCTTACTTTCTCAAGTGCTCGGGAATAAAACGCCTTACTATCATCGCCAGCAAAAGCAGCAGGAAGGCCATTGTGCAGATGCGTCCGGGGAAATCCTTTGAATGTACAAAGAAGGTTTCCTTGGAACTGAGGCTTATTTTGCCTGTTAATACAACCTTCTGCCACCATTCGCTCTTGACTACCGCATCTCCGCGGCTGTTGATGATGCCGGAAATGCCGGTGTTGCCGCAGCGTGCTATGTCACGGCGCAGTTCTATCGCCCTTAGGCGGGCGTAGTTGAAATGCTGTCTGTAACCGGGCGTATCTCCCCACCAGGCGTCGTTGGTGATAATTGTCATTGCCCTGGCGCCTTTGCGCACATAATCTGTGCAGTACTCTCCATAAACGGATTCATAGCAGATTGCGCAACCGACGGGAACAGTCACGTCGCCGGCTTTTACATCCAGCAGGCTGATCTCTTCCTGGCCGATGTCACGGGCCATGTTTCTGCCAAGCCAGTCATCCAGAGGAATAAAGATACTGGGGTAAGGGGTGAGCTCTGTTCCTACTACAAGTTTGGATTTGTGGAATATCTGGTGGCGGCCTGTGCCGTCCAGCATAATTGCGGAATTGTGAGTGTTGAACCATGCGCCTTCTCCTGCAGGATAAGCCAGTATGTTGGGCGCTTCCTTACAGAAGTAATAAGTCTTTGTAGCCGCGCCAAGTATGATATTGGCCCCGGGATGCCTGGCCGCGATGTCATCGGCAAACTTGACGGTATTATCCTCTCCAGGGTAATTTGTGACAATATATCGGGTGAAGGTTTCCGGAGTGAGCACAAGTACGGGATTGTTCGCCGCCGTGTCCTCTACCTGTGCCAGTCCCTCCTCTATAAGTGGGGCGATGATTCCGTTCTGCTGCGCCTGGGAAAGGGCGAAGAACTTGTGGTAAGGGTCTATGTTAGGCTGGGCTATAACTACGTCCAGCTCTCCGTCTGTCTCTGGCTCGTAATTGTTGTACATTACAAGGGACAGCGCAATCGGACCTGCAAATAGAAGGGTTACTCCAAGTATGCAATAACGCTTGGCCCAGGCTGTCCAGTAAGAAAAATGGCCTTCTGCGGCGCAGACTATAAGGCCGAATACGCTAAGGTTGCAGCCCCAGATCCAGAGCGAGCCTCCAAGGGAGCCGGTGAATTCGTACCATTGTATTAGTTTGTGTGTCCCGGCAAAGGCGTTGCCAAGTACCAGCCACGGGAAGGAAATCTGGGTGCCGAAGTACCATTTTTCCCAGGCTACCCACATCACCATCAGAAACAGGTAGGGAAGTACCCCACGGAACACCTTTTTGCTGGCGCGGAAAAGACCCCAAATCACGGACATCTGCAGGGCATTTGCCAAGATTGCAAAGATTCCTCCGCCGATGGAGGCATTGCAAATCCACCACACTGTAATCGCGTTCCAAAGCACGAAGGTGCCGTAGTGCCATAACCAGACCTTGTGTACGTGCTCGTCCGTTGCAATCTTATCCAGGCACAGCAGGGGCACCAGTCCGAAGAGGGCCACAGGGCCAAGTCCCGGGACAAGGAAGGGGAGTGACATCATAATAGCACTGGAAAGTGCCAGTATTGTCATTATGGTTTTGCGCGAATTCAGCATGTCTTGCAGTCCAGTTTAGCAGTCTGACACACAAATATAGCACAAAATCTCGGAAAAATTATTAAATTTGTGGCTGCACAATTTAGGATACCGGATGTTTATCGATATACTTAAAGCTTTTCTAATTGGAGTTTGCGCCTCTATACCATTGGGGCCTATAGCCATATATGTAATTCACCAGTCCCTGTCAAAGGGTCATCTGGCCGGCTTCCTTACCGGTCTGGGTGCTACTCTGGTGGACGCCGTATTCTCTACCATAGCCATTTTTGCATTCGCTATTGCAGAGAATTTCCTGGATAAGAACGAGATTGTCATCCTTATCGTAGGAGGCGTCATAGTGATTGGCCTTGGAGCGGTTATGACATTCAAAGACCCGTTCCGCAATCTTCAACACAACGGTGGCCGCTCCTATACGCTCAAGGACTTTATGCAGGCCGTTGCCATGGGCCTTTCCAATCCTGGCGCTATCCTGGTGATTTTCACCTTGTTCGCCATCTTTAACGTAGAGGTTGCCCGCAACGATTTCTCCGTGCTGCCTATTCTTTTGGCCATCATCGCCGGCAGCGCAGCCTATTGGTTCTTATACTCTATGCTTTTCGCCCGCCTGCGCCGCAGTTTCAAGATGATTACTCTTATCTGGATTAACAGGATATCGGGTGTTATCGTAATGCTCATCGGCATTTCCCTTTTTGCCGATGGCTTCATTAAATGGATTCTAAGATAATTGGTTATGGATAAGAAAAATGCTCAGGAGACCCTGAAAAAGGTACTTAAGAGCAGGATTACAAAACACGTGTCCCTTGCTGTCGCCATCTTTCTGGTGATTCTGCTCCTGTCCCAGTACATGCTTAGCTGTATAACCAAGCATGGCAAGGAACTGGAGGTTCCGGACCTTACCAATATTACAGTATCAGAAGCAGTCCAGATTGCAGAGGAAAGCGGTCTTCGCGTAGAAATCGGCGATTCCGTTTATATCCGCAGACTTGGAAGGGGACTTGTATACAGCCAGAATCCTCCTGCTGGTGGAAAGGTAAAGAAGGGCAGGAGGATTATCCTTACCATCAATGCAGTTTCACCCAAGAAGGTTGGCGTCCCCAATCTTGTGGGCTTCTCCCTAAGGCAGGCCAAGGCTGAGCTCCAGTCCCGCGGCCTTACCCTGGGCAAGCTTACCTATGTAAAGGATATAGCTACCAACAACGTGCTCAAGCAGCTATGGCGTGGCCGTGTTGTAGAGCCTGGTACAAGCGTAGAAACCCTTTCACGCATAGATCTTGTGCTTGGCCTTAACCCGGAAGAGAACAGCACGACTATTCCTAATGTCGTTGGTCTCAAGTATTTGCGCGCCGTTGACGTGGTTCATGACTATTCCCTTAACGTAAAGCGCCTTGTATTTGACAAGGGCATCAAGGATTACGCCGACAGTCTGGATGCAGTGGTTTACCGTCAGGTGCCGTCCGGCGTGGGAGAATCCGGAATAGCCGTTCATGCCAACATGGGCGACGAGGTTACACTTTACCTTAGAAAAGAAGCAACCGAATAATGAATACAGAGCCGGAAGAAATCCTGGTAGAAGACGAAGAACAAGGTATGTTCGAGCACTTCCGCCTGTCCGTAGACCCCGGACAGGAGCCTGTGCGTATAGACAAGTTCATGTCCGGACATCTTGAGAATACGTCCCGCCACAGGGTTCAGATGGCTATTAAAAATGGCTATGTTCGGGTAGGGGAGAAGGTTGTCAAGGCAAACTTCATCGTACGCCCCGGAGACATCATCCGCTTTATGATGCCCTACGAAAAACATGGCTTCGAGGTTCTTCCAGAGGATATTCCCCTTGATATAGTATACGAGGACGATGATGTACTGGTGGTAAACAAACCCGCCGGCATGGTCGTTCATCCCGGTCACGGACACTTTACCGGAACACTTGTAAACGCCCTCTCCTTCCATCTTGGCCTTAAGCCGGTAACAGGGGATAACGAGGACGACGAACGTATGGGTGTGCTGGTGCACAGGATAGACATGGATACCTCCGGTCTTCTTGTTGTTGCCAAGAACGATGATGCCCAGCTCAATCTGGCAAAGCAGTTTTTTGACCATTCTATAGAAAGGACTTACGTTGCCGTAGTCTGGGGCAATATCAAGGAAGATACCGGAACAGTACGCGGCAACATCGGCCGTGATCCTTCAGACAGGACAAGGTTCAAAATGTACCCGGAAGGGTCTGAAATCGGCAAGCATGCCGTCACTCATTACAGGGTGCTGGAGCGCTTCGGCTTCGTAACCGTAGTAGAGTGCCACCTTGAGACGGGCCGAACCCATCAGATCAGGGTACACATGGCTTCCCTGGGACATCCTTTGTTTAACGACGAGAAATACGGCGGCAGCGAGATCCGCACTGGCACCATCTACGCCAAGTATAAACAGTTCATTAACAACTGCTTCAAAATCTGTCCCCGCCAGGCACTCCACGCCAAAACCCTTGGCTTTGTCCACCCCGGCACCCGCAAAGACGTCCGCTTCGACTCCTCCCTCCCTCCTGACATGACCGGCCTCATAGATAAATGGAGGAGATATTCTACAGACATGCCAGAAGACTCTATGGAAAAAAAAGAAACCTGCTACTCTAGCAGGTCTCCTTTAACATCGTAAAATTCATTTTGCAGTACGGAAAAATCAGTTACCTCCACGAGGTTGATCTTACACTTGTACTTCTTTTTCCACTTCCCAACAAAAGAACTAAACAAACCGCGAGTCAGGTACGCTCCCAGAATGGGGCTCACCTTAAGCGTTAAGCTCTTAAGGTTCTTCTCGGTCACGTAGAATGCAAGTTTGCGCTCTATCTGCTCATCAATAAGCAAACTGGATGCAATCTTTCCGGTTCCATGGCACAAGGGGCATTGCTCCGTAGTGTTAATTTCCGTTACCGGCCTTACCCTCTGTCGGGTAATCTGCATCAGACCGAATTTGGTAAGAGGCAGCACATTGTGTTTGGCTCTGTCAGTCTGCATCAGCTCTACCATATATTTGTAGAGTTCGTTCCGATGCTCCTGGGTGTCCATATCGATGAAATCGATAATGATGATGCCGCCCATATCCCTTAACCTGAACTGGCGGGCCAGTTCTTCTGCGGCGTACTTGTTGACCTCGAAGGAATTGTCTTCCTGATCCTTAGTCTTGGCACGTATGCCGCTGTTGACGTCGACTACATTTAAAGCCTCCGTAGATTCTATCACCAGATAGGCTCCCTGTTTGATGGGGACCACCTTTCCGAAGGAACTCTTAATCTGCCTTGTGACCTCGAAGTGATCGAAGATGGGCTCTTTGCCGTCGTACAGCTTCACAATCTTCTCCTGCTCGGGAGAGATAACGGAGATATATCTGCGAATCTCTTCGTACTCACGCTCGTCGTTGACGTAAATATTAGAGAAAGAGTCGTTGAGCAGATCGCGGAGAATAGTGGTAGTCTTGCTGTACTCGCTGAAGAGCGGCTGAACAGCCTTGCTCTTTGACAGCTTGCTCCAGGAATCTTCCCACTTTGCGATGAGGGATTTAACCTCTGCCACCAGTACAGCTGCATTCTTGCCTTCCGCTGCGGTACGGATTATTGCACCGTAGTTTGCAGGGAGTATGCTGCTTACGAGTGTCTCCAGTCTGCGTTTTTCTTCCTTGGAAGAAATTTTCTGGGAAATGCTGACCTTCTGTGCGAAGGGCAGAAGCACTATGTTTCGTCCTGCCAATGAAATTTCTGCAGTGAGACGTGATCCTTTGGTAGATATCGGTTCCTTGACTATCTGCACCAGTATAATCTGGCCGGGGGTTAGCACGCTTTCAATGCGCCCTTCCTTTTCAAGGATGGGCCCCAGTTTGATGTTTTTATACAGGGTGGCTGCGTCTGTGTTTGGATTTGTCTTGCGGACGAATTCGTCGAAGGCTCCAAAGTACAGACCCAGGTCCAGATAGTGGATGAAAGCCTCTTTCTCGTCGCCGATGTCTACAAAGGCCGCGTTCAAGGCGGGCATCACTTTTTTGACTTTACCAAGATAGGCGTCGCCTACCTTGATTGGATGCTCACCTCCGTTTTCCTTGTTCAGTTCAATAAGCCGATGGTTTTCCATCAAGGCTATACGAACCTCATTCGTACTGACATCTACGATCAGATCTTTCTCTGACTCCATTTCTTGACAAAACTTAAAGGGACCGCCGATGTCTCTCGGACAGTCCCTTTATTACATTTTAAAATGGCAGACGCCGATTATTTCTTCTTGTGTCTGTTCTTGCGCAAACGTTTCTTACGTTTGTGCGTTGCCATTTTATGTCTTTTTCTCTTTTTACCGCTGGGCATTTTGATAAAGTTTTAATATGTTATTTTTTTAATGAAGATACAAAGCTCTTAGCAGGCTTGAAAGCGGGGATATCGTGTGCAGGGATAGTAAGGGTGGTGTTCCTGGTGATATTCCTTGCTGCTTTCTCTGCGCGATGCTTGATGATAAAGCTGCCGAAACCGCGAAGATATACGGGCTCGTTCCTCTTAACGGAACCCTTAACACTCTCCATGAAAGACTCTACAACAGTCTGTACAGTTACCTTCTCAATACCGGTAGCTTTTGCTACTTCGTTTACAATTTCTGCCTTTGTCATAATATATCGATTTTTAGATTATAATCTGTATTTCAAGCCCTTACCGGGTTTTGGGTTGCAAATGTAGGGCAAATTTTTTATATATCAAATGTTTATGACATATTTTTTTACGTAATAATTTATCATTTTTCTTCGTTCATACTGTGGCACGGAGATTGACCATTATATAAAAGGATTTTTATTTGCCATTATTGTGACAAATTGGCAGATGTTTGTATATTTGTGAGTTTCAAGAGAAGATTTTTGCAGAAATTATGAAAGAAAATACAATATTGTTTCCGGCTTCATCGGCAGAGGTAAATATTATACCGGTAATGTCGGAGGAGGGCCCCATCCGTATCAACGAGGCAGAGCTCCCGGATGTTCTTCCGGTGCTGGCGCTTCGCAACGCGGTGCTTTTCCCCGGCACTATCTTCCCTGTCACCATCGGCCGGAAGAAATCTATAAAACTGGTGAACGAGGCTCTGGACAAGGGACTCTTCATCGCTGCGTGCCCTCAGATGGACGTAGCGGAGGAGGATCCTACACGCCTTAGCGACTTCACCGGCTACGGTACGGTTGCCAAGATCCTCAAGACCTTTGAGATGCCCGATGGTAACCTCACAGCCCTTGTTCAGGGCTTCAAGAGGCTTAAACTGGGGCAGATCATGAGCTTTGTCCCTTATCTTTCTGCCACCGTGTCATATCTGGACGACGTTGCTCCGGATCCGTCAGACAAGAATGTCCCCATTATCGCAGACCTTCTGAAAGAGGATGCCGCTACATTCATGTCCCAGGCTTCATTTGCATCCAAGGACGCCATCGGCGCACTCAATACCATTAATGATTTCGGCTTCCTGGTTAACTTTATCGCGACTACGGTAGAGTTTGAATCCATTCAGGACAAGGCCGGACTGCTGGCTATATCGGACCTTAAGGAAAGGGCTATGACCCTTCTGTCCATACTTAGCAAGCAGCTTGAGCTACTTCGTCTGAAGCAGGAAATCAACTCCAAGGTAAAGTCGGAGATCGACCAGCAGCAGAGGGAGTATTACCTTAATAATCAGCTGCGTACCATCCAGGAAGAGCTTGGTATGGACGAGGAGGAGGACTTCTCCCGTATGAGGGAAGAGGCCAAGAAGAAGGACTGGCCCAAGCAGGTTGCCGCTACCTTCGAGAAAGAGTTGCGCAAACTTGAGCGTTTTAATCCTTCCGCACCGGAATACAGCATTCAGTATAACTTCCTGCAGTTCTTCCTTGAGCTGCCCTGGGGCCATTGCTCAAAGGACAATATGGACCTTGCCCATGCCCAGAAGGTTCTGGACGAGGACCACTTCGGTCTTGAGAAGGTTAAGGAGAGAATCGTGGAGTACCTTGCAGTACTTAAGCTCAAGGGAGACATGAAGAGCCCTATCCTTTGCCTTTACGGGCCTCCCGGAGTAGGTAAGACCAGCCTTGGAAAGTCCATCGCACGAGCCCTGGGCCGCAAATATGTACGTATTTCCCTTGGTGGAGTGCACGACGAGGCAGAGGTCCGCGGTCACCGCAAGACCTATGTAGGCGCCCTTCCGGGACGTATAATCAACGCCATCCACAAGGCCGGTACCAGCAATCCTGTGATTGTATTGGATGAGGTCGATAAGATCGGTGCCGATGGTTTCAAGGGCGATCCTTCATCTGCACTTTTGGAGGCACTTGATCCTGAGCAGAATACCGCCTTCCACGACAATTATCTGGATGTGGATTACGACCTTTCAAAGGTGCTGTTCCTTACAACTGCAAATACCACCTCTACCATTCAGCCTGCACTGCTGGACAGAATGGAGATGATTCCGGTAAGCGGATATATAGAGGAAGAGAAGATGGAAATAGCGCGTAAGTTCTTGCTACCCAAACAGATAAAGGAGCATGGCCTGAAGCGTGGCCAGCTGCGCGTAGATAAGGGTGCACTGGAGGCAATAATCCAGGATTACACTCACGAATCCGGCGTTCGTGGCCTTGAGAAGCAGATTGCAAAGCTCGCCCGCGTTACCGCACGCAAGATTGCGATGAACGAGGAGATGCCTTACTCTATTACAAAGAAGGAACTCAAGGAATACCTTGGCCTGCCCACAGCTTCGCATGACAAGCAGAAGGGCAACGAGCAGCCCGGTGTTGTTACAGGCCTTGCCTGGACGGCCATGGGCGGAGAAATACTGTTCATAGAAAGTTCTGTAAGCGAGGGTAAGGGCGTACTTTCAACCACCGGTAACCTTGGCGACGTAATGAAGGAGAGTGCCCAGATTGCATACCAATATATAAAGGCACACCCCGGTCTGGCAAATTTGACGGCAGAGGAATTTGCAAAGAAGGACCTCCATCTCCATGTACCGGAGGGCGCTGTTCCCAAGGACGGCCCGTCGGCTGGTATCACCATGGTCAGCTCCATGATATCGGCTTTGCGTGGACAGAAGGTTCGCAGCGGCATTGCCATGACTGGTGAGATGACCCTCAGGGGCCGTGTCCTGCCGGTCGGCGGCATCAAAGAGAAGATACTTGCTGCCAAGAGGGCGGGAGTGCATACTATCTTTATTTCATCGGAGAATAAAAAAGATATTGAAGATATCAATGATATTTACGTAAAAGGTCTTACCTTTGTATACGTCGACACCATCGACGACGTTATTAAAGGTATCTTTCAGGAATGAACGTAAAGATAGAAAAGAGCTGGGCTGAGGCCCTTGGCGCGGAGTTCGAAAAGCCGTATTTTGCGGCTCTTGCAAGATATCTGCATGAGCAGAAAGCAGCCGGGAAGACTATTTATCCTCCCGGCCGCCTTATTTTCAGGGCCTTCGAGCTTACCCCGCTGCCTTCCGTGAAGGTTGTCATACTTGGCCAGGATCCTTATCATGGCCCGGGACAGGCAATGGGGTTGTCGTTCTCTGTTCCCCAGGGAATCAAGGCTCCGCCGTCGCTGGTGAATATTTTCAAAGAGATACAATCGGACCTGGGAGTTCAGATGTCCGGCAGTCCTGATCTTGAGCCGTGGGCCCGTCAGGGTGTGCTTATGCTGAATGCGTCCCTGACTGTTGAGGCGGGGCTGGCCAATTCCCATAAGGCCATCGGTTGGCAATACTTTACAGATGCTGTAATTAAATGTATCTCAGATACTTGCAATGGGGTAGTGTTCATGCTTTGGGGTAATTTTGCCAGGGCAAAGAAGGAGCTTATAGATACTTCCAGACACTATGTGCTGGAGGCTGCCCACCCCTCGCCGCTGGCTGGCGGGGCCTTCTTTGGCTGCCGACATTTTTCCAAGGCAAACCAGATCCTGCAATCACAAGGAAAAACACCTATTAATTGGCAATTATAAATTATGAAGCATAAGGCTTTATTCCCTGGGTCGTTCGACCCGTTTACCGCCGGGCACTTGAATATTTTGAAGAGGGCCCTGGTGATGTTCGATGAGGTTGTTGTAGCCGTTGGTATCAACCAGGACAAGAGGGGCTTCTTTGATATGGACCAGAGGATGGACATTATCAATCAGGCAGTTAAAGGCCTCAAAGGGGTTAGCGTAATCAAGTACGACAACCTGACCATCGATACCTGCCGTGAGCTTGGAATCCGTGTCATCGTCCGTGGTGTCCGCAATATGATAGACTTTGAAACAGAGCGTTCCATTGCCGATGCCAACAGGCGTCTGGCCCCGGATATAGAGACTGTCATCATCCCTACGGCTCAGGAATTCGCGCATATTTCTTCTTCTGCGGTGCGGGATTTGCTTAAGCATCATGGAGACACTTCACTCTTCCTCCCCGAGGGCGTGAAGCTGCCGGATGAAATCTAATCATGCGTTATTGGAGTTGCATATTGTTTTGCCTGGCTGCACTGGGTTGTTCCCATAAGGTGCTGCCTGCAGCCGCTGCCACGGAAACGACGGCTGTTGCAGATACTGTGGCCGTGCAGGATACTTCTTCCAGAATGAAGGAGGTCTATGCCGCCTTGGATGCCAAGCTGGACGATTATATAACTTCCATGAGCTTTATTCCAGTAGAGGAAAAGTATCAGGAATGCGACTTTCTGATAGGTTCCGTCTCTGATTCCCTGGTGCGCAATCATATTGCCGTGCACCTTTATGAGAAGTTCCAGTCTTCCAACCTTATGGGCGATGAAGCCGTAGCTATCTACTTGACGGATAATTGGTTCATCCCTGGAAAGGTGGCTTTCCCGGACTACGCTTCCTTTGCTACCGCCCGTGTTTTCGCGGACTTCAACCGCCAGTCTCTTCTGGGAATGCAGGCTCAGTCTCTGATGGCATATACCCCTGCCGGTGACGCTGCTATTGAAGCTCTCCCTGCCGATGGCCGCATGAAGGTTCTTTTTATCTACGACACATCCTGCGCCACGTGTAAATTTGAATCGGCTCTTTTGGAAGAGTATTTTTCCGGTTATTCCGGCACCCCCTTTGACTTTATCGCCTTTTATGCCGGGTCCGATGCTGCCGCTTGGCAGCAATGGCGCGACACGCATTTCTCATGCCTGAAAAATGCGGACTCGGTAATCAGTATCAAGGATTTCTGGGATCCTGAGGTGGAAAGCGATTTCCAGCGTAAATACGGCGTATTATCTACGCCAAGGATGTTTTTGATTGACGGTGACGGCGTTATTCTTGGCCGTCGCCTGGATCCTCCGACCCTGCGTCAGCTGCTAGAAATGCTACAGTAGCAGTCCTTTCTTTACTTTTGCTGCAATTTCTTCACCCCTTATTGCCTTGACTATTTCCAGGGCAAAATCGATGGTGAACGCAGGTCCGCGGCCGGTAATAAGATTGCCGTCGGTTACTGCGGGAACAGCCTCGTAGATGGCGCCCTTTTCAATCATCGGGGCCTCGCAACCATCGTAGCAAGTGAACTTCCTACCCTTGAGAAGGGCTTCCTCGTTCTGGGAGAGAACCAGGCCAGGAGCTGCGCAAATGCCTGCCACAAGGCCACCATCGGCATAATGTTCCTTCATTAGGGCTACCAATTCTTCGTCACCGGCAAGGTTGGAACTGCCTGGCATTCCGCCGGGGAAGATAAGGGCATCGCTGCGGTCAAGCTCATCTTCTTCTGCGCAGAAGATCTCGTAGGTGTAGTCTGCAATTACCTGAACGTCGTGGGCTCCGGTAACATGGAAACTGTCCGATACAGAAATGGTGCGGGCATAGATGCCTGCGCGACGCAATACGTCCAGTGTGGCCAGGGCCTCGATTTCTTCAAAGCCGTCTGCAAGGAAAATGTAGGCGTGATTCATGGTAAATGCTTGATAGATAGGGTATTGGTTGAGGTAAGAGGATTCGAACCTCTACTAAGGGAACCAAAATCCCTGGTGCTGCCATTACACCATACCTCAAGAATGGTCTGCAAATATAGCAATTATTTTTTATCTTTTTTCCTTGAAAAACTCTTTCATCAGAGTGGCGCAGTCTTCCTGAAGAACGCCGCCGCTAAGGGTGGTTTTGGGATGGAAGAGGGACGGGCTGAAGAGGGTGCTGCCGCGTTTGGGGTCCGGGGCGCCGTAAACTATGCGCGGAATCTGGGCCCAGTTAAGCGCACCGGCGCACATAGGGCAGGGCTCTACCGTTACGTATAAAGTGCAGTCTTCCAGGTATTTACCGCCAAGGGCCTCGGTAGCCGCAGTTATTGCAATCATCTCTGCGTGTGCAGTGGGGTCGTTCAGCCTTTCAGTCATATTGTGCCCGCGGCCGATGATACGCCCCTTGCAAACCACAACGGCGCCAATCGGAATCTCTCCATCCTCCAGCGCAAGCCTGGCCTCTGCCAAGGCTTCGCGCATATATTTCTGGTCCAGTGACTGATCCATTATTAGGGATGATTACCTGCGGGAAGCGATGGTGATGTAGTAGAGTAGGGTAGCCAGGGAGCCGAGGGCTGCGATTACGTAGGTGTATGCTGCCCACTTGAGGGCGCTTACTGCCATGGGCTTGGTCTCATAGGTGGTGATACCTGAGCTCTCCAGCCATCTTATGGCGCGTGCGCTGGCATTAATCTCTACCGGAAGGGTAACAAAGCTGAACAGGGTTGTAAGGGCAAAAAGGCCGATACCAATCCAGAGAAGCATAGGGAACCTTTCCAAAAGAAGGATACCGAAGAGCAATACGAACTGCACGGTATAATTGGCAAAGTTCACTGCCGGAACCATGGCCGTACGCAGTTTGAGCGGGGCATAACCCTTTGCGTGCTGTACTGCATGGCCGCACTCGTGGGCTGCGATAGCTACGGAAGCAATATTGTCTCCGTTAAACACATCCGTGCTAAGGTTCACCTGCTTTGTTGCAGGATTGTAATGGTCTGTAAGGAAGCCGTTTGACTGGTTTACTGTTACATCGTAAATGCCATTTTCCCTAAGCATCCTTTCAGCGATTTCAGCCCCTGTAAGGTTGGTCTTAATCTTGGAATACTTCTTAATCCTGCTCTTAAGTCCTGCCTGAACGATGATACTGAAGAGAAAGACGGCACCTATAATTATCCAAATCATATCTTTACAATTTTAATTGGTTAACGTTTGTACACCTGCAAACAGCAGACCAACTACAAATCTACTGAAATTTTGTCATACTTCTAATTTTTTTGAATAACTTTACGTCATCAAAAAGATATCTAGACTATGGAAATAGACGGCAGGAACAATGATTACTCGCGGCTGGAACTAAGTGCGTCCGGTCTTCTTGCAAATTATGTCTACTTCCGTTCCAAATTGGAACCCACCACCAAAATGCTGGTACTGCTCAAGGCCAATGGATACGGTCATGGCGCAGTAGAGCTTGCCGCTATGCTTCAGCAGGCCGGCGCAGACTACATAGCCGTGGCGCTGCCAGTAGAAGGCGTAGAGCTTCGCAAAGCCGGTATCAGCCTGCCTATCCTGGTTCTGACAGCCGGCACGGATTCCTATGAAGATATCATAAAGTATCGCCTGGAGCCCGGTATTCCCAATATGTTCTCCCTTACCAAGATACGCAAAGTACTTCGTCAGGCCGGGGTAGAGAACTATCCAATCCACATAAAACTGGATACCGGAATGCACCGCCTTGGCTTCATGAAATCAGAGCTTGGCCTTCTGTGCGATACCATCCAAAACGCCCCTGAAGTAAAGGTGAAGTCCATTTACTCTCACCTTGCCGCGGCAGAGGATCCGCGCGAGGACAGCTTCACCCTTGGCCAGATTTCTCTCTTTGACGAGGGAGCCAAACGCCTTACTGAAGCCCTGGGCTATAAGCCTATGTATCATATACTTAACTCTGCCGGCATAGAGCGCTTTACGGAGTATCAGTACGATATGGTCCGCCTTGGCATAGGCATATACGGCATTAGCTGTCTGCCCGGTGTCCAGCTTTCCCCGGTAGCGTCGCTTAAGTGTAAGATTCTGCAAATTAAGGAGTTGACCCCTGAAGATGGAACCATTGGCTATGGCCGATGGGGCAATGTGGCACCCGGTGGAACAAAAATAGCAACCATCCCCGTTGGTTATGCAGACGGCATAGACCGCCACCTTGGCCGCGGTAACGCCACCTTTTCTGTCTGTGGCAAGCGTGTCCCCACCATTGGCAATATCTGCATGGACATGTGTATGCTTGACGTGACCGGCACCGATGCCAAAGTAGGTGACGTCGTAACCATATTTGGTGACGATCCTACCGCATCAGAGCTTGCAGACATACTGGATACCATTCCGTACGAAGTGATGACCAGCCTTCCGCGCCGCGTAGACAGGGTAGTGGTCAAATAAAGCCGATTAATCTTTTGAAAAGAACAGATACAAAAAAACCAGCCGGGAAGGCTGGTTTTTTTAAAATCTTAGAAACGATCCTCTGAGGAAACAGAGAGTTTCTTGCGGCCATGACGACGGCGAGCTGCAAGAACCCTGCGTCCATTGGGGGTTGACATACGCTCGCGGAAACCGTGCTTGTTTACGCGTTTGCGTCTGGAGGGTTGGAATGTTCTTTTCATTGTATGCTATTTTTATTATTATTCATCTTCGTCCGCTTTTCGCGGAAATAGGAGTGCAAAGGTAATTATTTTGCGAATAATAACAAATTTTTTCTACAAAAAAAGAACCTTACTTCTTGAGCGTAGGAGTGCTGTCGCGTGTAAAATCGTTTGTAGAGTTATTTGTATCTACCAATTTGCCATCGGCGGTCTTGCGAAGTGCGCTCTTGCCAAAACGGTTGGCGTCGTTATCCTTGACACCGCAGCCGGTGTAGCCTGCATCGATGGATGCGTTGAATTCTCCTGCATTGAAGTTCTCTTCTACTCCGCAGTTGATGCCGTCCAGAACCCACTCGTTGGGAATCCTGTGTGCGGTAGGAACGCGTGAAAGCAGTGAAGAAGAGGTAAGAGGACTACCGTTCATCCAGAAATCGATGGTAACGTCGTACTTGTAATCGTTCACGAACTGCTCCAAGGTCACGCTCGGGGGAAGAGCAAAGATTGCATACTCTTCATAACCCCTGCTGTGAAGGGATGAAAGGCTGGCGGTGCGGGCGTATACAAGACCCATATTGGGAACATCAGGGTTGTCTACATCGGGATAGCGGTCATTCTCTTCGTAAATTTCGAAGTCGGCCTTGCTGAGGTCGATGGCACCAGGGGTATCGGCAGAGAAATTCTGGGCTGCAAGGGCGATGATGACGGATTTTCCGGCCTCTACAGGGTAGTCGTCGCCGTCACCGGGAATCTGGTATGCGTCGCTGATAACAATGGCGTCGTTAAGCTCAGGGTGAGCCCAATATGAACCTACAGCGGTCTTCTGACAGTAGAAGAAGGACTCTTTACCGAAGATGATACCATCGGCATAAAGAGTTTCATTGGAGTTGTTGGTAATCTTGATATACTGCTCACCAACGGCGGTGCTGTTGCTGGAGTTAAGCGTTCCGGTGAAGAATACTTCCTCTATAAGGAAGTCGCCGGGCTCTACATTGCGCCAGCCCTGCTTCAGGGTAATGGTCTTAAGGGTCTTGTCGTCAGTAGTGCATACTGTAACAACGGCCTCACGGTCTTCTCCGGTAGTGTTTGCTGCCAGATTAAGGGTGAAATTCTCCTTGCCTGTCTCGCCCACGGTGATATAGTCCTTAGCGGTATCAGGAATAACTACCTTGTAGGTATATCCGGCGGGGGCGTCTACGGTAAGCTCCTTGGCGCCAGCACGTACCTTTACAACCTCTTCAGTAGGATCGGCCGGTACAACAGGACGGGTCTGAACTATAGCCAGTGTCTTGATAAGATTGTCTGCGTTAACGGTAAGGGTTGCGCTACGGCCTGCGGCATCTTCATACTGCAGAACGGTAACGGTTATGGTTGCGCTCTTTGAACCGCTGGTAGGGTTTACTGTAATCCAATCAGAATCAAGCGGTTTGGTGATTGTCCAATCTACGTTTGTATTGATGTTGAAGGTTGCTGTACCTCCGTTGGACTCGAACGACAGTGAGGTTGCCGACAGTTCAAGCTCTGTTGAAGGATCATTGTTGCAAGCTACGGCAAACATGGCCGCAGCGGCAAGGATAAACAATTTTTTAAGTTTCATAGTTTTATATTTTTATGATTAAAATTCTATTCCTGCGCCGATGTTTCCTGTCCATCCATGAAGGCCGCTGCCCCAGGTGTGGTAGCCGGCCGATGGCCTGATAAAGGCCGACATCCGTCCGGCAGGGAAGTGGGCTAGTGCGCTAAGGCTAATGGCCCGTTTTCCGGCGTAAAACTTAAGCTGGGTCGTGGCCTTTCCAAGCATGGCCGTCCAGCCTGCGGTAAGGCCGTAACTTACGTCATCAGTTTTTGCCTTCTTGCCTGAATCCAGCCTTCTGGCCTCTGAAGAGTAGGCTGCTACCATCGGTTCCAAAGACCAGACAGCCTTGCCTGCGCGAAGCTGAAGTACGCCTTCCAGGCGCGCCTGAGGCAGTTTGCTGCGATAAAGAGTGAGGTAGGGGATATCTTCTACTCCGCTGGAGATTATGCTAGGCAATATGGCCTCGCTGCCCTCGCGCAGCTCGTATTCCAGGCTCAGAACAGCCCCGTATGAGAACTTGTCCAGCACTTTGCGGTAGGCTGCAAAGGCCGATGCTGTCTGTGTGAGCAACTCTGAATAAGGGACCTCGTTCTGATTGGGGAGGTGACGTGTGCTCTTAAACCAATCGTACTGCACGCCAGCGCTAAAGCCGCTTGCTGCCTTTGGCAGAAACAGCGCCGCTACGCTGAAGCCTTTTCCGCGGAATCTAAGGTTGGTAAAGCTTCCGCTTCCAGCCAGACGGGCGTAATGTGTACCAAGACCGGTAAGGTGGAACTCAGAGGTATTGGCGCCTCTGGGGTTCATGAAGGATACGGCCTGAAGCTGGTGATAACGCCTGTAAGCCACTGATACTGAAATGCTATGACTTCCCAGACTTCTTCCGGCAGAGGCGCGCACTCCAAGGTCTGAGCTAATGTTCCTGGGCCTGGGGTCTGTCTGACGATACTCGTGCAGGGCCCTGTAGCTGCCGTAAAATCCGTATTCCCAGCTGCCGATTCTTCCTGCATACCGGCCTGCAAAGGTGTACTGTTCTGTCTGAAGGTTGCCTCCTACTGTATCTGCTATAACATAGGGCTGAAGCAGTTCCCAGTCGGAAGAAGTGTTCATGTACACGTTTTTCTTGACGCCCCTTAGATAGGATACGGAGCCTTCTACTGCGCGTCCCTGACCAAGATGCTTTAGGGAATTGGCCAGGAAGCGGCCCTGGCTAAGGCCGTTGCCAAGCTCCTGAATCTCTGCCTGGTTCTCATTGCGCCAGTCGTACTTGGCCTCTACTGTAGTGCTCTGTAGCCAAGGGGTATGCAGCAATGCAACATCAGTGTAAGATGGCGTGAAGGTTCTGGCCATAATCGGCTGAAGCCTGTTAAAGATCTGCAGCTGCAGACTGTCCTGGCAATAGGCACAGGCAGCAAAGCCCAGAGCCAATAGGGAAATAATTACTCTTTTCATTGCAGGACAATCAGTTTAAGGGTTACAGTGCAGTTGCCATCCGTCAGTCGTACAGCTTTTTCCGGAGAATTGTATTCTGCCGAGCGTACGCGAAGGCGGGAACCATCGGCAAAGACAGCATCGGCGTCAAAGGCTATCATATAAATGCCCTTGAGTACCTGGAGTTGGGCCGTGCCGCCCGTTATTACGGGGATGTCGTAGTTTTCTAAACTGTTGATATTGCGGAACATAGTGCCTTCTAGGGACTGGTCTGCCGTTATGGAGACCGGCGCCTCATGCCCCGGAATACTTACATTGAGCGTAACCAGGCAGCCCAGGTTCTGGCTGCTTTTTTCGCAGCCGGAAAGTACGATAACCGCTATTATTAAAAGTATCTTTTTCATAATTTAAAGTCCAGCTCCATTCCAAAATACGGGTTGACGTTCCTTCTGTTCAAGGTTCCGTTGCTGTGGTAGTCAGGTGTAATGTCCAGGATCCTGTTCACAAACAGTGAAGCGGACATTTTATCTCCGTATAAAGTCTTGGTAATCTTTATGTTAAAGTTGGTCGCAAAGGGTACGCTGTAGTCGTAGTCCAGGTTGGATGCGCCGCGTACCAGATAGCTAAGAAGCGGGTCTGCGGCATCATCGGCAGTAAAGACATGGCTGCGCAGTTCTTTGTCCAGCCAGCTTACCGGGGTCAGGTCATATACGGACGGTTTGTAGTCCGTGAACCAGGTGGTCTGCACCGATGCCGATACTATCAGCCCAAGGCTTGGAATCTGGGTATCCATCATCAGGTTTGTGGTGAGGGAGGTGTGTTTGTTGCCGTCGGTACGGTTGTAAACGCCAATGTAGGGATAGTTTTTTCCGCCGATGGTAACGCTTGGCCTCCAGTATTCCGGCTGGCTGTTGCTGTACTTTGTTATGAACCAGGCTCCGTTTAAGGTGAAGCGGGTGCGCAGGGAGCGTATACGCTTTGTAGTAAGGGTGAACTCCAGGCCCTGCTTCAAGGTTCGGCTGCCATTAGTGGTAATGCCGTAGGTGTACAGGTTTGTATCCAGTGCGAAGGGGATATCCTCCAGTGCCGGAGGCCCGGTAAGTGTGCTCTTGTCGATTGCAGATTCGTCATAGTTCTTGCTTACTACCGATGTTACGCGGCTTCCGCTGCGGAAGCCAGACCGCATATCCTCACGGAACCAGTTGACAGACAATGAAAAGCCGTTCCAGCGTGCGTCAAGGCCAATTTCCCATTTGAAGTTGCGGGCAACTCCAAGGTCGTAGTTGGTAGGATCCAGCTTGTAAACCAGCAGGTTTATGCGCTGCAGAGCAGTCTCTGACGGCCAGTAGTTAAGCTGGGTGACATCGCCGTAAATGGGCTCCGGGAAGAGCATCTCCATGGTGGGGAATTTAACGTGCGAACCGGCTCCTCCAAAGATTCCAAGCTCCATTTTGTGGCCTGCAACCAGGCAGGAGGGGAGCTGAAGGCGTACGTTGCCGCGCGGGTCAAGGTAGGGCTTGCCGCTTACCGCGTATGCTTTTCCGGGCCCGGCCAGAATGCTGCCGCGCAGTCCCAGTATGTATTCCAGGCGGAAGTCTCCCAACCTGAAGTTGGCATTGTCCTCTGCAAATACAGACATCTGATGCTTTGCAGGGATGGCGTCAAAGGCCCTCGGTCTTACGTTCATCTGGGCGGAAAAAGGCCTTTCCCTGTCAAAGATAGTTCCCTTGCCGTAGTTCTTGTCCATAGTCCAGTCGGCACCGGCCTTTATCTCATGACGGCCTTTCTTCAAATGCAGCGTAGTGCTGGCAAAGGCGTAGAAGGGGCGTCCATCCACCTTCATAGTCGCCTCGTAGCTGGACGGCAGGGCCACAGCGTCGTGCTCTCCGGGATCCAGCGCCGTAGAAAGCGGCCATACAGTGCCCAGGGTTACGTATTTCCACCTGTCGATGAGGTCTTTTTCGTAAGTCAGGGATACTGTGGTTTTCCAGCTTCTGAACAGGGTGTTACCATCCTTGGAGGCTATGGTGAAGTCGGCCCCGGCAGCCCACTTGTTATAAGTGGATTTGTAGGTTTCAATGGGGCCACGGCTGCCAAAATCAAGGTCAAGGTCTGATTTCTGTTTGTCAAAAGACCCTGTATAGTCCAGATTGGTATTCAGGGTATATTTGAATCGGTCCGATGTATTCCAAACCCTTCCGTAGCGTATGCTTCCGGTTAGGCGGCTGTAGTTCTGCCTGGGGTTGCGCGGGTCGGCCTGTGAGTCCAGCCAGTTAAGGCTAAGGTTCAGGGTGCGTGCGCCCCAGTCGAAGCCCTTGCCGGCGTAAAAGAGTTTGCTCTTCATATCGGCCTTGAAGCGTGCCCTGAGCTCATTTCCGCCCTTGCGGCGGTTAATTTTGACAAGGCCGCTGGTAAGGTCTCCGTACTCTACGGAGGCTATTCCGCGGACAACGTCTACAGATTCAATGTCCTCTGTGGATATAGTCCTCATATCCGTTCCAAGGTTCACGTAGTTGCTGCCCAGCCCCGATGATGCCGGAGTGTACTGCAGGTTGGCGTCGCCGCCCACCGGACGTCCGTCAATCAGGAACCTTGTCCCCAGTGCCGATGTGGCGTAATTGCTGCTCAGGGAACCTGCGGCGCGCAGATTAACCAGTTGTGGGGAGCCGAAGGCCGGGTCCACTGCCTTGCCGCCTGGCAAGAGTTCAAGGATATCGGCGATGCTGGACGGCTGGATATGCTTGATTGCGTCCTCTCCAATCTTTGAAGCGGTGGTGAGACCATGTTCCTCTGTGGCGGTAATGACAACCTCGCTAAGGAGCATAATGTCATCTTTAAGCTTGTAGATTCCGTCCTGGCGGATGGGGGAGACCAGATCCATGTATCCGATGCAACGGATTGTCAGCCTGTCTGCTGCCGATGCTGCCCTTGTCATGCTTATGCTGAAGCGTCCAAGGCTGTCAGTAATGGCCCAATGGCTTTTGCTGAGTACCACGCTGGCTCCGTATACGGGCTCTCCCTTCTGGTCTGTTACTTTGCCGCTGAGTCTGTTCTGGGCCGTGGCGGGAAGCGCAGCGGCCACCATTAATATTATTAGTAGATAGTTTTTCATTTCTGCTGCAAAGGTACTGGCGCTATCCGCGCCGGTCAATCCCATTTAGTTTGGATTTTTTCCGGAATGGCATCCCCATTTTTAGTTATTAACCGTTTTGAATTGTCTGGAATATTTGATAAATTTGTATGATTGCAACAGAAATCAGTAATCAAAAACTATTATATGAAGAAAATCACCATCATTGCCGCTATGCTTCTTGGCGTAGCTGCGTTTGCCCAGAAACAGACCGTCGGTGGCGGAATTTCCGCCGATCTCCTGAAAGATATTTCCAAGGGATACGAGGGAACAGCTTCAGACAAGGCGATTCACAATGCCATTAATGCAGATCAGATCAATGTACTGGCACTCCAGCCGGACAACATCATCAAGACAGATCGCCATTTCTCTCACGAGGTTCTTACCAAGGGCCGTACTAACCAGAAATCATCCGGTCGCTGCTGGCTCTTTACCGGTCTTAATGTGCTGCGTTCCAAGATGATAGCTCAGTATAACCTGGGCGCTTTCACCTTCTCCCAGAACTATCTTTTCTTCTATGATCAGCTAGAGAAAGCAAACCTCTTCCTCCAGGGTATCATCGACACCAAGGACCTTCCGGATGACGACCGTCAGGTTGACTGGCTGTTTGCCCATCCCATCGGCGACGGTGGCCAGTTTACCGGTGTCTCCAACCTTGTGACCAAGTATGGCGTAGTGCCTTCAGAGGTTATGCCGGAGACTCTCTCTGCAA
The DNA here is from genome assembly GCA_947166905.1 of uncultured Prevotellaceae bacterium. Taxonomy (GTDB): domain Bacteria; phylum Bacteroidota; class Bacteroidia; order Bacteroidales; family UBA932; genus Cryptobacteroides. Next base: position 72,329 of record CAMVFZ010000001.1, on the reverse strand, counting down.
ACAATACTTCCCAGATGCGTGCCCAGATTTGCAATCTCCTGCGTGAGGATGGTCTTCGCCTTCGTCAGGCCAAGGGCAAGGACCTCCAGAAGATGAAGGTAGAGATGCTCAAGGATATTTACCACGTGCTTGGACTTTGCCTTGGCGTTCCTCCTGCAGAGTTCACCTGGGCCAGATATGATGCTTCAGGCAAGTTTGTAGACGAGAAAACCTATACTCCCAAGTCTTTCTACCAGGAGTACATCGGCGCAGATCTAGAGAATAACTATGTAATGGTGATGAACGATCCTTGCCGCGAGTTCTACAAGGTATATGAGATCCAGTACGACCGCCACGTTTACGATGGCCATAACTGGGTATACATCAACCTTCCTATCGAGCGTATCAAGGAGATGGCAATCGCCTCCATCAAGGACAATACCGCCCTTTATTTCTCCTGCGATGTTGGTAAATTCCTCAGCCGTCCGGACGGCGTTGCCGATATGAATAACTATGACTATGAGTCACTTCTGGGCGTTAAGTTTGGAATGAACAAGAAGGAGCGTATCCAGACCCATGCGAGCGGTTCAACCCACGCAATGACCCTTATCGCCGTTGATATCAAGAACGATAAGCCCGTTAAGTGGATGGTAGAAAACAGCTGGGGCGATACCGGCAAGGGTAACATCATCATGACCGACGACTGGTTCAATGAGTACATGTTCCGCCTTGTGGTAGAAAAGAAATATGTTCCGGAAGATGTTCTTAAACTCTTGAAAGAGAAGCCTATTCAGCTTCCCGCATGGGATCCGATGTTCCTTCCTGAGGAATAGCCTTCCTGGCCGGAATCAAAGCGATAATGTAACCGATCACCGCCACACTAATGGCGGTGATTGTTATATCTGTCCACCTCAGTATCACGGGATAGTCATTCATCGCAAAGTCTCCGGGCATTTTTACAAGGCCGAAGTTCTGCTGCGCTGCAACCAGCAGAAGGCCAAGGACAAGGCCTGCGGCCATTCCAAGCAGGGTTATCAGCCAGCCTTCCAGTACAAAGGTCTTGCGTATCATTCCGTCCCTTGCGCCAAGGCTGCGAAGGGTCTGGATGTCTCCTTGCTTTTCTATCATCAGCATTGTAAGGCTGCCGAAGATGTTAAAGGCGATGATGATAACCACAAAGATAAGTATCAGATAAACAGCGGCTTTCTCTGATGACATCATCTTGTACAGGGTCTCGTTCTGCTGGAAGCGGTTTTTAACAGTGTAGTCGGCTCCAAAGTGCTCGCGTATGCTTGCCTCCACCTGTTTAACCTCCCGCTCGCTAAGGCCCTCTTTAAGCCTTATTTCAAGTGCCGATACCTCTTTGTCGTAGCCAAGCAACTGACGCATTACTCCAATCTGGAGTATCATCAGGGAGTTATCCGTATCGGTTGTGATGCTGAAAAGTCCTGCAGGCCAAGCTTTTACGCTGCGGAGCGATGCCGTGGGATTGGCCACTGATATCTTCTTGTCTTTATCCGGGAAGTACAGTACCGCGGGCTCCATAAAGCGGTGGTTGATTCCCATCTTATAGGCGAAGCCTGTGCCTACTACTGTCTGCGGGATATCGCCCATTGCCAGAGAGAATACTCCATCTACCATCTTCTCCCTTACCAGAGACGTGGACTCGTACAGGCTATCCACACCCTTGGCGCGGGCGACTCCGTTGTGTCCGTCATATTCTATGAAAACGTTCTCCTGCAGAATCTCGCAAACGCTTCCGGTTTGCGGAAGGTCTTGCAGCCACTGGGCGTCATCGGCATTGGGGGTAAAAACCTTGCCTTTGGAGGGCTCGATGGTAAAATCGGCCTCTATGGTGGATAGGGAATCGCTTACAAGGGAACTGAAGCCGTTGTAGACGGAGAGTATAACCACAAGCGCCGCTGTTCCAATGGCCATTCCGATGGCGCTGATCGCAGAGATAATGTTAATTACATTATGGGATTTCTTGGCGAACAGATACCGGAAGGCTATTTTCAGCGGCAGCTTCATTATTTTGGGCCGGTGCGGCTATTTCTTCAGGAGGTCGTCGATGTGCTCTGCGTAATCCAATGAAGAGTCAAGCAGGAAAACAAGCTCAGGGACAATCCTGAACTGCTTTGCTACCAGGCGGCCGAGTTCCCCGCGGTAAACCTTTACGTTGGATTCAAGTATCTTCATTACCTCTTCTGCCTTGGCAGAAGGGAAGATGCTTACAAACACCTTGGCCAGGCCCAGGTCCGGGCTAACGCGCACCTCGCTCACGGTGACCATGGCTCCGGCGGTGTGTGCCATGCCTTTGCTGCGGATAATCTCCGCCATGTCTTTCTGAATCTCGCGGGCTACTTTGAGCTGGCGGGTTGATGCGGGTGCGTCCATGTTATGCTTCTATGTGAATGAGGAAGTAGTTCTTCTTGCCTTTCTGTGCAAGTATGTATTTGCCGTCGATGATGTCCTTTTCTGTTACATCGTAGGCAATGTCGGTCACCTTGTCCTTGTTGATGCTTACTCCGCCGCCCTGAACCATCTTGCGGGCTTCGCCCTTAGAAGGGAAGAGGTTGGTCTTTACTGCAAGCAGGTCAAGGATGTTGCAGGGGAGGTCGGCCTTGCTGAGGGTGCCGCTGGGAACGCCGCTGAATACGGCCAGGAAGGTGCGCTCGTCAAGGCTTCTGAGGGCCTCTGAGGTGGCGTTGCCAAAGAGCATCTGCGATGCGGCAACGGCCTTGTCGTATTCTGCCTGGCCGTGGCACATTACGGTGAGTTCCTTTGCAAGAACCTTCTGGAGCTTGCGCTGGCCGGGGTCCTCGCGGTGCTCGGCGATGAGGGCGTCGATGGTTTCCTTGTCAAGAAGGGTGAAGATCTTGATGTAGGATTCTGCGTCTTCGTCGGCTACGTTAAGCCAGAACTGGTAGAACTCGTAGGGACTGGTCTTTTCTGCGTCAAGCCAGATGTTTCCCTTTTCTGTCTTGCCGAACTTGGTACCGTCGGCCTTGCGGATAAGAGGGCAGGTGAGTGCGTAGGCCTCGCCTCCGTCCATACGGCGGATGAGCTCGTTACCGGTGGTGATGTTGCCCCACTGGTCGGAGCCGCCGAACTGCAGGATGCAGCCTTTGTTTTTCCAGAGCCAGTAGAAGTCATAGCCCTGCATGAGCTGGTAGCTGAACTCGGTGAAGGACATGCCTTCGCTGCTGTCGCGCTGGAGGCGTTTCTTCACGGAGTCCTTGGCCATCATATAGTTAACTGTGATGTGCTTGCCGATGTCGCGGATAAAGTTGATGAAGCTGTAGTCCTTCATCCACTCGTAGTTGTTTACGAGTTCTGCCTTGTTGGGGGCGTCGGAGTCAAAGTCCAGGAAGCGGCTGAGCTGTGCCTTGAGGCATGCCACGTTGTGGTTGAGTGTGGCCTCGTCCAAAAGGTTGCGCTCTGCACTTTTCATTGAAGGATCGCCGATCATACCGGTGGCGCCGCCAACCAGAGCAATGGGCTTGTGGCCGCAGTTCTGGAAGTGCTTGAGTATCATTACACTGACCAGGTGGCCGATGTGAAGTGAATCGGCTGTGGGGTCAATACCTACGTAAGCTGCCTTGGGGCCTTCCATAAGCTTTTCTTCGGTCCCCGGCATTATATCCTGAATCATGCCCCTCCAACGGAGCTCCTCTACAAAATTCTTCATATATCCTATTTTAATCCTGCAAAGATAATTATTTATATAAACTTATACAAAATTTCGCTTGCGCCCGCTTCCTCCCTGTCATTTCGCCCGCTGCCTCCCCGTCATTTCGCCCGCTCCATCTCCGCCATGCCAGCTCCGATCGGGTATCTCAATTGAGTATCAATTATTTACGTATTTTAACTCCTCGAATTATTCGGAGTTAAAATACGTAAGTGCTTGATAATCAATAATGGTGTATGCTATGAATCTTAGAACGGCCTCTCACCCTTGGCGGTTTTGGAGAAGGCGGCAAGGGTGGCTTGGATGCGTTGCTCAACATCGTTCCACTTATAGTAACCATCGGCATTGGGGGTTAAGCCTTTGAAGCGGAGGTCGAAGGTGGCGGGGGAAGTGTCCAGGTCTAGGATGGTCTGGTTGCGAATCTGATCCGATGTTTGGTAGACGAGGCGCAGGCGGGCGAATTTTTCCCCGTCGAGGTCGTATTTTTCTATGATGAATTTAAAGCCGATAGGGGTGATGGCTTCAATGGTGGTCTCTTCCGGCAATATGTACGGTTCCGCCTGAAGGGCGGTCAGGAGTGCCTGGATGGAGGTGTCGTGCATGCATAGGAAGGAGAACTTTCGGCCGGGAACGTTCATCTCCTGGTAAATGCGCTCCAGAATGTCGTGGGATACGTTTACGGCAACTATCGGAGCGGTGAAGAGAATCTTTCCATAGATGTCCTTGATGCTGGATAGGGTGCGCCATTCACTCAGCGAAAGATTGTGGCCGAAGCCGGCTTTCAGGAGGTCCGGTTCTTCAAGGTACTGGAGGATGATGGCGTCGCTTGCGATGTCTGCCAACTTAAGGTCGCCAATAATCGAGGGCTCATTGCGCTCTCCTGAAGGGCGGCGGATATTGATGGCTACGCCAATCCAGGTGTCCAGATGTTTTTTCTGGGCGCCCACATAGGAGTGCTCGAATCCAACAACGTTTTCAAGAAGTGTGTACGCAGATTTAAGATCTGCGGCGTTCTCTTTAATAATCTCGGTAATCTCTCTTTGTGCTTCTGTCTGGAATGCATCGGCATCAAAGCCCGGGGCGCTGTCGTTAAGGAGCGGCAGGAATGCCGAATCGGCGGAGCCTTCGGGGTGCATATAATCAATATCAACTGTGGCCAGTGGCAGAAAGCCGGCTGCGAATGAACGGGCGGTGGCTATTGTCCTCTGCCTTGAACTGGCGGCGAAGTAGATGCCGTCGGTGCTGTCGTTGTTAACCAGGAAAAGGCCCTCCTGGGCATAGTAGAGCTTGAAATACTGGCCCATCAGAACCTCAAGTGCTCCGCCCTTTAGGGTCAGGTTGCTGCCGGGGACCGACCATTTGTGCCAGCAGGTGGGATCGGCAACGATTTCGCTCATCCTGGAAATGTTCTTCTCCAAAGGAGCCCTGACGCTGTGGCGGCTGGCGATGGTGACTTGCTCCAGTTTGTAGTCCTGGGCGAACAATGCCGATGCTGCCAGAAAAACGACGGCGGCAACGGATAAAAATATGCGGGTCAACTTGGACATCGTCATAGTAGCTCACGCAAAGATAGAAAAATTTGACTAACTTGGATTCTATAAAACGTTTTATTATATTTGCGTTGTAATGAAAACACTTGTAACCCAATGTGCTGAATTGTAATAGTTCTTGGTGTTATCGGTGCTGCGGTTAGCAATAATTGGCAAAAAAATAATCCCGGTATGAAAAAATTTTTGATTTTGCAGTTTGTTTTGTGTTTGGCTTCGATTTGTGTAGCCCAAGCCCAGGAAATGACAGGACCTGAATTAGAGGCTCTTATTGATTCATATAGCGCCAGCGCTTCTGAAGCTTATTCGAAAAGTGATATGCAAAACGCAATCGATTTATTCAACAAAGCCGCAGATTTGGCACTAACCAATACAGATGTGGCAAAGAAAAAAGCCTACGTGATTTATAATGCGGGTCTTGCGAATCATGCGTGCAAATCATATAATGCCGCTAAAAAGTATTTTAGTGAAGCTGTCCGTCTGGAGTATTATAACTATGGTGATGTCTTTTACTATCTATCAACTTGTGAAGAAAAAGTCGGGAATAACGAATTAGCTTTTAATTGGTTAGAAAGGGGTATTGTCCTTTTCCCTCTCAATGCATTAATCGGGATTAATCTCGGTTATTTTGTATCGCTAGATAAAGAGAATAGATTCAACAAAGTTTTAGGACTACTAGAAAAAGCGGAAAAGAATGATTCTGATAATGCTTCATTATATACTTTCGAGGGTATTTTTCGATATCGGTTCAATGACTATGATGGAGCAATATCAGCCTATAAAAAGGCCAGTTTAATAAAACCCGAAGAAAGTACTATCTACAAATTATTAGGGGCCGTTTATCACGAAAAGGCCGTCTCCTATTATTACGAAACATGGGAAGACGAAATATGGGATGAACGAGAAAATATTTGGAAATACTACAATGCATGCTTCGAAGCTCTTGAAAAGAGTTATGAATTATGCGAAAGCTATGATAATAAGGTTGAGATCACCAAATTCACACTTGATGTCTATAATCATTTTTATAAGTTCTTATATAAGATAAACACATACTATGAAAAAGAAAATATCTATACATATGGTAATTTTAAATACAAAGATTTTATAGAGAAGTGTAATAAATTCTATGAAACAGAGATAAATAACAAATAGAAATTCGACGGCTTCTTTCAGATTCGTAAAACTAATAGCTATATGAAACGGATAGTGCTTAGCTTTGTTCTGGCTCTGATTGGTGTATGTTGCTGCGCTCAACTTGGGAATAAAGTATCCCGAAAAGCTTTACCTGACAGCACTTTAATAAAGAACATTTTGAATCCTATCTCAATTGATATTGAGGCAGATATGGAGAAGATTAGTGCTTTGATCAGGGAAATGGAGATAAAAATGCCTCGTTTATTTATGGGGACAATTAGTTTGGACACCTCTGCAGTTGCTGTCCGTTCAGTTATGATTGATAGTGGTTATCAATATGTTGAGGAAAACGAAAAGTCATTCGTTTTTTACGGGGAGGCTTATGGCGTAGATGATGCCGTTATTGGCGTGAAAAAAATTGTTGACCCTGCCGATATGAAGGTTATTGTCAAGACATCTAATTCATGGCATGATGCTAGGGTTGAATATGAGAGAGTCAAAGGCTTGCTTCAGGAGCAGTATGGAGGAAGTGTTTCTAATGAAATACTTCCAGAAGAGTATATAGACTTTGATGGAGAAGGTGACGTCGGCTTTTATGACGGAAAAGCAAAGTATATGTCAGGGTTTGCTGCCAGAAAAGGACGCGTTTATCTGTATATTCAATATCGTAAGATTGAACAGCAGTACGTCGTATGTGTACATTTATTCCATATAAAATCCTAAGACTCTTCCTTTGTTTCGCTTTGGTCGTCAACATCTGATTCTGATGGCGGCATTATGATTACCTTTTTATGCTTGGAATTATAGTATGTGCCGTAAGGTGTGTCATCCGGTTGGGCTTGTTGCTGTATCTTGCGCGCTCTTCTGCGTTCTATGTAATCTTGAATCCGCTCTTTTATATATCTGAAACCGCTAGCTATGCCTCCGATAACTGCTGCAAATATGCAATATCCAAGGAAACGTTCCCAGATAGAAGTATGTGGCTCTGGAGTGGAGACCGGAATGTGAGGAAGCTGGCTCTGAGCTATTGCGTTTATTATTGTGGCTATCGCAATAATAGCGGATGCATATAAGCGTTTCATGATAAACTTTGTTTAAAATGGCTTTTCCCCTTTGGCTACTTTTGCAAAGGCGGCGATAGTATCGTCGATGCGTTTCATCAGGTCTTCCCATTTGTAGTAACCATTTTTACATTCAAGGCCTTTGAAAGTGATATGTTGAACTTTGGGATGCACTTCATAGTGCTTTGCTTTATCCGCATTATAGTCAAGCATCGTTAGATTGCGGACTTGCTCGGTGCTTTGATAGAGCAGTCGGACTCTTCCATAATACTCCTTCCCCATGCTATATTTTTCTATGCAAAGCTTACAGCCATTAGGCGTAAGGCCTTCGATTGTCAGTGAGTCGGGGAGTGAATACTCGTTTGCCTGAAGTGCTGTAAGTAGTGCAGAGATTGATGTGTCGTGAGTACACAGGAAGGTAAACGTGTTATTCTCAATTCCTATTTTTACTTGGCATAGCAATCGATGTGACGTATTTACAGCAACCATAGGTGCTGTGAAAAGGATTTTACTGTAAATGTCTTTTATGTCGGCAATTGCACGCCAAGCCTTTATGTCGTTATTGTCAATATGTAACCCCGTTTTCTTTGACTCATCCATCTCTAGATACTGGAGAATCAGTGCATCGCTAAGCTGGTTGGCGGCTTTTAGGGTTCCTTTGGCTTCGGGTTCTTTTATTTCGCCTGTTTTCTTTCTAAACTCTAGGTCTACTTCCTTATCCTCTTTATTATCCTTACTCCAATCTAATTCCAAGTTAGTGGTGGTTAACTCTTTCCGCCATTTCGCATTTTTTGATTTTGAGTAGCCAACAGCATTTTCTAATACTTTATATGAATTTAATAGCGTTGGTTTATACACATTAATAATGGAGTCTACTTCATGCTGAGCAACCTTTTTGAAAAGATTTACAGCAGCAGTGTCCATGTTCGCTCCTATTCCATATTCTATAAAGTAGGGAAGAAAATCAGGATCTTTAGACTCTAATTCCTGATGATAAATAGGCGCTGAAATGCCGTGGAGTAATCCGGAGATAAATGCTCGTGTACTGGCAACGGTGCGTTGTCTAGGACTAGCTGCAAAGAAAAAATTTGGGAAACTACTATTTTCGACGGCGTCGATTGAATATGAATTCTGTTTATGCTTTATTGTGTACTTGTATACGTTTAGTAATCCTTCTGATTTAAGCCAGCCTCTGAAGTACATACCCATAATTGTTTCAAGAGTAGCCCCTCTTTCCGTTAAGTGACTGCCAGGAACAGTAAACTTCATCAACATATCTTTTGATTCAACGTTATTATATGTTGAATCGACGTTCTTCTGTAGGGGAGCGCGTACGTTGTGGCGGCTGACTACAGTTAGCTGTTCCAGCTTGAGTTTTGTGGTGTCGATGCCGTTTTGTGCAGCAATGGAAAAAGCTGAAATGCAAGTGATTGCAAGAACGAAAAAGAGGCGTCTCATACTTTTGTGGCTTATTTATTCACAAATTTAAATAATTTTTTTAATTTTGCATAAAACGATTTAAATTATGAGCGAGGAAATAAAAAAATCGACCCGAAGTAAAAGGATGACAAAAATCGATGCGTCCGATAGTATTTCCAATCAGCAGGAAGGCACTATAAAGGAACTTAATGTTGATATCTCTAAGTACAGCGCGATAGATAGTATTCTTAGTAATAACAAGAAGACCATACGAGCTCTTTTTATTCTATTTGTGTCAGCTTTCCTTTTCTTCATTATGGTTTTTGTGTTTACCATCTCCTTAAAAAAGATGTACTCATATAGCGACATCACTACTAACGCTTTGGGTGTGACTACTATTAAAGGAGAGAAGTCGGAAGTCTCATATTGGCTTTATAATACGGCTCATCTTTGGGCAGATTCGGGGATATCGGTCTCAAAGGGTGATGTTATTACTGTACGTTCTTCAGGCAAATTTATTACAGCTATTCATCACTTATATGACAATGCAAAACAGAATACAAAATTAAAAGATGCTTGGGTGGGCTCTGAGGGAGAAATAGACAACCCGGATCCTTCCAGTAGTACTTATAGAAGAAGACAGTTTAGAATGTTTCCTAATTTGCCTACAGGCGCTCTTGTAATGCAGGTGGCAAACAATACTCCTTATGACTCTCCAGAAGTGGCAAGTAATCCGAATAATTTTTATTTTATCGGGAAAGAACGTGAAAATATTAAGATAGAGAATTCAGGCACGCTGTATTTCTCGCTTAATGACATCGTCCTAAATCATAGTACTATAGAAAAAATGTTGCAGAAGGAACTTGATACTAAAGAGGTAAACAGTGTCAAGTTGTTTAGCTTATTCAGAGAGAATAAGGATCTTGGAAAGAGAATTCCGGATATTAAATCAGGCGATAGAAAACTGGGACAGTTTAAGACCGGCGTTACTATCATAGAAAGGAAAGACTCTAAGAATAAATTAAATGTCGATTATTATTCGGCTAAAGATACAATTAGTAACTTATATTATAAGAACGATGGATCTTTAATTAGTTCGTACTTTTACAACACATATTATAACGAGTCGCAAAAGAAAAAAGAGATAATAAACAGATTAATCGATTGTGGCAAATGGAAGGATATTCTTTCTGGCATGAAAGACAGAATCCTTAAAATAACGGACAAGGATAACAATGAATGTGAAATTAATGATAGCACGTTTGGCGCAATTAATAAGGATTATGTTATTACATTCAAAATAGATTCAATATCGGCAAAGGAGTATATAAAACATGATCACAAGACTGCTGTCCTATTAAATGATACAATCAAAATGAGCGAGCTGGAATATTATTATAATATGAACTACAAGACGGCTTGGTTTGATGATAATTTGGGCTCATTCCTAATTATTGTTGAAAAGCATTCTTCAAATTAGCGGTAATTGTTATGCTCCGGAATAAAACAGTGAAAGATATACTCGTTGGGATGACTGATAATCGTGATGTCGGTAAGCTCACAATTGATAATAAAACACTTATAGAATCTCTTGTAACTGATAAACAGGAGCAACGTATTAAGTGGTACGCAAGTAAGAGATTACATTTTGTACTTTTATTATCTACAATTGTTCTATTTACTGCGTCTGTTATATACTATACAATATCATTCATTAATGATGTAATTCTGTTTAAAATAGAGATGCGTGTAAATGAGCAAGGAGCGCTTAATCCACAGAAGGCTTTAAATTGCGAATACGCTTTGTACTTATTTAATGCATCAGAGCCTTGGGCAAATACAGGTGTCCGTATTAATAAAGGTGATAAGTATAAAATCAACATCTCCGGCGGCACAAATACGGCTATTACTGAAATCATTGAATCTGCACGGAATAATACAAAACCTAATTTTAGTTGGGTGAGTTATCACAGGGATTATATCTGCGATTCTGAGCCGTTGTTGAAGTTATGTTTGTCAAAAGGAGATGTGGTCGGGAATGGAAAGAATAAGGCATTGGTTAACTTTGGCTCAATGCTTTACACGATACAGCCTGAAGGAGCCAATGTCGTTTATTCTCCACAAGAAGTTAATGCAAATGATATTCATAAGTGGGTGCCGGTTAAGAATCGACGTGGTTATTATGAGGCTAAGGGATTTGAAAAAGCCTCATCCTCAGGGTTCTTATATCTTGCTGTAAATGATTTAGTGTTTTCGAAGCGAGCTGGAGAGAATTCAAACCTGCAAGAACAGTTTGATGCCTATAACAAAGAGGCAAAAATAAGCGGGAAATTTGATACTCTATCAAAGCCGGAGATGGATATGTTACAGGACTATATAAGTTATTATTTCAAGGATAATTTGGGCCAGATTCTGGTTTCTATTGAAATCGTTCGAAACGTTTCTTGTTTTAGTTTGAATTATCCCTTATATGCCTACAGAGATTATGAGTATGCGACACAAGATACAGGATTGTTTTTAAATGTTATCTATTTCTTGCTGTTCGTTATTAAGATTCTTGGTTTCTATGCAATTTGCATGGGTTCAGTATGGCTTTTAATATGCTTGCCATTTTTCCTATTTTATGTCATAAAGAAACCCAAACAAGCAACTTCTTAGCCTATGCACCTGACTTTTCTTGGAAATATTGCACTTATCCTGATTTTGGTGGTGATCGCGGTCTTTATTGTGGGCATCGCCGGCGGGATTGCGTCACGGTTCGAGGATAGTGGCCATAGCGGGCTGGCGGTGCTGTCGATGGTTATCGGCATCACGGTGGCGTGCATGCTGCCAATCGTGTACTTCGGCTTCAGGTCGGAGGTGTATCGGCTGGCGGATGACGGCACGTGGGAGAAGAGCGAGTGGATGTTCAGTTTCAGGGACGATGATGGCGTAAGGCACAGCGTAAGCCTGGGACGCCGGTATTTCTATGCGGGCCCGGAGGGCACGCCGGAGGCCAAGTATATGCGTTATTACGTGTTTTATTCGTCCGATCCGGATGACATCGGCACAAAGGTGCAAAGGATGCCGCAGCCGGAGGTCTTGACGCTTAAGGGCGGGGATTTCGTTCCCATCGGCGATAATGTCTCTTTCATCGGCAGCCCGGATAATGAATATGAGCTTGAGACCTATAACAGCAAGGTGACCAAGGGCCTGAAATGCTTCGCCAGGTACCACGAATTAACGGCGGCAGATTCTACCTACCGCCGTCTGGTTACGGTTCCGATGACTATCCCTTATCAGGATTAGTCTATTTTATTCCGCTGTCCGTCTTGAGGGCGGAGCGGATGGCTTTCACGCAAAGCTGGTTTACGTAGAAGAAGATTGCAAAGAACACGAACATGAACACGAACGTCCAGTGTTCCTGGAGTGGCAAGCTGAATGAGTATATGTAAAGCAGCGAATCGTAGATGCCGTGGAATACGAACGGCGCAAGGAAGGCCAGCGAAAGGCTAAGCCATCTTCGGGCGGGGATGAACAGGAAGTAAGAGAAGAAGTAGCCCATCAGTATGCCGCAGCCGAAGTGGCAGGGGACTGCCATGAGCGCACGAACTACCGTTGTAGAGGCAACGGCAACGCCTACGCCGCTGGCTTCCAGGGTGGACACAATGTATTTGATATTCTCTGCGAGGGCGAATCCCAGGCCGATGCAGGCCGCATAGACGATGCCGTCCATGAACTCGTTCTGATGCTTTCTCCAGCGGAAGAACAGTATAAGGGCGGATATCTTGACCAGCTCTTCCGGAAGGGCGGCGTTAATGAAGCCTATCCAGCTGCAATTGAGCCACAGCGCACCGTCGGGATACAGGAAGTTGGATTTGGATATCAGGATCTCTAGCCCGATTGCCGGCAGTATTGTAAGCGCGCCCATGAGGAAGGCAATCGTCAGCTCTTTAATAGGCTCAGGACGCAGGCGGTCGCGCCAGCGGATAAAGGCAAACAGGACTGCTCCGGGAAGAATTGCCAGCAGAATGTAAAGTATATAATGCCAGGTGTTGGGTTTTTTAACCGGTGCGGTCAACCCCAGAAGCTGCTCGACTTCATCTTCACCAGAATCTGTATCGTCGTCATACTGGTAAAAAATTTTATCGGCCGGAACGTCAAATTCGTCCGTCAGAACGCATCCGGCGTATTCGCCGACTCTGACATATAAATATACTGTACTCAGGTCTTCAGAGAAAATAAAAGTATCGTTCAGCGTGTGGTAGACGTGTCTGTCTTCAGAATAATACAATGTCTTAGGGTCTTCTAAATCGTATTCCCCCGCGTTCCAGCTCCAGGCTTCTGTGACTTGACCATTATCTATATCAATAATATAATAGTAGTTCCCGTTAACATACAGGCTGTCTATGCTGCGGTTGTTGTCATAATCGACTGATTCAACATACGTATATTTGTAGATATGGAACGACTGCGCCGATTTCTCCTGCGCACGGGACACCATCGGCAGAAAGCCGATGATTACGGATAATATGGCTATTATGCGGTTTTTCATAAGGTCGATGTTATTCTGCAGTGGGTTCAACCCGTTCGATTTCTTTTATGACCACGCGTATCGGATTCTTGCTACTCTCCAGGATGTTGGCCATATCATTTACTTCTTCTATTGTAAACTCTCCGGATATTTGACTTTTACCTAATGTGATAGCCGAATTTACCAAAGGGGCGGATAATACTTTTCCGTCCAGGACCATTGCTATCTGTTCCCCAACATTGTTAGTAGTGAGCCATTCCCATATTTTAGTGCCCTCATCATTAAGTTGGATGTTAACTAAGGGAGTAGGCTCTGTTTCTACTGACACTTCTGTAATATAGCTGCCATCCAATGGTGCTTTTCCGTCAGATGCATTTATAGCAACAAGCTCGTAAACATCATCAGTGTTTACAAAGGGTTTGAGTGACCAGTAAGTGCGTAGCCCTTTGGGTAAATACTCTTTTATTCTAGGCGAGGAAAGGATATTGTTTATCTGTGCAGTATCTGCCTCCTTAGCCAACCCAAGACGAGCGCCGTAGCAATACGAATCGTCGTGGCCAAGAAGTGCGAATAGCTGGACGAATGCGGCCGGAATATAATCGTCTGGTTGATTGTTGAATGAAGAAAAAACGGGCACGTCTTTTACGTTAAACGTCGGCCAGAATTCGAGGTTGCCAGAGGCTGCCAGAAGAGTTTTAACACGCTCGATGTCCCTTAAACCGGGAAACTCCACAATAAAAAGTGGCCTACTGCTTTCTTTCTTGAAGGAGACATTGGGAATCCCGGACTTTTCTATCCTGTCTTTAATGGCGTTCATGGCGTTCGGGGACTTAAGCTCTATGGTTGCTCTGAGCCCTCCGTATTCTTCCATTGTTACGTGTCGGTTGCCTCCACAGGCGGATAACGCCACTACGGAAACGGCAAGTATTAGTAAACGGATTCCAGTTTTCATAAGCCCAAGTATTTGATACGTATGCCGAAAGATACAAAAAAGAATCCGCATTAGCAAATGCGGATTCTCTAAATGATTGTGTTCCGGTATCTTAGAAGGAAACTGCGATGCCGATGAAGTCTTCTGCCTTGAGGGCTGCGCCACCGATGAGGCCGCCGTCGATATCGGGCTGAGCGAAGAGTTCCTTAGCGTTTGAAGGCTTGCAGCTGCCACCGTAAAGGATGGTGGTGTCGTCTGCCACCTGTGCACCGAACTTGTCTGCAAGTACCTTGCGGATGCAAGCGTGGATTTCCTCTGCCTGCTCTGCGGTAGCGGTCTTACCGGTACCGATGGCCCATACAGGCTCGTAAGCTACAACAATGTTCTTCATATCCTCTGCGGTGAAGTTGTAAAGAACAGCCTTGGTCTGGTTAGAAACGACGTCGAAGTGCTTGCCGGCCTCGCGCTCGTCAAGGTTCTCACCTACGCAAAGGATAACCTTAAGGCCTGCTGCAAGAGCGAGCTTGGTCTTCTCTACAAGCTTGGCATCGGTCTCACCGTAATACTGACGGCGCTCTGAGTGGCCAAGGATGGTGTAATCGCAACCAACGGAGCAAAGCATTGCTACTGATACCTCACCGGTATAAGCGCCTTTCTCCTTGTCTGCGCAGTTCTGTGCAGAAAGCTTAACGGGGCTGCCCTTGAGAGCATCGGCAACAAGTGCCAGGTGGGTGAAAGGAGGTGCTACAACAAGCTCTACGCCTGCGGGAACCTCTTTAGCCTTTGCGGCAACTGCCTTTGCGAGCTCTACGCCCTCAGGAACTGTGGTGTTCATCTTCCAGTTTCCTGCAACGATTTTCTTTCTCATAATCTATAGTAAGTTTATTGTTTGATTTCCAAATTGGCGCGCAAAATTACTAATAAAATGTAACTTTGACAAATGGAATATTAATCTGCCTCCTTGTTGGCTTTCTGCCTTTCGGCATACTTTCTCATGACCTCTTCCGGGCTGTCTATTTTCTCCGGAGCCGGCATATTCACGGCCAGGTGGGTAAGGCCCCACAAGCCGGCGGGAATAACCAGATACATCACTATGCCCAGGAACAGCATGTCGCCGGGTATCCCGAATTTGATCAGCGCAACGGCAATGGCAACCAGGTGCATGCCAAGGACTCCCATAAAGTAAAACGGGTAATCGGATTCCTTTCCCATCATCAGGCGGATCATCTCATAGGCGCACTTTGTATAAATTGCAATCACAGCGAAGATAAAGATTCGTGCAAGCAGGCCCAAGGACAATATTTCCGGATTATCGGCAACAATCCAGAAGTTCAGGACTGCCGATGCTGCAAAGTACAGGAACGCTATAGTCAGATAGACGTAGGCCAGGGGATGAAGTTTTTTCTTTTCCATCTTTTTTTGATGTTTGGTTCCGGCAAATATACAAAATAAATATCAAACCGCCGGGGTTCCAATTGCTTGAAAACTCCGGCGATTTAACGTGTACTAAAACCTAAACCTGCCTTATAGATGCAGGTTGATTTTAAAACGTTGCAAAAAAATGTGAAAAATTTAAAAAAAATTAAGGTGCCCGTTTCCGGACACCTTTAACTTGCTCTGTTTAAGACTTATTTTGCAGCCTCTACAGAAACCTTTCTGAACTCTTTCAGGTCTTTCATAAGATCAAGAGCGGCCTTACGTGCGCGAGCACCAGCTGCTTTGTTACCCTTTACTACCTGAGCGTCTGCGTTAACTGCAAATGCCTCGTACTCGGCTTTAATTTTCTCAACAAGAGCTTTCATGGTTTAATGTGTTTTTAATGGTGAATCTATTTTAACCGTCTGCAAGTTAAGATATTGAAACGTTAAAAACAAGAAAAACATCAAAAAATTACATAAAAACACGAAAAAATGCCATTTTAGGCCCTTGTATTGACGAAATTCATGGCTTTTTGTGCAGATTCCAGCGCGAAAGTTTTTATTCCGGCTATCACTTTGTTAGCCATTGCAGGTACTGCTTCCAGCTCTTCCGGGGCCAGTTTTCCAAGCACAAAGTCTATCTGACCACCACGGCTGAAGTCGTTTCCGATTCCAATTCGTATCCTGGTGAACTGCGCACTGCCCAGAGTGCCGATGATATGGGTAAGCCCGTTATGTCCTCCGTCGCTGCCCTGAGTTTTCATTCGCAGAGTCCCGAAGGGGAGGTTGAGGTCGTCGCAGATGACGACAAGATGTTCCTGGGGGATGTTGAGTTTCTCAAGCCAGTATCGGACCGCATTTCCACTAAGATTCATATAGGTGGAAGGCTTGAGCAGCCAGAACTGGCGGCCCTTGAAATTAATGCTTGCAACGTCTCCGTAGCGCTCGGTCTTGAATACGGTTTCCGTGGCCTTGGCCCATTCGTCCAAGACCATAAAGCCCATATTGTGCCTTGTCTGCGCATACTCTGCGCCGATGTTGCCAAGACCGGCTATAAGAAACTTCTCCATTGGTTCTTCTACGGGGGCGTCACAGCCCTCTTTCTTTTGAAAAACCGCCTGTTGCTCCTTGTGAGAGCAAAACAGACGGCTTAGAAATTTGGCAAGTGCCATGATTACTCGGCTGCAGGAGCGGCCTGTGCAGACTGGCGGGTAGCCTTAACACCGCAGATGATGGTAGACTTGGGGTTGAGGATGGTAACATTCTCAAACTGGAGGTCACCTGCTACGATGTTCTCACCGATACCAAGCTTGGTGATGTCGATGTCAAGCTGATCAGGGAGGTTCTTCATGAGAGCGCTGATGCGGAGCTCACGAACGTTCTTAACGAACTTACCACCGGCCTGAACACCTGCTGCGTGTCCGGTAATGTTAAGAGGCACGGTAATAGCGATGGGCTTCTCTTCGTTTACCTGGAGGAAATCTACGTGAAGGCATACGTCCTCGATAGGGTGGAACTGAAGCTCGTGTACAACTGCAGTGTACTTCTTGCCATCAAGTACAAGGTCTACGATGAAAGATGCGGGAGTGTGGGTAAGACCCTTGAGATCCTTGGCATCAACAGTGAAAAGAACGTTCTCAATTCCAAGACCGTAAAGGTTGCAAGGAACAAGACCCTGTGCGCGGATAGCCTTGATGGCTGCTTTGTTGCCAACCTGACGAAGCTGGCCCTTTAACTCAAAATGCTTCATAATTAATTGATATAAAATGTGTTACTCAGTCTGCCGGGGCAGACCCCATTGCACCAAAAGCCCTTTGGCTTTTATTTGGGACCGCAAAGTTAATGAATATTTTTTTATATCCTACTGTTTTTCAATAATTTCCATGCCCTTGCGGATAGCCTCCTCGTTCATCGGGATAAGGTGGTGATGACGCTCCGGAAGAGTTTTGCGCAGCGCTTTGAGCACGCTCTCAATGCTAACTACCGGATGAATCTTGAGCAAACCGCCCAGAACCATCATATTGAACACCTTAATCATATTGAGCGCAGCGGCGGTATCCATGGCGTCAATACGGTAAACATTGATGTCCTTGCGAGTGGGCGGGACATTGATGCCGTATCCGTCATAAATAAGCGTACCGCCGGGCTTTACCTTGGGCTCGAACTTCTCCAGTGAAGGCTGGTTAAGCACGATAGCGGTATCGTAGCTACTGAGGATAGGGGAAGAAACGGGATCGTCGCTCACAATCACGGTAACGTTTGCGGTACCACCGCGCTGCTCCGGGCCGTAAGCCGGCATCCATGTAACCTCCTTATCTTCCATAAGACCTGCATAAGCAAGGATCTTTCCCATTGAGAGGACACCCTGTCCTCCGAAACCTGATATGATAATTTCCTGTGTCATGGCAATTCGATTTAACCGTTATCCTTGAGGTCTCCCAGCGGGTAGAACGGGAACATGTTCTCTTCCATCCACTTGTTTGCTTTGTCAGGGGACATTCTCCAGTTGGTATTGCAGGTAGAAACAATCTCTACCAGGTTGGAACCCTTGCCCTGCATTGAGTATTCGAAAGCCTTTCTGATGGCCTTCTTGGCCTTCATAATGGCGGCGACACTGTGCACGGACTGGCGTGTTACGTAGCAGGTACCCTGCAGACCGACGGCGATATCGGCCATCTTGAGAGGATATCCGTGAAGCTCGGGAACACGGCCGTAAGGGCAGGTAACAGTCTTCATTCCAAGCAGGGTAGTAGGAGCCATCTGGCCACCGGTCATACCGTAAATTGCATTGTTGATGAAGATGATGGTGATGTTCTCTCCGCGGTTAAGGGCGTGGATTGTCTCACCGGTGCCGATGCAAGCCAGGTCACCGTCGCCCTGATATGTGAATACCAGGCGGTCCGGCCACAGGCGTTTTACTGCGCTGGCCAGTGCCGGAGCACGGCCGTGAGCGGCCTCCTGCCAGTCTACATCGATGTATTTATAAGCGAAGACTGCGCAACCTACAGGAGATATTGCGATAGTCTTATCTGTCATACCCATCTCTGCGATGACTTCGGCGACGAGTTTGTGTACAACTCCGTGGCTACAGCCGGGGCAGTAGTGCATGGGTACGTCATTGAGCAGTTCCGGTTTGCGGTAAACGATGTTCTCCGGCTGCATTATTTCTTCTTTTGTCATAGCGCTTCTGGGTTTAGAGGGTCATTTTCCTGATTTCTTCTACAACTTCCTCCGGCTCCGGAATGATGCCGCCAAGACGGCCGTACCACTTGACGGGTACCTTGCATTCCACTGCCAGGCGGATGTCTTCTACCATCTGGCCGGCGTTGATCTCAAGAGAGAGGATGCCTTTGACCTTCTTGCCCAGCTCTGCGATACGCTTTGAAGGGAAAGGCCACAGGGTGATAGGACGCAGAAGGCCAACCTTGATGCCCTGTTCGCGGGCGATGGAAATAACCTTCTTGGAAATACGTGCTGCGCTACCGAAGGCCACGATCAGATACTCTGCATCGTCGGTCATATACTCTTCGTAGCGGACCTCTTTCTCCTGGATTACTTTATACTTGGCCTGAAGGCGAAGGTTAACACGCTCCATCTCTTCAGAAACAAGGGCAAGAGAAGTAATGATATTAGGCTTGCGCATGCCGATGCGGCCTGTAGTGGCCCAAGGGCACTCTTTTGCAAGCTCTTCCTCTGTACGGCGAGGCTTGAAAGGAGGGAGAACCACCTTTTCCATCATCTGGCCGATGGCACCATCGGACAGTATCATGGCCGGGTTGCGATAGCGGAATGCCAACTCGAAGGCAAGGTCTACGAAGTCTGCCATCTCCTGTACCGATGCCGGGGCAAGGGTGATAAGACGATAGTCTCCGTGGCCACCGCCTTTAACGGTCTGGAAATAATCGGCCTGGCTGGGCTGGATGGTTCCAAGGCCGGGGCCTCCGCGGGAAACGTTTACAATAAGGCAAGGAAGCTCTGCGCCTGCCAGATAGGAGATGCCCTCCTGCATAAGGCTTACGCCAGGGGAGGAAGAAGATGTCATAACCCTCTTTCCAGAAGCGGCGCCGCCGTATACCATGTTAATGGAAGCGACCTCGCTCTCTGCCTGAAGAACTACCATTCCGGTGGTCTCCCAGGGCTTCTCTGCTGCCAGGGTCTCAAGAACCTCTGACTGGGGAGTGATAGGGTAACCGAAGTAACCGTCGCAACCGCAACGGATGGCGGCGTGGGCAATGGCCTCATTGCCTTTCATCAAGGTGATTTCTTTCTCTGCCATAGTTATTCCTCCTTCTTACGGTAAACGGTTATACATCCGTCCGGGCATACGACTGCGCAGGAAGTACATCCTGTACAGGTATCCTCAAGGACGGTCTCAGCATAGTTGTAACCCTTTTGGTTGACATTTTTAGTTGTCAGGGCCAAAACGTTCAGGGGACAGGCGACAACGCACAAGCCGCAGCCTTTGCAGCGTTCGATGTCTACCAATGTAGCTCCTTTCATCTTTGCCATAGTCCTATTGTTTTAATTGTTGTTTCAAGGATTATATAGGTCTTTGTTATAAAAGCCGAGTATTTCGTTTGCGATCTCCAGTGCACCGGCGGCGGGGGAGTCGGGGTTAAGGCGTATGGCTTCGTTATAATTGTTTATTGCCATCTGCCAGTTGCCTTTCTTGCGCCAGGCGTTGCCAAGAAGGTAGTAAAGGACGTCGTCCATCCGGCCACCATCGGCCTTAAAGGCCTCTATAATGGAAATGGCCTCGTCTACCTTGTGCTCCTGCAACAGAGCCGCAACCTTATCCTTCATGGTTACTTGGGCTCCACGAACAGGCACCAGCCGTAGGTGTCTTCCTCAAGGCCTTTCTGGATGCCGATGATTCGGTTGTAAAGCTTGCGGCTTATCTCTCCGCACTCTTCTCCGTAGCTGAAACTGCGGGTAATCTCGCTGCCCTCAAGGGTAGGCTTGTCGTCGATGCGGCTGATAGGAGTGATTACAACGGCTGTTCCGCAGGAATTGACTTCGTCGAAGGTGGCAAGCTCATCTACCATTACCATTCTGCGCTCTACTTTGAGGCCGAACTCCTTTGCTACGGTGCGAAGGCTCTTGTTGGTGATGGAAGGAAGTACGCTTGAGGAATCAGGGGTGATATAGGTGTCCCCTTTGATTGCGAAGAAGTTGGATGAGCCGAATTCCTCTATATGCGTATGGGTTGCGCTGTCAAGGAAGAGAAGCTCCCTGTAGCCAGCATCGTGTGCAATGTTGTAGGCGTGGAGGCTCTGGGCGTAGTTGGCTCCCAGCTTGTATCCGCCGCTGCCGTGAGTTGCGGCACGGTCGTAGTTGCGGGAAAGCACGGCGGTACCTGTGCTAAGGCTCTTTGCGCCGGAATAAGTACCTACACCAGAGCACATTACAACGAACATTACGTCTTTTGAAGATTTGATACCAAGGCCCGGATTGATGCCAAAGAGCACGGGCCTAAGGTAAAGTGACGCACCTGACTCATAGGGAGGAATATGCTCCCAGTTTGCCTGGATACACTTTACGCACATATCCACGAACATCTCTACTGAAGGGTAGGGCATGTCCAGATACTTTGCGCTGTTGATCATTCGTTTAGCGTTCTCGTCCGGGCGGAAGAGACGAACCTTGCCGTCAACTCCCATGAAAGCTTTTGCGCCCTCGAAGCAAGAAGGTGCATAGTGGAATACACCTGCGAAGCAGTGTAGGCTTAGCTCGAAGCTGTCGCTTAGCTCAGGCTCTGTCCACACGCCGTCAATGCATTTCGCAGAAATGATTGCGTTGGTGGGATAGTAGCTGAAGGACCTCTGAGAGTAATCTATTTTTGCCATATATGTTTTATAATTATGTGTCCGATTGTTAATCTTCGATTATCTTATCTTTATTATAGGTGTGGATCTTGGTGGCGCCGGCCAGTATAATGTAGCCGTTTTCTGCCAGGGATCCGAGCTCGTTCTCTCCGGGATAAACCTTTACGGGAGCAAGCCAGTTGACTTTCTTGGTAATTTCGTCAGTAATATATTTGCTGTATGCGACACCGCCGGTCAGTATGATGATATCTACCTTTCCGTCTACAACGGCAGCCTGTGCGACGATGTACTTGGCTATGTTCAGAATGAAGGCCTTCATGAATACAACGTATTCCGGTCTGCCTTCAAGGGCACGCTGCTCTACGATGCGCATATCGTTTGTACCGAAGTAAGCTACAGCGCCTCCGTGGCCGATGAGCTTCTTCTTGATTTCTTTTTTGGTGTATTCACCGCTGAAGCACATGTCGATAAGCGGATAGGGCGGGCAGCAGCCTGCGCGCTCCGGGGTGATAGGGCCGTCGCCGCCAAGGCCGTGAGAGGTATCAATTACCTTGCCGCCTTTATGAAGTGAAATGGTAACTCCGCCGCCCATGTGGCAGATGATGGCCGCAGTGTCTTCTGCCTTGCGGCCGGTCTCACGCAGGTACCTGCGCATAATGGCGCGGGTGTTAAGGGCGTGGAAGAGGGTTTTGCGGGGGAACTCCGGGATGCCTCCAATATGGCATTCGGGGAGCATCTCGTCTGCCATGGGCGGATCTGCCACATAGGCGACGCACTTGCCGAACCGGGGCTTCAGCCCCTTTTCTTCCCTTATTCTATTTATTTCTTCTGCGATCTCGTCGCCGATAAGGGCGCTGAGGTTGCAGGCATGGTTGCCGTCACGACTGGAGGACAGAACCTCCTTCATATCGTCATTAACATTATATACACCGGTGATACAAGGGGTGAAGAGTCCGCCGCGGCACATGACAATGTCGATGTCTTCCAACTTGACGCCAAGTTCTACAAGGGCTTCAAGTATGGCCTGCGTACGCATCCTGTCCTGTTCCATAACATCCTTGAATATGGACAGTTCTTCTACCGTATGTTCAAGCTTGCGGTCAAGGACAACCTCGCCGTCTACATAATATCCGAATTTAGTCGTTATTGAACCAGTATTAACTACCAGTACATTGCCCACAGGGGGCATACCGTTAATATTCTCTACAATCTTCATCAGTTCGCGTGGAATAGTTATGGTTTAATTGTTTCAAATTTAGTACAAAATTGCCGTTCTAACAAACAATTTTTAAAAAAAATCTGCTCTTTTGCTTATTTATCATAAGTTAAAAGGGCAGATTTACAATTAATCTATGCTAAACGCTTCTATTTGGGAGTTTATCCGCTCTAGAATTTGTATCTTTTCTGCCCGTAGTTCCTCGGAGATATCAACCTTATAGTAATGTGGATTGATAAGACGTGTCTCAGTAGGACTGAAGTGCATCAGGTTATCTTTATAGAAGGTCTTCTTCTCCTGAAGGGTGTGGGGAACCTCGCAGCGTTTGCCATCCTGAATTACAGGCAGCTGCATTTTGCGCCATGAATAAGAGCCCTTCTCGAAGGTCTTGTGCTTGAAGCGGTCCTGCTCGTCGTAGATGGTGAACTCTTCACCGGCCTCTATGCTGCGGGATGTGTAATCCCCGCGCATGCAGGTGACATCGGCCTTGAACCTTTCTCCCAGGGCCGGATCATTGACGATGATGCGGTATGTGATCTGGAAGCCAGGGTTGATAAGTTTGATGGTGTCTTCAGAGCGCTTGAGCACGGGCTCGCCGCCAAGCTGTACAAGTTTATAAACGTTGCCAAAGCAGGGGGCCGCCTTGCTGGTGGCGATGGCGTCGCCTACTCCGTAGGAATCTATCCTGGCGCCCTGGCGCTCCAGGTCGCTGATAAGGTACTCGTCCAAAGAGTTGGTGGCAAAAATCTTACAGTTCTTAAGTCCGTGAGCGTCAAGTATTTCGCGAACCTTTACGGAAAGGTATGCAAGGTCTCCGCTGTCAAGGCGGATGCCGTAGCCGTAAGGATAATTGTCGTCAATTCCGTTCTCTTTGAAGGAACGTATTGCGTTGAGAACTCCGCAGCGCAGGGTGTCGTAAGTGTCAATAAGAAGGATCAGGTTTTCCCCGCGATGGGTCTTGATATAGTCACAGAAGGCCTGATGCTCGCCTTCTACGCTGCTGCCGTAAGAGGTAACGAAGCTATGGGCCATAGTGCCTGTTGACGGAACTCCGTTGAATACACCAGTAATTATGTTGGAAGAGCTGGCGCAACCGGCGATGATGGCGGCCTTGGCACCGTAAATGGCAGCCCAGGGACCGTGGGCGCGACGGGAACCGAACTCGCTAACGGGATGGTCGGTTGCCCTGCATACGCGTGAAGCCTTGGTTGCGACGGCCATCTGATGGTTCATGATGCAGAGCATCGGGGTCTCAAGGATCTGAGCCTGGACCAGGGGCGCTTCTACTATTACTATCGGCTGGTTAGGAAAGGCAATCTCACCCTCCCTCATTGCGTAAACATTGCCAGTGAACTTTAAGGTAGACAGGTATTTACGGAATTCTGCGTATTCTTCTCCGGGAAGGAACTTCTCATAGAAATCCTCCGGCATAGTGCCAAGGTTCAGCACCAGGTCTATAATCTCCTGGGTGCCGCTTACCACTGCCCAGTTGTTGTTTTCCGGGGCTTTTCTGTAAAACAGGTTGAATACGGCGATTTCCTCTGCCTTACCGCAGTCCAGAAAGGATTTTCCCATCGTATACTGGTACTTGTCCGAGCAATAGGAATAATATTTATCCATAAGCGATTTTTTCAACTATTCTATTATGCAAATATAAAACATATTTAGTAAATTCGCAGCAATAAACACCCTAAGAATGGAAGAAGTATTAAAGCAACTTTTTGAGAAATATACAGGCCAGACGGCTACGGAAATTACGGAGATGAATTCCTCCGGCAGCAACAGAAGGTACTTCCGCATACGCGGCGGCAGGGTTTCCGTGGTTGGAGTAATAGGTACTAATAAAGATGAGAATAATGCCTTTATCTCCCTTAGCAAACACTTCGGAGAAAAGGGTATCAACGTACCTAAAGTGCTGGCTGTGAGCACCGACGGAATGTCTTACATCCAGGAAGACCTGGGAGACTCAGTGCTTTACAACGAGGTTTCTCACGGCCGTGAGAGCGGGGAGTATTCTTCATACGAGAGGGATCTCCTTTGCAAGGTGGTAGAAAAGTTGCCAAAGATTCAGTTCAAGGGCGCGGAGGGTCTGGACTTCAACGTTTGCTATCCTGAGCCCGCCTTCGGAGAGAGGATGATTCTCTTTGACCTTAACTATTTCAAATACTGCTTCCTTAAGGCCACCGGCCTGGATTTCAACGAGGTTCTTCTTCAGGACGACTTTGAGAAGTTCAAGGCAGACCTGCTGGAAGACATGGGCGATACCTTCATGTATCGCGACTTCCAGGCCCGCAATGTAATGCTCAAGGACGATGTTCCTTATTTCATAGATTTCCAAGGTGGACGCAAGGGCCCCATCTACTACGATGTAGCCTCATTTATCTGGCAGGCACGCGCCCGTTATCCGGAAGACCTGAAGCAGGAAATGCTGTCTGCATACCTGCGCTCCGTAAGGACTTATCTCCCGGATCTTGACGAGGGCTACTTCCGTGAGAAGCTCCGCCAGTTCGTGCTCTTCCGCAATCTGCAGACCCTGGGTGCTTACGGTTTCAGGGGCTACTTTGAGAAAAAGCCTCACTTCCTGGCCAGCGTACCCTTCGCAATCGACAATCTGCGCCGCCTGCTCCGCACCCCGTTCGACAAGTATCCTTACCTGAACGAGGTACTGTCCAAGCTCACCAGGATGCAGCAGTTCTATGAGATTGCAGAAGATAAGCGTCTGGAAGTCAGCATCTACAGCTTCGCTTACAAGAAGGGCGTACCGGTAGATACCAGCGGCAACGGCGGCGGATACGTCTTTGACTGCCGCGCCGTAAACAACCCCGGCAAGTACGAGTACTATCGCCAGTTCAACGGCATGGACAAAGAGGTTATCAAGTTCCTTGAAGACGACGGAGAGATCCTCTTCTTCCTTGACAACGTATACCGCCTGGTAGACGTTCACGTCAAGCGCTTCATCGAGCGCAAATTCACGCACCTCCAGGTCTGCTTCGGCTGCACCGGCGGCCAGCACCGCAGCGTCTACTGCGCCGAACACCTTGCCGAGCACCTTGCCAAAAAGTTCGACATCAAGATCAGCATTACCCATCGCGAACTTGACATAGAAAAACGGTTATAATACCGGATATTCGGAATTATAAGATCAATTATGAAAGCAATGATATTTGCGGCGGGACTGGGAACCAGGCTAAGGCCGCTAACCGACACAATGCCAAAAGCCCTCGTCCCCGTAGGCGGAGTCCCCATGCTACGCCACGTCATTGACAAACTAGCCACCTACGGCTACGACGACTTCGTCGTAAACGTCCACCACTTCCCGGACTCCATCATAAACTTCCTGAAACAACCCGGCATCGCCGATGTCCCCGGCCGCACCATCGCAGTCTCCGACGAGCGCCAGCTCCTCCGCGAAACCGGCGGCGGCATCCGTTACGCCCGCCCCCTGCTTGAAGGCACCGGCAGCTTCCTTGTACACAACGTAGACATACTCTCCGATGTAGACCTGGCCGCCTTCCGCGCACACGCACACCCAGGCGCAATATCAACCATCCTGGTAAGCGAACGCCAGACAAGCCGATACCTTCTCTTTGACGACGACCTTCGCCTTGTCGGCTGGACCAACATCACAACAGGAGAAGTCCGCAGCCCCTATGGCAACATCAACCCCAAGGACTACCGCATGCTGGCCTTTTCCGGCATCCACCTGATGTCCGATGCAATCTTTGAAGCCTTCGACAAAGAAAAAGTCGATGACAGATTTCCCATCATCGACTTCTACGTCTCTGTATGTGACCGTTATCCGATCTATGGCTTCTGCCCCGAAAGACTCCGCATCCTTGACATCGGCAAGGTAGACAGTCTTGCTAAGGCTGAGGAACTTCTGAAGGAACTTCAACAGGGATAAGCTCGCATCCGCCGTTAGCCGGCGTCTCAATCCTCCTGAACCTAAGCACAACAAGGATTACAACAGCCAGGCAGGCAGCTGCAACGGCATAGTATTCTGCGCCGCCAAGGATATCGCTCCAGTTCATTGTGGCGTTATCGGGCCATATATGGCCTGAAATCAGCGACAGCGTATTGTTGAAGAAATGCATCAGAATGGTAAGCATAAGGCTTCCGGTCTTGTAATAAACGTAACCGAAGAGGCAGCCAAGCGCAAAGGCCGGTATAGCCTGCCAGATATTCATGTGGATGAGGGCGAATACCGCTGAGGTTGCGACGATGGACCAGAAAGGGGAGTAGCCCCTGCGGCCATCCTCGCGCTTGTGGTTTAGCAGACCACGAAGCATAACGCCGCGGATCAGCCATTCCTCGAATACAGGCGCAAATATACTTACGCTGATGAAGCAGATAAAGAAGTTTCCACCCAGTAAGGTCTCCATTACCTTTACAAGATAATCCGGCATCTTGGGAAGGATGGAACTGACTCCGTCCATCAGGAAAGCAAGAGCCAGGGTGCCAAGGCAGCAGAGCAGGCCTGCAAGCCAGGGATTGATCTTGCCGGTAAGCGGAGAGTTCACCTTGTAGCCATCCTCAAAATACATGTTCCTGTTGCTAAGGAAGCGTGACGCTGCCATACCAGGAATAAACAAAATGGGGGAGAGCAGCTGAGCATACTCAAGACCGAGCCCCGGAGATAGTTTTAGCAGGAGCGCGCTAAGGAGTTCACTAATCAGCAGGCCAAGTAAGAACCATCCCAACTGGCAAAACAGACCTCCGAATCCCGGTACATGCCAGGAAAAACTGTTCAGTATGCTGAAGTTGGCATTTCTGCCTCTTTTGAAAAAAGCCATAAACCGATGATTACTTGTAAAGAGGGGTAGGGTATACGCCTTTGTCGCTGAGCTCTTTGAACTTGGCAACTACGCCCGGACGGTCTTCCTTGTAAGTAACGCCGAACCACTTGCTGTCAGTAGCAAGAACCTCGCATTTGTCACCGCTCTTGACCATGCAGTCTACTGCATAAGGGATGTAGAACTCTTTCTTGAGCTCTGTGCCATAATTCTTGAGGAATACCTTGAAGATATCTTCGCTCTTGGCAAAGTAATCGGGGGTAAAGCCCCACATATTCATTGAGCAAAGGTCCTTGCCCTTGAGTTCTACGTGAGTTGCTCCGGTAGAGGAGTTGTCACCGTAAATCTTGCCATCGGCCTCGCGGGCAATGTTAAGATGCTCTACAACGTCTGTAAGCTGATAGTTCTTGTCGTAGAAGCAGATACCGCGAGAAACGGAACCTGACTCCGAAAGGGTGTTCTCCAGGGCGAAGCCTACGATGCAGTAGTTGCCCTTGGATGACTCGTGGGCGCGGAGCCACTCTGCGATAACCCTGAAGGAGTCGCGGCCGTAGAAGTCGTCACCGTTGATTACGGCAAAAGGCTCGTTGATTACGTCCTTAGCCATAAGCATTGCATGGGCTGTACCCCAGGGCTTCTGCCTTTCAGGGTTAACGTCGAAGCCTGCAGGAATCTTGTCCAGCTCCTGGGTTACGAAAACGAACTGGAGGGGCTCTCCGTCAACGCATTTTACGTTAGCGTATTTCTTGCGTACGATAGCCTCGAATTCTTCGCGGAAGTATTCGCGAACGATGTATACTACTTTACCGAAGCCAGCCTGAACTGCGTCGTAAATAGAGTAGTCGATGATAGTTTCTCCGTTAGGTCCAAGTGTGTCCATTTGCTTGAGTCCGCCGTAGCGGCTGCCCATACCGGCAGCGAGAACAAGAAGTGTAGGTTTCATATTTGAATTTTTAAATTTTGTTTCAAATTGTCTTCAAATTTAACTACTTTTGTAGAAATCACAAAATTAAAAGATTTGAAGCAGTTGAACAAGGATATGCTTTCCGCAGGGAAAGGACGGCTTAAGCAGGCTTGGAATGGTCCGCACCGCGGTTTTTACCGCTATGCGGTCATTATTACGGCCCTTGCCGCCCTGTATATCCTGGTGCTCAGCCACGACAATATTTTCCGCTGGATCGGAGCCCGCAGGGAGATCCGTCACCAAGAGGCGGAAATCCGTCATTACACTAAGGAAAACGCCAAACTGGATTTAAGAATCCAGCGCCTTTCCAACGAGCGTGACACCCTGGAGGAGTTCGCTAGGGAAACCTTCCACTTCGCAGCCCCCGGGGACGATGTATTCCTTACAGAGGAATAATTCTACAACGCGTTATCAGTTAGTTTTTTGTAAAGCACCAGGGTGTGGCGAGCCGCGCCCACGTCGTGTACGCGCAGCACTGAAGCTCCGCGCTCCAAAGCGGCCATGTGCAGCGCCTGGGTGGGAGCAAGCACATCTTCCGGAGTCTGTCCCAGAAGATTGTATATCATACTCTTACGTGAGATTCCTACAAGTATTGGATGAAGCAGGTCCTGAAGAAGGTCAAGGTGCTGCATAAGGGTATAATTCTGTGAAATAGTCTTGGCAAAGCCAAAACCTGGGTCAAGATACCATTCCTTGATGCCGGCCTGGTCCGCCTCAATTGCAAAGCCCATGAAGAACTTCTTGACCTCTGCAATAATACCGTCCTTGTAGTCTGTAAGAGTGGCCATGGTCTCCGGGGTGCCGCGCATGTGCATGGCAACGTAGGGGAGTTTCCTGTCGCCTACAACCCTGAGCATCCTGCTGTCCATGCGGCCGGAAGAGATATCATTCACAATGAAATCGCCAATCAAGCCGTATACGTGCTCTACCACGCTTGCATGGTAGGTGTCCACAGAGATAGGTGTATTGGGGGCCTCTTCCCTGATAATCGGCAGGGCGGTGGAGAGCCTGGCCCATTCCTCTTCTGCACCAACAGCCTTGCTGCCCGGCCTTGTAGAACATGCACCGATGTCAAGGATATCGGCACCGGAAAGAAGCATCTGGCGAACCTTGTTCCTAAGGCCGTCCACATCCAGTTTTCCGTCTTCCGTCAGCATTCGGCTGGGGGCATAGAAAGAGTCATCCGTTATATTCAGGATGCCCATTATTTTGATATCTCTGTAATCTGCTTTCATTATTTTTTACGATACGTATAAAGTGAGATGAAGATAGCCAGAATCATAAAGGCGCAAAGGTAGAAGCGCCCCGGCACGGAAGCGTCAATCAGCAGGTTTCCGGGCTCTTCTGAAGCCACCTTTTTTATTGTTTTGTCCGACGGATAAGAAGCCGACGACCACTTTTCTGCAATCAGTCCCTCGTCTATCATTACAGCTCCTCCGTTGGAGCGGTTTAGAGTCTTAAGTACCTTGTGGTCAGAGAAATACGTAACCATCAGCAGCTGCAATCTGTCCTCTGTGGCCAACGGCTCAAGCGTTTTTTCCAGGTCTTCCGGGGCCGATGCTGCCAGCAGCACCGGGCGCAGTCCCTGGCCCGCCGCTGATTTAAGGAAGCGGGCGGCATCCTGCCAGTCGCCGTCAGACATATCCTCTGCGTCGTAAACGGACAAAGCCATCACCTTACCGTGAAGCAGCACGCTGTCGCAGACTGAGCCGTCCGGGGCGGTAACGGGAACAAGATTGGACGGAGTCTTAAGCTCCGGAGCTTCTGCTGCGCTAACGAATGTCCAGGTGGAATCCGGCAAAGCGTCAAGGGTGAATTCCTTCTGCACTCCGTCCTTGGCGTAAATGAAGCCGGGCTCCGCCGTCTTTACAGGAGGGAAGGGGTGGGTGGTATCGTACAGCCTGTCTCCCGGGCAGAAGTCCGTAAAGTCCCAAAGCGGCAGGAAAAACTGGCTGTAGAGGCCTATGAGAAGGGTTATCGTCCCTAAAATAACAAATACATTTTTGCGGACCGATGTCTTTGGAATGGGAATGAATGCCCCGGCAACAAGGCCGCAAAGTATGATATTCTTAATGAAAGTCTGTGTGTGAGAAAGGTGAAAGGCTTCCCCAAAGCATCCGCAGTCCATGTCCGGATTGGCCACCATCAGAATGAAGGTTACAATGGTAAAGAAGCCAGTAAGGCCGATGGCGGTTTTGGCGGCCAGGCGTCGGAAGGCTCCGCCAAGCAGGGCTAGACCGGTCAGGGCCTCTATTGCCGATAGCAGGAAGCCTGCAAGGCCGGAAATGCCGCTCAGAAAGCCTACGTGGAAGAAATCAAGGTAGCTACGCACGATAAGGCCTGTGCCAACCGGATCAATCAGTTTGAAAAGTCCGGAGGTAAAGAAAACCAGTCCGATTATTATCGTGCAGAAGCGTCTCATCTTATCTCCTGGCCAGAACGGGATCTACAACTGCTTTAAGGCGCTCGAAGATGACATCGGCCGCGGCCATGTCGCCGTTTTCGTCTTCGCAGTTGACGGGGATGAATTTATCGTCTATTGCGCATTGCTCCAGGTAGACATCGCGGACTGCCTTTTGGAAGGCGATGCTGGCCTCGTGGATATCGGAAGCGCCGGAAAGGTAATTCCTGTCGCTGCCGCTGCGGTTACTGTTCAGACTCTTTTCTACAAAAGAGATTGGAACGTCAAGATAAATGTTCAGGTCCGGTACCGGCAGCTCAAAATCGCCGTATTCAGTATTGAAGATCCAGTCCCTGAGGGCGCGGCGCTCGGTAGGATCGGCCACCTTGGCGCACTGGTAGGCTATGTTGGAATAGACATATCTGTCCAGAAGCACCGGGATGCCGGCGTCTATCTTTTCCTTCATTATGGGGCCGGCTCCGTGCCTGTCTTCTGCGTACAGCAGGGCCACCAGTTGCGGATGTACCTGCTCGTTGGAACCGAAGTCCCCGCGAAGGAAGCGGCTGATAAGATCTCCGTAAACAGGGGCGTCGTAGCGGGGGAAGTGAATGTACTCTATCTGCCCGCAGCGCTGAGTAAGATACTCGCGCAGGCGGCTAACCTGGGTAGATTTTCCCGCCCCGTCCAGTCCTTCAATAACAAACAGCATCTTAGAGTGTCCTCTTGATTTCTACTATCTGGAATGCCTCGATTACGTCGCCTTCCTTGATGTCGTTGTAGTTCTCAATGCCGATACCGCACTCCATTCCTGAAGGAACCTCCTTGGCGTCGTCTTTACCGCGACGCAGGGATGCGAGCTCACCGGTGTAAACCACGATACCGTCACGGATAAGGCGAACCTTGGTACCCTTGGTCATTTTACCCTCCTTCACGAGTGAACCGGCGATGGTACCAACCTTAGGGATTTTGAACGGCTGCTTAACGATAGCGGTAGCTGTAACCTCTTCTTTCTTCTCAGGCTCAAGCATACCCTCGATACCGTCCTTAACCTCTTCTATAGCATCGTAAATAACTGAGTACAAGCGGATTTCGATACCTTCCTTCTCTGCCATGTTGCGAGCGTCGGATGAAGGACGAACCTGGAAGCCGATGATAATTGCATCGGAAGCGGTAGCCAGCATGACATCGGACTCGGAGATTGCACCCACAGCCTTGTGGATAACATTTACGCTTACCTCTTCTGTAGAAAGCTTGATCAGGGAGTCTGACAGAGCCTCTACTGAACCGTCAACATCACCCTTGACGATGACATTGAGTTCCTTGAAGTTGCCGATGGCGATACGGCGTCCGATCTCGTCCAAAGTCATATGCTTCTGGGTCTTGATGCCCTGGATGCGGATGAGCTGCTCGCGCTTGTTGGCGGTAGCCTTGGCCTCTTTCTCGTCGGTCATTACATTGAACTTCTCACCGGCTGAAGGCGCACCGTTAAGGCCGAGCACTGAAACAGGGGTGGAAGGACCGGCCTCTGATACCATCTGACCGCGCTCGTTGAGCATGGCCTTAACACGGCCGTAGAAGCAACCGCTAAGCAGCATATCGCCCTTGTGAAGGGTACCGTTCTGTACAAGCACAGTTGCAACGAAGCCACGGCCCTTGTCAAGAGAGGACTCGATCACAGCACCTACGCCAAGCTTGTTAGGGTTGGCCTTGAGGTCCATCATATCGGTTTCAAGCAGCACCTTTTCAAGCAGTTTGTCAACGCCGATACCCTGCTTTGCAGAGATCTCCTGGCACTGGTACTTACCGCCCCAGGCCTCTGTGAGGATGTTCATCTGGGACAGCTGCTGATATATCTTCTCCGGCTGTGCGCCCGGCTTATCTATCTTATTGATAGCGAATACCATAGGAACGCCTGCTGCCTGCGCGTGGTTGATAGCCTCTACTGTCTGAGGCATCACGGCGTCATCGGCGGCGATGATGATAATCGCAAGGTCAGTGAGCTGGGCACCACGGGCACGCATGGCGGTAAATGCCTCGTGACCAGGGGTATCCAGGAAGGTGATGTGGCGGCCATCGGGCAACTTGACATTGTATGCACCGATGTGCTGAGTAATACCACCGGCCTCACCGGCAATCACATTAGTCTTGCGGATATAGTCCAGCAGGGAAGTCTTACCGTGGTCTACGTGACCCATCACAGTGATGATAGGCGGACGGGTAACAAGGTTGCTGTCGTCCTGTGCATCCTCTTCCTGCTGAATCTCGCTGGTAAGCTCTGCGGTTGTGAATTCAACTTTGTATCCGAACTCCTCTGCAACAAGTACAAGTGCCTCTGCATCAAGCCTCTGGTTGATAGAAACCATAAGACCAAGGTTGAAGCAAGCGGTAATAACCTTGTTTACGGGAGTGTTGTTCATAAGGGTTGCAAGATCGTTTACGGTAACGAACTCGGTTACCTTAAGAACGGTCTTCTCTGCCTCTGCCTGCTCGAACTCTTCCTGCATCTTGAGGCTGGCTGCCTCACGTTTCTCTTTACGATATTTTGCACCGAAGTTGTTCTTACCCTTGCCCTCGTTCATCCTTGCGTAGGTCTCTTTGACCTGCTTCTGGATTTCCTTCTGCATTTCCTCTGCCTGGGCTTCGGTCATTGCGGGTTTGAAGCGTTCGCGGTTCTTCTTTTTGCCGCCGCCCTGCTGATCCTTGCCCTTCTGGGCCTGGTTCTGCTGGCCGCCCTTATTGTTATTGTTCTTGTCGCCCTTTCTGCGATCCTCGCTCTCTACCTTGGTAACGTCAACCTTCTGGCTGCCGCCCTTGATACGCTCGCGCTTCTTGTTGCTCTTCTTGGGATCGAACTGTGAAAGGTCTACCTTACCCAGTACCTTGATTCCTCCGGCCTGCTCTGCTGCGGGCTGGGGCTGCGGCTTGGGAGCCTCCGTGGCTGCGGGAGATGCCTCTTCAGGGGTGGCGGTTTGGGGTACCTCCTCTGCGGCAGCCTCTACGGGTGCTTCTTCCGGCTCTGCAACCGGTTCGGGTTCAGGAGTGGGTTCCGGCTCCGGTTCTGCTACGGGCTCGGGTTCAACTTCCGGCTCTACGACGGGCTCGGGTTCCGGTTCAGCAACCGGCTCAGGCTCTACTACAGGCTCCGGCTCTGCAACGGGCTCGGGTTCCGGCTCGGCTACAGGTTCGGGCTCTGCTACAGGCTCCGGCTCTGCGGGAGCTGCACCGGACAGTCCGGTATTCTTAATGATAGTCTCACGTGCGGGCTCGTCCTCCTCTTCTTCCTCGTCGGAAGAGCGGCGGGTGTTCTTCTCAATGATTTCCTTCATTTTGATATCCACCCTCTCTGCATCCTGCTTTGCGCGAAGGTCGTCTCCGAACTTCTTCTCCAGTGCGGGAAGATACTCGTCGGATACCTTTGCGTTGGGATTGAGGTCTACGTCGGCCCCCTTCTCATTAAGGAAGTCCACCAGCGTCTGAAGACCGATGTTGAATTGTCTTGTTAGTTTATTTAGTCTAATTTCCGCCATTTATTATACCCCTGTAAATTAATCGGTTAAACTCTGATAATTAAATTATTCCTCGAACTCTGAACGAAGGATTCTGAATACCTCTTCAACGGTCTCGTCCTCAAGGTCTGCGCGCTTTGCGACATCCTCCGGGCTAAGGGCAAGAACACTCTTAGCAGTATCAAGACCGATGCTCTGGAGTTTCTCAATGATCCAGGCGTCAATCTCGTTGCTGAAGTCTGCGAGCAGAACGTCCTCTTCTTCTCCGCCGGCCTCGTCCTTGGGAGCCTCTCTCCAAACCTCGATCTCACGGCCTACCAGCATACCTGCAAGCTTGATGTTGCAGCCGCCTTTACCGATACCCTTCTTAACCTCGTCCGGGTGCATGTAAACCTTGATCTTGTCTTCAGGAGAATTGCCCATATCGATGTTGGTAACCTTTGCCGGGCTAAGTGCGCGCTGGATAAGCAGAGGAACGTTGGATGTCCACTGCAGCACGTCGATATTCTCGTTGCG
Organism: uncultured Prevotellaceae bacterium; assembly: GCA_947166905.1. Classification (GTDB taxonomy): domain Bacteria; phylum Bacteroidota; class Bacteroidia; order Bacteroidales; family UBA932; genus Cryptobacteroides. The sequence goes on along the minus strand of CAMVFZ010000001.1, from coordinate 37,412 downwards.
AAGCTCTTTTACAATGCCGATGATGCGGGAACCCTTTACACCGATGCAGGCGCCGATAGGGTCGATGCGGTCGTCATAAGACTCAACTGCAACCTTTGCACGCTCACCGGGAACACGTACCACCTTCTTGATGGTGATAAGACCATCGTAGATCTCAGGTACTTCCTGCTCGAACAGACGGATAAGGAAGTCGTCTGAAGTTCTTGAAAGCACGATATAAGGGGTGGTGTTGTTCTTCATCTCCACGCTCTTGATGATAGCCTTAACGGTGTCGTTCTTCTTGAAACGCTCACCGGGAATCTGCTCTGCGCGGGGGAGACGGAGCTCGTTTCCGTCCTCGTCCAGGATAAGAACTTCCTTGGACCAGGTCTGGTAAATCTCTCCGGTGAAGATCTCGCCGATCTTCTCGCTGTACTTGTTGAACAGGTTGGCCTTCTCTATATCCATGATCCTACCCTGAAGGTTCTGGCGGATGTTAAGGATACCTCTGCGGCCAAAGTCCTTGAGCTCTACCTTGCGGGTGAAAGTCTCACCAAGCTCGTAGTCGTCTTCTCCCATAGCCTTGAGCTCTTCAAGGGAGATCTGGGTTGCGGGGTCTTCTACCTCTTCTACGACATCAAGGTTCTGGTAAATCTCGCAGTCACCCTTGTCAACGTTGATGATGACGTCGAAGTTGTCTGCGCTACCGAAGGTCTTTGCAATCTGGGTGATGAATACATCTTTAAGCACACCCATCATGACCGGACGGTCAATGTGTTTTTCATCCTTGAAAATCGCGAACGCGGTTTTGAGATCCAGTTTTTCTTCTGCCATTTTATTATTAATTTTAATTATTAATCAAATGATATATAATATGTTACGCTGTTGATTTCTGAGAGGGAAATTTTTTCCGTCAGCTCTTTTTCTTCCTTCTTTTTCTTGCCCTCTACAGCCACTTTTGCGGTGTATTTAAGGGTAACGGAATCGGCGTCTGCATCCACAAGTTCGGCTACGAATTTACGCCCGCCCTTGATGCGTGCCTCCACCTTCTGGCCGATGGCTTTGCGGTACTGCTCCAGCACCTTGAACGGCCTGTCCAGACCGGCTGAACTGACGGTAAGCGAGTAGTCTTCCTGATCCTGATCCCAGATCTCGTGGAAGGCCTTGTCGATAGCTACGCAGTCCTCCATTTTGACGATATCATCCTTGCTTTCGATGACGATTTCCACGTCATTATCTGCCGATACCGTAACCTCTACCAGGAAGGCGCCGCAGGCTTCTACCGCCGGTGAAATTTTCTCTATAATCTCAGTTGTTGTCATAACCTGTTAAATAAAAACAAGATAGGAACCCGGCCGGCTCCTATCTCTTTCACGGTGCAAAGATACAAACAAAGCCTTAAAAAACAAAATTCTTTCGGAATTATTCGTTTTATATAATCTAATTCTCTAATTATTGTGGTATTATCCAAAATTTTGGGTATTTTTGCAAAAATATAGACAGAAATAACAAAAACCAGTAATGGAATTCAAAGCAGAAAATCTGGCCAAATTGCTTCACGGCACGGTAGACGGAGACCCTAAGGCAACCGTAGATGGCTTTGCCAAGATAGAGCACGGTAAACCCGGCAAGCTCTGTTTCTTCGCCAACCCCAAGTACGAGCAGTATGTATATACCAGCAAGGCGTCCATAATTCTCGTGAACAACGACTTCCAGCCCAGGGAGGCGGTTTCCGCCACCATGATCAGGGTAGAGAACGCCTATGCAGCCGTGGCAGAGTTGCTCAAATATGCATCGGCCCAGAAGAAGAGAAACCGCAGGCATCGCGCTTTCACTGCCAGATGGCATTTCTCTACAAAGTTCGGCAAGAAGGTCTACCTGGGCGCAGGCTCTTACGTAGGCCGCAGGACTGTAGTAGGGGATTTCACCAAGATATACGAGAACGTTTACATCGGCGAAGACTGCACAATCGGCAGCAATTGCATATTCTATCCGGGCGTCGTGGTTTATCCGGGTATGAAGATTGGCAACAATGTCATTGTTCACGGCAACGCTGTTATCGGCTCCGATGGCTTTGGCAACGTGCCTCAGCCTGACGGAACCTGGGAGAAGATAGAGCATCTTGGCAACGTGGTAATTGGCAACAACGTAGAAATCGGTGCCGGCACCACGATAGACAAGGCAGAGATGGAGTCTACCATTATCTGCGACGGTGTAAAGATTGACAACCTTTGCCAGATAGCCCACAACGTAGTGGTAGGTGAGAATACGGTTATGGCAGCCCAGTGCGGTATAGCCGGTTCTGCAAAGATTGGTAAGAACTGCATACTGGCCGGACAGGTTGGCGTTGCAGGCCATATAGAGATTGCCGACAACACAACAATCGGCGCCCAGGGCGGCGTGATCGGCAATATCAAAGAATCTGGACAGACCCTCCTTGGCTCGCCGGTTATCCCTATCCGCAATTACATGAAGAGCTACGCCAAGTTCAAGAGGGCGGGACAAGAGTAATTTTATGAAGCAACAGACCCTAAAGAAATCATATACTTTTTCCGGCAAGTGTCTTCACACAGGCACCTTCTCAACGATTGTAGTTTCCCCGGCCCCTGCCAATAGCGGCATCCGCTTCAAGAGGGCGTCGGACGGTGCGGAACTCCCGGCCCTGGCAAGCTATGTGACATCCACGGCCCGCAGCACCACCATAGAGAAGGACGGTTTTTCCGTTCAGACGGTGGAGCACATCCTTTCTGCACTTTACGGAATGGGCGTTGACAATGCTGTGATAGAGGTGGACGGCGTAGAGATGCCTATCCTTGACGGTAGCGCCAGGTATTATGTAGAGGCAATCGCGGCCGATGGTCTTGTGGCCCAGGACGCAGAGCGCAAATATCTGGATATCAAGGAAGAAGTATACGTTACCAATGAAAAGACTGGTTCCTGGGTCAAGATAGAGCCTGCCGCCTCTCCTTCGTTCCAGATTACGGTGGACTTCGGTTCCAGGGTTCTTGGCGTTCAGACGGCCTCTTTTGACGAGTCTACTGACTACGCAAAAGAGATTGGCGTTTGCCGCACCTTCGTATTCTTCCACGAGATTGAGTTCCTCTTTGCCAACAACCTTATCAAGGGCGGCGACGTGGACAACGCAATAGTTATCGTAGAGCATCCTGTAACGGATGCACAGGTAGAGGCTATAGCCTCCAAGATGGGCAGGAAAAAGATAACAGTACGCCCGGACGGCTACCTCAGCAACCTTACCCTCCATTTCCCCAATGAGTGCGGCCGTCACAAACTGCTGGACCTTTTGGGAGACCTTAGCCTTGTAGGCGGACGCCTCAATGCCAAGGTTACGGCCTTTAAACCCGGCCACGGCATAAATACCCAGGCTGCCGCAGCCGCTTTGGAAAAGATAAAATAGTTTGATATGAATAAGATACATCCTCTTGCTAGTGTCAGCCCCAAGGCAATTTTGGGCGACAATATAGAGATTGGTCCCTACGCTTTCGTAGATGACGACGTTAAGATTGGCGACGGTTCAATCATTCATCCCCATGCTACCATCTTCAAGTATGTTACCATGGGTAAGAACTGCGAAATCTTCCCCGGTGCCGTTGTAGGCGCCATCCCCCAGGACCTCAAATTCGACGGTGAGGTTACTTATGTAGAAATTGGCGACCGCGTTACTATCCGCGAGTGCGCTACCGTAAACCGTGGTACCAAGGCTTCTGGCAAGGGTGTTACCAAGATTGGCAGCGACACCCTGATCATGTCTTATTCCCATGTTGCACACGACTGCCGTATTGGCAATCACTGCATCCTTGTAAGTTATGTTGGCGTTGCCGGTGAGACCGATGTTGACGATTGGGCTATCCTTGGCGGTAACTCCATGGCTCACCAGTTCACAAAGATTGGCTGCCATGCAATGGTTGGCGGTTGCTCTAGGGTTATCAAGGACGTACCTCCGTATGTTCTTTGCGGCCACGAGCCTATCAGCTATGTTGGCGTCAATATCGTGGGCCTTCGCAGGCGTGGTTTCTCTTCCGATGCCATCCGCACCATCAAGGATATTTACGAGACTATTTATTACTCTGGATACAATATTGCCGATGGCTGCACCCAGGTAGAGGCCAGCTTCCCTCCCAGCGAGGAAAGGGATAATATCCTGAGTTTTATCCGTGCTTCAAAGCGTGGTATTATCAAGGCGAGCGAGAGTTTGGTTCGCGACAGAGGTTCAGTAGAGTAAGCGGCCGTGCTTCTCTCTACGGCCTTTTTTCCGCCGCTTTCATGGTTCGCGGCAGCAGCTGAGGATTGGGGACGCATAGTCGCTTCCAATCCTTCTTCTGTTTGTGACGTGTACCTGGAAGCCCATGAGAACTATTGCAAGCAGAGCTACCGTAATCGCTGCATTATTGCATCGGCTAATGGGCCTGAGGCTATTTCTGTGCCGGTTGTCCATGAGGGGGATATCTTCCATACTCCTATTATTAATATTAAGGTAGACTACGAGGATCCGTGGGTGAAGAAGGCCAAGCGGGCTATTGAATCGGCTTACAGTACGTCGGCTTACTTTGAATACTACAAGGACGATATTTTTGCCATCCTTGACTCCGGCATTCCCACCCTCTGGGACCTTAACCTTGCCATCATCAACTTCTTTATCAAAAAGATCAGATTAGGTATCAGAATCGTTCCTACAACCACTTTCGTCATTCCCGACCAGCAAGGGAGATACGGTAAGGACTACAGGAACGTAATCCATCCGAAAAAGGAGAATACAATTCTGGAAGATATGAATCTGAAAAAACCATACTTCCAGGTATTTGCCGGAAAGTATGGTTTTCAATCGGATTTATCCGTAATGGACCTGTTATTCAATGAAGGTCCCCAATCACTTTTATATCTTGTTCCTTCCCTGGTTTAGAATCTCCAGCCAAGGGTCAGTACAACATCCCACATATTACGCTTGAGGGTAATCTCAGGAGAGTTGACGCCAGCGATATAGTTGTTATACGGATAGTAGTATTCGTCAGGATACATTGTGCGGCGTACTGCAAAGTCGCAGAAGAATGAGCCCTCTGAGCTGTATCCAAGACCTACTGCAACACTGTGAGTATTGGCGTTAATAGCCTTCTTCTTAGAGCCCTCGTACTCGTACTCAGGAGAAGTATTAAGGTTGTAACCAGCGCGTACTGCGAACTCAGGAACGACTCTGAGCTCTGCACCAAGACGCAGGCTGTGAGCTATACCCATATAGTCCTTGATGTCTTCGTTAACATCGTGGAAACCACCTGAGTAACCGTCTGCATTGCGGAAGCGCATACCACTGTAATTGCAGAACTCGTAATCGGCACTGATAACACCAAGACCAAAGTTCAGGGCTGCACCTAAATTAAACCTGAAAGGAGTAACAAGGTTGTACTCGAAGTCACCCTCCGGTGAATCATCGCTCTGAGAATACTTGGAATCTGTGTAGTAGATGTCGCCGTAATTCTGCCATCTCTCCTTGATGTTGATGATACCAGGAGTCTGGATAGCTCCACCCAAACGGAGTTCGGGAATAGGAACATAAATGAAACCGAACTTACCATAGATACCGGCGCCCTTAGCGCTGTACCAGTTGCTGAGCCTGAAGCTGTCAAAGTAGGTATCGCCATCCTCGAAGGGGATGAGGAAGTCATTTACGTTGACTGCGGTCTCTGTATAAGAGGTGGTGGAATTGTATTCCAATGCAATCATTCCAAGGTTTGCGCCCAGGAAGAACTGATCTCCGAAGTTGAGGCCGATGTTGGCAACAAGGTCATACTTGTAACCGGAAGTAGAACGGTTCCAGCTCTGGTCCAGAAGACCTGCGGTGCCTACTGAGCCATCACTGAAGATGGTTTCTGTAGCTCCAATCCACTTGGTATCTGAATTGTCATAGTTGGCAACCATTGTGGTATGTGCGGCCAGAACGTCTTCCCATGCGAACTTATTGAAAGCATTCCTGTCGATATTACCGCTTGTAGCATCGAAGAATGACCATCTGTTATATCCGTTGTTGGTGAAATAGTCTGCCTTTTCTCCAAGAAGGGAAGTCTCTGCGTTTGTGCCAAAGCTTTCAATCTTGTTGCTGTAATTGGCTGTCATATTGCCCACGAGGCCGAAGCTAATGGTCTTGATGCCGCTATCGTCGTTGGGAGACCAATTCAGTACAAAGCCGATGTTAGGGAGCATCATCCTGGTCTTCGTGTTCTTTGTTGTGAAGGCCTGGTTGCCCCCTGCAAGACCGCGAGCCGGATCATAAGTTGCCTCTACGCCTGCAATAGTAAGGCTGGGGCTGATGGTGAACTGTGAATATGAGTTGACCGCAGAACCTGCAGGGTTAATTCCGATGGAGCCAATATCACCGCCAAGGGCAGTGAAGGCATTTCCCATTGCCATGCTTCGTGCGGTACCCTGATAGTCATTGAAGGAGTACCTTCTGGCATCTTGCATGTCCTGTGCGAACGCTAGCGCGCTGCCAGTGAATAGCAAAGTTGCGATTAAGCTTAACTTTCTCATTTTGAGTTTGTTATATTAGGTTAAATTATCTGCGTCTGCTGCTTCCGCCACCGCTGCTTCCGCTACTGCGGGAAGAGCTGCTACTGCTGCTGTGGGAGGAACTGCTGCTACTGCTGCTGCGTGAAGAGCTGCTGCCGCTTGAATAAGAAGATGAACTTCTGCTTGAAGAAGAGCCGCTGCTTCTGTAGCTGCTACTGCCGGATCTTGAATAGGATGAACCGCTTCTGTAAGAACTTGAGCTGCTGCCGGAATTGCTCCTGTAGTTGGCGCTGCTTCTGGTGCTTGAGCCGCTGCTTCTTGTAGCTGAGCTGCTGCTTCTGGTAGAGCTGCCGGAGTTTCTGGTAGAATAACCGGAATTCCTGGTGGTGCTTCTGCTGGTAGTAGCGCTGGCTGTTGTGCTTCTGCTGCCTGAGGATCTTCTGGTTGCAGAAACTGAAGACCTTGTAGAGGTTGCGCTGGATCTGCTGCCTGAAGCAACCCTTGTGGTGGCGCTTCTGCCGGTGCTGCCTGCAACTCTGCCGGTACGGCTGGTAGCTGTACGGGAAGAAGTGGTGTTTGCGCGGGTTAAACCAGAGTTATTGTTGCTGCGTCTGCGGGTGCTGCTGCCGCCGCCGGTAGCGCTGTGCCTTGACTCTGTGGTGTAACTACGCCTTGCAGTGCTGCGGGTGTCGCGCTCTGTAGAATGCCTGCTACCCCAATAGTGGTTGCCATGCAAACCGCGGCTGGGCCTGTTCCATCCACTGCCATAGTAGTGGGGGTGTCCACCCCAATAACCTCCGTAGTAGCCGCCCCAGTAGCGATGATAGCGAGGATAGTTCCAATAGTCCCATCCGCCGTAATAGCTCCACCTGTTCCAATAGCTCCAGGTGTCCCAGTAATAACTACGCCAGTAGCGATAGGGACTGTAGTAACCCCAGTTCCAATCCCAGGCCCAATCCCAAGCTATATCCCAGGCCAGATCCCATGCTGTATAGGTCCTGTAATACCAGGGGTTCCTGTGCCAGTAATTCCAACGGTCGTAATAGGTCCAATACGAGCGATAAGACCAAGTTGTGTAAGGGGAGTGACCAAGCCAGATATCCACTGTAGGATATGAATTAATGACGATGGTAGTAGCATAATCGCCATCAAGAGTCAATGTTGTTGCCTCTTCCGGTTCGATGAGTTCTTCATCCCCGGACTGTATGTATATCTGGGAACGCCTGGTATCTGCTGCAAGGGCTGATACCTCGTCGGAATTGATGACTACTACCTTGTTGGTCTTGACAGGGCGTGTATAAATACCGTCCTGAAACTGCTGGGTACTGGCAAGTCTGCCGGAAGTACCGCAAGAGGAGATTGCAATGGTCGTTGCAAGCAGGATAAAGAATCTTGTTTTCATAGCTTTATCTCCTATTAATATAAATAAAAATTGTATCTTTGTGCCCGTAAAGGCGGTTTTTATGGCTTACAGTAGCAAGAATCGTACCTTTTGTTATAAAAATGAATTTTTTTTCATCAGACAATTAAAATATACAATAAAAATGGCTGATCAGTTAACAAAAAGATCTGAAAATTACTCCCAGTGGTATAATGACCTTGTTCTCAAGGCAGACCTCGCAGAGCAGTCTGCAGTAAGGGGTTGTATGGTTATCAAGCCTTACGGCTACGCAATCTGGGAGAAGATGCAAAGGATATTGGACGACAAATTCAAGGCAACAGGTGCCAAGAATGCATATTTCCCGCTTTTCATCCCCAAGTCATTCTTCAGCCGCGAGGCAGAGCACGTAGCAGGCTTCGCCAAGGAGTGCGCAGTGGTTACCCACCACAGGCTTATGAACGACCCTAACGGCAATGGCGTAGTAGTAGACCCTGAGGCCAAGCTGGAAGAAGAGCTCATCGTTCGTCCTACTTCAGAGACTATCATCTGGAATACATACAAGAACTGGATTACTTCTTGGAGAGATCTGCCCATCATGTGCAACCAGTGGTGCAACGTAGTACGCTGGGAGATGCGTACCCGTCTTTTCCTTCGTACCGCAGAGTTCCTGTGGCAGGAGGGCCATACCGCCCACGCCACTGCAGAAGAGGCTCAGGAAGAGGCAAAGCGCATGGTTCATGTATACGCAGACTTCGCCCGCAACTACATGGCCCTTCCTGTAATCATCGGCCACAAGAGCCCTAACGAGAGGTTCGCAGGTGCTCTGGATACCCTTACCATTGAGGCCATGATGCAGGACGGAAAGGCCCTGCAGGCAGGTACATCCCACTTCCTTGGCCAGAACTTTGCCAAGTCCTTCGATGTTACCTATACAGACAACGAGGGTAAGCAGCAGTATGTATGGGCCACTTCATGGGGCGTTTCTACCCGTTTGATGGGCGCCCTTATCATGGCTCACAGCGACGACAACGGTCTTGTACTGCCTCCTGCTCTTGCCCCTATCCAGATCGTAATGGTTCCTATCTACCGCAAGCCGGAAGAGATGGCCGCCATCCTGGAGAAGATGGAGCAGATTAAGAAGAAGCTGGAGGCTATGGGCCATTCAGTAGAGATTGACAGCCGCGACAACCTGCGTCCTGGCTTCAAGTTCGCAGAGTGGGAGCTCAAGGGCGTTCCTGTACGCCTTGCAATGGGCCCTCGTGACCTTGAGTCCGGTACCGTAGAGGTTCATCGCCGCGATACCCTTGAGAAGGTTACCATGCAGCTGGACGGCATCGAGGAGCACATCCACGGCCTTCTTGACGACATCCAGAAGACTATTTACGACAAGGCCTTCGCCTTCCGCCAGACTCACGTAGAGAAGTGCGACAGCTGGGAAGAGTTCAAAGAAAAGATCGGCACCGGCAAGTTCCTTCTTTGCCACTGGGATGGCACAGCAGAGACAGAGCAGGCCATTAAGGACGAGACCAAGGCTACTATCCGATGCATCCCTGTAGACAGCTTCGTCTGCGAAGAAGAGGGCAAGGACATATTCTCCGGCAAGCCTTCAAAGGGCAGGGTAGTGTTCGGTATAGCTTACTAGAGACATCGGCATAAAACATCGGCAATATGAAAAAGTTATTAATGATTCTTGCGGCTGCCGCCGTTGCTGTTTCGGCGATGGGGCAGGATGTCCAGCAGGTAGCGGCCCAGGCTGCTGCGGCGCTGGCAGAGGCCCCGGAGAACAAGACTCCGGAACCCAAGCCTGTGTATTGGACCAAGTCTGTAATGACACAGATCAACTTTGTGCAAAGCTCATTTACCAATTGGGCTAAGGGTGGTAACAACAACATCGCCGTAAGCACATACATAGATGCCAATGCAAATTATGCAAAGGAAGACATAGTTTGGAAGAACCGTCTGCAGCTTGATTACGGCCTCCTTTATTCAGAGGACAAACCTATAATCCAGAAGAACAAGGATAGGATGCTCTTTGAGAGTACCTTTGGTTACAAGGCTACCAAGCACTTGAACTATTCCGCTACTTTCACTTTCCTGAACCAGTTCAATGCAGGTTACGTTTACAAGACTCCTACCAAGCCTTCCGGCGCGGCCGACGACTGGAGCCCTTCCAAGAGCGACTGGAGGCATGCGCGCGTGCTGAAGTCCGGTGCATTCTCTCCGGCAAACATTACTTTGGGACTTGGTGTCAACTGGGTGCCCAATGAGTGGCTTACAGTAAACTTTGCCCCTCTTACCGGTGGTTTCACCATCGTTACCAATGAGAAGTTGCGTGCCAATTACGGTATGGAGCTCAAGAGCGGTCACGATGCTTCAGAGGCCGTTAAGGATGCCCAGGGCCTGCTTGTCAACGGCTCTATCTACAGGGCTGCGCGCTTTGAGTTCGGTGCCCAGCTCAAGGCAGAGGCAAAGATCAAGGTCAACGACAACTTCGAGGGTTCTACCCAGCTTATACTGTTCTCCAACTACCTGGAGAAGCCCAAGAATATCAGGGTTAACTGGGACAACCGTCTTATGTGGAAGGTTGCCAAGTTCTTCTCCCTTAACCTTACAACCAGCCTCATTTACGATGATCTGGTGCTGATTGTGGACGATAGCCACCCGGCCGGCCACAGGGCAATCCAATTCAATGAGGCCCTCCAGTTTGGCTTTACTTATACGTTTACGTCCAAGTAGGACCTATAACGCAAAATAATACTGATATGGAATCAGTAATCGTCAATAGCATAAAGAGGCTCTTTCCTAAGGAGGGGAGAGCCCTTCTTGCTGTTAGCGGCGGTATTGATTCCATGTGTATGGCTGCGGCGGCGCTACAGGCCGGGCTGTCTTTTGACGTGGCCCACTGCAATTTCCATTTGCGAGGGGATGACAGCGATGCCGATGAGTCCCTGGTCCGCGCCTGGTGCCTTGCCAATGGCGTAACTTGCCATGTGAAGGATTTTGATACCCAGGTCTATGCTGCAATGCATGGCGTAAGCATAGAGATGGCTGCGCGGGAACTGCGATACTCATGGTTCGCGCAGCTGTGCGCTGGGGAGCCTGGTTACAGCGCCCTGTTTGTGGCGCATAATGCCAACGATAATGCAGAGACCCTGATACTGAATCTTTTACGTGGAACCGGCATCAAGGGAATTTGCGGAATGGCAGAGCAAAGCGTGCAAACAATTGACGGCCTGCCCCTTACCGTTGTCCGCCCCCTGCTTGGCGTTTCACGCGCCAATATCGCGGACTTTGTGGCAGCAAACAACATTCCCTTCCGGGAAGACAGGACCAATGCCGATATCACCTATAAGCGTAACCGCATCAGGCATCAGATTCTGCCGGTTATGGAGGAAATCAATCCTTCTGCACTTAAGACCCTTGCCGCCGATATGGAGAACTTCCGTGAGGTTTCCGCCCTGGCGGATTCTTACTATCAGGAGTTCCTTTCAGAAGTCCCTGCAGCCTCCGGTTCTGTTCGCATCCCGCTGGATGCCCTGCGCGCTCGCAAGCAGTGTAAGTACTTACTGTTCAGGTTGATGGAGCCTTATGGCTTTACCCGTTCCGATATCTCTGACATGGCTGCTTTGCTTGACGCTCCGGTTAGCGGAAAGCAGTTCTGCAGCGGGGATACCGTAGCGTATTTTACTTCTTCTGAACTTGTAATCGCCCTGGCCCCGCAGGCCTGGGAGCCCGTTCTTGTGAGCGGCCCCGGCGAATACCTCTGTGGCGGGCGCTCGATAAAAGTTACCCTTGAGGCCAGGCCCGCAAGCTTGGTTTCTTCTGACGGCAGTGTAATTCTGGATGCCGGAAAGATAGACTTCCCGTTTGAGCTTCGCCCTTGGAGGGAGGGGGATTGGATGTGCCCGTTGGGCCTTGACGGCCGTAAGCGTAAGCTTAGTGACGTATTTGTCACTCTTAAGGTGCCGGCTGCAGAGAAGGCCCTTGTGCCGCTGGTATCATCCGGCGATGGCCGAATCCTGGCTATCATCGGCTTTGGACGTATAGATGAGTCTGTAAAGGCAGATGATGCCACAACGGAGGTTATCCGCATAAAATGAAACAGGAGGTACAGAAGACCAATGTGGCTCGTCTGCTGGATGTGGCAGGCATTCCGTATTCTCTGGTGCCTTATCAGGTGGACGAATCGGATTTGGCGGCTGCGCATGTGGCTGAGCAGTTGGGGGAGCCCCTGGAACAGGTTTTCAAAACACTGGTGCTTCGTGGCGACAGGAACGGTATCTTTGTTTGCGTGATGCCCGGGGATATGGAAATAGACCTTAAGGTAGCGGCGCGGATATCGGGCAATAAAAGTTGTGAGATGCTGCATATGAAGGAGCTTCTGCCTACTACGGGGTATATCCGCGGGGGATGCTCTCCTATTGGCATGAAAAAGCCTTTTCCTACGTTTATTTACGAGAGTTGTCTGCTATACGATTATATATATGTAAGTGCCGGAATCAGGGGACTTCAGCTTAAAATTGCCCCACAGGACCTAATCGACTTCGTCGGCGCAGGAATTTATCCTTTGTAATAACTAATAACACAAGAATATGAAGAAGATTCTACTTACCCTTTCTGCCTTTGTAATTGCTCTTGGGGCAAGCGCCCAGATTATCCCCGGTTTTAATCCGGACCCGTCCTGCGTTGCCGTTGGCGGGGATTATTATCTGGTTACTTCTACATTCCACTATTTCCCGGGTGTGCCGGTTTATCACAGCACTGACCTTAAGCATTGGGAGCAGATCGGCAATGTGCTTGACCGCCCTTCTCAACTGCCTATGGCAGAGGCTAATGCGTCACTCGGTATATATGCTCCTACGATTCGCTACAACGATGGCGTCTACTATATGATTACGACCAATGTGGGCAACGGAGGCAATTTTATGGTTACTGCCACAAATCCGGCAGGCCCGTGGAGTGAGCCCATTTGGCTGGAGCAGCAGGGCATAGACCCGTCCCTTTACTTCGAGGACGGTAAGTGTTATATGGTTTCCAATCCCGATGCCACTATCACTTTATGTGAAATCGACCCCGTAACCGGTAAGACGCTAAGCCCCGGAAAACCCTTGTGGAAGGGCACCGGCGGCCGTTTCCCGGAAGGACCGCATATCTACAAACATGACGGTTGGTATTATCTTCTCATATCCGAGGGCGGCATAGAAATGGCTCATTGCCTGACTGTTGCCCGCAGCCGCAATATTTACGGCCCGTACGATGCCAATCCCGCCAATCCGATATTTACCCATTGCTCTCTTGCCGGCCAGGAAAGCAATATCCAGGCAACGGGGCATGGCGATATCTTCCAGGCTGCAGACGGTTCGTTCTGGATCTGTATGCTCGCTTACAGGCGATATGGCGGTGATTTCCATCATATCGGCCGCGAGACTTTCTTGGCTCCCGTTACCTGGGCCAATGGATGGCCTGTCATTAACGATGGCAAGCCTTTGGTTGAAAACGCCAATCCGGAGCATCATAGCATTGATTATGACTTCGCTACCATCGGTCCGGAGTGGATGTATATCCAGCAGCCGGTTGTGTCCAATTATAAGGCCCTGCCCGGTGGCGGTATCGAGCTCCGTGGCACAGGTAAAGGCTTCGACTGGGGTTCTGTCAGTCCTACGGCGTTGTTGAGGCGCCAGCAGAATGCTGATTGCGTCGTGCGCGCAACCGTTAAGGCAAAGGGACGTGGCTCTGAGGGCGGTCTTGCTGTTTACCAGACCCACAACGGTCATATTGAGTTCTTTGTTTCCGGCGGCAAGGCGACGGTTCGCGTGCGTGCGCGGAGTATTCTTGCAGAGCAGGGGAGCGTGGCAGTCAAAGGTGGCAAGGCTAACCTAGAGATCCGCGCCCTGGGCGATCATTACGAGTTCTTTGCCGACGGAAAATATGTCGGCCGCGTAGACAGTGCCGTTCTCAGCTCAGAGTTTGCAGGAGGCTTTACCGGCGTCACCGTGGGCCCTTATTGCCAGTCCGGCACCGTGGAGATTACGAATTTTCACTACGAGGATTGAAAAACTTGAAAAAACGCTTGCAAAGTCCAAAAATTTACCTACCTTTGCAATCCCATAAACGATGGTGCTGTAGCTCAGATGGTAGAGCAATGGACTGAAAATCCATGTGTCGGCAGTTCGATTCTTCCCAGCACCACTGAAATCGGCCTTCTACACACGTAGGAGGCCGATTGCTATTTAAATGTGGCTCGTTTGTTACACTTTCTGTCAGTGCGGGAAGTGGTGAATTCTAATTAGAAGTGCAACACACTTCAAAATGCAAGGATGCACCAATGTGGATACTTATTTTCAATATGGAGACGCTGTCCGTCTGGTAAGAAATGTGAACTAAGCTTCTTCTCCATCTGCACATTCCGCCATCCCTGCCACCGTCAGTGGTACAGATACCCCGCCTTCCGCAGGTCCTTGATGGTGCGGATGGGTTTGGGAGGGTTGAGATAGCGGGCGAGGAAGGCGTAGGTGTCGAGGCGGATCTCGCAGGCTTCCATCGAGTCGATGCGCTCGAAGGCGTGGGCGCCAGGCATCTTGGGGAATACTTTGCATTCGAAATCTCGATGGTGGAAGGTCAGGGAATCGATCATCCGCTGGACTTCCGTCACGCTCACGTCGTCGTCATTCATACAAGTAGTTATGCGCAGCGGTTTGCGGAGTTGCTTCGCGTAGGTCACGGGGGAGCGGCGTGCATATTCTTCCGGCTTCTCCTCGGGCGTGGCACCGATGTGATATTCTACCGTATAGTTGTGGGAGTACTCAGGGGTCTGGTAACTCAGGCGGTATCCCACGTCGCTGACCGGCACACCGGCATAGCCGCAGGCGAATTTGTCAGGATAGCGCGTAAGATTCATCAGTGTGATCATGCCGCCATGGCTCCAGCCGACGAGGCCTACCCTATCCGGATCCACGATATCATAACTTTCTACCATATAATCGCGCGATGCCATCACATCTTCGTTCTCCAAGCCGCCATAATCGATGTTCTCGTAGAAACTCCGCCCATAACCCGTGCTGCCGCGATAATCCGGCGCTATCACGATATAGCCTTGCGAGAGCATCTCCCTGAGGATATGGACCGATACGGTCGTGAAGTTGCTGTGAACACCCCCATGCGGATACACCAGCAGCGGATACTTCTTGTTCTGCTTCGTGCTTTTGGGAATGAATACATAGGAGTAGAATTTCAGCTGGTTGCCGAGCAACGAGTCTTTAAAAGCCGTCCCCGTCTCTTTCCGATACGCCGGCGGCGGCCCGGCCAGACGCACGACATCGACATAGGCGATATCACCCAGCCGCTCGATCAGCAGCAGACTCTCGACCTTGCGGTCCACCTGCTGCGTGGCGAAATTGGAATTGTTTTCCTGTGCCGCCAGGCTCCCGCTGACCAGCAGCAGCCCGACCAAGATAAAAAGACGAATCGGTTTCATACAATCAAGCATTCTGTTTTCAAAGTTACAAATAATTCTGAAGATTACCTGGTGAATTCTAATTTGAAGTGCAATACACTTCAAAAGTCAAAATTAAATAATTGTTTACAATATTCCAACGATGTCCTGTAACCCGCTCAAACCGAGCGGGTTATTCTTTTTGTTCTCACTTTCATTCTCAGTATATAAATTAACCGCAAATTTTGCGGTTAATTCGCCGCAAATGTTTATCTTTGCAAAAATTAGATGAGCATATGTACATCCATCAATCAGAGAACTGGCCTCATTTTACATGGGACAATGCAAAGATAACCGAGAAACTGCTCGCCGTTAACAAGGCGGCCGGTTATCTTTCCGGCAGGCTGAGTGCCATTGGCTTCGACGCAAAGCAGAAGGCCGCCGTGGAGACCATTACCCATGATATTGTTGCTTCTTCTGAGATTGAAGGCGTGTTGCTGAATACAGATCAGGTGCGTTCTTCTGTTGCCAGGAAACTTGGCGTGACCATCACGAATGAGACCGACTCATCGCGCTATATCGACGGTATCGTTGAGATGATGATGGATGCCACTTCCAACTTCAAGGCACCTTTGACGGACGACCGTCTCTTTGGCTGGCACAACTGTCTTTTCCCTAATGGCAGAAGCGGCATGATCGCCATCGACGTGGCCAAGTACCGCAGCGTCGAGATGAAAATTGTATCCGGCATGTTTGGGCGCGAGAAAGTCCACTATGAAGCTCCGGGACCGGAGAAGGTTCCCGGAGAGATGGCTCTATTCCTGGACTGGTTCAACTCTTCTGATACACCAGCCGACTATGTCAAGTCTGCCATCGCTCACCTTTGGTTTGTGTGCATTCATCCTTTTGATGACGGCAACGGACGTGTTGGAAGAGCCATCGCCGACATGGCGCTGTCCCAGGCCGACGGAAGCCCTATGCGATTCTTCAGTATGTCCCGCCAGATTAACAAGGACAAGAAGTCATACTATGATGTCCTGGAGCGTTCACAAAAACAAGGCTGTGACATCACGCTTTGGCTGGATTGGTATTTGGACTGCATGCTCAGGGCTATAGCCAACTCGGACGATATGCTCTCTGCTGTGCTGAATAAGGCCTTTTTCTGGCAAACCCACGCCCAGGCGATAATTTCTGACCGTCAGCGGGACGTCCTCAACATTTACCTGGATGGTTATCCAGGCAAACTTACCACAAAGAACTGGGCAAAGCATAGCAAAGTCTCTCCGGACACCGCCCTTCGTGATATCAAGGAACTTGAGACGCAAGGTATTCTGGAACCTCAACCCGGTCGTGTAAGGGATGTTAGTTACGGAATCCGCTGTAGTCAGGACATCCTGCTCATTCCCGTGCCTAACGACGAGGACTAAAACCGCATAATCTGCGGGTTATTCTTTTTTGTTCCCACTTTCATTCTCACTTTTTCTAATGTATACTTGAGGAAAGATTTGCAAATCACAATTCCATTGAGTAAATTTGCGCAGTGCATTGAGTAAATTTTAGATTCAGGGTATAACTTGCTATGTATCATAGGAAACAATATCACACTTTACTTGCCAGGATGCAGGAAAAACGCCGTTTTATTCAGGTAATTATGGGCCCGAGACAGGTCGGTAAGTCCACCTTGATGAAACAGGTTGTCAATGCTTTGGACATTCCGTTTGTCTTCTATCCTGCCGATGCCGTCCCTGCGACTCAACTCAGTTGGATAAGCGACTGCTGGAATGCAGCCCGCGCCAAGATGCGTGTGGAGGGCCTTAAGGAACTCATTCTGGTCATTGATGAGATACAGAAGATTACCGGGTGGAGTGAGGTCGTCAAAAAAGAGTGGGATTCCGACACCTTCTACGATGTTAACCTCAAAGTCATCCTCCTTGGCTCATCCCGCGTCATGCTGGACAAAGGCCTTTCTGACAGTTTGCAAGGACGCTTCGAACGAATTATTCTCTCCCACTGGTCCTTCGCCGAAATGCGTGAAGCTTTCGGCTTCACTCTGGATCAATTCATCTACTACGGTGCCTATCCAGGTATCGCGGAATTAATTGGCGATGAAGACCGCTGGCGCGACTACATCACCGGCTCTATCGTCGACGCCACCATCAATAAAGACATCCTGGTCAACGAAAAGATTGCTAAACCGGCGCTGCTTCGGCAGACCTTCGAACTCTCTGCAGCTTATTCCGGGAAAGAGTTATCCTTTACAAAGATGATTGGTCAACTGCAGGATGCGGGCAACACAACAACTATAGCAGGTTATCTGAATCTTCTGTCTCAAGCGGGGTTGGTCTGTGGCCTGAACAAGTATGCCGTAGACTTGGCCCGCAAGAAAAACAGCGTCCCCAAGCATCAGGTTTACAACAATGCACTTAAAAACATCTATTGTGAGAAGTCCTTCGCCGATGCTGTTCAAGACCGCTCTCTTTGGGGCCGGTTGTTCGAATCTGCTATCGGTGCGCATATCATGAGCTATGCTTATGCCGGTGATTATAAGGTATACTATTGGCGGACTAATCCCGGAACTGAAGTCGATTATGTTCTGGAGAAGAAGGGAAAGGTGATCGCCATTGAAGTAAAGAGTAATTCAGACTCCGGGAATAAAGGGCTGGATGAATTCAAGGCCCAGTACAAACCCTATCTTGCATTGGTTGTAGGTGACGGCGGGATGAAAGCCGAAGACTTCCTAAGCAGCAACCCTGTCGATTTGTTCAAGTAGTCATGGGCGGAGGCGTAGCTTGAATCTTAAAAATGCTTATATTTGTGTGATTGTAAAGATAAACGCCATGAAACAAATCATCGCCGCCCTGGTGGGAGTCATCCTGGCCTCGGGCGTTCTGGCCTGGGGACAGGCCCCCGAACTGCAGCGTATCCCCTTTTCCGCCATTCAGGGCGTGAGTGTGGGCAATGCCCAGGATGATGCGGCGGGAACGGGAGTGACCGTCTTCCGGCTCACCGTCCCGGGACGCGCGGCGGTAGCGGTCTTCGGCGGAGGCCCGGCATCCAGAGAGACGGAGACCATTGCCCCGGAACGGAACCATCCCCTCAATGCACTGGTTTTCTCGGGGGGATCGGCCTATGGCCTGGCTGCTTCCGGAGGCGTGGCCCGCTGCCTGGAAGAGCACGGCGTCGGATTTGATACCGGCATTGCCCTGGTGCCCATCGTGTGCCAGAGCTGTATCTACGACCTGGGCTATGGCAGTGCCACGGTTCGGCCGGATGAACAGATGGGCCATACTGCCTGTGAAGCGTCATTTGCCGGGAACGACCCGTGCAGCGGCAATGTCGGTGCCGGTACGGGGGCCACGGTGGGCAAGGCAGCCGGAATGCAGCAGGCTCAGAAAGCCGGGATCGGTTACGCGGCTGCACAAATGGGGTCACTCCGGATAGGTGTGGCCGTCGTGCTGAATAGCTTCGGGGACATCTACTCCCACGGAAAGAAGATCGCCGGAATGCTGACCCCGGACCGCTCCGCTTTCGCAGATTCCTACACAACCTTGCTCCATACGATGGGAGACAATCTCTTCACCGCCAACACCACCCTGGTGGCCGTATTCACCAACGGCGACTTCACGCCGGCCCAGCTCAGACACCTGGCGCAGATGGCATCAGCCGGACTGGCCCGCTGCATCGATCCCGTCTTTACCACCGCTGACGGAGACACGATCTATGCCGTTTCCGTGGGGGACGAGCAGCACAAAGTGAGCGCAAATCTGGACGCCGCAGGCGCACTTTCCGCATCTTTGGTGGAAGAGGCTATAGCTGATGCCGTATATTCTGCCAAAAACGGCTCTTAATCAATGATGACGCTACCGTCGGACCGGAGGGTGACGAAGTTGCCTTCGTGGATGGTGACAGGACCTTCCGTTTCATAGAAAGCAGTGGCTGGTGAGTGTGATGCGAATAATCTACATCAAATATTCGCTTGTACATAAGGCATTGTAATTTCGGTAGTATACTCCTAATTTTTCTGTGAAATTCTGGAGTACGGTCACAAATTTAATGAGATTTTTGGAATAGCAAACTATTTTGACTTTTCTCCACTTAGGACTTTTTCCATGGCGTCCATGGCGTCAGTCTTGGCTTTTTCGGCGATGTCGATGTAAGGCTTCATGGACTGCAAAGAGTCCCTGGAATTCTTGCTGAGCGACGAAGGAAAGGCGGCTATTGTTCAGCTGCACGTTGAAGGAATTGAGGCCCACATCAAGAGCTGCAGGGGCCTATTCTATACCGATGCCTCACGGAATCAGAAATATGTCTGAACAGCGAAGGCGAACTGGTCTATGAAGATCTTCTTAAAAGCAGAGAGGTTGTTCTGCTCATAGAAGATAAGCATAGCCTTCTTATAGTCCACTGAATCTACCGTACGGAAGGATATCGGGCAGTACTTGTTCGCAATCAGGATGGCGTTGCTGGTGATGCGGGCCGTACGCTTGTTTCCGTCGGAGAAGGCCTGTATGTATGACAGTAGTACCAGTGCCAGAAGAGCCTTCTCGAAGATGTTCTCCTTCCCGTTGATAAGGCGGCAGCTGTCTTCCAGGGCTTCCCGGATCTGGTATTCGTTGTCCAGTGGACAGTAGTTGGTACCGGTAATGCCTACACGGCGCTTACGGATGCCTTTATCTACATTCAACTCCTTGGTGAGCAACGCGTGGAGTTCCTCTATACGCCAGACGGAAAGCTCCTTGAGATACTCCGGATCTGCCAGCACGAAATCGAGCGCATCTTTATGATTGAGGAGCATCACGGCTTCTTCCTTGGTCTTACCGGAGGCAGTCTGTTTCTCCTTTAGGAGTTTCTCTGTCTCCAGAAGTGAATAGGTATTGCCCTCAATCTGGGAAGATTTCCAGCTGAGGTCGATACCCAGACGCTCCATCTCCTTGCGGTACTCATTTGGCGTGATGCCTTCCAGATTGCGGGTGAACTGGGACTGCAGGGCGTCAAGACGTTCTTTCTCCTCTGCCGTGAACAGATCCACCTTGGGAAGAATGTCGTTAATCAGTTCGAAGTTGAAGCTGGTCTGGATCTCGCGTTCGTCGGTCTCTTTCTGGAAGTAGGTGTCGATATTCAATTCCATTGTCACGTGCGCCTGCGGGGACACGCTGTAACGCGTGGCGCGGCCCTGGCCAGAGACTATGGCGGAACCGGCCTCCACCAGCGAGGCTAGGATTCGCTTGACGGTGGCAGGGCTTTCCGTGAGGTTCATTCCGGTCTCAATCTCGCTTCTGGAGGATCCGGGATGGTAGTGTAAGAACTGGAGTATTTCGTTTTCTCTGGTCATAGTACTTTCGATTTACGGCTCAAATATACGAAAAATACGGCTCAAATTCCAAAATTTTGAGCCGAAAACCACATTATTGAGGGGATGATTGAGCCGTTGCTTCAGACACCGATGAGATTCTAATTAGAATTCACCGTACTTTTTCGGTACAAATATAAGAAAATTGCGGGTTTTTACCCGCGAATATCGGTAGTAATTACCATTTTTTTGGAGAAATATAAAAAATGTTGTAAATTGAGCAGCCAATTGTACCACAATACATTAGACAAAACTAATTACTCAGTTTTTGGTCGAACGTTCGGAGATGATTGTTACAGGATCATATTTCTTTTTCGTTAGCGCTCCCATAGTAGTGGGGGGGGGGTACTGTAATAGTCTCATTATTAGATATTTAACCGCATTATAGGCGGGCTTCCATGGAAGCTCTGCCGCTTTGTTGTGCCAATTTATTAACCCAATTGATATGGAATTAAAACACAAAGAACTTTACCAAAGCCCTGTGACGATAGTCGTGGAGCTGAAATTCGAAGGCATTATCTGCCAGAGTCTTGTTGATGCTACAATTGAAGGTGAGTTTATAGAGGAGACTATTTAAAAAAAGAGAAGCACTATGAACGCAAAGAATATCCTCAAGACACTGGCCTTGGCCATGCTGCTAGTCTCTGCTTGCGACAAAAGCGAGATTGCTAACGATGAGAACGCCGAAAAGAAAGGCTTCGCCCTTCCCGTCACTGTAAACGCAACCCGTGGGGGTGACGATGCCACCAAGGCCACGTATAACGAATCTACCAGGAAACTGGAATTCAGCGCTGGCGACAAGCTGTTTGTGAGTGGTTCGGCCTCTGGAGCAGGCAAATTTGCCGGCGCGCTAGATTATGTTCCTGCTACCGGAAAATTCAGCGGTACCATTTATACCCAGAATGCCTATGATGGAACTGCCGATGCCCTTTTCTCGGCTGCCTGGAGTGTTAGAGCCATCCTGCTGCCTGCCGGCTACGATAGCTATAACTTTTTATCTATTAGTAATAATTCTCCAGATGTTGCATATGACGATGTAGTATCAGTTTCTACTGCGAATGCTTTCGTTGCCTCAGAGACTGCAAAGAAAACAGGCGTAGAGCAGTTAAGTTCGGAGCAAGTATATAATACTTACAGCAGCGGTTTTGCTCTGGTGCCCGCGAATGCCGTTCTCAACTTCACCATCTCCGGTTTGGCGGCTGGCGAAAAGGCCGTGACATTAATTACAAAGTATTCTGGGATGGATTATGATCAGACTATTTCAGGAAGCGTGACACCCAATGCTTCGGGCGTTGCCACATTTGCCATAGGCGTACCCAATAATTTAGTAATTAAAAATGTGGCTAATAACCTGACCGTGGGTAGTAGTAAATTCACCCTTCCCGGCAACACATCGCTCACCGCCGGCAAGATTTATAACATCACGAGGGGTACAGGGGCCACTGTTAACCTCTCAACAAAAAATACAGCCTATACCGCCCAAAACGGTGAAACCCTCACTGGTACACTGGCCAATAACGTGAAGATTTCGATTGCCGACGGTGCTACGGTGATACTCAATAATGTGAACATCAATGGCAGTGGCACATGGACAACTGGCAACTATGCCGGCATTACCTGCGAGGGCGATGCAACCATCATCCTCAGCGGCACGAATAGTGTGAAGGGATTCTATTCGCATTATCCCGGCATCTACGTGCCAGAGAACAAGACCGTGACCATCCAAGGCTCTGGCTCGCTCAATGCCAGCAGCAATGGCTCGGGAGCCGGCATCGGAGGTGGAATTGGATTTAATTGCGGTAACATCACCATCACGGGCGGCAACATCACCGCTACGGGTGGTAATGGTAGACCAGGCATCGGCGGCGGCACTGAAGCATGCGGTAACATCACCATCACGGGCGGTACTATCACTGCCACGGGCGGTAATGCCGCTGCAGGAATCGGCGGCAGCAATACGGGAAGCTGTGGCGATATCACCATCACCAGCGGCGTGACCCGCGTCACCGCCACAAAGGGCAACAAAAATTCCCCCAACAGCATCGGTGCAGGTGCCTTCGGCACTTGCGGCACAGTAACCATCGGTGGCACGGAATATTGGGACGGTTCAGCTTACAAGAACGGTGGCGATACCTATCTCCCCACCAGTCCGCTCGTCTTTCCCGCTCCTTAATCCCTAAATAGATCACGGCAATAGATCACGGGACTCATTGATCTGTTCCCCAATGATAAGAATAGAGAAACGGAAGTCAGCCGCGGCTTCCGTTTCTTCGTATCTTGGCTTTTGAAATAGTCAGTAGCATTCTTGAGCAAGCGTCATTGCGGGCAACACTCCTGGGGTATTTGCGTTTCCTATATCGGTGCATTGCCTTAAAATTATTATATTTGTAGGGAAAGTCTTTGATTATGAGTGAATACAGAACTATTGACATTAACGAGTATGTCCGTACCGGAGAGGGCGGAACGGCCGTTTCCTACAAACACAAGAGCCGCAATACGCTGGCTAAACTCTACAATCCGGGCTTCGAGGCCGATAGTGCCAGGGCTGAATTCCTGACGGCCCGCGCGGTCTTTGAATTGGGGATCTCTACGCCGGAGCCCATCTGCCTTGTGACAGACGGGGAGCGCTTTGGAGCAGAATACGAGTTCATTCCGGGAAAGCGTTCTTTCGCCCGTATAATATCTGAAGAACCGGACCGTCTGGAGGAAATATCCCTTACCTTTGCCAGGGAGGCCCGTAAACTTCATGAAACTAAGGCCGATACTACCAGGCTACGCTCTTACAAGGATCGCATTAGGCAGTTCTACCTGGAAAAGGATATGGTGCCGGAAGAGTATAAACGGCGCGCCCTGTTCTTTTTGGAAAGCGTCCCGGATACGCCTTATTGTGTCCATGGAGACCTTCAGATTGGCAATATTATCACCAATGGTGCGCACATCTGGTGGATTGACGTAGGGGAGTTCGCCTTCGGAGAACCTGAGTGGGACCTGAGCCTGATGTGGACTATGTGCCACAATATGAGAAGGGCTATGGCCGAGCATCTCTTCCACGTTACCACGGAAACCCTGAATGCTCATTGGAATGCCTTTCTGCCTGCCTATCTGGGAACATCGGACCCGGAGGTACACGCCCAGTTTGTGAAGCGTTTGCTTCCGTACTATGCCTCCAAAGTTCCACACATGTTAGATATGGCCGAGCACAGAAGACTCCCGGAGGAAGCTGTCCAGAAACTGATTAATCTCTTGCCACAGCAGTAACGGCCAGCCAGTGCTTGGCGTCTTTCTGATGAATGGCGATTGCGTCGGCATTTACACTCCTTGATTTTTCTACGGAGACAGGGGAGTAGTCCACGCCTGTCACTTTGGCTTTAGGGCTGCGCTGCATCAGGCGCTTCAGGTTGGCTCCGCCACCATCATCCGTCCCCAGAAACCCTCCGGCTTGCGGGCGTTGCTGAAAATTTTGCTTAGAAGTTTCATATAGTAACTGTTTTGATTATTCCAGATGCAAAGTTACCGATCGTTTCCCTCCTGTGAAATCGCTAAAAATAGGGATTCTTAGATACTATCTTTTTATTTATTTAGTTGTATATTTGTATGTTCCGACCGAAATAGCATATAAGTAATGAGTGACAAAACTAAAAAATGGACTCTCTCCCCGTGGATGAGCGGCTTCCTGACCAGTCTTCTGGGTACTACTATATCCATCGCCCTGACCTTTGGTACCACGGCGTGGGTTAATGCCAATAAGAAGAAAGATGCCCAGCGGCAGACGGCAATGATGGTAATTCACGATATTAATACCACCATAAAATCGATGGAGGCGTCCAGGGATGAGCTGGAGAAGAACTACGAGAGCGTCAAGTATTTTTTGGAATATATGGACAAGCCGGAGGCTGCAGACCAGGAAAGGCTGGAAGAAGCTATTAGCGGTTCCCTGAGGATACTCATCGACACAGAACAGAAAAGCAGTTTGAATGAATCTACGGAAAAGATATTCTCCAGCAGCATGGATGCCTGGAGTAATCTGGACAATATGCGGTTTATAGAAAACGTGCAGTCCTTTTATTATGCAAGACGCGCCTGGCTGGATCATTTAAACACTTCATTTTACTGGAAAGGCCCCGTCAGCGAGCAGGAAATGTATAATCAGGTTGCAGTTAACGATTACACACAGTCGTATACCTTGTGGGGTGTCTGGGGGCAGTACCTGACAGCCAAGATGAAGGATAAGGCTATACGCTATTACCTTGATGTCACTCCTAACAAAATCAGCGAAATGAACAGTATGATACAAAGCTGGAGCGATATGAACGAGGAGAACATGTTCCTAATGGGTATTACGGACGAGGAATTGAACGGGTTTGTAAAACAGATGGAAAATAAGAACGCCCCCTTGAACGAGCGTGACCTTGTGGGTACTTGGATCGACTCCCAAAGCGTTAACAACTCTGTCTTCAGTGAAATTGAATTCCGGGCCGATAATACCTTCGAGGTCCGTGACACCACATTATATAACGCATGGCAATTCCGTGGTAAGATTAAGGTGAGCTACTCCATTGAAGGAAAATGGGAAATCCAGAAAGACTCGCTTATCCGATTCTATGACGCAGCATCCATTAAAACTGTGATAGATACTACTGGAATCAGCGTGAGCGAGAATATGAAAGAGGCGGTTGCGTCCTATATCAAGAACCTGTCGGATTATTATGAAAGGGATACGAAGCAGTATTTTGAATCCAATCCACGGGCAGCCCGCATGGGTAGCTTTGACCTGACACGCAACAAAATGGAGCTGACCTCGACCACTCCTGGTGAAAATGGCGAGCCCGAGACGCAAACCTCGCACTACAAACGAAAGTAAATTAAAGCTTCTACTTTATACTGCCATCCGGTGAAATACCTTCCTAAACAGCTTTCAGTTGAGGAAGTCAAGGTTAAAGTAAAGGAACTGCTAGGCTAAAGTGTCATTACCCGTTTCATCTCAAGGTTCTCGTAGCCCTCGGGGCAGTGAGTGGAAAGATAGACGGTAGGGTTGTTTTTGATGAATTCGCGCACACGGTCAAGGGTTTCACGGGCGGCAGCGACGTCCTCAAAGACGATGGAGAGCTTATTGGCCTTAAGGGCTGCATCACAGTAGGTTACGTCTCCGTGGAACATATAATAGAGACCATCCAGCTCGGCAATAATGATGCTGTTACCCTTGGTGTGACCCTTTGCCTCTATGAACCAGATGCCATCGGCAACCTTCTGTGCGTGGGGAAAGATCTTGTATGATTCCTTATAATCTGCGCGGATAATGTTTCCGCCTTCGGGTAACTTCATCGCATCTGCATCCTCGGGCGAAATATAGACTTTGGCGTTGGGGAAGTGCTGCAGGGCGCCTGTGTGGTCAGGATGCTTGTGGGTGACAAGGATCTTAGTCACCTGTTCTGGCTTGTATCCAAGCTCGGCAAAAGCCTCCATATAATCTTTCAATTTCTCGCCCATATAAAGCGGAGCGCCAAGTTTTTTGGCGGGTGCCGGGAATCCATCGGGCAGACCCGTATCAACCAGAATTACTTCGGAGCCGGTGTCAATGAGAAAATTCTGAAGGCTGCTGCGGTAGATGATCTGTTCGTCCGTTCCTTCTTTGCCTTCTCCGCCGAAGGCAAACTGCTGGTTCATAAAACCACCGTCGAACATTCGGATTGCTTTGATTTCCATAGTATTGTGTTATTAATGTTGCTAACAAACTTTTTTGTACATTTGTATGACCGTAAAGAAAACAAACGAGGTTATTCAACTGGAATACGGAAACAACGTGCTGATTGTTTCCGGAGATATCAATGATATGAATTGGGGGGACTAGCGATGAGAAAATCATCCTGTCTTCCCGGGAAATTGAGTTTGAGATTTAACCCTTAACCAAGTGCCTGCTCGTTGTGGAAGTATTCTTCTGTGATGCAGTTATTCCACTGGATATACTCTGTCTCGCCCATGAACATTCCGTCGTGAAGGATAACGCAATTCTTTAAAACGACGGGGCTCTGGATGTTGAACAGGTTGCCGGTGTTGTTAGCAAACATGCAGTTCTCAAACAGTACATTCTCGCATTCGTAGACGTTTACCTGATCGAATTCGCGGTTGCGGAAGAACTGGCAGCTGTCGAACTTTATACCCTGGCTCTGGCTAAGGTGCATGATATGGTAAGAGCAGTCACGAATCTTCATTCCTTTGAAGTACATGCCTTCGCATGAATAAACGCCGATACCCTCTGTGCCGCAGCCGTAGAGGTCGCAGTCCAGGACTTCGAAGTTCTTGCAGCCATAGAAGCCAAGCACACCCTGTGAGCAGTAGCCTTCATCTGTGTGGCCAAAGGTGATGCCCTCAAGTGTAACGTTCTCGCAGTTGCTGAAGTTGATTACATCTGCGTAGCGGGGATTGCAAACAATGGAAACAACATCCTGTCCAGCCCTGATTTTTAGGTTCTGAACGGCGTTGATGTGGAATTCCGGACCGTCGAACTCGCCAATACAGAACACGTTGCGGGTCTCTTCCTCTGCGCTCTCTGAGTAAAGATTCTCATCTTCAAGGCCGTATATTGCCTCTGTGATGTTGATGAACTCAGCGTCGATGATGATGGTAGTGTTGCTGGCAATTGCCTTAATGAACTCCGCTCCAGTGGTTACGGTTACTGTCTTAGCCTTAGGAGCGCCGACCGCTGTCAGACCTGATACCAGGACTGCCAATGCAAGAATAATTGTCTTTTTCATGTTTATGTTTTAGTTGTTTAACTCCGAAAGATAGTTATTTTATGTGATAAATGTCTCAATATTTTGTATTATTTGGCATGTGAAAATGATTATCTATGCAGCCAAAGGCATTATTCTGAAGGAGTATTACACTCCTGCGATGGTTTTGAGGGCTTTCCTTAAAGCTTATCCTTGTTAAGGTATTGATTTCCAATGAAAAACACAAATCACCGATAAAATTTTTGCTTTTTGGGGTAAAAATGACTAATTTTACGGTAATCCTTGCAAAACTGCATATTTGACAATGAACCTTAGACTAAAACTAATCCTTGGGATTTCTGTAGCCATCCTTTTGGGAACCGTAAAACTATCCGCCCAGGAAACATGGCTGGAACGGCACCTGACAGCCGTAGGAAGCTTCCTTGACGACAGGGCAAAAGCCGGCCTGGATACTAACTTCCTGGCCCCGCCAAAGCACGGCTTCATGGTTGCCGCGACAACAAGTTTTGCCGGAATAAACACAACCGTAAAAGGCAATGACATACCAACGTACAAAGATCTGCACATACACATGAAATCCGGCCTAAACGGCAACGTAGCCCTGGCCGTAGGATACAGGGCCATAAGCGTAAAATACTCTTTCAACATCTCCAGCGGATATTCAAGGAACTTCAACTTCTCCTTCCTTAACAACTCCGTAGGCATAGAATTCAGACGCCACTCCGCAGACGGAATGCATGGCTACATGGACGCATCCGCCACCCCCAAGATCGCAAACGTAAACAAAGGCGACACAAGGCTAAATGCAACAATAATCAATGGCTACTTTGTGTTCAACTCAAGGCGATACTCCCTGCCAGCAGCCATGGGTAACGGCCTTATCCAAAAGCGCTCTTCCGGATCAGTCACCGTATATGGCCTGTACCTTAACGCAGACCTGAATTCAAAGAATGAAATGCTCAGCGCCATGCTTGGCGGACTTAAGAAGCTGGAGTTTTACCAGGCAGCCGCCGGTATAGGATACGGATACAACTATACCCCCAATCGTGGAAAACTGCTACTCCACGCCTCTGCAGCCCCGCTTGTGGTATTCTTTACACGTAGCT
Organism: uncultured Prevotellaceae bacterium; assembly: GCA_947166905.1. GTDB lineage: Bacteria > Bacteroidota > Bacteroidia > Bacteroidales > UBA932 > Cryptobacteroides. Next base: position 8,917 of record CAMVFZ010000001.1, on the reverse strand, counting down.
TCGTAACCGCCGCAATCGATTTTCCCTTGCCCGACGGCACATCAATCAATACAGAAATCCTAAAGTCCGTAGACCCCAAACATAAGATATTCCTTACCGCAGTAGCTAGAGCCTCTGCCGTTTACAATATCAACGACCATTTCATCCTTTCACTGAACGCCCTGCTTAACGACGTCCAGTTCAATTCCGCAATTGGCCTTAAGGTAGGAATGAATGACTGGATAGCCACCGGAACCGTTTGCTATAGATTCTAGAACCACAAATGAGAAAGATTGTACTATTAATTGTATCTGCATTGCTTTTGGCATCATGCGGCCGGGAAAAGCAAACCATAGTGCTTAATTGCAATGACGACATCTCCGGGCACAGTGTCGCTACAATCGCAGGCTGTGCATATGAACCGGAATTAAGCTCCCGCAAGGATATCAACTGCCAGCTTTATAAATCATCAAGCGACCTGCTGCAGGCCCTCCTTAGCGGCCGGACAGAGATTGCTATGTACGACGAGGTTGTTTACAATGCCATCATAAGAAAAGAGAACGGCATAAAGATAGCCATGCTGGGAGATCAGTCTTACCCGACGGCTTTCCTGTTTGGAAAAGAAGATTCGGAGCTTGTCCAGACCTATAACGCCGTTCAGCGCAGGTTGATTGAAGATGGTACCATGCAGAAGCTCAAGGATTTCTGGCTGACAGACAAGTATGCAGAGGCGGAATCCTATGCCCATATTCCGTCAGAAGCTTCCGGTAAGCCATTACGCGTAGCGACAGTTCTTCCGACGGCGCCAATCTCCTTCCTTGTAGATGGGGAGTGGTATGGAATAGAGATTGATTTGCTGCGAGAATTGGCCAAGGAGCTGCATCGGCCCTTGGAAGTAAAGCTTTACGACAATGCCAGCGGCTTTATGGCTGTTCAGTCTGGACAGGCCGATGTTATGTGTGGAGTTGTCTTCGTTACCCCGGAAAGGCAAGAGAAATTCCTGTTCTCTGAGCCATATCATTCTTACCACACGGCCTATTTCGTTTTGGACCATGATGTCCAGGCCCAGAGCCATGGTATCATTGCCTGGATAAAGAAGGGAATCCACAAGACCCTAATCGTAGAGAACCGTTGGCGGTTTATTGTTGATGGCTTGCTTAAGACCCTGAAAATCAGCATACTGGCCATCCTTCTTGGATCTATACTTGGCGTTGGACTGTATTCAATGATGAAGAGCCGCCGCAAGTGGGTTCGCTCTTGTTCGGCAGTGTACCGCAGTTTCATTGCCGGTATCCCGGAACTGGTGCTGCTGCTAATCATGTTTTATGTAGTCTTTTCCAATACGGGAGTTTCTCCGGACATTGTGGCCATAATTACCTTTGCGCTTTTCTTTGCATCCGGAGTCAGCAATATCTACAAAGCCTCGCTTGACGCCATTCCTTACGGGCAAACAGAGGCCGGCCTGGCTTTAGGCTTTACCAAATCGCAAACCTTCTTCAACATTGTTCTTCCCCAGGCGATCAGAATTGGCCTTCCTTTGTACAAAGGTCAGTGCATATCGTTGCTAAAGGGAACATCAATCGTTGGCTATATAGCAATTCAGGATATTACAAGGGCGGGTGATATCATTCGCAGCCGTACATTTGACGCCATCGTCCCCTTGCTGTTCGTAACAGTTCTGTACTTCCTGCTGGTATGGCTTATCGGCGCGCTGATTAAACTTGCTTCACCTAAAAAGAATGTGCTATGATTACTGTTTCTCACCTCAGCAAAATATATCATAATCCCGATGGCAGCAATGTTCAGGTACTGAAAGACGTGAACTGCGAAATACGACCGGGAGAAGTAATCAGTATCATCGGCCCCTCTGGAACAGGAAAGAGCACTTTACTCAGGGCCCTGAATCTGCTTGATCCTCCTACAGGGGGAAGTATATTGTTTAATGGAGAAAATATACTGGAGAAAAACTATCCGGTACATAAGATGCGTCAGAAGATGGGTATGGTCTTCCAGAGCTTCAATCTCTTTGACCACATGACGGTGCTGGAAAATGTGATATACGCCCCTTGTAAAATACATAAGGAAAGCACAGAAAAGGCCCGCGAACAAGGTCTGGCCCTGCTTCGCAAGGTTGGAATGGCAGAGAAGGCCGATGTCTATCCGTCCAATCTGTCCGGCGGTCAGAAGCAGCGCGTAGCCATTGCCCGCTGTCTGGCCATGAAGCCTGAGGTCATACTCTTTGACGAGCCCACATCGGCCCTGGACCCGACCATGGTGGGGGAGGTGCTCAGTGTAATCCGTCAGTTGGCAAAGGAAGGTATGACCATGCTGATAGTTACCCATGAGATGAAGTTCGCTCGTGACGTCAGCACCCGTATCTTCTATATGCAGGATGGTATCATCTACGAGGATGGAACGCCGCAGCAGATCTTTGAGTCGCCGGTGCATAGTGCCACAAAGGCCTTTGTACAGCGTATTCGCAAGGAAGTTTTCCAGATAGAGGGCAAAGACTTCGATTACCTTGATATGGAGAGCCGGATAAGGCAGTTCTGCGTCAAATACAATATTGCAGACAAATGCGACAAGGCCCTTGCCTTGACGGATCTTATGCTCAAGGATATCATGGCCGAATATATTCCCATCACAGAGCGTATCACCTTCAGCGAATTGTCTATGGATACATTCGTGGACTTTATGGTTGAGGGGCTGGAGACTTCACCGCTCAAGGCCGATCATCCTTCCATGGACAAGTTGCGCGCGCTCTGTAGTGAAATCATAGAAGAACCTACATCCAGAGGCTTCCGCATAAAACTACGGATAGGGTAGCCCTACGGAGCCATACGCTCGCCGGAAGTAAAGCGCTTGCGGGGGATGGGCTGCGGGTGATAAGGATTTTTGTCTCTTTTTTCTTAATTTTGTGGAAATATTACTTGTCAAACATGTCAAAAATAAGATTTGCCTTATTGGGCCTGCTGCTTCTTGGATTGAGCGCCGCCGCCCAGACTTCCCGCGAAGAACTTCTCTCCCACATTGATCTTGCTGCGGGTAATTATGTAAATTATTCCGTTCCCACAGGGCACCTTACGCCTGCCCCGGCCGGCTACGAGCCGTTCTACATCAGCCATTACGGCCGCCACGGAGCAAGATACATGACCAGCGACAAGCATTATCGCCGCCTGGTAAAGCAACTTGATTCCGCCCTGACTCTTGGCCTGCTGACAGAATATGGCAAAGATGTTCGCAACCGTATTATACTTGCGGCTACCGATGCCAAGGGAAAGGAAGGCAGTCTTACCCCTCTGGGTGGCCGCCAGCACAAGGCAATCGCCAAAAGGATGTACAGCAATTACGAGGCTCTGCTAAGCCAGCCGCTTACCGTATATGCCAATTCATCCACCTCCAAACGCGTTATCCGCAGTATGGAGAACTTCTGCGAAGAGCTCAAAACCCTTAACCCGGATCTGTCCATTACAATGGATGCCAAGGAAGAGGACCTCTACTATATCAAGGCCAATAAAACTATCGAAGTGCCCGATTGCCCTACGGACGACGAGCTTTATCACAAGCTAAAGAAGTTCCGCAGGAAGATGATGAGCTGGAGCCATAATATGGAATCTATGTTTACGGATCCCGACAAAGCAAAGGCGCTTTTTGAAAAATGGCCAGAGAAAAAAGACGGCGTGTACACTTTTGCCGATGACTTCTATAATGTAGCCGCCGACATGTACTGCCTTCCGGAGCTCAACCTCAAGTTTGACGATGTCTTTGGAGAGGAGGGAATGATCAATGGCTTCCGCTCATACAATGCGGCCTGGTGCCTCTGGGAGGGCCTTATGCCCGGTTCCAAGAAGAGCTATCTGCGCGTTTATCCGCTTTTGCAGAACTTCCTGGACGAGGCCGACGCCATGATCGCCTCCGGCGAAAAGGGGCTTCGCCTGCGTTTTGGCCACGACAGCGTAGTGTTGCCATTCTCTTATGTCCTTGGCTTCCAGGAAGCTATCGGCGCAACGGACGATATGGAGAACCTCCATACCACATTCTCTATCATCCGCCTTATACCGATGGCTACGAATATTCAGTTGATCTTCTATCGCAAGCCTAAGTCCAAAGATATACTGGTCAAGTTCCTGATGAACGAGAATGAGACAAGTATCCCTGTGAAGACCGATTGTTATCCCTATTACCACTGGCGCGACGTATCATCCTACTACCGTAAGATGATAAAGGACGCCAACCTGGTTTACAAAACCAAGTAATAAGCCCTTCTATTATTGCTGCAGGACGCGAGGTGCCTACTATTCCTGCCCATTCGCCGGATTCGCGACGGCCGGACTTGTGCAAAGACCGGAGAATATGCAAAAATACTGTATAATATGCAGAAAATGTGAGTTTTCTGTAAAATATTATGGTAAATATTCAAAAGTTTGTATATTTGCAGCCGAAATATTCAAGAAGTATGCATATTAATGTAATGGTGGCCGATGCAAGCCACAGCAAATACGCCCAGGAGATTTGTGACGAGATTTACACCTCTTCTCTTGAAAGAAAGACCGGCATTGCCAACAGGACGCCGGAATATATAATTCAGAAAATGGTGGCAGGGAAGGCTGTCATCGCCCTTACCGACGAGGGTGAATTCGCCGGTTTCTCTTACATCGAGTCCTGGGGAGGAAAAAAATTCGTTGCCAACTCCGGCCTTATCGTCGCACATAAATTCCGTGGCATGGGAATAGCTAAACTTATTAAGGAACAGACATTTATGCTGTCCCGCAAGTTGTTCCCGGACGCCAAGATTTTCTCTATAACCACAGGTGCTGCCGTAATGAAGATGAACTATGAGTTCGGCTTCCGTCCGGTTCCGTTCACTGAGCTAACGGACGATCCTGAGTTCTGGAAAGGCTGTGTAGGCTGCCGTCATTTTGACATCCTGGTAAGCCACGACTATAAGATGTGTATCTGCACCGGCCTTCTTTTTGACCCTGCAGAGCACCTTGAAATTCATCATCCCGGAGAGAAGTAGCCATGGTAAAGGTAGGAATTGTAGGCGGAGCAGGATATACGGCAGGGGAACTGCTGCGTATCCTTGTCAACCATCCGGGGGTACAGGTTACCCAGGTGGTGTCTGAAAGCCATCCTGGCGAGCCGGTTGCCATGGTGCACGAGGGCCTCTACGGAGAGACTGATCTTAAGTTTTGTGAGAAGCTGGATATCAACGACATAGATGTTCTTTTCATGTGCGGAGCGCATGGCAAGAGCAGGGACTTTTGGGCCAGCAACTCTGCACCTGCCGGCCTCAAAGTAATTGATTTGGCCCAGGATTTTCGTGACCAGTCCGATGGTTACGTGTACGGCCTCCCGGAGTGGCAGAAAGAGCGCATCAAGGAAGCGTCCAAGGTGGCCAACCCCGGCTGCTTTGCAACGGCCATTCAGCTGGCGCTGCTGCCGTTGGCATCAGCCGGCCTGCTTAAGAATGACGTAGAGATTACCGCCGTTACTGGCAGTACCGGCGCCGGAGTAAAGCTTGGCGCTACGTCTCACTTTAGCTGGCGCAGTGGCAATATGTCTGCTTACAAAGTATTTGAGCATCAGCATCTTCTGGAGATTAACCGCAACCTTAAACCCGGTGGCGAGCTGCACTTTGTGCCGGTTAGGGGAGACTTCACCCGCGGAATATTTGCAACCCTTCATACTGCCTGCAGGTTAAGTATAGAGGAGGCATCGGCATTGTATGCCGATTATTATATGGGTCAGCCGTTTACCTTCCTTTATCCCGGTGTGGCAGACCTCAAACAGGTGATCAATACCAATAAGTGCCTGATAAGCCTTGAGAAGCACGGTGACCGTCTGGTGATTACATCGGTCATTGACAATTTGCTCAAGGGGGCATCGGGGCAGGCTGTACAAAATATGAACCTTATGCTGGGATTGCCGGAAGATACCGGCCTCCGGCTTAAAGCATTGGCTTTCTGATATGGACTTATTCAATGTATATAAACGCTGGGATATAGAGCCCGTCAAGGGACTCGGCACCAAGCTTTGGGATGCCGATGGTACTGAGTATACAGACTTGTACGGCGGCCACGCGGTGATTAGCGTGGGCCATTGCCATCCTCACTACGTTCAGGCGCTTTGCAAGCAGGCGGGTACGCTGGGCTTCTATTCCAATGCCGTGCAGAACGGCCTTCAGGATAAGTTGGCGGCACTTCTGGGCAAGGCCAGCGGTTACGACGATTATTTGCTCTTTCTTTGCAACAGCGGAGCGGAGGCAAACGAGAACGCCCTTAAGCTGGCTTCTTTTGCGACTGGCAGGAGCAAGGTGCTGGGCTTTTGCAAGGCCTTCCACGGACGTACTTCCGGCGCTGTGGCTCTTACTGACAATGCGGCCATCCGCGCGCCTTTCAATGCTACTTCCAATGTGCAGTTTGTGCCGCTGAACGACCTCCAGGCCGTAGAGAAGGCTCTTATTAAGGGCGAGTTCGCCGCCGTTATCGTAGAGGGTATCCAGGGCGTCGCCGGCATTTATGAGCCTACGGACGAATTCCTGCAGGGCTTGCGTTCTGTTTGCGACAAGACGGGTACTTTGCTTATTGCGGATGAGATCCAGTCCGGCTACGGCCGTACCGGCCTTTTCTATGCCCATCAGCACGCCGGCATCCGTGCCGATATCATAACATCGGCAAAGGGTATGGCAAATGGCTTCCCGATTGGTGGTGTGCTTATTTCTCCGGCTATAAAGGCTAAGTCCGGCATGCTGGGGACTACGTTCGGTGGCAATCATCTGGCTTGTGCGGCTGCCATCGCTGTGCTGGAGATTATGCAGGAGGAGCATCTTGTAGAGAATGCTGCAAAGGTGGGCGATTACTTTAAAAAGGCTTTCGAGGGCGATAAGGCTCTTAAGGAGTATCGCGGAAGGGGCCTTATGATTGGTCTGGAGCTTAAGGAAGAGTACATCGGCCTTAGGGATAAGTTGCTTTTTGAAAAGCATTTCTTTACCGGTGCCGCCGGGGCTTCAGTGATTCGTTTGTTGCCGTCGCTTACCATTGATTTGGCAACTGCAGAAAGATTTGTTAACGCTTGGAAAGAACTTACGAAATGAAAGTATTTACCTCTGTAAATCAGCTGGGAGATTTGAACCAGGCCCTTAAGGAGGCCTTTGAGATAAAGAAGAATCCCTTTGGTAATCAGGAACTTGGCAAGAACAAGACTGCTCTTCTTGTGTTCTTTAACAATAGTTTGCGTACGCGTCTTAGTACGCAGAAGGCTGCCATGAATCTTGGTATGAACGTTATTGTTCTGGATGTGAACCAGGGTGCGTGGAAGTTGGAGACTGAGAGGGGAGTGATCATGGATGGTGACAAGAGCGAGCATCTTCTGGAGGCTATTCCGGTGATGGGCTGCTATTGTGACGTTATCGGCGTGCGTTCTTTTGCTCAGTTCAAGAGTAAGGAGGATGATTATAACGAGGTGATTCTGAATCAGTTTATTAAGTATTCCGGTCGTCCGGTCTTCAGTATGGAGGCGGCTACTCGTCATCCTTTGCAGACGTTGGCGGATATTATTACCATAGAGGAGCATAAGACCAAGGCTCGTCCCAAGGTTGTTATGACCTGGGCGCCGCATCCGAAGGCTCTTCCGCAGGCTGTGCCCAATTCTTTTGCGGAGGGTATGGATATGGCTGGATATGATTTTGTTATTGCCAATCCAGAGGGTTACGATCTTGCTCCGGAGTTTACCAAGGGTGTTACTGTCCTGCATAATCAGGATGAGGCTCTTGAGGGCGCTGACTTCGTTTATGCCAAGAACTGGGCTTCTTACGAGCAGTATGGCCAGGTTCTTAGCCAGGATCGTTCCTGGACGGTTACTTCAGAGAAGATGGCGCTTACAAATGATGCTTTCTTTATGCATTGTTTGCCGGTTAGGCGTAATATGATTGTTAGTGACGATGTTATCGAGGGGCCTCGTTCTCTGGTGATTCCTGAGGCTGCCAATAGGGTGATATCGGCGCAGACTGTGCTTAAGAGAATGCTTGAGTCGCTATGATAAAGGTTGTCAAGATAGGCGGGCATGTGCTTGATGATGCCGCGGCGTTGCAGGATTTTTGCGCGCGGTTTGCTGCGCTTCCGGGTCAGAAGGTTCTGGTGCATGGCGGTGGGGCTATGGCTTCGCGTCTTCAGGAGGCGTTGGGGCAGACTCCGGTCAAGATTGCTGGCCGTCGTGTGACGGATTCTGATACTCTTCAGGTGGTGACGATGGCTTATGCGGGTTGGTGCAATAAGCTGATAGTTAGTTCCTTGCAGGCTCTTGGTTGTAATGCGATGGGCCTGTCTGGCTGCGATGCCAATGTTATTAGTGCCAGTAGGCGTGCTCCGCTGGATGGTGTTGATTATGGCTTCGTTGGTGATGTTACTCCGGCTTCTGTGAACTGTGCCGTTCTTTGCAGTCTTCTGGATCAGGGTATTACTCCGGTGTTGTCTCCGATCAATCATGATGGCTCGGGCCAGCTTTTGAATACTAATGCGGATACTGTTGCTGCGTCTGTGGCTTCTGCTCTTGGCGCTGAGCTTTTGCTTTGTTTTGAGAAGGATGGCGTTCTGGATGCTTCCGGTAACGTTATTCCGGCTATTACTGCTGCGGATTTTGAGGTTCTCAAGGCCGATGGTACCATTTCCGACGGCATGATTCCCAAGCTGACCAACGCCTTCTCCGCCCTCCGCTCCGGCACCGCCTCCGTCCGCATCTGCCCCTTCACCCTCTCCTCCGGCACCACCGTCACTCCGTAGTCAGGTCTAGCACCCATCTTCCTGACACCTGTCAAAGAAAAGCCCGGAGCGAACGCTCCGGGCTGAAAACGTTAACTATAAATTAATGACTTGTTTCTGTTGTGGTATAAACATATCCTCTGACTTTTTTGTTTTTTCATAATAGCTAATATCAAAAA